>JAUSDY010000078.1 GCA_030650395.1 Acidobacteriota bacterium | reverse complement strand
GACCCCGAGCAAGAAGTGCCGAGGGGTCTGACCCCTTGGCAGGGAAACTACTTGTAGATCCTCGTGAAGTGGACTGATGCGCCGCCGACCTGCGGCTGCACCCCGACGCTGAACTTCTTACCGCCCATCCTCATCGTCACCGTGCGGGCCGACGCGAGTCCGAAGCCCGCACCCATTACGACGTCAGTGGCGTGATGTCTGTTCCACGACATGCGGGCGAGCGCGACGTACGAGCCGAACGCGTACGCGGGCACGCCGGCCTTCCAGCCGTAATGTTTATGGAGCACGCCGGCGGTGGCGAATGCGCTCGCGGCATGTCCGGAGGGAAACGACAGGCTGTTGCTCTTGTCGGGGCGCTCGCGGCGGATGGTCACCTTCATGCCCTGCACCAGCACCTGCGACAGAATCTGGGCGCGCATGATGTCGCGGCCCACGGTGGCGGTCCTGGCGTTGCCGAACGAGCGGCCGACCCCGTACGCCGCAACGCCGGCGCCTAACTGGAACGGGAAGCTGCCGGCGAGGTTGCCGCCCTGGAACACGGTGGTCGGAATGTTGAAGCCGTTATTCACGCCCTTGCGATCCCAGGGCGCGGCGGCGGCCGCGGCGATCGAGAAGTAGCCCATCACCTTCGCCGTGTCGCTGTTGAAGAAATTCTTGAAGTCGCCGGCCACCATCTTGAAGAAGTTGTCACTGCCGCCTTCGACTGGTCCGGGCGCGCCCGCCACCTCGGTGGCTGTCGAACCCTCGACGGGCGCGGCCTCGACGGGCAGCGGATCCTGGGCCCACGCCGGCGCACTGAGGGCCAACGCGAACACCAACGTACAGGCGGAACGCGAAACGTTCATCAAGAAGCTCTTTCTTTGGCTGCGGAAAGCGGCATTCAGTATCTCACGTAATGTCCGGAGACCCCTCAGGCCTCCTCTTCTTGATATCGGCTGTTGCGAGCTATTCCTGAACTAGCGCGCCGTACTGATTCTTGACGGCAAAATCAGGGCAAACGTTCCAAGCCGACCAGAAGCTCAGCGTTTGCGAACGACGTAGCGGTGACTGATCCAGCTGTGACCGCAGCTGTGATCGGCGCTCTTCAGCACGAGCTCGCCGCCTGAGGCCGCAATCAACTGCTCGACCCGATCGGTGTCGATCCCGTGCATCGGGAAGTCGCCCGGATCCGCGGCGGTGAGATCGCCCGGCGCAACCTGCGGCAAGCTGGTTCGTGCCGCGCCAGCGCCGCCGGCGGGCGGATCCGATCGGGATTCGCTCGCGATCGATCGAGCCGGTTCAACACCGCCGCTGCGCACGACAACGGGGAATCTCAGCACGGCTGAATCGCGATCGCGAAACCAGCGGACGCCTTCATGCGCCAGATCGATCTCGCAGACGTAGTCACCTTCCGCGCTCGGCGCGGTGATGGTCAGCGGCATCCGGCAGGCCACTCCTGGCGGCAGCGTCTCGGGCAGCAGCGTGCGCCCGTCATCCCGTTGCAGCATCCGCTCTCCGGTTCGATCGAGCCAGTGGTTTCCTAACCGGATCGCTCCGAACTGCTGTTGCGTCCACGCCAGGCCGCTGACGTTGGTGACATCGACATCCAGCGTGACCACCTCAGCCGGCTTGATCGGTTCGTGCGGCAATGCCGTAATGGCGATCGCCGCCTGATACGCGTCGTCTGCCATTGCGACCGCGGTCGATTCCGGTAGCGGATCATCTGCGCGCCGCGGGTGCGATGGCAGCTGGAACACCAGAATACTCGCCGGCTTGAGCAGCCGGAGGAATTCCCGGAGATACACCGCGGTGATTTCCGGAACGATGTGCTGCAGGACGATGTTCGTGTAAACGAAATCGAACGTCGCATCGCCGAACTGTTGCAGGTGCGGCTCGCCGTTCCACACGAAGCGCGCCCGCTCGGGAAACGGATTGAGCGCGGTGGCCGTTTCGATCATCTTCGGCGACACGTCGACGCCCACCACCTGCGGGAATCGCGCGGCCAGGGCTTGCGTGAGCCGTCCGACGCCGCAGCCGAAGTCGAGCGTGGCGCCGTGGTTCACGGCGATGCCGCGCGACTCGAGCTCGTAGAACATCAAGGCGACTTCGTTGAGGCCGGTCTGTAAAAAGCGCCGCACGTCCCATCGCCGCGCTTCCTTGCCCGCGTCGGACAGCACCGCCCACAACGGATCGCGCCTCGCATGCGCATCCCAGAACCGCTGGCTGTCGTCGAGTGGCGCGGTCACGTCGAGGGTCGAACGCCGCGTGTCACTGCAGCGCCTGGTACACCAGGTTCGGAAACACCTGCTGGATGTCGGTGGCGTTGGGCATCAGCTGGGTCATCAGCACGAGCACCAGCCGGGCCTCGGGATCGACACGATAGTTGGATCCGTAGGCGCCGCCCCACCCGAACGATCCTTCGCCGCTCATCCCGTTTGCGCCGTAGTGGTCAGTTGTCTGGAAGCCCAGGCCAAAGCCAAGGCCGGTGGCCGAATGAAGAGTGCCGACCTGGTTTGTCGTCATGAGCTGCACGCTGCGCGGCGACAGCAACCGCACGCCGTCGACCGTGCCGCCCAGGCGCATCGCTTCCAGGAAGCGCGCGTAGTCGCGCGCGGTGGAAAGTAAACCCGCGCCGCCCGCGAAGTTCTTACGTGGACCGTCAATGTAGTGACCCTGGCCGCGAGCGTCGTCGGGCGAACGGACGTACTTGCCGTCCTGACTGCCATACACGGCCGCGAGCCGTGCCCGCTCCGCAGGCGGCAGGAAGAACATCGTGTCCTTCATCCCCAGGGGCGCGATGATGCGCATGCGCAGGTACTGGTCGAGCGACAGCCCCGAGACTTTCTCGACGATGCAGCCGAGGATATCGGTGTTGTAGCCGTAGACAAATTGGTCGCCGGGTTGCGCAACGAACGGCAAGGTGCCGAGCCGTTCCATCGTCGTGCACACCGGCTCGTCCTTGTCGGCGGTGTACCAGCCCATGCCCGCCGCGGGCCCCAGGCCCTTCGCCGCATAGGTGTCGCCGACCACCGATCCCGTGCCGTATGAAATGCCGGCGGTGTGCGTCAACAGATCCCTGATGGTGATCGGCCGGCGTGCCGGCGCGGTCACGAGGCCGTCATCCTTCCGGGCCGTTGCCACCGTCGTCGCCGCAAATGTCGGGATGAAGTCGCCGGCGCGCCGATTGAGCGAGAGCTTGCCTTCTTCGATCAACTGCATGATCGCGACGCTCGTGAGCGCCTTGGTCTGCGACGCGATGCGGAAGATCGTGTCGGTGGTCATCCGCCGGCCGGCTTCCTTGTCGGCCCAGCCGAAGGCCTTCTCGTAGACGGGCTTGCCGTCCTGTATCACGAGCGCCACGATGCCGGCGACCCGGTTGTCGTCGATGAAGCGCTGCAGGCCGCGGTCGATGACGGCGACGCGATCGGCCGCCAGCCCGGATACCGCCTGAGGGCGGCTCTGAACGGAAACGGCCACCGGTATCGCGAGCGCCGTAAGAATGACGAGAATCGAGATACGTGTTTTCATTATGTTGGTCCCCGCGTTCCTAATTTAACCGCAGCATCGCCGCTGCCGCACATTCTTCAGCCACCTTGAGGTACCTGCGGACGCTCTCGGTGCCAATCACGTACGGATGAGGGTCGCCGGGCTTGCGCGACGCCATCGCCGGCAGTTTGGTCTTGGAGCCGTCAAAGATCGTGTGATTCGCGATCAGCACATCCGCACCGGCCTTGGCGACGATGTCGCTGAAGCGCCGGGCCGAGTCGATGTAGATCTTGAAGCGTTCCTTCGAGGGCGTGAAATTGAAGGCCGTGCCACCCCACGCCGCCGCCAGGTGCGGCTTGCCGTTGTCGAAGACGGGCACCAGCGTCGAGACGGTTCCGGGCGTGTGTCCAGGCGTCACATACAGCGTCAGGGTCTGATTACCAAGCGTGAGCTTTTGCCCGTCGGTGACGACGATGTCGCGCTTCGGCTTCGCCGGGTCGCGGGTGTTCTTCTCGAGCATGTCCCAATCGGCGGCTGACAGCAGCACGCGTGTCTTGAACGAATCCTGCAGGAACTGCGCGCCGCCGGAGTGATCGCGATGACCGTGGCTGACGATCGCGTACTTGATCGTCGTGGGATCGAGGCCGAGCTTGCGCAGGCCGCCCACGATTTGGCTGTCGACCGAGTACTCGAAGATGGTGTCGAGAATGATGATGCCGTCGGAGGTGGTCACGGCCCACGCGGAGTATTCCTTCTCGCCCACGGAGTACAGGTTGTCGAACACCTTGACAGCGTCCGCTTCCCAAGTGGATTTGGCCGGCGGCCCGGCCGGTCGTGGCGGGGCTGGTTTCTGAGTCGCCGCCGCCGCGGGTCGCGCCGGTTCAGGCGTGCACAGGCGGTTGAACAGACCGAGATGATCCTGTCGGGCCGCGGCCTTCGCCGCCGCGACGTGGGCGTCGACGGTGTCAGACGCGGGCTGCGCCGAGATCGGTACGAGGGCAACGACGAATGCGAATCCCGCGGCAGAAATCCATCGGCGAGTCGATGTAGTCATCGCAACCTCCCAAGCCCTCAAGCCCTCAAGCCTGTTTGACCTCCGCGATCAACTTCTGCAGGCTCTGCTTCGCATCTCCGAACAACATCCACGTGCGTGGCGCGTAGAACAACTCGTTTTCGATCCCGGCGAATCCGGTCGCCATGCTGCGCTTCATCACCACGGTCATCTTCGCGTGGTCGGCATTGATAATCGGCATGCCGAAGATCGGCGAGTTTTTGTCGTGGCGCGCCGCCGGGTTCACGACGTCGTTGGCCCCAATCACCAGGCACGCATCCGTGTCGTCGAACTCGCTGTTGATGTCGTCCATCTCGTAGAGCCGATCGTACGGGATGTTCGCCTCGGCGAGCAGCACGTTCATGTGCCCCGGCATGCGCCCCGCCACGGGATGGATGGCGTACTTCACCACGCCGCCGCGCTTCTCGATCAAGTCGGCCAGCTCGCGCACCTGGTGCTGCGCCTGCGCCACGGCCATCCCGTAGCCCGGGACGATGATCACCTTCCGCGCGTACGCCAGCTGGACCGCGAAGTCTTCGGGCGTGATCGATTTCACGGTCAGACCAGCCATGCTCGTGCCGCCGCTCCTGCCGGCCGTGGCGCCGAACGCGCCAAAGAGCACGTTGGTCAGCGACCGGTTCATCGCCTTGCACATGATCCGGCTCAAGATGATGCCGGACGAGCCCACGAGCGCGCCCGCGATGATGAGCACCTCGTTGTCGATCACGAAACCCGTCATGCCGGCCGCGATGCCCGAGTACGAATTGAGCAGCGAAATCACCACCGGCATGTCCGCGCCACCGATGGGAATCACGAGCAGCACACCGAGCAGCAGCGCCAGCGCGCACAGCCCGTAGAACGGCGGCAAGAGCGGCACTTCCGTGGAGATCTGCCAGCCGGCCAGCGCCAGCGTGGCGAGGAACACGATCAGGTTCGACGCGTTCTGGGCCGGAAACGTGAGGGGCTTGCCCGGCATCCACTCTTGCAGCTTCGCAAACGCCACGAGGCTGCCCGTGAGCGTCACGCCACCGATGATCAGGCTGAGCTGCATCACGACGCCCGTCGGCGTCGGGATGTCGGCGCCGGCCTCGAATGCCCGGTAGAACTCGGCCGCGCCGACGATCATCGAGGCGCCGCCGCCGAAGCCGTTGAGCAGCGCCACCATTTGCGGCATCGCCGTCATCTTCACGGCATAGGCCTGCCACAGTCCCAACAAGGTGCCCACCACCATGCCCGCCGCGATCACCCCGTAGGAGACAACCGCGTGATCGGCGAGCGCGACCAGGATCGCAATCAGCATCCCCACGCCGGAGATCGCGTTGCCCTGCCGCGCGGTGGCGGGGCTGCCGAGACGCTTGATGCCGATGATGAAGAGAACGGCCGAGACAAGGTAGAGGATCTGGGTCAGCCAGACGGGCATCAGCGCTTCTCCTCCGGCCCGGACTTGAACATGCCCAGCATCCGGTCGGTCACGGCGTAGCCACCCGCCACGTTCATCATGGCCAGCACAATGGCGACGAAGCCGAGATAGGTCGAAATCCACCCGAGGTCGCTGCCCGCGATGATCAGGGCGCCGACAATCGTGATGCCGCTGACGGCGTTCGCGCCCGACATCAACGGGGTATGGAGCGTCGGCGGGACGCGCCCGATCAGCTCCACGCCGAGAAACGTGGAGAGCGTGAAGATGACGATCGCCATGATTAGCGCTTCGGTGGTCATGAAAAACTCTCCAACTGGCGGCTCATCGGACCTGGCCGGCGTGGACCAGACACATCGCCCCTGTGATCTCGTCGTCCATACTGACCACCAGCTGGCCCTCCTTGGTGAGGAGGTGTTGCAGAAGCGTCAGGACGTTGCGGCTCAACATCTGGCTCGCATGCAGCGGCATCGTGGCCGGCAGGTTCACCGGGCCGAGGATGGTCACCCCGTTGGCCGTGACCACCGTCTCGCCGGCCCGGGTCAGCACGCAATTGCCGCCGGTCTCCGCTGCGAGGTCGACGATCACGCTGCCGGGCTTCATCGACGCGACCATCGCTTCGGTGATCAGGACGGGCGCGCGCTTGCCGGGAATCGCGGCCGTGGCAATCACCAGGTCCATGTCCTTGATGTGGCCGGCCAGCGCCGCCTGGGTGCGGGCCTGTTCGTCCTCGGTCTGCGCCCGCGCGTACCCGCCTTGTCCCTCGGCGCCCGCGCCGATCGCGTTGGCGGCGACAAACGACGCGCCGAGCGACTGCACCTGTTCCTTCACCGCGGGCCGCACATCGAAGGCCGACACCACGGCGCCCAGCCGCCGCGCCGTTGCGATCGCCTGCAGTCCTGCCACCCCCGCGCCGAGCACGAACGCCTTGCCCGGGGTGAGCGATCCGGCCGCGGTCGTCATCATCGGCAGCAGCCGTGGCAGCGTCGAGGCGCCGAGCAGCACCGCCTTGTAGCCGGCGACGGTCGCCTGAGACGAGAGCACGTCCATCGACTGGGCTCGCGTGATGCGCGGGACCCGCTCGAGGCCCAGCGCCGTGACGTTTCGACTCGCCAATTGTAGAAGAAGGTCGCCGTTCGAAGAGGCCGGCAGCAAGCTGATGAGGACCGCGCCCGAGGGAAGGCGCCCCGCTTCGTCGGGTGTGGGTGGCTGGACCTTCAAGACAACGTCTGCTCCGCTCAGCGCTTCGTCTGCCGCGCCGGCCAGCGCGGCGCCCACAGCCTGGTATGACGCATCCGGAAACCCCGCGGCCTGTCCCGCGCCACGTTCGACCATTACCTCGGCGCCGGCCTTCACGAGCTTGCTCACCGATTCCGGGACGAGCGCAACGCGGTGTTCCCCCGCGGCCCGTTCCTTCAGGACGGTGATTCGCATGACCGGTATTCTACCTTCACGGCGCCGCCTTCCTTGCAGGGCGCGCCACGTCGGCACGAAGTTCAGTGTGACAATGCGGTCTTGAGCTCTGCAATCAGCTTCACCACCGTCTGCTTAGCGTCGCCGAACAGCATCCGCGTGTTCTGTTTATAGAACAGCGGGTTGTCCACGCCGGCATAGCCGCTGGCCATGCCGCGTTTGCTCACAATACAGGTCTTGGCCTTCCACACTTCGAGAATCGGCATCCCGTAGATCGGGCTCGACGGGTCGTCCAGCGCGCCCGGGTTCACGATGTCGTTCGCGCCGATGACGATCGCCACGTCCGTGTCAGGGAAGTCTTCGTTGACCTCTTCCATCTCGAACACGATGTCGTAGGGCACCCTGGCTTCCGCGAGCAGCACGTTCATGTGCCCCGGCAGCCGGCCGGCCACCGGATGGATCGCGAACCGCACCTCGACGCCGCGATCGCGCAGGATTTGCGTGAGCTCGTACAACGGGTGCTGTGCCTGCGCCACGGCCAGGCCGTAGCCCGGCACTACGATCACGCTCTTGGCCTCGCGCAGCAGCTCCGCCGTCTCTTCGGCCGTGATGCTCTTGACCTCGCCGGCCGGCTGCGCCCCGGCGGCGGGCGCCGCCCCTTCCTCGGCACCGAAGCCGCCGAGGATCACGCTCAGGAACGACCGGTTCATGGCGCGGCACATGATGTAGCTCAGGATCGCGCCGCTCGAACCGACCAGCGCGCCGGTGATGATCAGCAGATCGTTTTCGAGCATGAAGCCCGCGGCGGCCGCGGCCCATCCCGAATAGCTGTTGAGCATCGAGACCACGACCGGCATATCCGCGCCGCCGATCGCCATCACCAGGAGGATGCCGAGCAGGCACGCCACGCCGGTGATCGCCAGCAGCGGCCACAGCGGCGGGAAGTAGTCGCCGTAGGTGATGAACAGGAAACCGAGGTACAGGCATCCAAGGAAGGCGATCAGGTTGATCAGATGCCGGCCCGGAAGCAGTAACGGCTTGCTGCCGATCAGACCCTGCAACTTGCCGTAGGCGACGACCGACCCGGTGAACGTAATCGCGCCAACGAAAATGCCGAGCGCGATTTCGACTTCGTGAATCGTCGCCTCGGCGCCGTACAGGCGAACGCTGTGGTCGAGCGCCGTCGCCAACCCGACCAGCACGGCCGCGGCGCCGACAAAGCTGTGCAGGATCGCGACCATCTGCGGCATCGACGTCATCCCAACGCGCGACGCCAGCGCCGCCCCGATCGCGCCGCCGGTAACGAGCGCACCGGTCAGCACCGTATAGCTGGTGACCCGCGGGCCAAACGTCGTGACCAGCACCGCGATCAGCATGCCGACCATGCCGAACACGTTGCCGCGGCGCGCCGATTCCTGCGCCGACAGCCCGCCCAGGCTGAAAATGAAAAGTAGTCCGGCGACGAGATAGGCGATCGTGACGAGTGTCTCGGGTATCGTCGTCATTTCCGGAACATCTTCAACATGCGCTGCGTCACGAGAAAGCCGCCGGCGATGTTGATCGAGGCCAGAAGGATGGCCGCCCCGCCAAGCATCACGATGGTAGACGAGGGCGGCCCGCTGACCTGCAGCATGCCGCCGATCACGATGATGCCGCTGATGGCGTTGGTCACGCTCATGAGCGGCGTATGCAGCGCCGGCGTTACGTTCCACACCACCTGCCATCCGACAATGCACGCGAGCGCGAACACGGTCAGGTGGGAGAGAAATGCCGGTGGTGCCACCAGGCCCAGGCCGACCAGACCAGCCGTCGCCAACAGCGCCAGCACCGGTCCGGCAACGCCGCCGCCCTTCTTCTCGTGTTTCGGATGAGGCACCGGCACCTTGGCCGTCGGGACTTTCAGATCCGGCGGCAACACCACCGGCGGCCGCGGCGGCGGCGGCCAGAGCAGCTCGCCGTTGCGAAGCACGAGCGCGCCGCGCACCACTTCGTCGGCGAGGTCGAGATGAAAGTGACTGGCGCCGCCAAGGTCCGCCAGTAAATGCGTCAGGTTGTTGCCAAACAACAGGCTGGCCGTCGGCGCGAGGCGGCTTGGCAGGTCGGTGTAGCCGAGAATATGGACGCCGTAGCGTTCGACGACGTTGCCGGGTTCGGTGAGCGCGCAGTTGCCGCCATTCTCGGCGGCGAGGTCGACGATCACCGACCCCTTCTTCATCGCCTTGACCATCTCTTCGGTGATCAGGATGGGCGCCGGCCGATTCGGGATCAGCGCCGTGGTGATGATGATGTCGACCTCCTTCGCCTGCGCGAGGAACATCGCCATCTCCGCCTTGATGAACGCCGGGCTCATCTCTTTTGCATAGCCGCCCGCGCCCTCGCCGTCTTCCTCGACGTTGAGCTCGATGAACTCGGCGCCCATGCTCTTGACTTGTTCCTTCACCGTCGGCCGCGTGTCGAAGGCACGGACGATCGCGCCCATGCCGCGCGCCGCGCCGATTGCGGCCAGCCCCGCCACGCCGGCGCCGATCACCAGCACCTTCGCCGGCGGCACCCGGCCCGCCGCCGTCATTTGTCCGGTGAAGAACCGCCCGTAGAAGCTCGCCGCTTCGACCACCGCGCGGTAGCCGGCGATGTTGGCCATCGACGACAGCGCGTCCATCTTCTGCGCGCGCGTGATGCGCGGGATCTGATCGACCGCGATCGCCGTGGCCTTCCGTGCCGCCAGCTTGTCGATGATGTCCTTGTTCTTGCCGGGATAGAGGAAGCTGACGAGCGTGCCGCCTTCGCGGATCAGGTCGGCTTCGTGCACCCCCAGCGCCGGATGCGGCGCCGGCGGCTGCACTTTCAGCAGCACGTCGCCGGTCTGCCAGATCTGGCGCGTGTCCGCGACGATCTCCGCACCGGCGGCGAGGTAGTCGTGATCGTCAAACGAGGCGCCCGCGCCGGCGTCGTGTTCGACGGCGACCGTAAAACCCATCTTGATGAGGCGCGAGACGTTTTCGGGGGTCAGGGCCACCCGGCGCTCGCCGGGTCGGCATTCTTTCGGGACGGCGAGTTTCATGTAGGCGCGAGAATTATAGTCCGGCCCAGTCACTCACAGGAGGCCAAGAGAAATACTCACAGGAGACCAGAAGATCAGGAGAAATATTTTCTTCTGATCTCCTGTTTCTAAACCGGGACGGCGAGCGACTCGGGCGCGTGCACGAGCTTGATCCGGAACTCACGCTGCAACAGCAGCAGGTTCATCGCCATCTGCAGCGCGGTCGACAGAACGGTCAGCCACCAGATCCACGTCAACGCGAAGTCGGGCCGCCGCGACAGGATCACCGCGGGCACGACGCCAATCGCCATGCGGATGAACGACGTCATCAGCGACGGCAGCGTGTTGCCCATCGCCTGGAACATGCTGGCCGACACGAACGTGACGCCTGACGGCACGAAGTTGAGCGTCACGATGTGGAGATAGTCAACGCCGACGCGAATCACTTCCGGATCCGAGCTGAACAGCCGCATCAGCTGCGCCGCTCCCAGGTAGATGCCGCCGGAGAGCACGAGCATCGCCATCGCCGCCATCGACGCCGCGGTCTTGAACGCGTCCCGCACGCGCTGGCCCTTGCGCGCGCCGAAGTTCTGCCCGGCGACCGGCGCCACCGCAAATCCAAGTGCGACCACCGGCAGGAACGCCGACTGCACGATGCGCAGCCCGATGCCAAAGCCGGCTTGCGCCGCCGCGCCGAACGGCTTGGTGATCAGGTACACCACGACCATGTAGAGACCCATCAGCGCGAATTCCGCACCGGCGGGCAGGCCGATCGTCAGCATCCGTCCCCAGACGCGGAAATTCGGCTTCCAGTCGACGAAGTGAAACCGCAGGTAGGCGTTGTTGTCGAGAAAGTAAAACGAGATCCACACCACGCCGACCGCGATCGCCACAAACGTCGCCACCGCCGCGCCGCTGATGCCTTGCGGATCGAACGGACCCCACCCGAAGATCAGCACCGGCGCGAGCACGATGTTGATGATCACCGTGCCGGTCTGCACGTACATGCCCGGCTTGAAGTTGCCCGTGCCGCGCAGCGCCGCGCCCATCGCGACCATCGCAAACTGCAGCGCCATGGCCGGAATGAACCACAGCAGGTACTGCTCGGCCTGCGACTGCATAGCGGCATCCGCGCTGAGCGACGCCGCATACGCGGTCCGATAGAACATCGCCACGGCGAGGAACGTCACGCCGGCGACCATCGACAGCACCTGCGACTGGTTGAACAGGACAATCGCCTGATCGTGCTGCTTGCTCCCCGCCGCGTGCGACACCATCGTCGTCGTGCCGACGCCGAGCATCTGCGAGATGGCGAGCACGAGAAACGACAGGTTGGCGCTGATGCCGACCGCCGCCACGGCATCGGTACCGAGACGGCCGACCCAGAACAGATCGACCAGCACGTAGAGCGTCTGGAAGATCATGCTGACGAGCATGAAGCTGGTGGTCTTGATCAGATGTCCGGAGAGCGATCCGGTGGTGAGGTCCTGCATGGGTGTGACGTCAATTATACGTAGGGCACCCCTTGATGGGGTGCCGCGTCAACGTGGCAGAATGAGCCCGGTCCTTTCTTGATCGGAGATATTCGAACCGTCCTGTCGTGGTTGCCGGCGCGTGAGCGGTGGCGCTGGCTTCTGTTGGTACCGATCGTCGCCCTGGCCGCGGCGATCGAAGCGTTCGGCGCGCTGGCGGTGTTCGGGCTGCTTCGACTGGTCGTCGATCCCGATCAGGTCCGCACCGCACCCGTGGTATCGGCGATCTGGCGCGCGTGGCCGACCGACGACCCGCGCCGCATCGTCGCGGCTCTCGCGCTCGGCGTCGGCACCTTCTATATCGCGCGCGCCGTGTTCCTGTCGTGGGTCGACTGGGTCCGGCAGGGCGTCGTCTTCGAGTCGGCGGCCTCGGCGGCCGAACGGCTGTTTGCAAGGTATCTCGCCGCCGACTACCTGTTTCATGTGCGGCGCCGCTCGGCTTCGCTGATCGAGCCGATGACCCGGTCGGCCGACATCGCCTACGAGCTGGTTGCCGGCTCGGCGGTCAACATCCTGGCCGAAACGGTGACGATCGCGGCGCTCGCCGCGGTCCTGCTCGTCTCGGCGCCGCCGATCACGCTCGTGGCCGTGGCGCTAGTGCTGGCGCTGGTGCTCGTGCCGATCGTGTTGACGCGACGATCGTGGGAGCGGATCGGCGAGGAAGAGCGCGCGCTCTTCCAGCAGCAGCTGCACGTGCTGCAACAAAGCATCGGCGCCATCAAGGACGTCAAGGTCACCGGCCGGCAGGAGTTCTTCGAGGCGCAGTTCCGCCAGACCAAGCGCGCGTTGTCTCACACCAAGCAACGCCGGTCGTGGGCGGCCGGGGTCGCGCGGCTCGGCGTCGAAGCCACGCTGATCCTCAGCATGCTGCTGGTGGTGTTCCTCGTGATGCGCAACGACGCCTCGAGCAGCGCCACGGTCTCGGTGCTGGGGCTCTTTGCCTACACCGGATTTCGGGTGGTGCCGTCTGCGAACCGGATCATGCTGAACGTCGGCTACCTGCGCGAAGCGCATTCGTGGGTGGCGGCGATGCAGCAGGACATGCGCGCCTTGCGCCCGCCGGCGCCTCGAACGTTCGAGCACCAGCCGCCGATGCTGCGCGACTCGCTGGCGTGCGAAGAGGTGTCGTTCCGCTACGAAGACGGCGCGCCGCCGGCGCTCGATCGCGTCAGCCTGGCGATTCGCCGCGGTGAGTCGATCGGCATCGTGGGTCCGACCGGCGCGGGCAAGAGCACGCTGGTCGACGTGCTGCTCGGCCTCCTGCCGCCGACCTCAGGCCGCGTGATGATCGACGGCGAGCCGCTCGCCGGGCGGGAGCGCGCCTGGCAGCGCCAGATCGGCTACGTCTCGCAAGACGTTTATCTCCTGGATGATTCGCTCCGCCGAAACATCGCCTTTGGCATTGCCGACGCGGCCATCGATGAAGCTCGCCTGGCGACCGCGGTCGCCCTCGCACGGTTGGAAGAGGTCGTGGCCTCGCTGCCGAAGAAGCTCGAAACGGTGGTGGGCGAAGACGGCGTGCGGCTGTCGGGCGGCCAGCGCCAGCGCGTTGCGATCGCGCGGGCGCTCTATCACGACCCCGCGGTGATCGTGTTCGACGAGGCCACCGCCGCGCTCGACAATCAGACCGAGCGCGAGGTGACCGCCGCCATCGCGTCGCTGCGCGGCACTCGGACGCTCGTCGCGATCGCACACCGGTTGTCGACGGTCAAGGACTGCGATCGGCTGATCTATCTTCGTGACGGTCGAGTCGCCGGCATCGGCCGCTACGAAGACTTGCGAAGCCAGGACGAAGGGTTTCGGATGATGTCCTGAAGAGTTCAGAGTGCAGAGTCAAGAGTTAAGAGAACGAGCCAACGATTTCACGGATTTCGCTGACGAAACGATCGGTCGAGAACAGCTCTCCGCGACGCTCGAGCAGCCCCCGCAGGCGATCTTGTTCCATCGGGTTTGCCATCACGCTCAGGATCTTCTCAACCGCCTCATCGTCGGTCTCGAACATCAGCGCCGGCTCGTCGCCGACGATTTCCATCTGGCCGCCGCCCCGCGGCACCCACACGATCTGACCGGCGCGTACGAGCTCGGCCGGCGCCATGCCGAAATGTTCTTCCCGCATGCCGTGAATGCCGTAGCGGTGCGTCGCCATCAGGTGGCGGACTTCGTCGCGCGTCAGGTTCTGCCGGAACTCGATCCACGAGCCGAGAGACGATGCCAGCGCCGTGAGGCCGTCGAAGTAGCGCCGCGCGTGCCGGTCCCAGGTGCCGACGATGGTCAGTGTGAGATCGGGGTGGTGTTGCCGCACCCGCGCCAGGATGCGCATCAGCCGTTCGTATTCCTTCTCCGGAGAGATGCGGCCGACCGCGAGGAAGTCGGGGCGCCGCTCCGGCCAGGGTGGCGGCGGCAACGGATCGACGACCGGCGGATACAGCGTCCGCGTTTCGACGCCGAGAAACGATCGAACGTGCGCGCCCGTCCAGTTCGAATTCACGAGCGTCAGATTGTTTTTCAAACGATCCAGTGAGAAACCGGCAATCGCGTCGGCGAACCTGTAATAGAGCTGAAGCGCGCGGTTGGGATGGTGATACCACCGCAAGTCCACGTCCGGCCGCGGCCGCAAGTAGGTGGGGTAATGGATGTACTGAATGCCGCGGCGGCCGTAGTCGGTCTCGTTGTAGACGCCAAAGATCACGTCGAAATCAGCGCTGACGCGTCGCGTGTATCGCATCAGCAACGCGAGCTTGACGAGCGTCGCCGGTATCGGCAGGCCGTCCACGAGCCGCACCCAATGACGCGGAACCAGCAGCGTCTGGAAATCGCGCGCCTGCAGATGCGTTCCAAAGAAACGGTTGATCGGATCGACGTCCACCGGCGTCCACGACAACACGGTGACCTGGTGCTCGGGCACCAGCGCCTGCAGTACCCACGCCGCCACGCCGTTACCGCCGCCGGGCGGCTGCATCGACGGCTGCACCAGCAGCACGCGCCTCATGGGGTGTTGACGCGCGCCGTCGCCAGCGCGAGCATCGACAGCACTCCGGTCACGGCATAGAGGATCAAGACGGTGCGCCGCGTCGACCAGCCCAGGCCCACCAGCCGATGATGAATGTGCTGGCGATCGGGCTCGGCCAGTTGCCGCAAGACCGATCCGATCGAAACCGGCTTCCCCTCGGGCCGCGCGAAGCCCCTGCGAATCAGCGTGCCCGCGGAATCCGCGATCGGCAACGCGAAGATCAACAGCGGCACGCCGGCCGCCAGCGCCGTGGCGCCTTTCTGCCATCCGGCGATCGCGGTCGCCGCCAGGATGAATCCGAACAACAGGCTGCCGCAATCACCCAGGAAGATCGACGCCGGCGAAAAATTGAAGAGCAGGAATCCGAGCGCGGCGCCGACCACGGCGGCCAGCAGCATGGCTTCGGCCGGGTGGCCGCGGACGATCAGGATCGCGCCGCAGGCGCCGCCCGCAATCACCGCGATGCCGGCCGCCAGTCCGTCGATCCCGTCGAGCAAGTTGAAGGCGTTGGTCATGCCCACCAGCCAGACGATGGTGACCGGCCACGCGAGCCAACCGAGATCCCACGACACGCCGAGCAGCGTCACCCTCTGAATCAGCAGTCCCGAGGTCATCACGATGAGGGCGGCGACCAGCTCGATGGCCAGCTTCGGGGCGGGCCCGACGCCACGGATGTCGTCGAGTATTCCGACCAGGAAAATCAGGCCGCCCGCTAACAGAAGGGGCCGCAGCGTCGTCCAAATGTCTGGGGCGGGCCGCCCGGGCGCGACGGCCAGCGCGAGTATCATCCCGAGGATCGCCGCGACCACGATGGCCACGCCACCCAGGCGGGGAACCGATTCGGCATGAACCTTCCGGCCGCCTGGGGCGTCTACCAGTCCGAGCAGCACCGACGCCCGCGCGACCAGCGGGGTCAGCACGACGGCCAGGACAGCGCTGCCGAGGGCTAGCAGCAGATAGATAGACACATGCGAACCGCCGTTATCGTACTCGGAGATCTGGGCCGCAGCCCGCGCATGCAGTACCACGCGGTGTCGCTGGCTGATGCCGGCGGGGAGGTCGATCTGATCGGCCTCGAAGGCGCGCCGCCGATCCTTGCGGTCTCTGCCAACCCGCGCATCCACGTTCACCAGCTCGTCGATCGTTCGGTTTCAACGCGCGCCCGCGGCGGTGTCGGCCGCTTCGTGATCGCCTCGATGTTCCGCGCGGCGCGCCAGGCCCTCCGGTTGTGGCGCGTGTTGATGCGGGTGCCGAAGCCGGACACGATTCTCGTGCAGAACCCGCCGGCAGTGCCGACGCTGGCAGTGGCGTGGCTGGTCGCGAAACTGCGCGGTGCGCGTCTCGTGATCGACTGGCACAACCTGTCGCATAGCGTGGCCGCGATTCGCCTAGGCGAACGGCATCGCGCCGTGCGCGCGCTGGCGCGAAGCGAACGGCGCTGGGCGCGAAGGGCCGGCGCGCATCTCGCCGTCTCGCAAGCGATGGCGGCCTGGCTGCAGCGCAAGTACGGCGTTCGCGCAACCGTTGTGTACGATCGTCCGCCCCAGGCCTTTTTGCGTCCTTTGCCGGCGGACCAGGCGGCGCTGTGGGCAAAGGTCGCGCCGATGGCCGGACTCGGAGTCGATCGCATCCCGCTGGTGGTGTGCCCGACCAGTTGGACGCCCGACGAAGATTTTGATCTGCTGCTCGAGGCGCTCGAGCGCGCCGACCGCACTCTGACCGGGCCCCTCGCTGGTGGCGACAAACCTTTCTTGTCCGCCGACTTGTCCGCCGTAGCCCAAGCGAAGGCGGAAGCGCCTGGCGCGAAGGTGGCAGGTTTGTCGTCCCCTTCACTCGCCGTCGTCCTCACCGGCAAAGGCGCTCTGCGTGAGTCTTTCGAAGCGCGCGCCGCGCGCCGGAATTTCAAGAGCGTCGCGGTCCGCACGCTCTGGCTCGAGCCCAATGACTATCCGATCTTCGTCGGCATGGCCGATCTCGGCCTCTGCCTGCATCAATCGTCCTCCGGGCTCGACCTGCCGATGAAGCTTGCGGACTTTCGAGGCCCCGGCGTGCCGGCCGCGGCCTTCGACTACTCGCCCGTGCTCGGTGAAGTGTTGACCGCTGGCAAAGAAGGCGTGACGTTCCGCGATCCCGGCGATCTCGCGAACCTGCTTGTCGCGATCGCGAAGCGAAGCGCCACGTCAGACAGTCCGCTCGCACGCTCGCGGACGTGGCTGGCGGCACATCCCTCCGAACGGTGGGAGGATCATTGGAAAGCCACGGCGGGGACAGTACTGATGCCCGGCTTTTATTGATGTCGATCCCACCGGCCCTCGCTCGTTAGCTAACCAAACCATAGTGCGTACGGTGCGTACGGTTTCCGCCTCCGCGGCCGTAGGCCGCTTCGGCGAGACCTCGCCGTAGCTCGCACACGAAGTCGGCGAGCGAAGGCGGGCCAAGGGTGCGTACAGTGCACTACTGGCACTCGGCACCCAAGCACCGTACGCACATTAGGAACCGTACGCACAGTACGCACCTTATAATTGGTGCCGAGTGGAATATCTGATTAAGCAGTACGCCCTGGAGCCTGGCGCCCTCGAAATCCAGTACATCGAGGAACAGTTCGGCGAGTTCCCGAGGCGCAAGACCGCGGCCGAAATCATCAACCGGCTGACCGATCGCGAGTCCCTGATCCTGATGGCCGTCGCGCCGCTGCCGCACGACCCGGGCTCCGTCGTCCCGGTGTCATACAAGATCGTCCACGAGATTCGCACCAACGAATCGATCCCGAAGCTGCACGACCTGGTCGAGCGGCTCAGCGAATCGGTCCGCTTCGACGGCCGTCGCATTCTGTATTCGTGGATTGGGGGCACGCGCCGCGATTGGCGAGGGCAGGGACACTTTCGCGCCTTGACTGAAGAATCAGAAGCCTGGGCGATGGCCGCCGGCTTTGAAGAAGTCGTCGTCAAGACCAAGAACCGCTATTACGACATGCGCGCGGTCCTCGCGCAGCTGCACTTCAACGTCGTGAAGCACGAGCCTCACGCGACCGACACTGCGGACTCGAAGGTCTACTTGAGCAAGCTGCTGCCCGCCGAGCTCGCGCGCCGTCACCGCAGCATCCGCACCGTCGTCTATTCTGAATAAGCGCGCTATTCGGCTTTCAGCGTCACGACCGGATCCACGCTGGTGCCGCGCCGTGCCGGCAGGTAAGCGGCGACGACGGCGACGACCGTCAACGCCGCGCCGATCAACGCGAACGTGACCGGGTCATTCGGACCGATCTGGAACAAGAGCCCGCGCAGCAATCGCGTCGCGGGGATCGCGCACGCCAGGCCAAGAACGAGTCCCATCAGCACGGTCCGGAGATTCTGCAACACGACCATGTTCACGATTTGCGCGGCCCGCGCGCCCAGCGCCATGCGGATGCCAAACTCGCGCGAGCGCTGCGACACCGAATAGGCGACGATGCCGTAGACGCCGAGGGCGGCGAGTAGCAGCGCGGCGCCGGCAAACACCGCCATCGCCATCGCGGTCAGCCTTGGCCGTGCGATCGATTCGGCAAAGACTTCGACGAGCGGCCGCACCGCCGATACCGGCAGCAGCGGATCGATCTCCCGGACCACGCGAACCGCGGCGGGGGCCAGGCGCGCCGGATCACCATTCGTGCGGATCACATAGGTCATGATGCCAAACGCATATTGGCGCGACGACAAGTACGCGGTCGGGCGGATTTCGCCGTCGAGACTGGCGAGCTTGACGTCGCCGACCACGCCGATGATCTCGTGCGGCTTCTCGTTGCCGAGATTCAGGACGAACTTTCGTCCGATCGGACTGTCGCCTGGATAGATCTGGCGGGCGAACGTCTCGTTGATCACCGCCACGGGATCGCGGTCCGCCGTGTCCGATTCAGCCACGTCGCGTCCGGCCAGCCGCCGAATGCCCATGGCATCGAAGTAACCAACGGTCACCGGCCGCGCATCAGCCACGGGCCGATCGTTCGGCGCCGGCTGCGGCTGGTCGGCCCGCCAGAATGATGTCGCGGGACCGATGCCGGCGAGAGGCAGGAACGACGTGCCGCCGACCGACTGCGTCTCGGGCAGCGCGCGCAGGCCCTCGATGACGCGGGTGTGAAACGTGTGCTGCGCGTTTGAATCAGGATAGGTGCGCTGCGGCAGCGTGACCCGCATCGACAGCGCGGAGTCGGCTGAGAATCCGGCGTCGACGCCTTGCAGTTGCCTCAGGCTGCGGCCAAGCAGGCCGGCGCCGCACAGCACGGTCAGCGCGAGCGCGATCTCGGCCATCACGAATCCCTGCCGGATGAGCCTGCCGCGCGCACCCCCCGACAGACTCGGCGCGCCGTCGCGAAGGGCGGTGACCAGGGAGCCACCGGTGGCTCCGATTGCCGGCGCCAGGCCGCACACGATCGTCGTCAAGACGGTGATCGCGCCTGCGAACAACAGCACGCCCGGATCGATCGAGACTTGACCCATCAGCGGCAGCGGAACGCGCGTGGTCAGCCACGAGCTCAGTCCGCTCAGAATCCACGAGGCCAGCAGGACGCCGAGCCCGCCGCCCGCCGCCGACAACAGCAGCGATTCGCACACGAGCTGTGTCAGCAACCGTCCCGTGCCCGCGCCGATCGCGGATCGGATGGCCAGCTCGCGCCGCCGTCCCGACGCGCGCGTCAGCATCAGACTGCCGATGTTGCCGCAGGCGATCAACAACACCGCCGCCACCGCGCCGAATAAGACCAGCAGCGCGAGCCGCACGTCGCCGACCAGTTGTTCGCGAAGAGGCACGGTGTTGACCGACCATCCGGTGTTGAAGTCGGGCCGTTCCTTCCTCAGCCCGTCCATCACTCTTTCGAGCTCCGACTGCGCCTGGTCGCGCGTCACGCCAGCCTTGAGCCGGCCCATGGCGACGAGGCTGCGGCCGCCGGTTCCCATCCGCGGGCCAAACCGAAACGGGGTGTAGGCGTCGACCAGGAGGCCCATGATCTCGAAGCCCCTCGGCATCACGCCGATCACCGTCACGGGCTCGCCGTTGATGGTGAGCTGGCGCCCGAGCACGCCGGGGTCGCCGCCAAACTGCCGCAGCCACAACGCGTGAGACAGCACGACGGTGCGCGCCGACCTGTCCTGGTCTTCGCCGGCCGCAAAGCCGCGGCCCCGCATGGGCGAGACGCCGATCACATCGAGCAGGTTGGCCGTGACGATGATGGTTGACAGCTCCGCGGGCTCGCCGCTGCCGGTCAGCGTGACGCGGTTCTGCGTGAACGCGCCCATGGCATCGAACGATCGGCTGCGGTCGCGCCACCCCATGAAGTTGACGGGATTCACCACGTTGCGCGGCCGGTTGCGCGGGAGATTGTGCTCCCAGATCACGACCAGCCGATCGGCGTTCGGATAGGGCAGCGGCTTGACCAGCATGGCGTGCACCACGCTGAAGAGCGCGGTGGTTGATCCGATCCCTACGGCCAGCGCGGCGATGGTGCAGATCGTAAAGAGCGGCGTCCGCAACAACACGCGTAGGCCGTGGCGCAGATCCGACCACACGGCCAGCGTCATTTCCGCAGGCCGAACAACAGCAGGCCTTGAACGGCCTTTTCACGGACCTGCGAATCCGGATCGCTGGCCGCTTTCTGCAGCGCGGCGACCGCGCGCGGATCGCCGCTGGCGCCAAGCGCAATCGCAGCTTTCTCGCGCACCTGCCCCTCTTCGTCAGCGATCGCGACGAGCAGCGGCTCAATGATGCGCGGGTCGCGCCGGAACCGCCAGTCCGATGGCCGCCTTCTCGCGGACCTGTGCGTCCGGATCCTTCAATGCGACGAGCAGCGGATCGATGACGGCGTCTCCTGGAGTCAGGGCCAGGGCCAGTGCCGCTTGTTCGCGCACCTGGCCGCTCGCGTCGCCGAGTGCCCGCACGAACATGCTCGTGAGAGAGGGGAGCGTCTGATTTGAATCAACATCAAAGATGTCGGCGACCTTCGGCTTGCTCTCTGGTTTGGCTGCAGGCGCCGGAACAGCCGGCTGCGCGCCGAGAATCGCCGTCGCGAGCGCGGCGATGCCCGCGGTGACCAGCCAGCGCGACGAGCGTCGCGGGGTCTTCACGGCGTCGGCCAGAATCATCAGGAGCCGGTCCTCGATCGCCGAGCGGCGCGCCATGCTGAGGGCGGTGGCGGGCAGCCACTGCGGCGCGGGCTTGCGCGCGAGATCCAGCAGCAGCGTTGCGTACTCCGACGGACGCGCCCCCAGCCGCAACACCTCATCGTCACACGCGCGCTCGCGCTCACGGCCGAGCGCCGCGGCGGCGTGCCAGACGAGCGGGTTGAACCAGTAGACGGCGCACGCCAACTGCGCGAGTGCCTGCGTGAGTCGATCGCGCCGGCGAATGTGGGTGAATTCGTGGACCAGCGCCGCCTGTCGCGCCTCTGTCGTCCAGAGTGCGGCCTGCGGCGGCATCATCACGACCGATCGGAACAGTCCGGCCACGTGCGGGCTGCCGTCATACCGCGATCGACGCAGGCTCGGCTCGCGCATTCTCAGCCGCGCCGCCACAGCGCGCGCTTCGGCGACCCATTCCGACGGCGCGGGTCGCGAGCCGCGCCAAACGGCCAAGCCGCTCGCGAGCCAACAGAGCAAATACCAGACAAGAACCAGCACTGTGCCTAGGGTGCCTAACGTGCCTAAGGTGCCAAAGGGGGTCGTGCCTGGAGTGCTTGCTGATGCTGCGTCTGGCACCATCCCATTTGGCACCCTAGGCACTTCAGGCACCATAGGCACCAAGCCCTTAGGCACCAACCCCATTGGCACCTGAGGCACTGTTGGCACCATAGGCACCTGGAAGGTGGGTGCGAGGGGTCCGAGTGCAGGCGCCAGCAGCACGAGGACAATCGAGCAATGCCAGAGTAGGTGCCGAGTGGAGGGCGCCGCATGGCGAAGCAGGCGCGCGATGATGGCGGCGGCCGCGAGCAGCAGTGACGTCCGCAGTATCACGTTGAGATCCATCACCGTCCTTCTTTCCGCGCGCGCTCGATGAGCGACGACAACTTGTTCAGGTCTTCGTCAGACAACGTTCCCGAGTCCACAAGGGCGGCCGCGGCCTGCGCGGCCGAGCCGTCGAAAAACGTTGTGACGATGCGTGAGAGCGCCGAGTTGCGGGCGCTTTCGCGCGGCACCATCGGCAGGTAGACATAGCGCTGGCCGCGCGCCTCGTGGCGGGCGTGGCCCTTCTCTTCGAGGATCCGAAGCAGCGCCCGCACCGCCGAATAACTCGGCGGGTCGGGCAGTGATTCCTGGACATCGGCCACCGACGCGACGCCCTTCGCATAGAGGATGTCGAGGATCTGTCGCTCGCGTCGTGAGAGGGGATCGTTGGTCATGCTAAAAATACTACATCTGCTGATTATTTAGCACTTCGCGGTCCGGATCGCAACTCTTGCCCCCGACCTGTCTGGTCGCATATGCTGAGAAAACACCAATTGAGATTGATTCTCATTTAGCGCCCAGGTGCCTTCGTCATGCTTCAAGCGTTCGTGATTACTCTGCGAGAAGGCCTCGAAGCCTTCTTGATCATCGCCATCAGCCTCGCGTACCTTCGCAAGAGCGGCCGCCGCGAGCTCGTGCCCGCCGTGCACTGGGGCATCGGCCTCTCCGTGCTGTTGAGCGTCGGTGCGGCGTATCTCTTCCAGCAGGCGTCGAACCAGGCGCTGTGGGAAGGCGTCCTCGCGCTCGTGGCTGCCGTGTCGGTGGCCTCCCTGACGGTGCACATGTGGCGCACCGCGAAGCGGATCAAGTCCGACATCGAAGGCCAGCTGCGCTTGTCGGCCGGCAAGGCAGGCCCCGCCGCCTGGCTCGGCGTCTTCCTCTTCACGCTTCTGATGATGTCGAGGGAAGGGATGGAGACGGCGTTGTTGATGGGCACGCTGCTGACGCAGGTGCAAGCCATCTCGATCATCGGCGGCGCCGTGGCCGGCATCGTGAGCGCCGCGATCGTGGCGGCGCTGTGGTCCCGGTTCGGCCATCGCGTCAACCTCGCGCTCTTCTTCCAAGTCACGGCGATCTTCCTGCTCGTGTTCGTCGGGCAACTGTTGATCTACGGCTTCCACGAGCTGACCGAAGCCAACATCTTTCCCAACAGCGAAGCCATGCACTGGGCGACGGAGCCCTATGGGCCTGACGGCGTCTATGGCCAGTACCTGACCTACTTGCTGGTCGCCGTGCCGCTTGGCTGGCTGCTGTTCGCGCTGCTGACGGGCACGGGCCGTCCGCCGGTCCGCGCCGCCGCCCCCGAGCGCGCGGCGTAGGGATGTTAGTGTTAGGGGTCAGGTCAAGAAAATCACATTTTGGGATGATCGGGGTCTGTCCCCGATCATCCTTTTATGTGATTTTCGTGACCTGACCCCATTCATACTGTCCAGCGTGAAGCCACCCCTCAGTGCCACGCTGGTGTGGCAAGGCGACCTGCGCTTTTCCGCAAAGACTCCCCGTTCTGAAATCACCCTCGATAGCGACAGCACCGCCGGGCCATCACCGCCCGAAGCACTGGCGATGGCGCTGGCCGGCTGCATGGCCATCGACGTCGCCGACATCGTGATGAAGGGCCGCCACCCGATGACCGCGCTCGAAGCGGCCATCGCGGGCGCGCGCGCAGACGACCCGCCGCGCCGCTTCCTCAGCTTCGCGCTCCACTTCACGATCACCGGCGCTGTTCCCGCCGCCGCCGTCGAGCGCGCGATTCAGCTCTCGCGCGACAACTACTGTTCGGTGTGGCACTCGCTGCGCCAGGACATCACCTTCGAGACGACATTCGAGATTCGCGCGTGAGGAAGCGCTATCTCGATTGGCTGCGCGGTGTCGCGGTGATCGTCATGGTGCTCGCGCACGTCAGCGATGCGTGGACGATCGATGCCGACCGCACTCGCACGCTCTACGCGATCGTGATCTTCATCGCGGGACTCGCCGCTCCGCTGTTTCTGTTCTTGGCGGGGCTGACACTCTCGATGGCCGCGGTCGCAAAAGCGGCCACCATCGGCCACTCGGCAGCCGGCGCCGCCGCGCGGATACGCGGCGGGCAGATTCTTGCGCTCGCGTTCATCTTCCGCTTGCAATCGCAGCTGCTCGGATGGGGCGCGTGGATCAATTTTCTGAAGGTCGACATTCTCAATGTCATGGGCGTGTCGATGATTGTTGCGGGTTGCCTCTGGAGCATCTCGGCATCGCGAGCCGTGCGGATCGCCGCGTTTGCGATCGCGACGACGGCAATCACGATGGTGACGCCGATCATCCGGGAGCTGCCGTGGCTGGCGCCGCTGCCGGACGCCATCGAGGCCTACATCCGCCCGATTGCCGGCCGCACCACCTTCACGATCTTTCCCTGGTCGGGCTTTCTCTTCGCGGGCGTGATCGCCGGCGAGCTCGTCGCCGCCGCGCGCACCGAAGCAGCGGAGCTCAGGCTCCATGGCTGGCTGCTTGCGGCCGGCGTCGCCGGCATCACGCTCGGCTACTGGGCGTCATTCCAGCCGTCGATCTACCCGGTGGCGAACTTCTGGACCAGCTCGCCGACCTTCTTCTTCATCAAGCTCGGAATTGCGACCTTGTTGCTGCCGATCGCGCGTGCCATCGATCTCTTTCATCAGCTCGTCCTGAAGTGGCAAGGTTGGGAACCCGGTACGGTGATCACCACCCTCGGCCGCGCGTCGCTCTTCGTGTACTGGATTCACGTCGAGATGGTCTACGGCGTGCTGGGCCGGCCGCTCCGCCGCCTGCTCCCGCTGGAAGCGTCGATCACGGCGACCGCGGTGCTCTGCCTGATTCTGTACGGCATCGTGCTGTGGCGCGACCGTGCGATCAAGGGACGCGAGCTGCCGCGGGCGCTGCGAATCCTGACGCCGATCCTCAAATAGCAACCGGGTTGACCGCCACGCGCGCCCACGCCGGCGGCACGATGTCGCGGCCGTCGTACGCCGGATCGGCAAACCAGCGATCGGGCGCCACCACGACCTTGTCCGCCGCGTCCGAGAGCCAGGCGCCCCACCATGAAAAAGCGCTGTTGGCGATCACGTGATGCCGGCACCGCGTCATCAGCCACAGATCGTCGTGATCGGGCCGGTGGCCCGGGTCGCTCACGAACTTGACCGGGTCGAGAAACGTGAGCTGGCCGCGCGCCCACGCCGGATCGTCGGCAATGACGATGAACAACGGGTCGCGCACGCGCTCGCGAATCAGCCGCCAGGCGCGCCGGTAGTACGCGACGGGGCAGGCGCCGAGAAGGCCAGCCAAACGCGGGTCCGACACGCGATCCCCCCGCCGCACGTGCACGCTGACGGCGTTTCCCGATTCGATCCGCGCCCGCAGGTCTGCGGACCACGATTCGGGCACGGTCTTCCAGGTGAGGTCGCCGCGGATCGTGTTCGCCACAGCCGCGAAGTACTGCTCGGATTGCCACTGCCCATCGAGATACACATCACCCGACAGTTCGAGCACCGCCGGGTCGAATCGCGGCGATCGCTCCTTCACGAGCCGTCGTCCGCGCATCCGCCTTGTGATGCGCTGCGTCAACGTCTGCGCTTCGAACTGGGATCGCTCATCCGGCGGAGCTGCCTGTCCGCTGATACCGAACGCACCTAATGCGTAAGGCCGCGGACCGCCGTCAACCGGCGAGCGGTCGACCAGCAGCGGCACGCCACGCGCGAGCGCCAGGCGCCGCCCTGCGGCGTACTGAAAGAGCTGATGGCCGAGGCCGCCCTCGAGCCGCGTGACGACGGTGTGCCGAGACACTTGCAGGAAGAATAACGAATAACCAATAACGAATGACCAATAACCAATTCAGAATAACGAAGCGGACTCTTTCGTTATTGGTAATTGGTTCTTGGTTATTGCTCGGTATTCCTCAAAACGCTAGCAAGTAAGTCACCTTTGCGATGACAGCCCGGCTCAGCATGGCGCCGCTCCGCGAATCGTGACGCTCGTTGTAAACCAGGTAGATGTCGCTCAGGGGCCGGTGGATGATGTCGAGCCGCACGTTCGAGCTCCATTGATTCGTGTCGGTGTTGTACTGCACGAGGGCGTTCACGAACACCTTGGTGCTGAAATAGTAGTTCACGCGGCCGGTGATCAGGTGCGTCGCGAACGATCCCGACGGCAGATCGATGTCGTTGATCGAATCGCTCAGCGACAGGTTGAGATGCTGGTTGAGCCGGAACGTGCCGCCGAACAGGTAGTTGCGGCGGTAGCCGTCGTAGAACTCGCCGTTGCCGTAGCGCAGGTTCATCGAGAACGGCGCCGCGCTGTTGGTGTTGGCGAGGATGAAGTTCTCGTTGAACTCGTAGCGGCCAGGCTCGACGAAAATACCACGCCGGCTGTTGATCGCGAAGCGCTGGTCGATCACTTCCACGTTCGGGTTGATGCCGGCCTCGATGAACGTGCTGTTCTGGAATGAGATCGGCCAGTGCCAGTCCATGTAACGCGACTCGAGCCCGCCGCCATTCCGCTTGACGAAGTTCTCGATCTGAATGTGCGGGAACGTTTCGCGCAGCCAGCTCGGGAACCGCTTGGACCGGATATGCGCGCCCAGATAGACCTCGGCGTTGTCCACGCCCAGTCGAGGCACAAACCCCATCTCGTCGTTGAAACGCGACCCAATCGTCTGGTAGGCGCCGCGCGTCTCCCAGAAGTTGTTCCGGTAGCTGAAGCTGGTCTTCGAGTACCAGTCATCGCCGCTGCCGGGCACGCGCGCCACCGGCGACTCGCTCTTCGCAGCGGCGAAGTTCAGGTTGAGATCGCGGAAGAAGCGGAAGTTGGCGTCGGCGCCAAACGCGCGGTTGTGATCGGCGCCCTGCGGATCCTTGTTGAGCATCATCACGCCGATGTCGGAGTTGGCCAGAATGTCGCGCCGCACGCGAAGCGCGGTGAAGTTGGTCGACGGGGTCAGATCTTTCTCGCGCTGCTGGATGTTCAGCGCGCCGAGCGACCACCCGCCCACGCGGCCGGTGAGCCGCGTGCCCGCGAGAAGGGGAATCGAGTCGCCCGCGGCCGACAGGCCGATCTGGCGGCTGAAGAAAAACACCATGTCCTGCGACTGGTTCTGCCGGCCGCCCCCACCGCCGCCGCCCCCGCCGCCACCAGCGCCCCGATCGGCGCCCGCGCCGAACTGGAACACGCCGGAGTTCTCGAGGAAGAAGTCCCGCTTCTCTGGGAAGAACAGGCTGAAGCGCGTCAGGTTGACTTGCTGCTCGTCGGCTTCGACCTGCGAGAAGTCGGTGTTGACCGTGAAGTCCCACGTCAGCCCCGAGGTCACGCCGTATTTCACGTCGAACCCGCCGTTGTAGTCTTTGTCGAGCGACGTGCCCGCGACCTTGTTGAGGTTGGCGAGCGCGTACGGTTTCACGCGGACGTTGGCGCCAGGCTTCAGTCCCTGCAAGCCTTCGTAGGTGCCGGCCATCGACACGCGCGACAACTGGTGGATGCGCCGAAGAGGCGACCAGTAGCTGTTTTCGTTCTTGCGGCGCAGCCGGCGCTGGAAGTTGATGCCCCACGTCTGCATCTGCTCCGGGCCGAACTTCAATGTCTTGAACGGAATCTCGATCTCCGCATACCAGCCGTCTTCGGCGATGCGCGTGCCGACATCCCAGATGCCGTCCCAATTCGAGTTGTTGTCACGGCCTTCGTTGGACATCTGCGAGTCCCATTTGGCCCCGGACGGATTGATCGCGAACTGGTAGCCGTTGCGCTCGTCGTGAAACGTATCGATCACGACCTGGAAGCCGTCGGCCGTGCTGGTGTTGAAGTCTTTACGAAGCTCGTTGACGATGATGCCGCCGGGTTCCGGATCCCTGGCGAACACGCCGATGTAGATCGCGCGGTCGTCGTACAACAACTTGACTTCGGTGTCGTAGGTCGCCGGCTCGCCTTCGCGCGGATCGTTCTGGACGAAATCCTTGGCGATCGGCGCGCCCGCCCAGGATGGCTCGTCGAGCTTGCCGTCGAGCGCGATTGGGCCGCTCGCCTGTTTCGCGGGCAGGCGCCGTTCGCGCCGCGCGGTCTCGTAGTCAATGCCGCCGTTATCCTGGGCTTGCGCCCCGGAGGCAACCAGCGCCGCGAGGATCAGGAAGCAAACGAGCGGCCGCACTGGTAGAGGGTTCGAATTCATGAGTAATAACCGTATAGTGTGTTCCGAAAATCTCCCCTGGAATGTAACCAGATGTAAACCGGCTGTTAGGATTGGTGCGCCGTGCTGAAAAAATATCTGAGTATCTGCCTGGTGGTGGCTGTCGTGGCGCCCGCGTCTGCACAGGAGGCCCGGCGCCGGTGGGAAATGGAGCGCCAGATCCGGCTCGACAAGTTCGAGCAGGTGCTGCCCAGGACCATGCGCGATAACGGCATCGACATGTGGATCGTGGCCGTCAAGGAGAACCACTACGACCCGCTCTGGAAGGACCTCGGCCGCGGCTATGTCACCGGCATCGGGTATTACGTGTTCACCGATCGCGGCGCCGACCGCATCGAGCGAGCGGCGCTCGGGCCGGGCGGATACCTCCTTGCGGAGTCAGGCGCCTACGACACGATTGCGGCGGCCTCGACGCTGGCGGAGTACGTCAAGGCGCGCGATCCCAAGCGCATCGGCGTCAACATGTCCGAACAGATCGGACCCGCCGACGGCCTGTCAGTGACGATGCTCGCGCACCTGAAGAAGACGATGGGCGAACCATATGCCGGTCGACTGGTCACCGCCGAGAAACTGGTGGCCGACTTCAGGTCGCACCGCGTCGCTGCCGAGATCGTCGCCTTTGGCGAAGCGGCGGGCATCGCCATTCAGCTGACCGAGCGGGCGCTCTCGAACGAGGTGATCACGCCTGGCAAGACCACGCTCGAGGATGTGGCGTGGTGGATGCAGGATCGCCTGCTCGACCGCGCCCTCGGTTCCGAATTCGACATGCCGTCCGTCTATGTCACCGGTCCCGCCGGCATCGTCGCCACCTCCAATTCGCGGATCATCCAGCCTGGCGACGTGATGATGATCGACTGGGGTGTGCAGTTGATGAACTTCGGTACCGACGTGAAGCGGGTGGCCTATGTGCTGAAGCCGGGCGAGACCGCGCCGCCACGGAGCATTCAGTCGGCGTTCGACAAGGCGCTCTCGGTGCGCGACGTGATCAAGAAGGCGATCAAGCCGGGCGTGCGCGCCGACGACACCATGAAGCGGATGGACGATGCGCTGCGCGCCGCGGGGTTTGGCGTGATCGAATTCAACCGGCCGAACAAGGACGACAAGACCGATGTGACCTACGGCTTCCATCCGGTGGGCAACACCGGCCACGACATCGGCCCCTCGCTGACGACCTGGCAGCCGTTCCAGAGCACGTTCGTGATGCACGTGCAGCACATGTTCTCGTTCGAGTACTTCGCGTACACGCCGATTCTCGAATGGGGTGGCGCCAAATTACGCGTAGCCATCGAAGACGATGCGATCTTGATGGAGAGTGGGGTGCAATTCTTGCACCCCGCGAACTACCGGCTGTTGGTGATCAAATAGCCGGCCTGGAGGCGCGCGTAGCGGTTCGAGGCACGGGAGCCTCTTCCTTATAGAGATAGGCGCCGACCGACGAGGCGAGGATCATCTCGATCAGCGTCCAGACGATGGTGAGAACGGCCAGCGACATCGAGCTGAACCCGAGCACTGCCAAGGTGATCGAGATATTGAGGTAGCTGCACGCCCACACGACGAGGCCGGCGATGATGGCCGTCTTCGGGCCGGCGCCAAGGCGCGGCCGGATTGCGGCGTACAGCCAGACCGTCAGCAGGCCGAGCAGAAAGGTGAGGACGACGAATACCGCGATCTGATTTGTGGAAACCGGCGGTAGATTGCGCGCGGCAAACTCCGCGTTCATCTGCTCGCCTGCGACCGGAACATTCAGCACGAACTCGCTGATGGTCATCACCACGCCCGCCGCCAGCCCACCCTTCACCACGCCCCCGACGTTGATCTGACTCATGTGTCCTCCCACGCGGCCAAGTCTATGCTCGGGCTGGCGCGCATGATTCATCGATTCGGGACTTTCGACTTCGACGCCGAGTCCGGCGAGCTGCGCAAGAACGGGCGCGTCGTCGCGCTCGAGCCGCAGCCGGCCAGGGCCCTTGCACAGCTCTTGTCGCGGCCGGAGACATCGTGACGCGCGAAGAGTTGCGGGATGCCGTGTGGGGCGGCGACACGCACGTGGACTTCGACCGCGGCCTGGCCTATTGCCTGTCGCAGATTCGCGCGGCGCTCGGCGACAGCGCCGACAACCCGCGCTTCGTGCAGACGCTTCCGAAGCGAGGTTACAAGTTCATCGCTCCAGTCAGTCGTGGGGACGAACCTTCAGGTAGTCGTGGGGACGAACCTTTAGGTTCGTCCGTGCCCGCCGCTGCGGCCAATGTCTGAGGCTTCCGCCGCTGGCAGGCGGTGGGGGTGGTGACGGCTCTGGTTGCGATTGGTCTCGGTTGGGCCGCCATGAGGGCCCGACCCGTCGCGACCGGCCCAATCGTCGTCGCCGTGTCGATCTTCGACAACGAAACGGGCATGGCCGAACACGATCGACTGGTCGCGGGTCTTTCGGACCTCGTCGTGACGCGCCTGACGGAGCTCGATCCCTCGCGCCTCGCCGTCGTCGGCAACGCCGCCGTGCTCCGGCAGCCCCGTAACATCCGCCACCTCAAGGCCGTGGCCGACGGCGTGAAGGCCGACTTCGTCCTGACCCCGCAAGCGGTTGACTCGCAGGCAGTTGCGCCCTGACGCAAGCCGCGGTTGTGCTGCGGATCGCGATCCGCGATAACCCTTCACGGAGGTTCGATTGATGTCGCAACGCTGGTCTCGCCGCTCGTTCGTGTCCCTGTCTTCCGGCCTTGGAGCCCTCGGAATTTCGGCGATCGCATCGAAGGCGTGGGGGCAGGCGCCTGCCGCCCCGCCGCCCGCGCTTTCGGCCGCCGATGCGTTTCCCGCCCAGGATCCGTCGCTCGTCAAGGACGCGGTGGGTGCCTCACACGGAAACGTGAAGCGGATCCGTGAGCTCGTCGAAGCGCAACCGGCGCTCGCTCGGGCGTCGATCGACTGGGGATTCGGCGACTGGGAAACGTGCATCGACGCGGCCGCGCACGTCGGGCAGAGGGAAATCGCCGAGTTTCTTCTGACCAACGGCGCCCGCCCGACCATTTTCTCGGCCGCCATGATGGGCCAGCTCGATGTCGTGACGGCCTTCGTTGCGGCTCGTCCGGGCGTGCAGAAGACCTACGGTCCCCACGGCATTACGCTGCTGGCGCCTGCCGATCGCGACGCCCTGGTCGGCAAGTACGCCTTCGGCATCGGCACGCGCGACTACTTCACAATCGACGTGCAGAACGATCGTCTCGGGATCGAGCGCCCGAGCGGGCCGGCGCGGCGCTTCCTGATTCACACCGGCAACATGGTGTTCTTCCCGGCGGGCGTGCCGACCGCGAAGATCGCCTTTGCGCGCGAGGGCGGAAAGGTCACACAGATGACCTTGGCGGATCCGAATGTCATGGTGACTGCCACGCGAAAATAATCAATAACCAATTGGGAATAACGAAAGGACCTTCGTCATTTGTTATTCGTTATTGGTTATTCTTGCCGTAGGTGCTGGAGACTTTCCTGTGGTGGTTACTCGCCGCCTTCGTCTTCGTGGTCGTCGCCGGCGTTGTGATCTACCTCGTCGCGCGCTGGATTTTCATCGCCACGGCAGAGCGAATGGCGGTGGCCGTCGATCGCCGTATCGGCGCGGCGGCTGCCCACGCGTTCACGCGCTGGGCGGCCTACGCGAACGCCACCGGCATTCCGCTCGACGAGGCCAACCGGTTTTTCAGCGTTCATATCGATCGGCTTGCGAAGCTCATGGACAGCGCGATCCGGCTGCCGATCCTCGGCCCGATCGGGCTGGATGCGATCATCGGCCTCGTGCCCGTCGTCGGCGACCTGGCGGGCACGGCGTTCTCGCTCACGCTGGTCGCGCGAACGTTGCGCTACGGCCCGCCCGCGGCGCTGGTGTCGAAGATGCTGTCCAACGTGCTCGTTGACTTGATCCTCGGCTCGATTCCCTTGATCGGGTTCTTCGCCGACGTCTGGTTCAAGTCAAACGATCGGAACGCCGCCTTGATGCGAGACTTTCTCGATTCTAGATCTCAGATCTAAGATTGCAGATCAATTGCAGATCGCAGATTGCCGGATTGAACCAATCCACCCTTCTACAATCTGCAATTGATCTGCAATCTCAAATCTGAGATCTGAGATTTACTGCGCCGTCGGGGTTGGCTTTGCTGTAACCGACGGCGCCGAAATGTCGTTCCAGAACAGCAACCCGTTGAAGACCATGGCGTGCTCGCCGAAGGTCTGCCAGCGATAGATCGGGTTATTCGCAAACAGAATCACGCGGCCCTTGCCCGTCGGCGCATCGACGATCATGGGGCGATTGCGCGTCTGATCGGCGCCGCGCATCAGCCCGCTCAGCACGCCGGCGTCGCCACCGGTAAATCGCGCGACGACCTGCGGGCGATCGGGTGACGTACCGGCGAACTGTTCGAAACCGGCCGGCGGTCCGGCCTGCAACAGCGGGCCGCCCGCGTAGCGGACGGGCATTGTCTTCTGCGTGTAGCCGTACATCAGCGGATGGTTCGGCAGCAGGATCTCGCTGTTGATGTAGGGGCCCGGCGCGTAGAACCCTGGTGCGGGTGCCTGCGCGTCGACGCCTTTCGCAATGCCGAATTCCGCGGGGAAGTAGCTGGCGACGCCAAACGTCATCAACACGCCACCGTCCTCGACGAATTTCTGGAACTCCGCCGCGCCCGCCAGTCCCATCCCGCCGCGGACATCGTCGGTTTCCGCGTAGAACCCCATCGACTTGTAGTTGTCGCTCTTCTTGTAGGGCAGCGGCTTCGACAGCTTCGGCTGCTCGTACACGATCGACTTGCCGTTCTGCGTTTGATGCGGCATCACGATCACGTCGTACTTGCTGCGCAAGCTGGCGCCCGCCTGCACGTGATCCTTGTGAATGAGGTCGAACGGGATTTCCCACCGATCGAAGGCGAGGCGCACCCAGCCGACCTTTTCGGTATTCGCAAACGTCGTGTACATCGCCACGCGAGGCAGATCCACGATGACGGTTTCAACCGACGGCGCAGCCGCCACGGCGGCGGCCTGAAGGCCCAGCGACTCCACTTCCTTCCGCACCCGATCGCCGGCCGACTCGATGATGAACGATCCGGCGGGGAACTCGACGTCCCCGACCTTGAACGCTGCCTTGGCGCCCTTGAACGCCACGTCTTTCAACCGGTAGCGCAGGGTGATCAGGTTGAGCGAACCGTTGTGCTTCACGACGGTGACCGCACCCGCCCCACCAGCCCCACCCGCCACAGCCCCCTTGGTCGTGATGTCGGCCGTCACGAGCTGAGCGGCCGCGTCGAGCACCGACTTGTCCTCGATCGTCTTGATGTCGATGTTGTTCGCCATGCCCATCGACCACGCACTGTCGTCGTAGGTGGTGAGAGCCGGGTCGGGATAGGTTTGCTTCTCGAGCAGCGTCTTGGCGAGCGGGCCGTACGGCTGATTGAGCTTGACGATGTAGGAGCCGGCAGGGAAGGTGCCGTCCTTGAGGGTGACCTCGGCGTTGGCGCGATGCACTTCGATAGCCTGGCGGCGAAGCAGGTTGACCACGCGATCGACCTGCGTCTGATCCTTCTGGCCGCCCGGAATCACGAACGCATGCGGCGGCTTGTCGGCGCCTTTCTTCACGGCGTTGATCGACTTGCGGTAGTAGTTCTCCACCACCATGGTGGGGAACTTCGAGGTGAGCTCGAGCGCGGTCAGCACGCCGGTCTCGGCGTAGTTGATCGAGTTACGGATCGACCAATCCACTTCGCCCACGGCGGCCGGCATCGGCCGGTACCACTGCCGCGTGGTCTGCCCGCCCGACAACCGCGCCTTCTTCGTGTTGGCGCCGCCCTGGTTGAAGATTTCGTACATCCGCAGCATGCCGTTGTGGTTGGCCGCGGCAAATCCCAGGTAGCCGGGCGACCACATGTCGACGAAGCCGAAGTGCCACACGCCCGGCATGCCGTAGCCGGTGAGCTTGTTGACCTCGTAATTGGCGAAGAACGGCAGCTCGGTGTAGAGGATTGGGTCGAGGTTGGCGTTCTGCGGCGGCTGGCCGCTGAAGGTGTAGAGCAGCGTCTGCGCTTCGTGCAGGTCGTGCCAGATCGGCGGCACCCAGTTGAGGTACCAATTCAGGTGCGCGCGCAGCGAATCGACGCCGTAATTGATGTCGCGGTTGTTGTCGTGGAACACGTACTTGCCCCAGTAGGGCGGGCCGCCATAGTTTTCGCCGCCATCGTACGCCTCGTCGATCTTGTAGGCGTAGTACCAATCGACGTAGCGATCGCGCCCATCGACATCGGTCGCGCCGGTGATGCTCACGATCACGTTGTCGCGAATCTGCTTGATGTAGGGCTCCTCGCTCACCGCCAGCCGATAGGCCAGCTCGATCACGGCTTCGGGTGGATTGGTTTCGTTGCTGTGGAGGCCCGCGCTGATGTGATAGTGCGGCTTGGTCGTCGCAATCAGCTGCTGGACCTGGGCGTCTGTGAGCCCGCGCGGGTCGGCGAGCTTGCGCGTGTTCTGCCGGTTGACATCAAGGTTCTTGATGTTCGCTTCCGACGACACGTAAACCACCATGATGTCGCGGCCTTCTTCGGTCTTGGCGACGATCTCGGTCTTGAACCGCCCGGGCAGCGCCTTTTCGAGCGCGCGGAAGTAGCGCTGCTGGTCGGCAACGTAGGTCAGCTTTTTCTCGGTGCCAATGTGGTAGCCCAGCACGTCTTTCGGCGATGGGACGCCCGCCTTTTTGGGCAGGTGATCGACAAGTGGCGACAGGAATTCGGGCTTGGTCGTCGCTTTTTTCACAAAAGCCGCAAAATCCGCATCATCCGTGACGGGCGGCGGTGCGTTTTTGGCTGACCTGCCCTGAGCGGAGTCGAAGGGTTGGGCCAGCGGAGCGGCCACGACCGCGAGGGCGAAGGCGAAAGCCAGCCCCAAATGGCGTTTTCCGGCACGGTCGCTAATCATTTTATAAACCCTTCAAACACAGAGACTTACTGGTGATAACAGGGCCGTAACAGGGCCGGATCGGCCACGATCTTGGGCAAAAGCCATTGAGCGGGCGCGGGCGCAAACGATAGAATCCGACTCTTTAGGTGGAGCGAATAAGCATTTCATCCTGGACGCGCACCTCGGCTCGGCCAACGTTAGTGGGCCGTTCCTGCGGAACGGCCCCGGGGACGACTCGGGCGTACCACCCCTTAGGACTCTTATGATCAGCGTAGCCGCTATCCGGATGCAGCAGTTCGGCGTGCAATTCTATCAGGCCTCCCTCACGGCCAGTGACATCGACAAGCTCGTGCGTTTCGAGGTCTTGAGCTATCAGGACCAGGGACAAGCCGGCGTGCGGGGCAAGAAAAAGGTGGCGCAGTCCAAGATCAACTGGGACCTGCTCGAGCGCCGCATTGCCTCGAACGAAAAGGCGTATCAGCGCCAGATCATTCGCAAGAAGATCGAAGAGCTGGTGCAGTACTACGAGCAGTGCCGGCAGGCGCGCGACCTGCCGTCCATTCCAGGCGCCGTCATCATTTCGTGCGACGAGAAGCTCAGCTTCGAGGCGTCCGAAAGCGGATCGTCGCTGGGCCGCCTGAAGGTGCCCGAGCGCGAGGGCATTCTGCGCGCCATCGACGGGCAGCACCGCTTGCTGGCGCTCCACGCCGACATCGATCGCTTCGGCGACGAGCAGTTCACCGTGCCCGCGATCATTTTCGATCGCGTGCCCGAAGACCACATCGTCCAGATGTTTGTGACCATCAATGCCAAGCACACGCGGCTGAACGCGTCGCACCTGGTGTCGCTCTCGGGACGGCAGCTCTACCGCGACGAATCGCTCGCCGCCGCGCACGACGTGGTGCGCGCGCTGAACGACCGCGAAGAGTCGCCGCTGCGCGGTGAGATCAAGCTGCTCGGCGTCGGCAAGGGGCGCGTCGGCCAGGCGCCGCTGGCGCAGGAGCTCAAGAAGCTGTTCGCTAACGAGGAGGCCCTCGGCGGCGCGCGCAAGACGGCCGAGTTCCACGAGGAATCGAAGAAGTTCTTCGTCAATTACCTCAAGCAGATCTCAGCCATCTTCGAATCTGCCTGGAACGGCCGCAAGTACAGCATCAAGTCGGCGACGGCGCTGCGCGCCTTCATCCGCGTCGCGCCCGATGTGTTGCAGAAGATCGATCAGCAGCACGCCGACCGCACCGACTTCCGCGCCATCGGCCGCGTGATTTCGCCGTGGGGCCGCCGCATCGGCGCGCTGCGGTTTGAAACCGACGGCGCGTGGAAGAGGCAGGGCACCACGGTCGATAACCTGACGAAGGAATTGCGGCTCGCGCTGCAGTACCCCGAAGGTGCCGCCGGCTGATTTTTTGTGGGGCACCCCTTTTATGGGGTGCCTAACAAACCTGTAATTTCGCGCACGGAGTTGTCGGTCGCAGGCAGGGTCGCCGCGGTCGATTTCGCGGAAAAAGCGCCTGAAAACAATCGGCACAAACTTTGGATTAGGGTCGGCTGTCGCCAGTCTGTTTACTACGGCATTAGTGCTGTAGTAGCTGGGGGGAGCCAGGGTGGCGGCAACTTTTGGGCGGCGGTTCCAGCAATGGGACCGCCGCCCTTAGTCTGTACAGCTAAGTGCGTACGGTGCGTACAGTGCCGGGTGCGTACGGTGCTGGTGCCGGGTGCTTAGGGTGCGGATGCCGGTGCCGGTGCGGGGGATTACTTGCTCGACAATGCGCTGATTTGGATGCCGGCGCGTTCGAGGCCCGCGCGAACCGCCCTTGCGAGGTCCGCCGCGCCGGGCGTGTCGCCGTGAAGGCAAATCGTCCGCGCCTCGAGCGGGATGATCGAGCCATCGAGCGCGACGACGTTGCGATCGCGAACCATCCGTACCGCCCTCGCGACAACTGCTTCCGTATCGTGCATGACGCTGCCAGGCTTGCTGCGGCTGGCGAGCGATCCATCGCGCTCATAGGCACGATCCGCAAATACCTCCGCCGCCACCGGTAGACCTGCCGCTTCCCCGGCACGAAGCAGCTCGGAACCGGGCAGCCCGAACAGGATCAATCGGCGATCGACCATCGCGACCGCGCGTGCGATGGCGTCGGCAAGCGCGCGATCGCGGCACGCCATGTTGTAGAGCGCGCCATGGGCCTTGACGTGTTGCAGCGGCACGCCCTGGGTGGCCGCCATCCCCGCCAGCGCGGCGACCTGGTAGACGACGAAGTCTTCGACCTCTTGCGGCGTCGCCTTCATCTCGCGCCGTCCAAAGCCCACGAGATCAGGAAAGCCGGGGTGCGCCCCAATCGCCACGCCGTGCGCCTTGGCCAGCGCCACGGTCTCCCGCATCGCGCCCGGGTCGCCGGCGTGAAAGCCGCAGGCGACGTTGGCCGACGTAATGCTGGCCATCAAGGCGGCGTCCTGGCCCATCGGCCAGGGGCCAAAAGACTCGCCGAGGTCGGAATTGAGATCCATTCTCATTTTGTACTTGACCGACCATTTTAGTCGGCAATATGCTCAGAGCTTAAGTTGAGACTGAGTCTCATTTTGGCCGAGAGGGTTTCATGTTACGTGGCATTACCGGCGTCGTCCTCCTGCTCGCTCTTCAATTCACCCCCGCATTCGGCTCGCCGAGCGCGGGTATTTCGCCGGCGGATGGCGGACGTCAGGCCTCTTCCGACCCCGCCATCCGCGGGCGTGTCGTCGATTCGACCGGCGCGCCGATCGCCGGAGCTCGGGTCAGCGTTGAATCACCACTTTCCCGACAGGCCTTATCGACGGTGACCGACGCTCGCGGCGATTTTGTCGTCGCCGTGCCGCCCGGGATTCATCTCGTGACGGTCAGCGCCAGCGGATTCAGCGACGCCTCTCAGCGATTAATGCCTGCCGGCCGACCGGGCCAGTTCATGTTGCAGATCGCCGGCGTGACCGAGACCGTCAGGGTTGGCGCGCCGGCGCGTTATCACGTCCCGGTCGTGTCGAGTGCCACCAGGACGCCCACACCGCTGCGCGACGTGCCCCAAGCGGTGAGCATCGTCTCGCGGGAGCTCATGGCGGATCAACGCATGGCCAGCATGGCGGACGTTGTGCGTTACATGCCGGGCGTGGGCATTGCACAGGGCGAAGGGAACCGTGATACGCCGATCCTGCGCGGCAACAGCTCCACCTCTGACCTCTTCGTTGACGGCGTCCGCGACGATGCGCAGTATTTCCGCGACGTCTATAACATCGAACGCGTCGAAGCGTTGAAGGGGCCGAATGCGCTGGCCTTTGGCCGCGGCGGCGTCGGTGGCGTCATCAACCGCGTCACGCGGCAGGCGCAGTGGACGGCGCAGCGCGAAGCCTCGCTACAACTCGGATCGTGGAACAACCGTCGTCTGTCCGCCGACCTTGGGCATGGTCTCCAGGACACGGCGGCAGTGCGGATCACGGGCGTATTCGAGGATTCAGGCTCGTATCGTGCCGGCGTCGGCGTCGAGCGCATGGGACTCAATCCGACGATCGCGTTTCGCCTGGGCTCGCGCACGACGCTGCGCGCCGGTTACGAGTTCTTCCACGACGAGCGGACGGCCGATCGCGGCGTGTCGTCGTTCAACGGACGTCCGCTGGCCACCGACCCGTCAACGTTCTTTGGCGATCCCGATGCGAGCCGTGCGCGCGTGACCGTCAACCTCGCCTCGTCCGTGGTCGAGCACACGTTCGCGACCGGCGTGACGCTGCGGAGCCGCGTCGGATACGGTCACTACGAAAAGTTCTACCAGAACGTGTTTCCCGGGGCGGTCGACGCCACGGGCAGCATGGTTTCACTGTCGGCCTATAACCACGAGATGCCCCGCCGCAACCTGTTCAGCCAGACCGATCTGATCGTGACCCGCCGGACCGGACCATTCGATCACACGATTCTCGCGGGCGCCGAGCTCGGCCGCCAGACGACGGAGAACTTCCGTCAGACCGGGTACTTCGGCGCGGCAGGAAGCAACACGGCCTCGATGCTCGCGCCGGTGTCATCCCCGACGGTCTCGGTCCCGATCGAGTTTCGCCAGGCGGCCGCCGATGTCAACAATCGCAGCGTCGCTATCGTCGCCGCCGTGTATGCGCAGGATCAAGTCGCGCTGTCCCGGCATTGGCAGGCCGTGGTCGGTCTGCGCGTGGACCGCTTCAACGTCAGTCTCCTCAACAATCGCAACGGCGTCGAGCTGGCGAGCCATGACGACCTGATCTCGCCGAGAGTCGGCCTGGTCGTCAAGCCGATCGAACCGGTCTCGGTATATGGCAGCTACAGCCTCTCGTACCTGCCGCGCGCGGGTGATCAGCTGGCCTCATTGACCGTGACCAATCAGGTGTTGGATCCAGAGCGGTTCCGCAACTACGAAGTCGGCGTCAAGTGGGACGTCACCCCCGCGCTGGCCTTTACGTCGGCCGTCTACCGGCTGGATCGTGACAACGTCGCCGTGCCCGATCCGACGGATCCGACGCGGGCGATCCTGGTCGATGCCCAGCAGACGCAGGGCGTCGAAATCGGGTTCAACGGCAACGTCACGCGATCCTGGCTGATGGCCGGCGGCTACGCCTATCAGGACGGCGAGATCACCCAATCGATTTCCAGCACGGCTCTGGCCGGCGCGGTGCTGGCGCAATTGCCCAGGCACTCGCTGTCGCTCTGGAACAAGTACGAGCTGACCTCCCGTGTCGGCGTGGCGCTCGGCATCATTCACCGCGGTGCGGTCTTCACGTCGACCGACAACCTGGTCCGTCTGCCGGAGTATACACGCGTCGATGCGGGCGTGTTCGTCAACCTCACCGCCAAGTTGCGGGCCCAGGTCAACCTCGAGAACCTGTCCAATCGGCGCTACTACGCGTTCGCCCACAACAACTTCAACATCACGCCCGGCTCGCCGCGGTCGGTGCGGGTCGCACTGACTACGCGGTTCTGAAATGAAAGGATCGGATCGGGGGTGCGCCGATCCGATCTCTTCGGTCTCCGACATACACTGTGTGGGCAACATGTCGGCAACGGTCGGAGTAATTCTCGGCCAGGTGGGTACACCTGACGCCCCGACACCGCGGGCGGTGAAGCAGTACCTGTCACGGTTTCTCTCGGATCGCCGGGTCATCGATTATCCGCCCTGGCTCTGGCAGCCGCTGCTGCGCGGCCTGATCCTGCCGCTGCGCTCGCGCCGTTCGGCGCGGCTCTATCAACGCATCTGGACGCCGCAAGGCTCGCCGCTTCTCGTCGAGTCGGAGAAACAGCGGCAGCGATTGCAGGACACGCTTGGCGCGGGCTACCGCGTGGCCCTGGGAATGGCGTACGCAGGTCCCTCGTTCGAACAGGCGATCGACAATCTTCTGGCGGACGGCATCACGGAGGTCATCGTGGTGCCGATGTTTCCGCAGTATTCGTCGGCGACAACGGCGTCGGTCTACGACGCGGCATTTGCCGCTGCTACCGATCGCGCCGGCGCCGCGCGCCGCTTCGTGCCGGCCTTGTGGTGCGTGCCGCCGTACTACGAGGATCCGGGTTATGTCGGCGCGCTCGTCAAGCGAATCGAAGACGCGAGCGCCGCGGGACCGCCGCCCGATCACATCGTGTTGTCGTTTCACGGCCTGCCGGAACGATATGTAACCGCCGGCGATCCGTACCGGCAGCATTGCGATCGGACTGTCGCCGCATTGGCCATGGCACTGCGGTGGCAGCCCTCCGATTACACCGTCGCGTTCCAGTCGCGTTTCGGTCCCGAGAAGTGGCTGGGTCCCGGTACTGCCGACGTGCTGACCGGGTTGCATGCGCGAGGCATCCGGCGTCCGCTCGTTGTCGCGCCTGGCTTTACCACCGACTGTTTGGAAACCCTCGATGAACTGGGCAATGAAGGCCGGGTGGAATTCGCGTCCGGCGGCGGCGACGCGGCCGCTTATCGCCTCTGCCCATGCCTCAACGACCAGCCCGAGTGGATCGACGCCCTCTCGCGACTCATCACAGCGGTAGGCTGCTGAGCAAGCGATAGCCGCCGACAAAATCATGACAATTTGGCGGGCAGGCGTTCGTAAAATCGGATGCGGCACCATGGAATTCAGCGTCATTCAGTCGGCTCCGGGCCAAAGTCGTGCAGCGGCCGGAGGGGTAGTGTGGCGGACGTGCCTGCGTGAAATTACGTTTGTCGATCAGGGGACGATCGTCCCGCCGACCGCGGCGCTCTTCCAGGGCGAAGCGGCGTACTCGCACCTCCTCGAAGTAATTTGCGGCCTCGGGTCTCCGATCATTGGTGAAACCGAGGTGATGTCGCAGTTCAAGGCCTTCGTGGTCGGACTGCAGTCCGAACACGCGGCCATTCGTGACGTCAGCGAACGGCTGCTTGCCGATGCAAAAACGATCCGCGCGCGCCACCTGGTCGGATTGGGATCGCGATCGTACGGCAGCGCGGTGAGGCGCCGCGTCCGGGACTGCTCGCGCATTGCCCTGGTCGGCACCGGCATGCTCGCCGGCAAGATTCTGCCCTTCCTTCGGGATGATGGCCGCCAGTTGGATCTCTGGGGCCGTCGCGATTCGCTGCAGTGGGATGTGACCGGCATCACCTACCGGCGCATCGACGCGAATGCTGCCGCCACGCTCGCCGGCCGGACCGCGATCGTCGTGGCCGCGCCGATCCCGTCGTCCGGTATCGGCAGACTGCGAGCGCGTTACGCGGATGTGGTGCGGCTGATCGATCTACGTGCCGAGGGCCGGCTCGATCCGCCGCCGCCGTTCCCGTCGGTCGTCACGCTCGACGACATCTTTGTCGAGTTGAACGCCGCCGCGCAAATCAGCGATCAATGTGCCGCGTCGGCGAGGGAAGAGGTCCGCAGATGCGCGCACGCGTTCGTCACGCGCGCCACGCTCCATCCGTCCGGGTGGCATGACCTGTGCGCCTGAATGTTCTCAGCCGGGGCAGTGCGCTGGCGCGCCTGCAGGCGGCGCTGGTCAGCCGCGCGCTGTCGCGCGCCCATCCCGGCCTGGTCGTCGAGTGTCACACCCGCGCGTCGGCCGGTGATCGCGACCAGGCGACGCCGCTCTGGCAACTGGGCGACCGCGGCGCCTTTACCGCCGACCTGTCGCACGCCCTGCTGCACGGCGAGGCCGACGTTGTCGTCCACTCCTTCAAGGATTTGCCGATTGAATTGCCGCCGGGAACGACGGTCGCCGGCGCGCTGCCGCGCGCCGATCCGCGTGACCTGCTGCTGATTCGACGCCGCATCGTTGGCGCGGCTCCCGCCGAGATCCGCATCCTGTCGTCGTCTCCGCGCCGCGCGTTTCTGTTGCAAGAGACCTTGCCGTCGCTGTTGCCCTGGCCGGTACGCGCCGTTCACACGCAGCCGGTTCGCGGCAACATCGAGACACGCCTCCGCAAACTCGTCGAGGGCGACGCGCACGGGCTGGTCATGGCGAAAGCTGCGCTCGATCGGCTGCTGACGTTCGGCCCGCCGTTCGAGCGCGAGGCCGCTACAGTACGCGGGTACCTTGATCAGTGTCACTGGATGGTGCTGCCGATGCGTGAGTTCCCCTGGGCGCCGGCACAGGGCGCGCTGGCATTGGAGATCCGTGAAGGACGCGACGATCTGCAAGCGCTGCTCGAAGAGATCGTCTGTCGGGCGACGACCAATGCGGTGACCGCCGAGCGGCAACTGCTCGCGGCACAGGGCGGCGGCTGCCACCAGGCGCTGGGCGCCGCGATCATCGACACGCCGTACGGTCGCGTCGTCAGCATCCGCGCCCGAGGCCCGGCCGACGAGCACGAGTGCCGGTGGGAGCTTGCCGCGCCACGGGCCGAGTTTCCGCGTGCGTCGGCCGAACGGGTATGGCCGGCGCCGGGCGAAGAAATCAACGCCACTCGCAATCCGTTACCCGCGCAGCGTCCTGGCCCGGACGTCGGGCTCCGCGTGACGCGCGCCGAAGCGCTGCCGTCCGGGTGGGCGCCGACACCCGACACCGCGGTGTGGGCGGCGGGCGGTCAGACGTGGCGCAAGCTTGCCGCGCAGGGCATCTGGGTGCATGGCTGTGCCGATGGGTTGGGCGACGAAGAGCGGCCGCCTGTCGATGCGCTTGCGGGCCGCGACGTGACGTGGGTACGGTTGACTCACGCCGCGGGCGCGAATACCGCCGATGCGGTGGCGACTTATTCGGTCACGCCCGAGTTGCCCGAGGACCTGCCGTCGCGCTCGCATTTCTTCTGGACGAGCGGAACTGTCTTCACGACGGCGCTGGCGCGTTGGCCCGCGCTTGATCGCGGCTGGCATGGGTCGGGACCGGGCCGCACCCACCAGGTGATCGCTGCCGCGCTCGGCGACGCCGGCCGCACCGGGGTGTGGCTCGATCGCGCATCGTGGGAGCGAGACATATGCCTGTCGTGACCAGCGCGTTGCCATCATGGACGCGGCTGCGGCTGCGCCAGTCGGCTCATCTGCGCGATTTGTGCAGCGAGATCAGCTTTACGACCGCGCATCTGATTCAACCGATCTTCGTCGTCGAAGGTCTGGAAGGGACGGAGCCGATAGCTGGGCTCGACGGCAATTCGCGCCTCGGCCTGCACGCCGGGCTCGAGACCATCGGCCGTGATGTTGCTGCGGGCTTGCGGCACTTCCTGTTGTTCGCCGTGCCGTCCCACACCGGGTCCGCGACCGCCGATGGCGCGTTCGCGGCGCGGGTCGTCGAGGCGATCAAGCGGCGCTTTGGCACGCAGCTTCACCTGTGGGTCGACGTCTGCTTGTGTTCCAGTACCGCCGATGGCCACTGCGCGATCAGCGACGAGCGCGGGCGCATCGACCTGGCCGCCACGCTTTCCGCGCTCGGAGATCTGGCGGTTCGCGTCGCTGACGCCGGCGCCGACGGCGTCAGTCCCAGCGACATGATGGATGGCCGCACCGCGTGGCTGCGCCAGTCGCTCGACGCGCGTGGGCATCAGCCGGTGCCGATCATGAGTTACAGCACCAAGTTCGCGAGCCAATTCTACGGGCCGTTTCGCGAGGCGGCCGGCTCGGCCCCGCGTCATGGCAACCGCGCGCACTACCAGATCGACGTCAGGTCGCGCACCGATGCGATCGCCTCGAGCATCCGCTGCGCGGAAGAAGGCGCCGATCTGCTGATGGTCAAGCCCGGCATGACGTCGCTCGATTTGATTGCACCGATTCGGGAGGCGACCGCGCGGCTGGTCGGGGCCTACCAAGTGAGCGGCGAGTACGCGGGGCTTTGCGCGCTGGGACGCGAGGGGCTGGCCGATGTCGATGCCGCGCTGCTCGAAACGTGGCACGTGTTCAGGCGCGCCGGGGCGGCGTTCATCATCACGTACGGCGCGCGGCGCGCGAGGGCGATCGGAGTGCCGGCGTGATCGACCACGCCTCGCTGTACGCGCGCGCGCTGCTCGTCGCCCCCGGCGGCGTTCACAGTCCCGTGCGCGCGTTCCATTCGGTCGGCGGCCTGCCCATCTTCATGGAGCGCGCGTCCGGCGCCACGCTGACCGACGTGACCGGTCGCACGTTCATCGACTTCTGCCAGAGTTTCGGACCGCTCGTGCTTGGCCACCGCGACCCGGATGTGCACGTGGCCGCGGTGCAGGCCCTGGACGACGGCTGGACGTTCGGGTGCTGCGAGCCGTACTCGCTGGCGCTGGCCGAATGGATCGCCGGCAACGTGCCGTGGGCCGAGAGCATTCGATTCGTTTCGTCCGGTACCGAAGCCGTGATGTCGGCGTTGCGGGTGGCCCGGGCCGTGACGGGCCGATCGCTCGTGCTGAAGTTCGACGGGTGTTATCACGGCCACGCCGACGGAATGCTGGTCAAGGCGGGGAGCGGCCTGGCCGGCCAGGCGACGGCGTCGAGCGCCGGCGTGTCGGCGGCGGTCGCCGGCGAAACGCTGATCGTCGCGCTCGACGACGAGGCCGCGCTCGATCGCGCGTTTGATACGCATGGCGGCGAGATCGCGGCCGCGATCGTCGAGCCCCTGCCTGCCAACTACGGGCTTCTGCCGCAGCGTGCGGACTGGCTCCGTCACCTCGAGCGGCGCTGCCGCGAGGCGGGTTCGTTGCTGGTGTTCGACGAAGTGATTTCCGGTTTCCGCATCGGCAAGACGGGGATGGCGGGCCTGCTCGGCATCCGGCCCGATCTGGTCACCTTCGGCAAGGTGATCGGCGGCGGCTTTCCGGTCGGCGCCTATGCCGGCCGCCGGGCGTTGATGGACCGCGTCGCGCCCGCGGGCAATGTTTATCAGGCCGGCACGCTCAGCGCGAACCCGGTCGGCATGCGCGCCGGGCTGGCGGCCCTCACGAAAATGGAGACGCACGACGGCTGGGCCGTGCTCGAACGTCGTGCGGAGCGCTTCTGCGCCGAGTTGGTGGACGGCTTCGCCAATCTGCTGAAGCCGCTCTGCGTCGTGCGGCAGGGATCGATCTTCTGGATTCACACCCGCGCGGCCGGCGTCGTGCGGCGGCCCGATGCGATTCCCGCCGGCAACGCCGAGTGGTTCTCGCGGTTCTTCCACGCCGCGATCGATCGCGGCGTGTACCTGCCGCCCTCCTCATACGAAGTCGGGTTCATTTCGATGGCGCACGACGCGCAGACCCTGGAGACCGCTGCGGCGGCGTTGATCGACGCCGCGCACGCGGCGGAGGCGCCGTGAGGCTGACGCGCATCACGTGGCAGTACGCCGCCGCCATCGGGTGGCTGGTGTTCACGGTGGCCCTGGCGTCCTGGTGGCTGATCTTCGGATTGAGCCAGGCCCGGCACCTGGGCGATCTCGAAGGGCCCGAGGCCGCTCAGCTCGGCCGCGTGACGCGCATGCTGATCCTCGAAGGCGTGATGCTGGTGGCGATGCTCGTCGCCGGCGGCGTGGCGCTGCTGGTCGCCATACAGCTCGAGCAGCGGCGCCGCCGCGACATGCGCGCGTTCTTCATGGCTTTTACGCATGACCTCAAGACCTCGCTGGCGTCGCTGCGGCTGCAAGCCGAAGCCTTGCGCGAAGATCTGCCGGAGGCGGCCGGCAACCCGAACCTGCAGCGCATGCTGAAGGACGCCGTGCGGCTGGAGCTTCAGCTCGAGAATGCGCTGTTCTTCACCAAGACCGACGGCGCCGTCTTCATCGAGCCCATTCAGATTCGCACGCTGATCGACTATCTGCGCGACGACTGGCCCGAGCTGCAGATCGACGTGACGGGCGACGAGCGCGTGCGCGCCGATCGCCGCGCCCTCGAAAGCATTCTGCGCAACCTGCTCCAGAACGCCGTCGTGCATGGGCGCGCGCAGCGGATCAGCGTCGAACTGCGTCGCAACGCCTCCGGTGCGATCACCATCGTCGTGAGCGACGATGGCATCGGCGCCGCGTTGGACCTCGCCACCGCGTTGGACCGGCCGTTCGTTCGGCCGACGGCGACGAGCGGGTCCGGGGTTGGCCTGTTTGTCTGCCGAGGCTTGCTCAATCAGATGCAGGGCGAGATTCAGCTGCACAAAGGCGCCCTCTCGGGGTTCAGCGTGTCGATCGAGCTGCCGGAGGCGGTGTGATGTCGCGTGTCCTGCTGGTCGAAGACGATCGTTCGCTGGGCAAGACGCTCGAGGAGCGCCTGATCAAGGAGGGTCTTGACGTCACGTGGGTCGACACGCTCGCGTCGGGCCGCGCCGCGGCCGCCGCCGGCGCGTGGGACCTGGCCATCGTCGACGTGATGTTGCCGGATGGCTCCGGCTTCGACCTCGCTCCGGAGATTCGCCAGCGATCGCTCACGCCGATCATGTTCATGACGGCGCTCAATTCGGCGGAGAGCCGGCTGACCGGCTTCGAGCTCGGCGCCGACGAGTACCTGCCGAAGCCGTTTCACTTGAAGGAATTCATCCTGAGGGTGCGGCACGTCCTGACGACGCAGCCGCCGCGGCGCGTATTGCGGGTCGGTGCGGCGACGATCGACTGGGACGCCATGGCGGTCGACCACCCGTCGCGCGCGCGAGTGTTCCTGCAGGTCAAGGATTTTCGCGTGTTGTCGATGCTGGTCGAGGCCGCGCCGCGCGCCGTCGGCCGCTCTGAGATTCTGGACCGTGTATGGGGCGTCGAAGAATTTCCGACGCAGCGCACCGTCGACAACGCGATTGTGCGGTTGCGGCAGGCGCTTGGCGATGAAGACGGCCGATTTATCAGGTCGGTGAGAGGCATTGGATACCAATGGGCAGCCAGCTCGCTGTAAGCAACCGGTTTCGACAAGCGCTAGCCGGCGACGCCGTTGGCGCGCCGCCCATCTGGCTGATGCGCCAGGCCGGCCGTTACCACCGGCCGTATCAACAGTTGCGGCGGAGGCATCGGTTTGAAGAGTTGTGCCGCGTGCCGGAGCTGGCGTGCGAAGTGGCGATGGGCCCGGTCCGCGACTTCGACTTCGACGCGGCGATTCTGTTCAGCGATCTGCTGTTTCCGCTCGAGGCGCTCGGCATGGCGCTGTCGTATGACGAGGGACCGCCGCGGCTGGACGGGCCACTCACCCGCGAACGCATCGACCGGTTCCGGCCGCGCGCCGAGGCCCTAACGCGACTGCGTTTTCAAGGTGAGGCCGTCGCGGCGACACGCGCCGCGCTTTCGGCCGACAAAGGACTGATTGGCTTTGTCGGCGGTCCGTGGACCTTGTTTGTCTACGCGATGGAAGGGTCGCATGCCGGCGCCATGCGCATCGCAAAGTCGTCGTGGGATTTGTACCGGCAGTTCGCCCGCCACGCCGCGCCGCTGCTGCACGACGCGATCGCGATGCAGCTCGAGGCCGGCGCCGACATCGTGATGATCCTCGACACGGCGGCGGGTGACCTGCCGCCATCGTATTTTCATCGTGAGGTCACGCCGGATCTGGCGGGCCTCGTGCGGGCATTTCCCGGCCGTGTTGGTTATTACGCCAAGGCGTCGCATCCGGCGTTGCTGGCGTCTCCGCTGGCGGATGCGCCGTGGGCCGGCTTTGGCATCGACTCGCGCTGGGACCTCGCGTCGGTGCTGGCGGCGCCACGCCAGGGTTTTGTGCAGGGCAATTTCGATCCCGCCTGGTTGTTCCTGCCCGACGCGCAGTTGCGCGAGGCGTTGCACGACTATTTGCGGCCCATTGCCGCACTTGGTGAAGAGCGCCGCGCCGGGTGGATCTGCGGACTCGGTCACGGCGTGCTGCCCGGCACGCCGGAAGCTGCCGTCCGGACCTTCGTCGGCACCATCAGGGAGACCTTCAAATGACCGTCACGCCGCTAACGCAACTGCTGGAGAAGTACGACGTGCCGGTGCCACGCTACACGAGCTATCCGGCGGTGCCGAACTGGCAAAGCACGCCCGAGCCTGACGCGTGGGTGGCGGCGCTGCGCGCGGCGCTCACCGCGCCAGACTCGTCGCTCGCCGTCTACGTGCATCTGCCGTTCTGCGAGTCCCTGTGTACGTTCTGCGGCTGCAACAACGTCATTACGCGCAATCACGAGCGCGCCGCGCCCTACGTCGACACCGTGCTGGCGGAGCTCGATCTCTACCTGGCGCGGGTCCCCGTTCTTGCCGAGCGGCCGGTGTCGCAGATTCACCTCGGGGGCGGGACGCCCACCTTCCTCCCGCCCGAGGTGCTGGGCCGGTTGCTCGGAGGACTGCGCGAACGGCTGCCCAGGCTCGCCACGGATTACGAAGGATCGGTGGAAGTCGATCCGCGCGTGACAACCGCGCCGCATCTCGAGGTGATGCGGCAACACGGGCTGTCGCGCATCTCGCTCGGCGTGCAGGACATCGACCCGGAGGTCCTGCGGCTGGTGAACCGGAATCAGCCGCTCGAGACCACCGCCGCCTTGTGCGCGAGGGCCCGGGCGGCGGGGTTCGACTCGATCAACTTCGACCTGATCTACGGGTTGCCGGCGCAGACCCCGGAGAGCATGGTGCGATTGTCGGAGGCGGTCATCCGGCTGCGGCCGGATCGGCTGGCGGTCTATGGGTTTGCCCGCGTGCCGTGGATCAAGCCGGCGCAGCGCAAGTTCACCGACGAGCAGGTGCCGGCCGGCGCCGCCAAGCGCGAGTTGTACGAGATCCTGCGTGACCGTCTGTTGTCGGCCGGGTATCTCGAGATTGGCCTCGACCACTTCGCGCTGCCGCATGACGCGCTCGCCGTCGCTGCGGCCGAGCGCACGCTGCACCGGAATTTCATGGGCTATGCCGAGCGCCAGACGACGGCGCTGCTCGGGCTTGGCGTCAGCGCTATCTCCGAGACCCCGGGCTGCTACCACCAGAACGAGAAGGTGGTCACGGTGTACGAACGGCGCATCGCCGCGGGCGAAATTGCGACGTTGCGCGGACACGTATTGTCGGACGACGACCGCCGCCGCGCGGGCTTGATCCGCTCGCTGATGACGGTAGGTGAGGCGAGCCCGACACCGGCCGAGCGCGCCGATGCGGCAGCGGAGCTGCAGGCGTTGGTTCGCGACGGCATCGTCGAGGCGGGCGAGCACGAGGTACGCGTCACGCCGGCCGGCAAACCGTTCATCCGCAACGTTGCCGCCCTGTTCGACAGGTATCTGCGCGAGTCGCCGCCGCAAGGGCCAACCTATTCGCGCGCGATATGAGGCCGGCGCGCGTCATCGGCGCGGGTCTGTCCGGGCTCGTCGCGGCCTGGCACCTCGCCGACCGCGGGTTCGCCGTCGAGGTCATTGAACAGGCGCCGCATCCGGGCGGGCTCATTCAGTCCCAACAGACCGAACATGGATTGGTTGAAACCGGCGCCAATGCGTTCGTGTGGGATAACACCGTCGCCGCGTGGTTTCAGCGGCTGGACCTGACCCCTGAGTTTCCGCAGGCGTCGAGCAAACGGCGCTACATTTTTCGCAACGGCCGTCCCTGGCGATGGCCGTTGACGGTTGCCGAATCGCTTGGACTCGCGGCGCGATTGAGCGCGGCCTTCGTAACGCGCGCGACCTCGGCAGGCGAGCAGGAAACGATGGAAGCGTGGGGTCGCCGCGTGATCGGCGAAGGGGCCACGCGCTGGTTGCTCGAGCCGGCGATGCAGGGCGTCTATGCGTCGCCGCCGGGCGTACTGTCGGCCCGCGCGATTTTCGATGGGCGTCGACGCGGATTGCGAAAGCTGGCGGCGCCGCGCGGCGGCATGGGCCAGTTCACCACGCGCTTATATGAACGGCTGTGCGATCGGGGAGTCCGTGTTCAGTTCAATAGCGCGGGCACGGTGGATGCTGGAGTACCAACGGTGGTGAGTACGCCGGCGCCCGCGGCAGCACATCTGGTCGCGCCGCACGCGCCGGAGCTGGCCGCCGCGATCGCTCGCGTTCGCCTTGCGTCGCTGGCGACGGTCACGATGTTTTTCGAACCGCATCCCGACGATATCCACGGGTTCGGGATCCTGTTTCCGTCCGGGACCGGCATCAACGCGCTCGGTGTGCTGTTGAACGCCGACATTTTCGCCGGGAGAAGCACGCGGCGATCCGAAACCTGGATCGTCGGCGATCGCGATCAGGGATTGACGGCGTTTGATGACGATCGACTGGTGCAGATGCTCGCCGCCGATCGCCGCCGCGTCACCGGCCGGGACGCCACACCGCTCTCCGTGCACCTCACGCGTCGACCCGCGGCGATCCCGGTCTACGACGCGGCGATTGGTCAGGTCGCGCCGTCGCTGGCCTCGCTCCCGCCGTGGCTGGCACTTGCCGGCAACTACCTGGGTCGCCTCGGGGTCGCGGCGCTCCTCGAGCAGGGCGCGGCCGCCGCCAATCGTGTTCGCGAATCGGCGCTATGATGCGCGACATGCGTCTGCTGGTCACCGGCCTCGTTCTTTTCCTCGCCGCGCCCTCGTGGGCGCAAACTCCTCAGCGTCAGACCCAGGAAGACGACTACACGCGTTACGAGCTGCTCGGCCCCGACACGGCGCAATTCCGCATCTTCTACGAAGTCACCGCCACCACGCCGGGCGCGAAGTTCTTCTTCAACGCGATCCGCAAGGGCAGCATCGCCAGCGACGAGCGCGTCGCCGACATGATGACCGGTCAGCCGCTCAAGTGGGAGGTCGTCAGCGGCGCGCAGGCGCGTGCCGAGGGCCATCCCACCGCGGACCTCGACACCGAGTGGCTGAAGGTGCACCTGGCGCGGCCCGTCCCGGCCGGCGGCGAGGGGCGCGTGCTGATCGACAAGACCTACAAGGATGCGAAGAGCTACTTCCGTGATGGCGACGCGATCGTCTTCGATCGCTCGCTCGGCATCCGCCGCAACGCGGTGGTGCTGCCGGCCGGCTACCGGTTGATCAGCTGCAACGTGCCCTCTCAGGTGATGTCGACGCCGGATGGGCGCGTCATGATCGCGTTCATGAACGCGGGCCCGGGGGCGGCGCCGCTCGTCATCAGGGCAAGGCAGGGTCTCGCGGTGCGTGGGGTCGGACCTTCAGGTCCGACCGGGACGGCCGAACCTAAAGGTTCGGCCCCACAAATGGTCACGCTGGCTTCGCAGAGCGCGCGGCTGTCGGAGCGCGCTCACCAGGATCGCGAGATCGTTTATTTCCCCAACGACCCGGCCACGCACTCGTTCAGCCTGTTTCACGACTACACCGAGTCGCGGGCCGGTGTGGGCCACTACTTCAATGTCGTGCGCGCGGGCAGCACCGTCTCGAATCCTTCCGCAGTGCTGCTCGATACCGGGGAGAAGCTGAAAGTGGAAACGATTTCTGGCGCCGAGCTGAAAAAACGCGGCCTCGACGCTGGAGAACCCGTCACCGACCAGACGCAGCTCCTCGTCATCTCGTTTCCGGTCGTGAAGCAGGGCCAATCGGCGCGGCTTCGCATCACCGAGACCTATACCGATCCGAACCGGTACCTGCTCGATGGCGATGAGCTCGTCTGGGATCGCGCCTTCGGCCGGCCGCGCAACACCGTCGTGCTGCCCGCTGGTTGGACCGTGGTCGCCAGCTCCATCCCGTCGGCGATTTTAACCGACGCAGACGGCCGCCAGCGCTTGAGTTTTGAGAACGGGCGGAACGACGACATCCAGGTCCTGATTCGCGCTCGCCGTATCAAGGAGTGATCATGAAGAAACTACTAGCGGCCGCAACTCTCGCCGTCCTCGCGACCGCCTCGCCTTCGACGCAGGCGCTCGATCCGATCACGGCCGAAGACACCCTCAAGGTCACCACCGTCAACGTGCTGGACTTCAGTGAGGACGGCCGCCGCATCGCCGTTGGCGCGCGCCGCTTGTACGACAACGCCGAGACCAACCACCGTCGCTATGGCGACCCGACCTATGTCGCGCCGTCGATGGTCGAGCTGCGAGTGATTGATACCCGCACCGGCGGCACCGAGACGGTGGGCTCTGGCTTGATGAACATCCGCCAGGCGGCATGGACGCGCGATGGCAGCCGGCTCGCGCTGCTGACGGTTACCGAATCGCCGTCGGGTCTGCCCGAGACGAAGCTGTGGGTCTATCACGCCGATCGAAAAGCGCTCGCCGAAGTGCCGCGCCAGCGCGGCGCCGAAGTCGCCGCGAATTCAGAGCTGGTCTGGACGCCTGATGGCGCGAAGCTGTTCGTCGCCCTTCGCAGCCCCGCCGACGATGCCGCGGCGCAAGCGGCGTTCAAGGCGATCCTCACCGGCCCCGTCGTCGTCCAATCGTCGAAGCCGTTCCTGGATTGGGATGCGATGAACCGCTCCAATCGCCGCCGTTCGCTGGCGGAGATCGATCCCGCAACCGGCGCCGCGACGGCGATGGTGCCGACCGCTGCGATCACCAACTATCAGCTCTCGCGCGATGGATCGTTTGTGACCTGGCTCGAAGACTCAACTGAGAAGACCAGCTACGACGTGATTGGCGGCACTGACAACGCCATTCGAACGCTCGCCCGCAACGGCCAGCCGCGCACGGTGCTCGACGCCAAGACGCTCAAGACAATGACACCCAGGTGGTCGGACGACGGGCGGATATTTGCGTACGCCGAGAAGGGCGAGGTCTTTGTCCAGAGGATTGATGAGGCCAGGCCGCGATCGATCACGCCAAGGCCGAAGGCCTTGCCCGCCGACCTGTCCGCCGTAGCGCCCGATGGCGCGAAGGCGGAAGCGCCTAGCGCGAAGGCGGGTGGTGAGGAAGAAGTCGAGTCGTTTTCCGTGACGTCGTTCTCGCGCGATGGCTCGAAGTTGCTGCTGACCAGCAAGAAGGGCTGGTACGTCGCCGCGGTCGCCGACGGCGCGCGCGAGCGCGTGCTCACGCTCGACGACAAGAACGAAGACCGCAACCCCAAGTTGAGCGTCGTCGACTGGGCGCCGTCAGGTGATGCGCTGCTGGTGCAATACGGCGAGCCTGATCGCTGGGACCGCGGGCTCTCGCGGCTTGACCTCAAAACGAAAGCGTTGACCTCGCTGGTTCGCGACAGCGGCGTGTATCAGGGCTTCCGCACTTCGCGCGACGGCAGCACCGTCGTGTTCCAGAAATCCGACGGGACCCGTCCGGCGGAGTTGTACGCGGCAGACGCGTCGTTCACGAGTGTCCGCAAGCTGACGGACCTGAATCCATGGATCGCGAAGAAGGCGCTACCGGCCTCCGAGCTTGTCTCGTACCGCGATGCGGACGGAAAGGTGCTGTACGGCGTCCTCCGCTATCCCATCGGCTACGAAAAGGGGAAGAAGTACCCGACGGTCTTCGAGCTGTACGAAACCTTCTTCGATAACGGCTTCAACGGCCGCGCGGCATTCATCGCGGGGCAAGGCTACGCCGTGTTCCACCCGTCGGTGAATCTCGTCGTCGGTCGGCCGGGTGAGTCGTGGGCGAAGGGCGTCACGGCCGCGGCCAACAAGCTGATCGACATGGGCATTGCCGATCCCGATCGGCTCGGCGTGCACGGCACCAGCTACGGCGGTTATGCCACGGTGCTGCTATTGACCGAGACCGACCGCTTCAAGGCAGCCGTCAATGTTTCGGGCAAGGTCAACATGGTGAGCTTCTACACCGACAGCGAGCGGCTCGGCGTCCGCAACACGCATGCGCCGGAGAAGAGCCAGGACCGCATCGGCGGCACGTTGTGGGAGTTCCCGGAGCGCTACATCGAGCACTCCGCGATCTTCCGTCTCGATCGCGTCAAGACGCCGCTGCTGACGATCAGCGGCGATCAGGATCCGAATGTGCCGGCCAACCAGTCGCGCGAGTTGTATTACGCGCTTCGCCGGCTTGGGAAGGAAGTCGAATGGGTCCGCTACGTCAACGGCGGCCATCGCCCGCCGAACAGCGTCGCCGAGAGCATCGACTTCGAAAACCGCATCGTGGCGTGGTACCACAAGTATTTGAAGGAAAAGCCGAAGTCGACGACGACACAGCAGTAGTCGCAGTATGCGGCCAACCTAGTGACGTCGCCCGAGACCTCCGAACCGAACGTCCCGGCCGGGGACATCCCGGCCGAGCCTCCGCTGCCGAGGCCATCAGGTGCGATTCGCTTGTTGTGGTGGTGCCTGATGCTCACTCCGTTCGTGGGTACGCTGCTGATTTTTCTGTTGATTCCAGCGGCGCTCTTGATGGCCGGGGCGGCCTTCGTGGTCGCGGTTGATTCGGTCGTCGATCGTCACCTGACCCCGGCGCAGCGCGCCATTGGGCTCTCCATGGCGGTGGGAATCATCCCTGCGACGCTCCTCGGCATCTATGGCGCCGGAAGCTTGGGCGTCTTCGACGACGCGCTTAACGGAACCGAGAGGTTCCTGACGGTCGTCGGCACCGTGGCCTGGGTGGTCTCGCTTCGGGCCGTGAAGCCGCGAGCGTGGGCGATCATGAAAAAGAACGACTGGACGCCGTAAGCCTACGTCAGCATTTGCACAAGGAGCGCCTTTTGCGCATGCAGGCGGTTTTCCGCCTGGTCGAACACCACCGAGATCGGTGATTCGATCACTTCGTCGGTGACTTCTTCACCGCGATGTGCCGGCAGGCAGTGCATGAATAACGCACCGGGCTTGGCAAGCGCCATCATGTTCTCGCTGACCTGGTAGCGCTGGAATGTCTTCTTGCGATCCGTGTACTCGACTTCCTGGCCCATTGACGTCCACACGTCCGTGTAGATCGCATCGACGTCGCGCACGGCGGCTTTCGGATCGGTGAACTCCGTCAAGCCGGCGCCTTTCTGCGAGACCGCTGCTGCCTGATCGACGACTTCATCGGGCAGCTCGTAACCCTTCGGCGTGGCCACGTTGACGCCGACGCCGAGCATCATCGCGACGTGCACCAGCGACGCGCAGACGTTGTTGCCGTCGCCGACGAACGCAATCCGGCGGCCCTCGAACGACGGCCATTTCTCCGTCAGCGTCTGCATGTCCGCCAGCGCCTGGCAGGGGTGCTCTTCGTTGGTGAGCGCGTTGATCACGTGCAGGTTCGGCGTGATCTCCGCGATGTGGGCGAGACGCTCTTGTCCGAACGTGCGGATGACGACCGCGTCCACCCAGCGCTCGAGGTTACGGGCCACGTCGTTGATCGGCTCGCGGTCCGCGCGCATGACGTCCGCCGGAATCTCGACGATGTCGCCGCCGAGCTCGCGGACGCCGATGGTGAAGGTGACGCGCGTGCGCAGCGAGGGCTTCTCGAACAGCAGGCCGACGTGCTTGCCGTTCAACGCCGCCGCGGTCGGCGCCTTCATGCCCTTGACGCGCTGCCGCTTCAGCTTCGCCGCCAGTTCCAGCAGCTTCGCGAGGCGATCGGGATCGAGGTCAAGGATGGACAGGAAATTCTGCATGGTGTCGATTTCAGATCTCTGATTTCAGATCTCTGATCAATTGCCGATTGTTGATTCTCGGATTTGCGAATCTCACGTCAGAAATCTTCAATTGATCTGCAATCTGAAATCAGCGATCTGAGATCGACGTTACGTCCGATACTCCGCGTTGATCTTGACGTACTCGGCTGAGAGGTCGCAGGTCCAGACGGTGGCGCGGTGGGCGCCGCCGGTGCCGAGGCCGACCTCGATCTGCAGGTCCTTGCCCATCAAGTAGTCGGCGGCCTGCGGCGCACGCTCGTCGAACGGCCGGCCGTTCTCGAACAGCACGAGCGATCCAATCTGCACGCGCGCGCCTTCGAGCACGAACGCCGCGCCCGAGCGGCCGGCGGCCGCAACCAGGCGGCCCCAGTTCGGGTCGCCGCCATGGATCGCGGTTTTCACAAGCAGCGAGTTGGCGATCGCGCGCGCGGCGAGCCACGCATCGGCATCCGACTTGGCGCCGCTCACGGTGATGGCAATGAGCTTGGTCGCGCCTTCGCCGCCGCGCACGATCCCAAGCGCGAGCTCCTGGGCGACAGCGCGGAATCCATCGACGAGCGCCGGATACAGGCCCTCGTCGATCACCACGCCGCTGGCACCGTTGGCCAGCGCGAACACACAATCGTTGGTCGACGGCTCGCCGTCGACGGTGATGGCGTTGAAGGTGTAGCGCGACGCCTCCGTCAATGCGCGCGCCAGCAGCGCCTGATCAACCGCGGCATCGGTCGTCAGGTAGCCCAGCATGGTCGCCATGCGCGGCTCGATCATGCCCGAGCCCTTGGCCATGCCGCCCACGCGGAAGGTGCCCACGCTGGTGGTGACCTCGACGGCATGTTCTTTCGGAAACGGATCGGTCGTCATGATCGCGCGCGCCGCCGCACCGCCTTCGTCCGAGAGGGCAGCGACGGCTTGAGGAATGCCGGAGCGCAGGCGATCCATCTCGAGGTTGACGCCGATCACGCCCGTGGACGCAATCAGCGTCTCTTCGACTCTGCAGCCGACGGCGGCGGCGGTGAGCTGCGCCATCTCTCTTGCATCGGCCATGCCCTGCGGGCCGGTGCACGCGTTGGCGCATCCGCTGTTGGTCACGAGCGCGAACGCGCGTCCGCCGCTCTTCTCGAGATGTTCTTCGCAGACGAGCAGCGGCGCGGCCTTCGCGAGATTCAGCGTGAAGATTCCCGCTGCGGTAGCCGCGCTATCGCTGACGAGCAGCGCCAGGTCCGGCTTGCCGCTGGCCTTGATGCCGCAGTGCAGTCCGCTGGCCCGGAAGCCCGCCGGAGCCGTCACGCCGCCGGAGATCGCGCGGACGTCAGACACGGGAACTGACGGGGGTTCCTACGGAGGTTCCGACGGAGGTTCTCGCGAGGGTTGCCACGGAGGTTCTGGCGTGAAGGTCCAACACGACGGCGTACTGCCCGCAGTTGCGGAACAGATCACACGAATGGCAGTCGCGCGCGATTTTTTCGGGCACCCAGGTGTGCGGCACGATCGAAAACCCGAGCCGCACGAAGAACTTCGGGTCGTGCGCGAACGCGCACAACCGCGTGAAGCCTTCACGGCGGGCACGGCGGCCCAGCTCGTCGATCATGCGCAGGCCGAGCCCCTTGCGGCGCGCGTCGCGGCCGACGACCAGTGAGCGGACCTCGGCGACCGACCCGGAGAGCGGCGCCAGCTCCGCGCAGCCGACGATCCGATCGCCGTTCGACAAACCTAAAGGTTTGTCGCCACCTGAAGGTTTGTCGCCACCTGAAGGTTGGTCGCCACCTGCGACCGCTACGACGAACCGCGGTGCGTGAATGGCCAGTTCGCCGAGTGCGCGGGGCAGCAGGCGCCCCTCTTCGAGGTGCGACGCGATGAGCGCGTGCAGTTGCGGCGCATCGGCGGCGATCGCCGCGCGCAACGTGATGGACGGCCCGGCCGCCTTCAAACGACGGGTCGCGGGAGCTCGACGCTTTTTGCCCGGCCCATTGTCAACAACAACTCGCAGCGTCACGCTTTCACCTCAATACTCGATCCTTCGACCGACACCGTTGCCAACGCACCGTCGAGAATTCCGACGGCTTCTTCAATCTCCGCGACCGACACCGTGAGCGGCGGCAGCATGCGAATCACGCGTTCCGCCGTCCGGTTCACCAACAGCCCCGACTTGAGAGCGGCGTCGATCACCGGCTGGGCATCGACCGCCAGCTCGAGGCCGCGCATCAATCCCGCTCCGCGCACCGACCGCACGACCGCATGCTTCTGCTGCAGCGCCAGCAACCGTTGTTCGAACACCGGCGCCACCGTCTTGATGTTTGCCGCGACGGGGCCGGCCAGCTGCTCGAGCACGTAAATGGCGGCGCGTGTCGACAGCAGGTTGCCGCCGTATGTCGTGCCGTGGTCGCCCGCGAAAATCTGCTTGGCGACGTGTTCCGCCACGAGCGCCGCGCCGATCGGAATGCCCGACCCGATCGCCTTGCCGACGGTGACGAGATCCGGCGACCACCCGAACGCCTGGAAGTGGAACGGCCGGCCGGTGCGCCCGAGGCCGCACTGAATCTCGTCGGCGATCAACAGCGTCCCGGTGTTCTTCGTCACCCGCGCGATCGCGGCGGCGAAATCCGGGGAGAGGGGCCGCACGCCGCCTTCACCCTGGATCGGCTCGGCAATAATCGCAGCGGTCGTGTCGTTCACCGCCGCCTCCAGCCCCGCCACATCGTCGGGCGCCACGAACGTGACGCCCGGCACGAGCGGGCCGAACGGATCGCGATAGTGCGCGTTGGCGGTCACCGACAACGCACCCATGGTACGACCCGAGAAACCGTGTTCGAGCGCGACGTAGCCGGTCCGGTTCTTGACGCCCTGCGAGTACCAATAGCGGCGCGCGAACTTCAGGCACGCTTCAACGGCCTCGGTGCCGCTATTGCAGAAGAACGCGCGCTGCAGCCCCGAGAGCGACGCCAGCTTCGCCGCGAGCTGTCCTTGCAGCGGGTGGTAGTAGAGGTTCGAGGTGTGAATCAGGGTCTTCGCCTGATCCGCGATCACCGCCGCGAGCCCCGGATGGCCGTGGCCCAACACCACCACGCCGATTCCCGAGATGAAATCGAGATAGGCGCGGCCGCTGTCATCGAACAGGCGCGTGCCTTCGCCGCGGACAAACACCACGGGCTGCCGCTGGTAGGTTTGAAGCACGTGCTGCGCTTCGAGCGCGGTGACGGTCTGTGCGTTTGTAGTCATCGGCGTTTACTTCACGACCCTCGACGTGGCGGTGGTTTTCTCCAGGGCCACTGCCTTCGCGAGCCTCGAGGCCTGGCGTCCATCCACGATCACGACGCTGCTGGCGCCGCCCTTGAGCGCGGCCTGGCAGGCGGTCAGCTTGGCGACCATGCCCGCGTTGGCCGTACCCGACGTCACCAGCTTCGCGATCTGCGTGCTGTTCAGCCGCGGAATCGTTTGCCCGCGCTTGTCGAGCACGCCCGCGGTGCCGCCCGCGATCACCAGCCGCTTGGCCTTCACGCGCGCGGCCAGGCTTCCGGCCAGCGTGTCGGCATTCACGTTGAACAGCTTCCCGTCTTTCGACGCGCTGATGCACGCGATCACCGGCACGTATCCCGCCTTGCACAACAGGGCCAGGAGCGCAGGAGCGGGCGCCTTATCAGGCGTGCCCACCATCCCGAGATCGACGGTGTCGCCGCTGGTCGCCTTGTGCGGCGCCGCCTTCTTCACCGGCGCCACGCCGGCATCGCCTCCCGTCAACCCCACGGCCTTGCCGCCTACGCTGTTGATCGCCGCGACAAACCGCGTGTTGATCGATCCGGCGAGCACCGACACCACGATGTCGAGCGTTTCCGGATCCGTCACCCGCAAGCCATCGACCTGGCGCTTGGGGATGCCGACCTGGGCCAGCGCGGCATCGATCTCGCGGCCGCCGCCATGGATGACGATCAGCGGGCGCTTCGCTGACGCGCGTTTGATCACCTTGGCAATCGCGGTCAGCGTGCCAGGGCCTTCGAGCAGCTCGCCGCCGAGCTTGAGCACCACGGGCCGGTTCTTCATAGCAGACCCGCCTTCTGATCCAGTCCGAACATCACGTTGAAGTTCTGAATCGCCTGCCCAGCCGCGCCCTTCACGAGGTTATCGATCACGCTCACCACGAATATCCGCGCGCCGGCTTCGTCGACCTTCCAACCGATGTCGCAGAAGTTCGTGTGCGCCACGTGCTTGATTTCGGGGAGCGCGTCTCCCGTCAGGCGCACGAACGGCGCTGCCGCGTAGGCGCGCTCGTAAGCCGCGGTCACCGCCGCCGCCGTCGTGCCGGGCACCAGGCGGGCATAGAGGCTCGCGAGAATGCCCCGGTCGAGCGGCACCAGGTGCGGCACGAACGTCACGCCGCGCCCGAGCGCCTGTTCCATTTCCGGCGTATGGCGATGGCCAAACGGGTTGTAGGCCGCCACACTGCCGTGGTTCTCGGAAAAATGCGTCCGATCGGTCGCCGCTTTCCCCGCGCCAGAAATCCCCGACTTCGCATCGATCACGATATCGGCGCCAGGCTGCAGCAGGCCAGCGCGCTCGAGCGGCAACAGGCCCAGGAGCGACGCCGTGGGGTAGCAGCCGGGGTTCGACAGCAACTTCGCGCCGCGAATAGCGTCAGACTCGAATTCCGTCAGCCCATACGCGACGCCGGCCGGCAGCGACTTGGTCGCCGGGTACCACTTCTCGCGCGCGGCGTCATTCCTCAAGCGGAACGCGCCCGACAAGTCGATCACGCGCAGCCCCGACGCGAGCAGCGCCGGCGCAATCTCCGCTGACGCTGACTCGGGGAGCGCCAGGAACACGGCATCCGCAGCGAACGCGGCCGCGTTGAGCGGCACGACCGTGCCGTCCCAGATCTTGGCGAGCGACGGCAGGCGGCGCGGCGTGCTGGTCGCCTGCGAAGCGGTGGCGGCCGTGATCGTGACGTTCGGGTGCCGCGCAAGGAGGCGGATCAACTCCTGCCCTGCAAAGCCAGTGGCACCCGCCACAGCCACGCGGATCAGCCTGTTATGGCCGCGCTGGTCCCCTTCCGTTTCGCTGATGACCTCTGTATCCATATGCGTAAGAAAGAATAGTTATACATGAATAATTTCGTCTCTGTCAATGGTTTTCGGGCATAAACAGCTGGATTCGTGTGTATACTGATTCACTTAGGCGCATAAATATGAAGGCTCGCCGTCAATCGGCCATCCTCGACGTGGTGGAGCACGAGGCCGTGCGTAACCAGGAGCAGCTGCGGCAGCGGCTGGCAGCCCGCGGCTTTGCCGTGACGCAGGCCACGCTCTCGAGAGACATCAAGGAGCTCGGGCTGCTCAAGCGCTCGGCCGACGGGGCCTATCAGCCGTCGAGTGTGGACAATACGCCCCAGACCACCGCGTTCGGGACGCTGGCCCGGGCGCTGTCGGAATACCTGGTGACGCTCGAGCCGGTGCAGCAGCTCGTGGTGTTGCGCACCGGGCCGGGCCAGGCGCAGTTGCTGGGACTCGCCATCGACCGGGCCAAGCTGCCTGAGGTCGTGGGGACCCTGGCGGGTGACGACACTATTTTGATCATCGCGCGCGACCCGAAGAACGCGCTGGCGGTCGTCAAGAGGCTCCAGGCGTTCGCGGATGAATAACGCCGTATGAAGAAATCGATTGTGCTTGCGTACTCGGGGGGCCTGCGATCGTCGGTCGCCATTCCATGGCTGGTCGAGCGCGGCGATGCCGACGTCATAACCGTCACGCTCGACCTGGGCCAGTCGGCCGATCTGGTCGCGGTGCGTGAACGCGCCATGGCGTCCGGCGCGATCCGCAGCCACGTGCTCGACACCCGCGAAGAGTTCGTCCGTGATTTCGTGCTGCCGACGCTGAAGGCCGATGCGCTGTCTGAGGGGCGCTACCCGATGGCGACCGCGCTCGGCCGCCCGATGATCGCGAAGAAGCTCGCCGAGATCGCCCGCCTCGAAAACGCCACCATCGTCGCGCACGGCTGCTCGGGCCGCGATCGCGTTCGCCTCGCCAGGCCGCTGCGCGCGCTCGATCCCTCGCTGACCGAGCTCGCGCTCGTCGACGAATGGGGCCTGGCCAATGCGGCGATTGCCGGTTATGCCGATCGCCTTGGCATTTCATCGGCGGGCCTGACTGAAGAACGGGTCGACGATAACCTGTGGGGCCGAACGATTGGGCGGCGCGGCGACGACGCGGCTGAAGAGGCGCCGGAAACGCTGTTCAAGATCACGCGGCCGCTGGCCCAGACGCCCGCGCAACCCGCGACGGTGGCGATCTCGTTCGAGCACGGCGCGCCAACCGGCATCAACGGCGTCGTGATGCCGCTCGTTGAGCTGATCGAAAGTCTCTCGACGATTGCCGGCGAGCATGGCTGCGGCCGGCTCGAGCGCGTCAAGAACCACTCGGACGGTAGCCGATCCCGCGCCGTCTACGAGGCGCCTGCGGCCGCCGTGCTGCACCTGGCGCATTCCGAGCTCGAGCGCTTCGTGTCGTCCGATAACGTCGACCGCTTCCTGCGCACGCTCTCGAGCACCTACGCCGACGCGATCGATCGCGGCGACTGGTTCGATCGTCTCCGCTCGGCGCTCGACGCCTCGGTCGGAGCCGTGCAATCCGGCGTGACCGGCACGGTCCGCATCCGCCTCTTCAAGGGCGACTGTCGTGTGGTGGGCCGATCGGCGAACCCCTGAACCTCTGAACCCCTGAACCCCTGAACCCCTGAACCGACATGTCACAGCATTTATGGTCTGGCCGTTTTGATTCCGCTCCCGATCCTGCGGCGTTCGATTTCGGCGTGTCGTTTCCGTTCGATCGCCGCCTCTTCGAAGACGATGTCGCCGGCAGCCTGGCGTGGGCCGGCGCCCTGGCCCGCGCGGGCGTGCTGGACGCGGCAGATGCCAGGGCGATTGCCACCGCGCTGACCGAGATCCTCGAACACGGCCGGAACGATCCATCGTGGGTGAATGGCGACGACGAGGATGTGCACAGCTTCGTCGAGCGCCAGCTGGTCGCGCGCATCGGCGATGCGGGCCGCCGTCTGCACACCGGCCGGTCCCGCAACGAGCAAGTGTCGGTGGATCTCCGGCTGTATCTGCGGCGCCGCATCCCGCTCCTCCAACAGCGGCTGCGCGCGGCGATCGCGGCGTTTGCCGATCAAGCCGAGCGTGCCGGCGACGCCCTGATGCCGTCGTACACGCATATGCGCCGCGCCATGCCCGTGCTGGTCTCGCACTTTCTGTTGAGCCACGCCGCGGCACTGCGTCGCGATCATGCCCGCCTCGAACACGCGCGTGACGAGGCGGATGCGCTGCCGCTCGGCTCCGGCGCGATCGCCGGCACCGGCTATCCCGTCGATACCGCCGCGCTCGCCACGGCGCTTGGCTTCTCGCGCGTGGTCGCCAACAGCATGGACGCCTCGTCGGATCGCGACTTCGCCGTCAGCTTCCTGCACGCCGTGTCGCTGTGCATGGTGCACCTGTCGCGGATCGCGGAAGACTTCATCCTGATGACCGGCGAGGAATTCTCATTCTTCGAGCTGGCCGATTCGTCGGCCACCGGCAGCAGCATGATGCCGCAGAAGAAAAATCCGGATCCGCTCGAGCTCGTGCGAGGCAAGGCTGGACGCGCGATTGGGCACCTCACCGGTTTCCTCGTCACGATGAAAGGGCTGCCGACCGGGTACAACAAGGACCTGCAGGAAGACAAGGAACCGCTCTTCGACGCTGAAGACACGCTCGCCGTTTCTCTCGACGCCACGGCCGCGGTGATCGGCAAGCTCACGCTGCATCCCGAACGCACGGGGCGCGCCGCATCGGGCCTGCTGCTGGCGACCGACGTCGCCGACTACCTGGTCGCGCGCGGCATGCCGTTTCGCCAGGCCCATGAAGTGGTCGGCGCGCTGGTGCGCCGCCTGCTCACCGAAGGGCGCGATTTCGAGGCGCTCTCGCTGGCGGAATGGCGCGAGTCGAGCGCCCTCTTTGGCGACGACGTCAAGGCGAAGGTCACGGCGGCCGCGTCGGTCCGGGCGCGAACCACCCCCCAGTCCACACATCCGGATGCCGTGGGGGCCGCCCTGGCCGAAACACGGGCGTGGCTTGCCCGCGGAGCATCCCTTTGATATATTCCGTTTGCCCTGTGCTTTCCGGTCTACCGACCGATCAGGCGCTTCCCGCCCTCTACATGAATGTCCGGGCCGTTTTTGAACGTTAACGGCCCATGGACTGTAGTTCGACGTAAGTGACGACTGTTTCCGACTTGGCCCTGGCGGGGCAGCTAGTCGGATTTTCGGGGGAGTTGCATGCAAGACCGCCGGTTCCGGCCGGGTGACGTGCTGGACGATTACTGTCCACGCGAGCGCCGCATTACCGATCACGCTATCGTGGCGATGATCGACGACGAAATCAGACGCACGCGTTGCGGCAGTTGCGACGCCGAGCACGAATACAAAGAGGCGAAGGTGCCCGCGCCGCGTCGCAAGACGCAGCCGCCGGCGCTGTTCACCCAGGTGCTCGACACCATGCAGGGCCCGGGCGGGCGGCCGCACTCCCCGCCGGCCGCCGCAGCGGCGGCGACCGCGGCCGATCCGCTCGCCGCCTCCCCCCCCGAACCGCCGCCGCCCGTGGCGCCGCCGGCATTTGTTTCCGAAATTCCCCTCACCGAAACCGAATCGCCTCTCGACGAAGATCGCGAAGAAGGCCCGGTTCGCCGTCCCTTGATCCGCGCGCAGTTCCCGAAAATCGAAGGCGCGACGCCGACACCGCGCGCGATGCCGGAATTCACGATTCAAACGCTCAATAACCGCGGCCGCAACAACGGCGCGCAGCGTCACGCAGCGGGTGGCCAGGGCAAGTTCCGCCGGCGGCGTCCTGCGGGCGGCGGCCAGGACAATAACGTCGGCCCGATGCGCTTCCGCGATCCGCATGCGCAATCGCAGGGCGACGGCCGCTCGAACGGTGCGCCTCAGGGGCATGGCGGCGGACGCCGCAGGCGCGGCGGCAAGAAAAATCACTGATGGCGGATTTCACCGGGAAGGTTGGCCTGATTGTCGGCGTGGCGAACCATCGCTCGCTGGCCTGGGCCATCGCGCAAGCCACGTCGAAGGCGGGCGCCACCCTCGTGCTCACCTATCAGGGCCGCTTCGAAGAGCATGTCGGCGAGCTCGCCGACACGCTGACGCCGCGTCCGCTGGTGTTGCCGCTCGACGTCACCGACGATCAGCAGATCGACGCGGTCTACGCGAAGATCACGGAACACCACGGCGGGCTCGACTTCGTCGTGCACGGCGCCGCGTTCGCGCCGCGAGAGGACATCACCGGCCGGTTCGTGAACACCTCGCGCGATGGCTTCAAGCAGGCGCTCGATATCAGCGCGTACTCGATGATCGCGCTGGCGCGCGGGGCGCAGCCGCTGATGGCGGCGCGCGGGGGCGGCAGCGTCCTGACGCTGACCTTCCTCGGCAGCGATCGCGTCTTCCCGAATTACAACGTGATGGGCGTGGCCAAGGCGGCGCTCGAATCGTCGGTGCGGTACCTGGCGGCGGATCTCGGACCCGAGAACATCCGCGTCAACGCGATCTCCGCAGGACCGGTGAAGACGCTCGCCGCCGCGGGCATCGGCGGCTTCTCGTCGATCCTCGGCGTCGTGCGCGAGAAAGCGCCGCTGCGCCGGGCGATCGACTCGTCTGAGGTGGGTGACGCCGCCGCGTTCCTGCTGAGCGATGCCGGCAAGGCGATCACCGGCGAAGTGCTGATGGTCGACGCCGGTTTCCACGTGCTGGGCATGTAGTGGAAACCGCGGACCTGAAGGTCCGCGCTACGCCCATGAGGTGTAGCGGCGGTGTAGCGCGGAACTTTAGTTCCGCGACTAGTATTGTTCCGTAAGAATCCGATCGCGCTTCACGCCCAACCTCACTAACAGCTCGCTCGTGTCGGTCACCAACGGCGGGGGCCCGCAGATCAAACAGCGCGCTTCGGGCGAAGGCAAGGCCTTCTCGACGAGCGCGTGGTCGATCCGGCCCCGTCGTCCTGGCCAGGCGCCGCCTTCATCGCGGGTCACCGTGAAATGCGCGGTGATGCGCCCGGCCTTCTCCAGCGCATCCAGCTCGGATCGAAAGGCAAACTCTTCCGGAGACCTGGCTGAATAGATCACGCTGATAGCCTGCCCCGCCGACCTGTCCGCCGTAGCCTTGGCGGAGGTGGAAGCCTTGGCGAAGGCGGGCGCCGCGCCGCCGCGCAGCAGCCGCTCCATCAACATCGACCGCAGCGGAGCGATGCCGGTCCCGCCCGCGACGAACAGCAGCGGCTCCGACTGGCCGGCCGGCAGCCCGAACGTGCCGAACGGGCCCTCGACGTCCACCCGCGTGCCCGGGGTCGCGCGCTCCAGGTGCGGGTCGAGCGCGCTGTCGTCAATCTGAATCAGCAGCTGCATGACGCCGGTTTTCGCCACTTCCCATGGCGCCGACGCGATCGAGTACGGCTTCCGCAACGGCGAGCCGTTCAGGCCGACCATGACCGCCTGTCCGGCGGAAAACAGGAACGCCTGGTCGCCAAGGTCGAGGCTGATGCCGCGCGCGCGGGGGGTCGCGAATAACACCTCGCGAACCGGAAACGTGATCACCGCGTGATCGTAACAGTCCGGAAGAATAAACAGGAGGCCAGAAGAACAAAACAGGAGGCCAGGAGATCAGAAGAAAATATTTCTCCTGACCTCCTGGTCTCCTGTGAATCTCTCTTGAACTCGGTCCTACAGGACCCCGAAGCCCGCGCGCTGGATATCGATCTCGGTGATTTCCTGCGGCGCCGGCGTCCGCGGCACCGAGACGGCCGGCAGACCGTCGGTGCCCGTTGCGGCGGGCTGCACTTGCACGCGCTGCTTTTGCCGCGCCTTGTCGCGATACATCCGGCTGTCGGCCGTGGCCAGCAGCGCCTCGTAGGTTTCGCCGTCCTGCGGATAGATCGCCGCGCCGACGCTGATGGCCAGCGGCAGCCGGCGGCCGGGCCGCGCTTCAAACAGCACCTCGTCGACCGTGCGCTGCAGCTCGAGCCGCTTGCGCTCGGCTTCGTCGGCGCCGCAGCCGGAGAGCACGACGATGAACTCGTCGCCGGCGTAGCGCACGCAGATGTCGTACGGGCGAATGGCCGACCGCAAGACGGTGGCGACTTCGCGCAGCGCCTTGTCACCGACGTGGTGGCCGTGGTTGTCGTTGATTTCCTTGAAGCTGTCGAGGTCCATGACGAGCAGAGCGACTTCGGCTTTGAGCCGCTCGGCTCGCGCCAGCTCGCGCGTCAGGTGCATGAACATGAAGCGCGTGTTGGGGAGGCCGGTCAGCGGATCGGTCAGCGAATCCTCCTGGGTCTGCTCGAACACGATCGAATTGTGGATCACGGCCGAGGCCTGCTCGCTAACGCGGTCGAGCAGGCGGCGGTGATCGTCGGTGTAGAAGTCCGGCTGGAGCGAATAGACGGCCAGCGTGCCGATGAAGCGATCGCTGAACACCAGCGGTGCGACCAGCGCCGACTTGAGCGTCGTGACCTGGTTGGTGATGCCGGCGGCCTCGAACTCCGCGCTGGGCCGCGCATTGACGAGCGGACGGCGGTTGCGGGCGACCCATCCCGCCAGGCCCTGGCCGCCGCGCACCGTCATCGTGCCGATCACGTCGGCCTCGGTGCCCGTGGCGAACCGGCAGGTGATCGTTTCGTTTTCCTCGTCGAAGAGGAACAGCGCGCACGACGAGAACGGCACGAGGTTCGAGAGCTTCGACGAGATCAGCGCCATGGTGTCGGAGACGCCAAGGCTCGTGCCCATCGTCTGGGCGATTTCGTAGAGCGCGTAGATTTCGCGATGGGCGAGCGCAATGTCTTCGAACACCGTGCTGCCCTTGCTGTTCTCGGGCTGGAAGCCGACGGCGGGGCGGCCGAGATCCGAGGTCGATTCGAACGAGAGCCGGCGCGGCGTGGCGTGGTCGATGGTGCCGGCGGCTTCGGCCATCTCGGGCATCATCTTGACGAACATCTGCACCACCATGGGATCGAGCGCGCGGCCGGCCTCCTGCTGCAGCAGCGCCACCGCGGCCTCGAACGTCATCGCCTGGTGGTACGGGCGATCCGACGTGAGGGCGTCGAAATAGTCGACCACCGACAAGATGCGCGCGCCGAGCGGAATTTCTTCGCTCTTCAAACCTTGCGGATAGCCCTTGCCGTCCCAGCGCTCGTGGTGGCTGAGGATCAGCGGTGCCACGGGATAGGGGAAGGGCACGGCGCTGATAATTTCTGCGCCAACCTGGGGATGCACGCGGATCTTCTGGAACTCTTCCTGGGTGAGCGGCCCGGGCTTCGAGAGAATGTGCTCGGGCACGGCGAGCTTGCCGATGTCGTGCAGCAGCGCGGCGGTCTTCACGCCCTGAATTTCCATGTCTGACATCCCGAGGCCGCGCGCGATGCCGGTGGCATAGACCTGCACACGACGGATGTGCGACTGCGCGGTCTGATCCTTGGCGTCGATCGCGCCCGCGAGCGCTTCGATGGTGGCCAGGTGCAGGTCGGCCATTTCTTCGACGTGCCGGCGCTCGTCGTCGATGCGTCCGAGATAGACCTTATAAGTGCGGTAGGTCAGGTAGAGGATCGGCGTCACCAGGATGGCCAGCCACACGCCCGCCGTCATCACGGCCAAGGTCGCGAGCGCTGCGGCGCCGGCGCCGACGAAGTAGCTTGGCGCGCTCCACAGGAAGTTCTGGTTCCAGACGGCGACGAACGTTTGCTTGGTGGCGAGGGCCACCGCGATCGCGATCAGCGAGGTGTTGAAGATGAAATACACCGTCGCCGCCGCGACGAGCGGCCTGGCGACGCCGGTCACATCGCGCGCGAGCGTGCCGGGCACGCCGCCGAGCGCTTCGTAGGCGAAGCCGGCGGCCTGCACCGTGATCGCCAGGCACGCCATGCTGAAGAGCGTGCGGTAGTGGGGGTTCTTCACCTTCATGCGGAAGGTGCACTGGCTCCACGCGCTGGTGACCGCCACCAGCATCGTTTCGTTCGGCCCGAGCAGCATCAGCGCCGCGAAGTCCACGGCGTACGACACCGACATCGTCGATCCGCTCTTGGCGAGCGGCAGGCTCACCTTGAACGCGGATGTGACGGCAGACGTGATCAGCAGAACCGCGAAAAGCAGTGGATTACTGAAAGTGGAGCGAGGCCCCAGAAACACCACGAGCAAGGCGCCGACAGCGATGGAGGCACCGACGTAGAGCCGGGCAGGAGGCGGCAGGGCGCGCATGTGCGCTGTTAGTTATGAACCCCAGACCGCCTTGGCTCGGGTGGCCATGACCGCAATCGGCCAGAGCGAGCCTCGACAAGTGTTAATGGGGCGCCGGGGGGCGAATGTTCTCTTCAAGCGAGACGGAGCATACATGACTATAAAGTCATATCGCAACCAAAAACTGCAGGAGCAACCACGCTCCTGAGCATTTTCTGGTAACTAATCTTTTATTTTCAACAATTTACTGAGGAAGTAGGAATTGACGAATGTGTCCAAAAGCGGCGTCAATCGACCTATTCAGATATGACACAAACGAACACAAGAACCACTTTTGCCCTTGTGTTTATCCCGGCGGACGTCCCTTTCGGCGCGCGCTGCCGGCCGCTGGCTCCAATCCGTACTCGTCGATCTTGCGATACAGCGTGCCCCTGCTGATGTCGAGAATCTTGGCGGCCTCGAGCTTGTTCCATTCCGTGGCTTCGAGCACGCGAATGACGTGAGCGCGCTCGGCGTCTCGCAGCGACGGCAGGCGCGACGATGTTTCCTCGGGGCGAGGCATGGCGTGGCCGTGCAGGAACTCGATGTCGGCGGCGCGGATCGATCGTCCGGGCGCCGACAACGCGGCGCGCGACACGGTGCTTTCCAGCTCGCGGATGTTGCCCGGCCAGTGATACGACGCGAGCAGCTGCTGCGACTCCGGCGAAAACACTTTGGCGTCGAGCGTCAGGCCGTTGGCGGCGCAGTAGCGCGCGAGGAACCGGTTGGCGAGCACGGGGATGTCAACGGCGCGCTCGCGCAGCGACGGCAGGCGGATCGCAAAGGCGTTGATGCGGTAGTAGAGGTCTTCGCGGAACCGGCTCTCGCGCACGAACATGTCGAGCGGCCGGTTGGTCGCCGAGATCAGGCGGAAGTCGACGTGAATCGATCGGTTGCCGCCCAGGCGCTCGAAGCGCCGTTCCTCGAGCACGCGCAACAACTTGGCTTGCGCCACCAGCGACATGTCGCCGACCTCGTCGAGAAACAGCGTGCCGCCGTTAGCCAGCTCGAGTCGTCCGGGCTTGCGATCGTGCGCGCCGGTGAACGCGCCTTTTTCGTAGCCGAAGATTTCCGATTCGAACAAGCTGTCGGGCAACGCGGCGCAGTTGACGGCCTGGAAATTCTCGGGCCCACGGCGTGACAGCTCGTGAATCATCCGGGCGACGACTTCCTTGCCCGACCCCGTCGGCCCGAGGATCAGCACGGAGATGTCGGACTTGGCGGCGGTCCGGATCCACTCGAAGATCGCGAGCATCTTCTCGTCGCGCCCGATCATCTCGCGGAAGCGCTGCACCGACGGCGACGCCTCTTCGATGCCGAGGTTGGCGCGGCCTTCGAGGAAGACGTCGAGCAGCTTCGCGGCGGCTTCGAGCTCGGGCCGCACCGCCTCGTAGGTGGCCGGGTCGCCGGCGTTCTTGCGAATGACGCCGAACTCGACCAGCTCGTGAATGCAGTTGTCGACGTCGAGCCGCATGCGACCGAAGGTCTGCATGATGACCTCGGTGTCGAAGGGTTCGCCGGGCCGCGCGCTCAGGAAGCGCAGGATGCCGGCGCGCAGCGGCGACTGCACCAGGTTCTTGAAGCGCGCTTCGACGTCGGGCAGCTCGGGCCGGGAACGCCCCGAGTTAGCGCGCTGGGCCGCGAAGGTCACGTCATCCACGTGCCACCTCCTGCGGCGGGCCGCCGGCCGGCGCCCGGTAGTACTGCGTCTGGTGCTGCTCGATCAGCTGCTTCATGCGGACCGCATCGCTCTTGCGGTGCCCATGGCATTGCACAGGGGTGGTGCCGCCGCTCGTTTCGATGAGCACGTTCGAGAACAGGAGGTTGGTGTCGATGCTGACCGACGAGACATGTGCAATATGGATCGAATGTTCTTTTCGGCCGACCAGCTCCGGGGTGTAGTGCACCACGGTGGTCGGGGTAATCAGGACCTGGGTCGGAAACAGCCGGTTGCCGCGTGACAGCCGGCTGGCCCGGAACACGTCCCCTTCGGCAAAGGGCTGGCCCTTCCACCACAGCAACAGCACGACTGCCACGGCGATGGCTGCCAGCACACCCGCCGCCGGAACCCACAGCCGGTCATCCATGAACTCATGATGCTACCCCAAAGAGTCGTTGGGAAGGTATTCCGCCGGATGTTACCCTTAGGACGATGCCGTACCGTTGCCCTGGGGCTCCGAAGGGTCCGAAGTCGTTTCTCAAAGGCAAACCGATTCGCTATTACCGCCCGAAGGGGAGCGCCGCGATCACGACGTTGATCGACGACGGGTTCCAGGCGTTCAATGCCGCGCGGCTCGGTGAAGCCTGCCGTATTTTCGGCGACAAGATGCTGGCCAAGCAGCACGACACCACCATCGCGCTCACAATCGCTGGCGCGATGACGCCGGCCGGCCTCGGCGGGTGCGTGATCGAGCTGATGGAACGGGGGCTGGTCGATTTCATCATCAGCACCGGCGCCAACCTCTATCACGACCTGCATTACGCGCTGAACTTCACGCTGCGGCGCGGCTCGCCGTTTGTCGACGACCGCGTGCTCTACGAAGAGGGCGTGATCCGCATCTACGACGTGCTGTTCCCGGCGCAGGTGCTGCTCGATACCGACACGTTCATCCGCGAGTTCCTGGTCGCGAGCGGGATGGAAGGGCCGGTGTCGTCGGCGGAGCTGCACGAGGCGCTCGGCAAACATCTGATCAAGGTCCGCAAGGGTTGCGAGAAGTATTCGCTCGTCGCCTCGGCCGCGAAATACGGCGTGCCGATCTACACCTCGTCGCCGGGCGACAGCTCGATCGGCATGAACATCGCGTATCACGAGCTGATCAACCGCAGCACGCTGCAGATCGATCCAAACCAGGACGTCAATGAAGTCTGCGCGATCATCCGCGCCGCCGACAAGAACGGCTGCGTGATCCTCGGCGGCGGCTCGCCGAAGAATTTCTACCTGCAGGGCCAGCCCACGCTGTGGGAGGTCTACGGCATCCTGAAGGGCGGCAACGACTACTTCATCCAGATCACGACCGATTCCGTGGTGTGGGGCGGGTTGTCGGGCGCGACACCGGCCGAGGCGGTGAGCTGGGGCAAGCTGAATCCGAGTGTGCTGCCAGATACCGCCGTGGCGTATTGCGACTCGACCATCGCGTTCCCGTTGTTCTGCGAGTACGCCGTCGGGCACAAGAACGGCCGCCGCCCGCGCAAGGCGCTGCTCAAACAGCGCGTGCAGCTGGTCGCCGATCTGGAGCGTGAAGCGCGCACGCAAATCAACAAGAAGAAAAAGAAGCCCGAACAGCGAACCACGACGAACCAATAACGAAGAACCAATTACCAATAACCAATGGGAACCCTCTGGTCCGAGCTGGGTCCGGTCGCCGAGGCGGTCACTGACCGGCCGCGCGTGTATGCGGACGCGAACATGCCATCCGGCGTCGTGGTGTTCATGCGCGAGCAGCTGCGCTGGGACGTGCTGTTCGTGATGGAGCATCCCGACCTGCGCCGCGCCCGCGATCGCGAGCATTTTTGCCTGGCGCGCCAGCTGCGGCGCACGCTCGTGACGCTCGATCGTGATTACCTCGACGACCGCGGCTTTCCGCCCGCGCAAGGCAGCGGCGTGCTTGTGATCGCGGCGCCGGATGAACGAGGATTAGCGGCATTGCTGAAACGAATCGACGCGGGGTTGTTCGGGCCTCCGGCGGGGCCGCTGCCGCTCGACGGCCGCAAGCTGCACGCGCATCCCGATTGGCATCCCGACGATGAGTAAGATGACCCTCGGGGTGGACCTGTCCGACGCCGTCGTGCGCGTGGTCGTGGTCGACGACACCGGGCACACGCTGTCGCGCGCGGAGCTGGCGCAATCATCGGGCCACCTCGCCGCCGGCGTGCGTGACGCGGCCAGGCGCGCCATCGCGGCCGCCGGCGGGGCGGTGTCGGCGACGGCCGTCGCGATGACGCTGGCCAGCGACGACGTGCCCGGCGATATTGCGGCGGCGCTGGCGGAGGTGTCGCGGGACGCGCCAGTGCCACAGGCCGTGGGCGCGGGCACCGCCTCGGCGATCGCCGAGCAGTGGTGCGGCGCGGCGCGCGGGTTGAAGCAGGTGATCACCTTCGCCGTCGGCGAGCACGTGATTGCCGGAACCTTGATCAACGGCGCGCCGTGGCTCGGCGCGCACGGACTGGCAGGAGCCGTCGGTTGGCTCGCCATGAATCCAGTCGAGCGCGAAGATTACCGGCGCTATGGCGGGCTCGAGTCCGAGATCGCGGCCGCCGGCATCGTGAAGCGCCTGGTGTGGCGCATCAAGTCGGGCGATCGATCGTCGGTGGCGGATCACCTCGGCGGCGATCTCTCGCGGCTCACGGCCGACGACGTGATCACCGGAGCACGCAACGGTGACGGCGTCTCGATCTCGGTGATTCGCGATACCGCGAAGTACGTCGGCATGGCCGTCGCCAACCTGACGACCATCCTCGATCCCGAAGCCATCGTGCTTGGCGGCATGCTCGCCAGTTCCGGCGACCTGATGCTGGAACCGATTCGCGTCGAGTGCAGCCGCCGGTTGCAGCCCGCACAGGCCGACCGCGTCCGGGTCGTGCTGTCCACGCTCGGCTCCGACGCCGTCGCCATCGGCGCCGCGCGCGCGGCGTCTCTGCCCCGCGCATGATCGTGCTCGCCGGCGCGGACCTTGTCCTGCCGGATCGAGTGGTGCCGGGCGGCAGCCTCGTCATTCACGACGGCCGGATCGAAGCGATCGAGTCGCGCGTGATCGACGCGCCCGCCGGCGCCACGCTGGTCGATCTCAGCGGTCACCTGATCGTCCCGGGCTTCGTCGACGTGCACATCCACGGCCTCGAGGGCCTCGACGTGCTCGACGGGGCGGCCGCCATTGCCGGCGTCGCGGCGCGGCTGCCGAAGTACGGCGTCACGGCCTTTTGTCCGACCTCGATTGCGTGCGCTCCGTCGACGCTCGCCGCGATGTTGTCCGCAGTCGCCGCCGCGCGGCTCGCGCCCGACCCGCGTTCGGCGCGCGTCATGCCGGCCCACCTCGAAAGCAATTTCATCAACCCTGAATGGAATGGCGCGCAGCCGAGGCGTTGCTTGCGCCTGCCGCCTCGGAATAACCAAGAACCAATTACGAATAACGAAAACTTACAGGAGTTCGCCGCTACCGAGATCCTCGCGGCGATTAAGGCCGCACGGCAGGATGTCGGGATCATCACGCTTGCGCCTGAATTGCCGGGTGGAATGGATCTGGTCCGCGACTTTGTCGCCGCTGGACACCGCGTGTCGATTGGCCATACCGGCGCGACCTACGATGAAGCCCGCGCGGCGATTGCCGCGGGCGTTTGCCACGCCACGCATCTCTTCAACCGCATGACGCCGATGGCCTCACGCGCCCCCGGCGTCGTCGGCGCGGTCCTCGAGTCCGACGCCGTGGCGGCGGAGCTGATCTGCGACGGTTTCCATGTGCATTCGTCATTGATGGCGATCGCCATTCGCGCGAAGGGCCCGCGCCGGTTGATGGCGATCACCGATGCGACGGCGGGCGCGGGCCTTGCCGTCGGCACCCGCGCACGGCTCGGCGATCAGACCATCATCGTGACCGCTCGAACCGCGGAGCTCGAAGACGGCACGGTTGCCGGCAGCGTGTTGACGATGGATACCGCGTTCCGCACGCTGGTCAACCGCATCGGGATGCCCGTGTTCGAGGCGGCGAGAATGTGCGCGTCAACCCCCGCGGCCGAGCTGGGTCTGGTGGATCGGGGGTCAATCGCTGTGGGCCTTTTCGCCGACCTCGTGGTGCTCGGACCCGACCTGGGGGTTCGACAGACCTACATCGGCGGCGTCGCGGCGCTGGAACACTAAGCACCAAGGGGCCGTCTACTGTCCCGTGAGGTACTGCATGACGCTCCAGATCCGCCGACCCGCCCTCGCGGCCGCCGTCGCGCTTTTCGCCGCAACCGCGCTGGGCGCATGCGAAATGAACCTCCATACCGAAGGGCTGTCATCGCGCGACACCCGCACCTTCAAAGTGACCGGCGCGCCGGAGCTGGTGCTGGACACCTTCGACGGCGCCATCGAGGTGCATTCGTGGGACCGCAACGAGGTCGAGGTCGAGATCGAAAGGCGGGCGATGGCGCAGCCGCTCATCGATCAGATGACAGTCGAAGTCGAGCAGAAGGGCGACCGGATCGTGGTGCGCGTCACCGGGCCGGCCCGCACCGATTTCCGCGGCGTCACGATCGGCATGCACATCTCGCCGACCGCGCGCTTACGTGTCGCCGTCCCCCGCGCGACCAACCTCGAGGCCAAAAGCGGCGACGGTTCGATACGCGTGGAAGCACTTGACGGCAAGCTCGTGCTCAATACCGTTGATGGCAGCGTGACCGGCGTGCGCGTGACGGGCGACATCCAGATCCGCACCGGTGACGGCTCGATCAAATTGGAGGATGCCGCCGGCAAGCTCGATCTCGAAACCGACGACGGCAGCATCGGCATCGACGCCAAACCCACGGCGCTACACGCCAAGACCGGCGACGGCACGATTCGCGTCAACATCGATCCGGATTCCGCGATGACCGCAGATTGGGACTTCACAACCGGCGACGGCAATGTGGTCCTGACCCTGCCCTCGAGGTTCAACGCCGAGCTCGACTTGGAAACCGCCTCTGGCGCCGTCCGCATCGATCAGCATCCCTTGCTGAAGGACGTGGCTGGGGAAGGCCGGCGCGACGGAGAAAATAGCGACGAGCGCCGCGAGCGGCGGCGCAGCCTCCGGGCGAAGATGGGCGACGGCGGCAAGATCCTCAAGGTTCGCACCGGCGACGGCTGGATCCGCATCGAGCGTTGATGTTGGCCAGCACTTGACAGTTGCCGCGAGCTCGTGGGATAAAACTCTCCTGATGTTCGCGATGTGCACCTGCGCGTGTTGTTGTCTCGGGGCCCAGCCTCCGAGCGCCGCGCTCTGCACATGTTGATCGTGCCCCCCTAGCTTCCACAACCGGCACACCAAACAAGTTTCAGACCAAGGCCCGGAAGGCTTCTCAGCTTTCCGGGCTTTGTCGTTTTTGGTTTCGTTTTTCGTGGGGAATTGACATGGCCATACCGCTACTCGTTGAACCGTTTGTCGAACCGGAAGCCGAGCGCCAGGACGCGCCGTGGTGGCTCGATCGGCTCACCGCCGCGCCGCTCGCCTCGGCAGCGACCGTCGTCGCGCTGGGCCTGCTGCTGTGGGAAGACATCTCTCGCAAGGGCCCGTGGCCGGGGCTGCCCGGCCCGCTCGACCTCAGCCGGCTTCCGCTCTCGCTGAACGGAGCGTGGTTGTTCGCAGGGTTCGCAATCGCGCTCGCTGTCGGGATCGCTCTCGGGCGGAGGAGCTCAACACCGCTGTCTCAGCCCGATGATCGCAACCTGCCGCGCCTGCCGGTGTTTCTCCGCTTCGACGGCCGCCGCGTCGTGGTGGTCGGCGCGGGCGCCGTGGCGGCATCGAAGATTCCGGCGCTGCTCGCTGCGGGTGCCGATGTCACGGTTGTTGCGCCTGATGTTTCGAGCGCCATCGATCGATCGCGGGTCCGCGTCGTTCAGCGCGCATTTCAGGACGGCGACCTCGACGGCGCGTGGTTCGTGACCGCGGCGGCGCCGCCGGCGGTGAACCGGGCCGTCCGCGAGGCTGCGGAAACGAGGGGCGTGTTCGTGAATGCGGTTGACGATCCGGCGAACGCCACCGCGTTCCTTGGCGGCACGATTGCCCGCGGCGGCGTGACCGTAGCGTTCTCGACCGCGGGCCAGGCGCCGGCGCTCGCCGGCCTGTTGCGTGAAGCATTCGACGAGCTGGTGCCCGCCGATATCGCGACGTGGGCCGAGCGCGCGCACGACCTCAGCCGCCGCCAACGTGATGCGGGCGTGCCGATGCCCGCGAGACGTCCTCAGCTGCTCGACGCGCTGAACCGCTTGTACGACTCGCCCGACCGCGCCACGAGACCGCGATGACCGCACCGGCCTGCGGATTCGTCTCGCTGGTTGGCGCCGGACCCGGCCATCCGGATCACTTGACGCAGAAGGCCGCGAGCCGCCTCCGCGCAGCGGACCTCGTGCTCCACGACGCGCTCGTGTCGCCCGAGGTGCTGGCGCTGGCGAGACATGCCGAGGTCGTCTGCGTCGGCAAGCGCGGCGGAGGCGAGCAGACGTCACAGGCGACGATCGAACACCTGCTGGTGGCCGCCGGTCTCGCGGGCCGGCGAGTCGTCCGCCTCAAAGGCGGGGACCCGTTCGTGTTCGGCCGGGGCGGCGAGGAGGCGCTGGCCCTGCAGGCCGCCGGCATTCCGTTCGAGGTGGTGCCGGGCCTCACGACCGCGATCGCGGCGCCGGCCCTCGCCGGCATTCCGGTGACACACCGCGGCACGTCATCCGGCTTCGTCGTGATCACCGCATCGGACGAAAGCGCCTTCGACGCGACAATCGCTGCGCTCCCGCCAGGTTTGCTCACGCTGGTGGCGATGATGTCGGTGCGAGCCAGGGCGGGCCTGACTCAGCGGCTGATCGACAGAGGCTGGCCGGCCGGCACGCCGGCGGCCTTGGTGCTGGGCGCGGCCACGCCGCACATGTGGGTGTGGAAGGGCGGCCTCGCTCAACTCGCGACCGTCGCCGTTCCGGCTCCTAACGGCGATGCGCCCGGCACCATCGTCGTCGGCGCCGTGGCGGGGCTGCCGATCGACCTGTTCGAAGGATTTGTGACGGCCGACGCGCGGGCCGGCGCCCATTCTTGATTTGCAAGGAGCCCTGAAATGTCCGCTCATGACAGCCCGACAACCCTTGGCCGCGCGCGGCTGTCGTTCGCGAGCGAAGCCGACATCGACGAGTTTGCCGACATGCTCGGCAAATTCGAACGTGGCGAGATCACACCCGATCAGTGGCGCGTGTTCCGCCTCGTCCGAGGCACCTACGGGCAGCGTCAGCTGGACGATGCGCAAATGATCCGCGTGAAAATTCCGCAGGGCGTGTTGACGGTGGAGCAGCTTGACGCGCTCGCCGACGTCGCGGAGCAGTACTCGCGCGGCTTCGGCCACATCACGACACGCCAGAACATCCAGTTGCACTTCGTCAAGCTGCACGATGCCGAACCCGCGATGCGCCGGCTGGCCGAGGCCGGCCTGACCACGCGGGAAGCCTGCGGTAACTCGGTCCGTAACATCACGGCCTGCCAGTTTGCCGGCGTTGCCGCCGACGAGCCGTTTGACGTCACGCCGTACGCGGAAGCGCTCACGCGCTTCCTGCTTCGACACCCGCTGAGCTCGTCGCTGCCGCGGAAGTTCAAGATCGCCTTTGAAGGCTGTTCGCGCGATCACATCAAGCTCACCATTAACGACATCGGCTGGCTGGCGCGCATCCAGGAGGGCCACCGCGGATTCCGCGTCTACATCGGCGGCGGGACGGCCACCATGACGACCGCGGCGGCGGTGCTCTTTGATTTTCTGCCCGTCGAAGACATGCTGCGCGTGGCCGAGGCCGTGATCCGCGTGTTCCACGAGCGGGGCGACTACAAGCACAAGCAACGCAACCGCATGAAGTTCCTCATCAAGACCCTGGGATGGGACGCGTGGCGTGCGGCGTTCGACGACGCGCTGGCGAAGGTTCGCGCGGAAGGCGGGCGCAAGCTGGAATTCGAGCAGGAGCCCGCGAGCGACGAAGCCGCGCCGTCGTGGCGGCGTCCGCCAGCGCCGGCGGTCGACGAGATCGTTCGGCGCCTCGAGGCGGCGTCCCTCCGTGGTCCCGGCATCGTCCCCGAGCGACGGACCTCGCCGGCCACGCTCGGTCATTTCGAGAGTTGGGTCCGCACCAACGTGCGGCCGCAGAAGCAGAACGACTTTGTGTCGGCCGTCGTGACGGTGCCGCTGGGCGACTTGAGCGGCGCGCAGTTCCGCGTCCTCGGCGATCTCGCCTCTGCCTACGGCGACGGCACGGTCCGGGTGAGCGCGGTTCAGGACCTCGTCTTCAGATGGGTCCGCCAAAACGAATTGCCGGCGCTCTACAACTGTCTTCAGGCAGCGGGGTTGGGCCTGCCCGACGCCGATTCGATCGCCGACGTCACGAGTTGTCCTGGCGCGGAGTCGTGCAAGCTGGCGGTCACGCAGTCGCGCGGGCTCGGCCAGGCGCTCGAGCAGCACCTGCGCGCAGCTCCGGAGTTGATCGAGATGGCCAGGGAACTCGACATCAAGATCAGCGGCTGCCCCAACGGGTGCGGCCAGAATCACATTGCAACGATCGGGTTCCAGGGCAGCCTGCGGAAGGTGGACGGCAAGGCCGTGCCGCAGTACTTCATCCAGGTCGGCGGCGGCATCGATGCGGACCGCACGACCTTCGGACGGCTCGCGGCCAAGGTGCCTGCCCGCCGTGCCGCGACGGCGCTCGAACGACTCGTGCGTCTTTATGCGGACGAGAAGCAGGACGGTGAAACGCCGGTGGCGTTTTTCCGGAGGATCGAGGTGCCCAAGGTCAAGGCGCTGTTGAGCGATCTCGAGAGCTTGACGAGCGAGACGGCAACGGCGACCGACTACATCGATCTCGCCGAGACTACCGCGTTTCGGCCCGAGACGACCGACGGCGAGTGCGCGACGTAGGTGTCGTGTTGAGTTTCGACGCGGCGAGCTGAAATGCCTCCACCGCCGCGCGAATCACGTTGCGGCGCGTCGCGTGGGTGCGCCATGCGGCGTAGACGTGGCGGCGCAGTGACGGTTCGGCCGGCACCACGGTGACACCCTTCGGCAGCGGATCGCGGCGTTCTTCATTCCGGTGGTGGCGCTGATCCTCGGCGTCGTGATCCGGCACGAGCGGGTGACCACGGTTTCGCTGATCGGGGCAGCCATCTGCTTGATGGGCGCCGCGATCGTCCGCAATCCGCAGATGCTGAGCAACCTTCACTTCCGGGAGATCGGCATCGTCCTCGAACGGTCGAGAGGGTTCAGACTCTAAGTGCGAGGTGAGGCGTTGGCATAGATCGTCGGGTCCGGCACGCCCGCGGCGGCAAACGCATCCCTTCGCTCACGGCACTTGCTGCACCAGCCGCAATGAACTGGTAAACCTGTCGAACCCGCCGAACCTGTCGAACCCGTCGAACCTCCAACGGGATTCATGCAGGAGAGCGTGAGTTCGAGTGGCACGCCGAGCTCGACACCGCGGCGGATCACGTCTTCCTTTTGCCAGTCGAGAAACGGCGTCACGATCGCGATGGCGTGATCGAGCCCGAGCGACAGCGCGCTCGACATTGCCGTGAAGAACTCGGGTCGCGCATCTGGAAAGGGATTGCCCGCGAGCGGACCGAGCGCGATCCGTGTTGCGCCGGTCGTGGCGGCGACGACGCCGGCCTTGGCCAGGAGCACCAGGTTCCGCCCGGTCAGATAGACGTCTTCATCCGGGGTGTCGTACGCGGGCGGCACGCCGCGAATCGCCCAGTGCGATGCGGGATACACGTCGCGCATCGTGAACTCGACCCGCGTGAGCGAATCGACCCGCGCCAACGCCGGCGCCGCCAGCAGGCGATCGATCATGGCGAGCTCCGCCAGCTCCCATGCCAGCCCGACGCTCACGTAGACGGGCCGCACCTGGCCGTGCTGTGCCTCGTGCGCGGCGAGCACCGCGCTGTCGAGGCCGCCGGATAGCAGGACGAGCGTGCTCATGCGTGATCACTCATTACATTAAGATCGTGCGCGTGATCATAGCTTTTGATCTAGACGGCACGCTGATCGATTCGGCGCGCGACCTCGGCGACTCGGTGAGCGAGCTGGTGCAGTCGTACGGCGCCGCGCCGCTGGAGCTGCCGGAGGCGGTGGCGATGGTGGGTGACGGCGTGGCGGTGCTGGTGCGCCGCGCGCTCGAGCGCGCGGGGCTCGACCCGGCGACGGCCGGCGCGCTCGATCGCTTCATGCAGATCTACGACCGGCGGCTGCTCGATCACACCGCCCTGTATCCGGGCGTTCGCGACAGCCTGGCGCTCTGCGTGCACCGCGGGCCGTTGGCGGTGCTCACCAACAAGCCGCTGGGCCCGTCGATCGGCATCCTCGAGGCGCTCGGGCTGCGCGGTTTTTTCTCGCGCATCATCGGCGGCGACAGCGAGCACGGGCGCAAGCCCGATCCCGCCGGCCTGCGCGCGCTGATGTCGCTCGGGCCCGGCGATCCAATTGTGATGGTGGGTGATACCCCGATCGATTCAATGACGGCAGAGGCTGCCGGCTGCCCATTCGTGCTCACGCGATACGGCTTCGGTGCCGCAAAGTTTGGCAGTCAGCCGCTGCCCACGCCGTACGTGATCGATCACGCACGAGAGTTGGCCGCAGTGCTCGATCGCGTCTCTGTGGCTATCTGATCAGGAAGCTTTGACCAGCAGCTTCGATGCGGCACGAGCGCCGATTGTCATGCGCGCATCGTCGCGGCCCTTGAGCAGCACGGCGTCTGATACTTCGTCGCGCGCTTCGACTTCGATCGTCTGACCGGGCTTGAGATGATGGCTCTCGAGGAACCGCAGGAAGGCCGCGTCCTGATCGGTGACGCGCGCCACGGTGACGCGCGTGTGCAACGGGCAGGTCAGCAGCGTATCGAGCGGCCGCTCCGCGAGTTTGCCCTCCGCCGTCGGAATCGGATCGCCATGCGGGTCCACTTCCGGATGGCCCAGCATCTCGTCGATGCGCTCCACCAGTCGATCCGACACCACATGTTCCAACTGCTCCGCATCGTCGTGGACTTCGTCCCAACGCATGCCCATCACCTGCACCAGGAACAACTCCATCAAGCGGTGGCGTCGCAGCACGCGCGCGGCGAGCTTTTCGCCGGCTGACGTCAGGCGCACGCCGTTGTACGGCTCGTAGATCGCGAGCCCCGACTCGGCGAGCGCCTTCACCATGGTGGTGGCGGTGCCAGGAGCAATGCCCAGCGCCGAGGCCAGTTGCCCCATCGGTACGAGCCTTTGCCCGCCCACCAAATGGGTCTCGCCAACGTAAATCGCCTTCAGGTAATTCTCAACGGTACTGGACGGAAGCATTGAGCCTTCAACATCTTAGCAAAGGTTTGAAAGGGCCCGCTTGATTCTTCGCCTGATACTGGCTTATGATTTTGATTATTCAAAATCTCGTCACCGACCCAGCGCCCCTCGAGCAGACCGTCGTCAAGGTTCCGTCCCTACCTGAGGTCTATCGTTCGATCGCGGTACCGATCTCCGGCGCCCCATGGCGGCGGTTCCTCGCGTTTTTGGGTCCCGGCTATCTCGTCTCAGTCGGCTACATGGACCCGGGCAATTGGGCCACGGACATCGCGGGCGGATCGAAGTTCGGCTACGCGCTTCTGAGCGTCATCCTGATCTCGAACCTGATGGCGATCCTGCTGCAGGCGCTGTGCGTGCGGCTCGGCGTGGCCACCGGCCGCGATCTCGCGCAGGCTTGCCGCGACTATTACTCGAAGCCCGTGGCGATCTGCTTGTGGGTCCTGTGTGAGATCGCGATCGTCGCCTGCGACCTGGCGGAACTGCTGGGCAGCGCGCTGGCGCTCAATTTGCTCTTCGGCATCCCGATGGCCTTCGGCGTCTGCCTGACGACGCTCGACGTGCTCATGCTGCTGTGGCTGCAGAACAAGGGCTTCCGCTTCACCGAAGCCATCATTGTCACGCTCGTGACCACGATTGCGGTGTGTTTCGGGATCCAGGTTCTGATGTCGCGTCCCGACCTCGGCAGCCTCGCGGTCGGCTTGCTACCGACGACGCAGATTCTCTCCAATCCCGAGATGCTCTACATCGCGATGGGCATCCTCGGCGCCACGGTGATGCCGCACAATCTTTACCTGCACTCGTCGATCGTCCAGACCCGGGCGTGGGCGAGCGGCGAGGTCGACAAGCGCCAGGCGATCAAGTTCGCGACCATCGATTCGACGGCCGCGCTGTCACTGGCGTTCTTCGTGAACGCGGCGATCCTGGTGGTGGCCGCGGCGACTTTCCACCAGGCCGGCCGCTACGACGTCGCCGACATCCGCGATGCGTATCAATTGCTGTCGCCGCTGCTAGGCGTCGCCGGCGCCAGCACGCTGTTCGCGCTGGCGCTGCTCGCCTCGGGCACGGCATCCACCCTCACGGCCACGCTCGCGGGGCAGATCGTGATGGAAGGCTTCCTCCACATTCGCCTGAGGCCGTGGCTGCGGCGTCTGGTGACGCGCCTGCTGGCGCTCGTGCCCGCGCTCATCACGATTGTGTGGTTCGGCGAGGACAGCACGGGCTGGCTGCTGGTGTTGAGCCAGGTGGTGCTCAGCCTGCAGCTGTCGTTCGCGGTGGTTCCGCTCGTGATCTTCACCAGCGATGCGGCGCGCATGGGCGTATTCGTCAACCCGAAGTGGCTGACTGGCGTCGCCTGGGTGGTCGCCATCGTCATCGGCTCGCTCAACGCCTGGCTGCTCGTCCAAACCATCGGCGGATGGCTCTCTTGATGCTGACCGGGGGGCACTTTCTGTCGGGAGGGAATCTCTCGTCGGGAGGGTAGTCTTAGTCGGGAGGGCAATTCTTGTCGCTGAACGCCGCGTTCGACAGTCCCGATAGCAAACGCCGCTACGTCCGACAACTCTTCTCAACGATTGCGGATCGCTACGATCTGATTACTGCGCTGCTGTCATACGGACAGGATGCGCGGTGGAAGCGGACGCTTGTTGCGCTGGCGAACGTGCGGCCCGATGAGCGCGCGTTGGATCTGGCGTGCGGCACCGGCGACATTGCGTTTGCGGTTGCCGCCCGCGGTGCGCGAACGGTGGGCCTCGACATCACGCTGCGCATGTTGCAGCTCGCTGATGCCAAACAGGCGGCGGCGCGCGGCGCGGCGCGGCGTGTCAGGTTTCTCGGCGGCGACATGACGAGCCTGCCGTTTCCGCCGGGCGCATTTGATCTCGTGACGACCGGTTACGGGCTGCGCAACGTTCCCGATCTGACCGGCGCCATTTCCGAGATCGCCCGCGTGCTGAAACCCGGTGGGCGGCTGCTCTCGCTCGACTTCAACCGGCCGGAGCCGGCGGCGGTCCGCGCGGTGTATCTCTGGTATCTCACCGTCGTGGGCGCGGCGCTCGGCTGGGTGCTCCATCGCGATCCGGATACGTATCGCTACATTCCCGCATCGATCCGCCGCTACCCCGGCGCGCACGGCGTGGCCGAGCGCTTGCGGGCCCTCGGCTTCTCGCACGTCCGCGTGGTGCCGGTGCTGTTTGGCTTAATGAGCTTGCACCTCGCGGAACGCTCGCGCTAACGTCGTCTTTCCCCCAAGCCGATGTAGGGAGTGGACCCGCCACCGGGCGTGTGCATCCGAATCGCGTTCGCCCGCGGCGCATCGTCCCTGTTCCTGACCTCCGACTCGCGGCCCTCCATCCGGGTCGAGGGCGACATTCGATTGCTCGACAACGAAGCCGTGCTGTCGAAGGCCGACGTGGAAGCCGCGATCATGGAGATCGTTCCGCAAGAGGCGCAAGAGTCGGTCGGTAGCGGCCAGGCCACCGAGTGGATCGCGCAGCTGCCGGGGCTGGGTGGCATTCGCTGCACGAGCTGGATGGACCATCGTGGTCCGGGCGTGGTCTTCACGATGATTGCGACCCGGGCGGCCACCGCCGAGCAGCTCGGCCTGACCCGCGAGATCCAGGCGCTGGCGACCGAGGCCGAGGGTCTCGTGCTCGTGGCCGGATCGCGCGGCAGCGGCAAGTCCACGCTGATGTCGGCGCTGGTCGATTTGGTGAATCACCAGCGGGCCGAGTACGTGATCACGCTCGAGCGCCAGATTCGCCTGGTGCACGACAACCACACCGCGCTCGTGAGCCAGCGCGAGATCCGCGGCGGCGCCGACGAAGCGCTCGCGGCGGCCCGCGGGCTTCTCGTTTTCGTCTCGATTACCGCCCCGTCAACGTCAGATGCAGTCGAGCGCCTGCTCGACCTCGCGCCGGCGGGGGCGCGGACGTCGGTGCAGGCCGCGATGGCCGAGAGCTTCCGCGGCGCGGTGTCGCAGGTGCTGTTGAAAAAGACCGGCGGCGGCCGGGTGGTCGCGCGCGAGATCATGCTCGCCACCGCGGCGGTGACGCGCCTGATCGGCGACGGGCAGTTGGGCCAGCTGCCGCTCGCGCTCGAAAGCGGGCGACGCCACGGCATGGTGCCGCTGACCGACGTGCTGCTGGGACTGGTTCAGAGCGGCGTCGTCGACGTCCGCGAAGCCTTCCGCAAGACCCACGACCGCGATCGCTTGCTCTCGGGACTCAAACGAGAGGGCGTGGATACGAGCGTGGTTGAGCGGCTTGCCTAAGAATACAGCCACGAAGAACACGACGAATACTATTCAAACAAAGTCTTCGTGAACTTCGTGGCTTCTTTTAGACAAGCCACGGCCGCAGCTCTTCCAACAACATCTCGATCACATCGTCTTCGGTGAGGTGCACGAGCGGGTTGCTGCCCTTGATCGAGCGCTCGCTTTGGATCACGCGGCTGCCACGTGCACGCGTCACCGTGACGAGCGGCTGCGGCGGATCGGCCGTCGTATCCAGCTCCATCTCAATCGCATCGTCGCGATGGCGTTCCGATTGCAGCCGCACGCCGCCCGACGGCGTCATCACTTCGAAGTTGAGATTTTCTGATTTCAGGATATTCGCGAACATCCGGAATACCGGGATCGCCGCGGATTCCAGGAAGGTGTCGTACGCCTTGGTGACTTCGGCCACGCGGTCGCGGCGCTCGGCTTGATCGCGCCGCGCCTGATCGATGGCGGTCTTGACACGCTTCCGGACGAGAGCAACATCGGCCATCCAACGATTGTCGCTCAGATCACGCGCGCCTCGCGAAGCTTTGCGATCTCATCCGTGGAATAGCCGAACTCGCCCAGCACGCGGTCGGTGTGCTGGCCAAGCACGGGCGGCGCGGTGCGCACGCTCGCCGGTGTATCCGAAAGCTTGATCGGCGCGCCGATTACACGGGTGGCGCCCACCGTCGGGTGCATCAGCGTCTCGATCATTTCGCGCGCGGCCAGCTGCGGGTCGTTCAACATCTGGGCAATGTCGCGAACTTCGCCGTTGGCCACACCAGCCGTGTTCAGCCGCGCGACCCATTCGGCGCTCGTCGCGGTGCGGAACGCGCGGTCGATCGGGGGACGCATCTGCTGGTAGTTCGCAATGCGATCGCGGTTGGTCGTGAAGCGCGGATCGTCCGCCATTGCCGGCAACCCGATCGCCGCGCAGAAGCGCTTCCAGATGTCGTCGTTGCCGACGGCGACGACGATCTCGCCGTCGACGGTTGTGAATGGCTCGTACGGCGCGATGGTGGCGTGGCGGTTGCCCCTGCGGCCAGGCGTCTTGCCGGTCGTGAAATAGTTCGCGGCTTGATAGGTGAGCAGGGCCGCGGTGGTATCAAGCATGCCGATGTCGACGCGCTGGCCGGTGCCGGTCCGCTCGCGCGCCAGCAACGCCGCCGTGATCCCTTGCGCGCAGTACAAGCCCGCCACCATGTCGGTGATCGCGACGCCCATGCGATAACCCGGCCCGTCGGGGTCGCCCGTCACGCTCATGAGGCCGCCTTCGGCCTGCATCACCGCGTCGTAACCGGCTTCGTCCTTGCGTGGTCCGGTCTGGCCATAACCCGAGATCGACGCGTAGACGAGTTTCGGAAAGCGCTGATGCAACGCGTCCCATCCCATGCCGGCGCGGTCGAGCGTGCCCGGCCGGAAGTTCTCGACCAGCACATCGGCGCGCGCCACGAGTCGTTCGAACACCTCGCGGCCGCCGGCCGGCTTGAAGTCGAGCGTGACGCTTTCCTTGTTGCGATTGATGCTGAGGAAGTACGCGCTCTCGTCGCCGATGAACGGCGGGCCCCAGTGCCGCGTGTCGTCGCCCTTGCCGGGCTGCTCGAGCTTGATCACTCGCGCGCCCAAATCGGCCAGCACCATCGTGCAATACGGGCCCGACAACACACGGGTGAGGTCGAGGATCGTGAATCCGGCTAGCGGTCCCTGCATCAGAACTCTCGAAGACGTTGTGAAATGCGCGCGAGGTCGGTGACCAGCGAGTACGCCGTTTGCGTCAGCCCGCTCGAGCGCTGGACGATGCCGACCTGGCCGAGCAGGTCGGTGTCGAGATAGAGCGCGTTGTCGAGCGACTCGAGGCTGAAGAGCGGGTCGGTCTTGTCGAGCATCTCCGGCTCCACCAGCGCCCTGACCTTGCTGCCCACTCTCGACGCCGACGCCACCAGCCGCACGCGTTTGCCGCGGCCGAGCGCGTCGCGCACGTCGAGCCCGTCGACGTCCTTGATGCCGGTTCGCGCGACGTGGTGCGGGGTGATCGCGCTCCCCATCAGCACGTTGACGAGCGCGGCGGTCTTCGCCGCCGCGTCCCAGCCGTCGATATCGAGCGTCGGATCGGCTTCGGCAATGCCGCGCATCTGCATCTCGGCCAGCGCTTGCGAGAATTCCCGGCCGCGTTCCAGCTCCGACAGCACGTAATGACAGGTGGTGTTGATGATGCCGCGAAAGCCCTCGATGGTCACCGCCGGCATGGTCTCGCGCACCAGGTTGAACACCGGCACGCCGTCCATCACCGCGCCCTCGAAGAAGAAAATCCGATCCACCGACTCGGCCAGCGCCTCGAGCTCGTGATACGCAAAGGCCGCCGGGCCCTTGTTGGCGGTGATGACGTGGGCCTGGCCTTCGAGGGCGGCGCGCACGTGCGACACGGCGGGCTCGCCGCGATCGATGTCGAGCACGGTGGTCTCGACGCAAATCAGCCGGCCCTCCGCCGCCTCGTCCGCCAGCGCGTCGGCGACCTGGCGGATCACGTCGATGCCGCTGCGCTCGCGCGGCGCGGCGTCGAGGCGGTCGAGCGACTGCGAGCCTTCGAACTTCGCAATCGCGCGCGCCATGTCGATGCCCTCGAGGTCAACGACGCTGCCGTGGTGCTTGGTGGCGACCGCCACGATCTTCCAGGTGAAGTCGAGGCGGTCGGCGATCTCGTCGAGCAGCTTCACGAAGCGCCGCGCCACGTGGCCGAAGCCGATGAGGACCAGCAACAGTTCCGGGCGGTTCATGCGATCGACGCGCTCTGCGATCGGGACGCGGCCCCGCCGGGGCTCTTGCCGAGCGACGCGAGCAGCTCGCGCAACCGCTCCAGGCCGGCGCGGTTGTATTCCTGCGGCTCGCCAAACCCGAGCCGGAGGTAGCCGTCCATGCCGAAGTGATCGCCGGGCACCACCAGCACACTCTTCTCTTTGCGCAAGCGGGTCACCAGCTCGGTCGAGTTGATGGGATGGTCGTAGCGCACGTAGACGATGGCGCCGGCTTCCGGCCGGATCCACGAGAAGCCGCCGCTCGTGCGCAGCCACTCTTCGATCATCGGCAGGTTCGCGCGCAGGATGCCGCGCGTGCGCTCGAACAGTTGCGCGCGGCGTTGCGGCGTCAACGCAACACGCGCCAGCCGATCGCTCAGCGCGCCGGGCGCGATGGTGACGTAGTCGTGGTACGACCAGAACGACGCCACCCGCGGCGGCGGCGCCACGATCCAGCCGATGCGAAGTCCCGGCAAGCCGTACGCCTTCGACAGGCCGCTCGTGACGATCGCGCGATCGGACCGACCCCACATCGACGCGGTCTCCTGCCCGTCGAGCTCCGCACCCTGGTAGACCTCGTCCGACAGGATCCACGCGCCGTGCTTGTCGGCGATGCGCGCAATGCCGTCAAGGTCGGCGGCGGTCAGCCGCGCGCCGGTCGGGTTGTTCGGGTTGCAGATCACGATCATCCGGGTGCGGGCCGAGACCAGCGCCTCGAGCGCGCCGAGGTCGATGCGCCACCGCCCGGCCTGGGCGTCTTCGACCAGTCGCCACTCGCAAATGGTGGCGCCGAAGGCGCGCGCCAAGCCCCATGTCTGCATGTAGTTGGGCACGAGCATCACGACTTCGTCGCCGGGCTCGATCAGGCGGAACACGGTGATGAAATTGGCTTCGGATCCGCCGTTGGTGACCTCGACGTGGTCGACGCCGGCGCCCGGATAGATCGCGGCGATTTGGGCCCGAAGCTCGAGCGTGCCGTTCGACTGGGAATAGACCAGCGGCTGGTCCAGCAGGGCCTCGAGGCCCGCCGTGTCTGCAATCAATTCGCGGGCTGTCAGCGGCCGGACACCGCTTTCCGACAAATTGAACTCGACCTGGTTCTCGTAGGTGGATTGCATACGTTCCATGTCGAACTGTTCGAGCTTCATGCCACGGCAGTTTATACTGCCCCGGAAGCTGCTGGATGCGCGAAGACCCTATTCCGCGCTTCGTTCGAATCCCTCCAGGCGAATTCACCATGGGGTCAGACGAAGGCGCCGACGACGAACGGCCGGCACACGACGTCCACGTCGACGCGTTCTACGCGTCGACCCATCCCGTCACGGTGGATCAGTACGCCGAGTTCACCAAAGAGACCGGGCACGGCGCGCCCGCCGTGCGCGATCTGCCGCTGGTCGTGACCCCGGCGCAGGAATCGTCGTTCCGCGAGCTGGCCGCGCCGTATGTCTGGCGCGGCGGCGAGCCGCCGCGCGAGCGCGCCACCCATCCGGTGACGTTGGTCACGCACGCCGATGCGACCGCATACTGCCGCTGGTTGAGCGGTCGGATCGGACGCCTCGTACGGCTGCCGACCGAAGCCGAATGGGAACGTGCCGCGCGTGGCGATGTCGTCAAGTCACGGTACCCATGGGGCAACGACGTCGATGCGTCGCGCGCGAACTTCCTGCCGGACCCCGCACTCAAGCGCCACCGCGGCACGCGCCCCGTCGGCTGTTATCCGCCCAACGGCCTGCAGCTCTACGACATGTCGGGCAACGTGTGGCAATGGGTCGCCGACTGGTACCGCGCCGACGCCTATCGCAACGGCGACCATCGCAACCCGCGCGGTCCGGGCAGCGGCACGCTGCGCCTCGTGCGCGGCGGGTCGTGGGTCACGCATGATGTCGATCAGCTGCGCTGCGCTCATCGACACAAAGTGCCGCCTGATACGTACGCGTACAGCATCGGGTTTCGGGTGGTGTACTCGGACGATGGATCTACGCAAGAGGGCTAAGGTGCGTACAGTGCGTACGGTGCCAAGGGGTGCCTAGGGTTGGGTGCCAGGTGCCAGGTGCCAGGTGCTTACGACCGTGCCCTCATTCGCGGCGTCTTATCGGTAGAGACAACCAATGAAAAAAATCGTACCGGCAATTCTCGCGCTGCTGTTTCTCGCGCCGACATTTGCGGGGGCACAGCCCAGTGCGCCAGAGTTGCCGGTGGTCGTTGCGTCGGGGGAAGGCGTCGTCAAAGCGGCGCCCGATCAAGCGTGGGTGCGGATTGGCGCGGAGAGCCGGTCGAAGAATCCGAAAGACGCGCAGCCGACCTGAAGAACCGCGAGAGCCTTGAACGCGAGGCGCTGCAGAAGGCGGTGGCGGCGGCGGTGGCCCGCGCCGAGTCGATGGCCGCCGGCGCGCGGCGCAACATCGATCGCGTGCTGCGCATTGAAGAGTCCTTCAGCGGCGGCGGCGAGCCGCGCCCGATGATGATGATGGAGCGCAGCATGGCCAAGCAGGACGCGTCGACGCCGGTCTCGGCCGGCGAGATCGAAATCCGCGCCCAGGTCAGGGTCACGGCGTCCTTGAAATAAGGGCTTGAGGGCTTAAGGGCTTGGGGGCTTGGCTAGACTCGCCCAGAGATACCAAGCGGCCACCGAGCGGTACGGCCGCCACGCCTCGCCGATCTTTCGCAGCTGCTTCGGCGTGGGGCGCTTGCGCTTGGCGTAGACGCGCTGCACGGCATTCATCAACCCCAGATCGTCCGCCGGAAAAATGTCGGGCCGGCCGAGCCTGAACATCAGGAAGATCTCGGCGGTCCACCGGCCGATGCCCTTGACCGCGACCAGCTGGCGCATCACCTCGTCGTCCGGATGTTTCGTCAGCCCCTTCAAATCGAGCCGGCCGTCGAGCACGTGGCTCGCCAGGTCCTTGATGAACGAGACCTTCGGCCGGCTGTAGCCCACCGCCCGTATCTGATCATCGGTGAGCGTCATCACACGTTCAGGCGTCGGCCTGCGGTCTGGCGGAAACAGGCCGCAGAAGCGCCGGAATATTGTGTCGGCGGCCTTGGTCGACAGCTGCTGCGACGCGATCGACATCGTCAGCGCCTCGAACGGATCCGCCGGTGCAACACTGTGCAACCGGCACGGCCCGACGCGCTTGATGATCGCGGCGAGCTTGGGATCGGTTTTCGTCAAGTGACGACGCGCAGCGGAATAGTTGGGCGCCATGACAAAAACAGATTACACGGGCTTGAGGGCTCGAGGGCTTAAGGGCTTGCGATGGGACTGAGTGTCGGCCAAGCCCTTAAGTCCTCAAGTCCGCAGGTCCTCGGATCTGTAGTTAAATTGACAGCCTGAGAGTCGGAGATGGCAATCCCAACGGAATCCGCGCGCGTCAACCCTTCGATCGTCGACCTGGTCGGCAACACGCCGCTCATCCGCCTGCGCCGGATCGAGCGCGCGGTTCCCGGTGTCGAGCTGTACGCGAAAGCGGAATGGCAGAACCCCGGCGGCTCGGTGAAGGATCGGCCCGCGCTGCGGATGATTCAGGAAGGTCTGTCGTCGGGGCAGCTCGCGCCCGGCCGGGTCATTCTCGACGCCACCTCCGGCAACACCGGCATCGCCTACGCGATGATGGGCGCGGCGCTCGGCTTCAAAGTCGAGCTGTGCCTGCCCGAGAACGTCACGCCCGAACGAAAACGCATCCTGCGCGCCTACGGCGCCGGCTTGACGTTCACCGATCCGCTCGAAGGTTCTGATGGCGCCATCCGCATGGCGCAACGGACGCATGAGTCGAACCCGGCGAAATATTTTTACGCCGATCAATACAACAACGACTTCAACTGGAAGGCGCACTACGACACGACGGGCCCCGAGATCATCCGGCAGGTGGGCGCCCGACTCACGCATTTCGTCGCCGGTCTCGGCACGAGCGGCACGTTTGTCGGCGCCGGCCGGCGGCTGCGCGAGTTCAACGAAGAGATCGTGCTGGCGTCGGTGCAGCCCGATTCACCACTCCACGGCCTCGAGGGGCTGAAACACATGGAGTCGGCGATGGTGCCCGGCATCTACGATGCGACGCTCGCGGATGAAGACGTCCGCGTCGGCACCGAAGAGGCGTACGAGATGACGCGCCGCCTCGCGCAGGAAGAAGGGCTGCTGGTCGGCATCTCGAGCGGCGCCAACCTCGCCGGCGCGCTCAAGGTGGCCGGCAAAGACGCCGTGGTGGTGGTGGTGTTTTGTGACGGCGGCGAGCGCTACCTGTCTGAGCGCTTCTGGGAGGATCCCCCCGAAGGCGCGTCGATCTGCGGCACCAACTGATGGCGGGCGTCGTGCTGAAGAAGGCCGTGGATACGGCGATCCGCGATCATGGGCGGCAGACGTTCCCGTCCGAGTGTTGCGGCGCCATGCTCGGCCGCGACGGCGTGGTGCTCGAAGCGCATCCGCTGGCCAACACCACCGAGGAAGGGCCGCGCCGGCGCTTCCTGGTCCGGCCCGACGATTACCGAGCGGCCGAACAACGCGCGCGCGAGGCGGGACTGGACCTGCTGGGCTTTTACCATTCGCACCCGGATCACCCGGCGCGCCCGTCGCAGTACGATCTCGATCACGCGTGGCCGTCGTTTTCGTACGTGATCGTCTCGGTAATGGCGGGCGAAGACAAGGACCTGACTTCGTGGCGGTTGAAGGACGATCGAACGGCCTTTGATGAAGAGCCCGTTAATAACGAATAACCAATTACGAATAACCAAAAGAAAATTGCATGGCCACTAAGATTCTGATCCCGACACCGCTGAGGCCGTTCACTGAGAAGCTTGATGCCGTCGAGATCGACGGCGCGACCGTCGGCGAGCTGCTGCAGAACCTCACCACGAAGTACGCGGGCCTCAAGCAGCATCTCTACGCCGCCGATGGCAAGCTGCGCAGCTTCGTCAACGTCTATGTGAATGATGACGACATCCGCTACTTGCAGAAGGATCAGACGCCGGTGAAGGCGGGCGACACCGTCAGCATCATCCCGTCGGTGGCCGGTGGCGCGCCCGCGGCGACCGAAACGTTGCCGGAGTTGTCGGGCGACGAGATCAAGCGTTACAGCCGCCACCTGATCATGCCGGAGGTCGGCGTCGACGGCCAGCGCAAGCTGAAGGCCGCCAAGGTGCTGTGCATCGGCGCGGGTGGCCTTGGCTCGCCGGCCGCGATGTACCTCGCCGCCGCCGGCGTCGGCACCATCGGCATCGTCGACTTCGACGTGGTGGATTTCAGCAACCTGCAGCGGCAGCTGCTGCACGGCACGCCGGACGTCGGGCGGCCGAAGCTCGATTCGGCGAAGGATCGGTTGAACGCGCTCAACCCGAACGTGCACATCGAGACCTATGACGCCGCGCTCAGCTCCGAGAACGCGATGCGCCTGTTCGAGCCGTACGACGTGATTCTCGACGGCACCGATAATTTTCCGACGCGCTACCTCGTGAACGACGCGTGCGTGCTGTCAGGCAAGCCCAACGCCTACGGCAGCATCTTCCGCTTCGAAGGGCAAGCCTCGGTGTTCGGCGCGAAAGACGGCCCGTGCTATCGCTGCCTCTATCCCGAGCCGCCGCCCCCCGGGTTGGTGCCGAGTTGCGCCGAGGGCGGCGTATTCGGCGTGCTGCCCGGCATCATCGGCGTGATCCAGGCCACCGAAACGATCAAGTTGATCCTCGGCGTCGGCGAACCGTTGATCGGGCGCTTCCTGATCTACGACGCGCTGCGGATGCGCTTCCGCGAGCTGAAGCTGCGCAAGGACGCCGATTGCCCGGTCTGCGGCACGCATCCGACGGTGAAGAAACTGATCGACTACGAACAATTCTGCGGTGTGGCTCCGCATCAGGTTGCAGAAGCTGCGGCGAAAACGGCGGCCGCCGGCGCCGGTGCTGCGGCGTTGACGTCGAGCGAGCTGAAAGCGGAGCTCGACCGCGGCGCGAACGTGGTGATTGTTGACGTGCGGGAACCGCAGGAATACCAGATCAACCGGATTCCGGGATCGATCCTGTTGCCGCTAGGGGACCTGCCCAAGCGCTACGTCGAGCTCGACCCGAATGCCGCGATCGTCACCCAGTGCAAGTCCGGGATGCGTAGCGCCAAGGCGCAGGAATTCCTTCGTTCTAAAGGGTTTACGAACGTCAGGAACCTGACCGGCGGCATCCTCGGGTGGATCGATCAGGTCGATCCCAGTCAGCCGAAGTACTAAGGCAAAAGGCAAAAGGCAAAAGGCAAAAGGCACAAGGCAGAAAGGCTTGGTTTTGCCTTCTGCCTTGTGCCTTCTGCCTTGTATAGCCGACTTGCAGTGTCGGACATCTCGCACTAAAATAGGACTGCTGCGGTCGTATATCGCCAGGCGGCCCAATATGCTGAGACTTTCGAAGAAATCCGACTACGCCCTGATCTCGATGAAGCACCTGGCCATGCGGCCGGAAAGCGGTGCGTCGTCCAGCGCTCGTGAGATCTCCGAGTCCTACGACATCCCTTTGGAGCTGCTCGCCAAGGTGCTGCAGCGGCTGGTGCGCGCGCGCCTGCTGGTGTCGGTCCAGGGCACGCGCGGCGGGTATCGGCTGGGACGCGGCGCGTCGACGATTTCCGTCGCCGATGTGATCCAGGCCGTCGACGGCCCGGTCACCGTGACGGCGTGCTCGACCGACGACCACACCTGCGATCAATACACGAAGTGCAGCATTCGAGACCCGCTCTGGAAGATCAAAAACCGGATTCTCGAAACGCTGACCACGGTGACGGTCGCCGAAATGGCCGCCGACAACGACGGCCCCGCACCGGTGCCGACGACGCACACGGTGACGCGAATGATGTTTGTGCCACCGATCGGTGAATGACGTGGACTTGAGGGCTTGTGGGCTTGAGGGCTTGACATGATTTACCTCGACCATCACGCGACGACTCCTGTCGATGCGCGTGTGCTCGAGACGATGCTGCCGTTCTTCACCGAGCGGTTTGGCAACGCCGCCAGCAAGCAGCATCGCTTCGGGTGGGAAGCAAACGATGCGATCGAGCGGGCGCGAAAGCAGGTCGCCTCGTTGATCGGCGCCGGCAGCAAGGACGTGGTCTTCACGAGCGGCGCGACCGAAGCCAACAACCTCGCCATCAAAGGCGCGGCCGAGGCCAGGCGTAGTGACGGCGATCACCTCGTGACGGTGGTGACCGAGCACAAGGCCGTGCTCGATCCGCTGAAGCGTCTCGAGAGCGAAGGCTGGCGCGTCACGGTGCTGCCGGTCAGCAGTTCCGGACTGGTGGATCTCGCGGAGCTGGACGCGGCGATCACCGCGCGAACCGTGCTCGTGAGCGTGATGGCGGCCAACAACGAGATCGGTGTGCTGCAGCCGATCAAGGAAGCGGCCGCGCTGGCCCATTCAAAGGGCGCGTGGTTCCACACCGACGCGGTGCAGGCGGTCGGCAAGGTGCCGTTCGATGTCGATGCGCTCGACGTCGACCTGGTGTCGATCACGGCCCACAAGATCTACGGGCCCAAGGGCGCCGGCGCCTTGTATGTGCGGCGCCCTTCGACTTCGCTCAGGGCAAGCAACCGCGGTGTGAAGATCGCCGCGCAGATGGACGGCGGCGGCCACGAGCGCGGCATGCGCTCAGGCACGTTGAACGTGCCAGGCATCGCGGGTTTTGGGCGCGCCGCGGAGCTCGCGCAGGCCGAGATGCCGTCAGAAGCGACGCGCGTGACAGGGCTTCGCGATCGATTGCTCGAAGCGCTCGGCGCGACGACCGACGGGATGACGGTGAACGGCACGCTCGACGCGCGCCTGCCCGGCAACCTGAACGTCAGCTTCGAAGGAATTGATGGCGAGGCGTTGCTGGTGAGCCTGGACGACGTCGCGGTGTCGTCCGGCGCGGCCTGCACCGCGGCTGAACCATCACACGTGCTTGTTGCGTTGGGACTCTCGAAGGACCGCGCGCGCGCATCGCTTCGCTTCGGAATCGGTCGAACGACGACCGCAGCCGAAGTCGATTATGCGGCGCGCAAGGTGAGTGATGTGGTCACACGGCTTCGTGCCATGTCACCCGTCTGATTGGCCGCAACGAGTGGGGGCGCTGCCAGTTAGTGACGTCGAAGGCAGAAGGCAGAAGGCAGAAGGCAGAAGGCAGAAGGCAGAAGGCAAAAGGCAGAAGGCAGAAGGCAGAAGGCAGAAGGAAATGATCGAGATTACCGAAAGCGCGGCGCGGGTGATTACGCGCCAGCTGGCCAAGACCGAGCGGCCGCAGGGCGGCCTCCGCATTGCGGTGAAGGCCGGCGGCTGCTCGGGCTTCAGCTACCAGTTCGCCTGGGACGAAGCCGCGCGCGAGAGCGATCACGTGTTCGAGGGCACCGGCGGCGCGAAGGTGTTCGTCGACCCGCGCAGCCTGAAGCTGCTCGACGGCACGGTGCTCGACTTCGACGAGAACAACCTGCTGGCGACCAGCTTCACATTGAAGAATCCGCACGCCACCAGCACGTGCGGCTGCGGAGAATCATTCTCCGCTTAATGAAATAACCAATAACGAATTGCGAATAACCAAACCATGAGCACCGCAACGAAGCAAATCGAAGAACTGGCAAATACCGAATACAAGTACGGGTTTGCCACCGACGTCGAGCAGGACATCATCCCCGTCGGCCTCGACGAGGACGTCGTCCGCTTGATCTCGTCGAAGAAGGGCGAGCCCCAGTGGCTGCTCGACTGGCGCCTGAAGGCGTTTCGCGCGTGGCTCAAGATGACCGAGCCGCACTGGCAGAACGTGACCTACGCGCCGATCGACTACCAGGGCGTCAGCTACTACGCGGCGCCGAGCGAGAAGAAGAAGCTGAACAGCCTGGACGAGGTCGACCCCGAGATCCGCGCGACCTTCAACAAGCTGGGCATCCCGATCGAAGAGCAGAAACTGCTGTCGAACGTCGCCGTCGACGCGGTGTTCGATTCGGTGTCGGTGGCCACCACGTTCCGCAGCAAGCTGGCGGAGCTCGGGATCATCTTCTGCTCGTTCTCTGAAGCGGTGAAGGACCACCCCGACCTGGTCAAGGAGTACCTCGGCTCGGTCGTGCCGCACACCGACAACTATTTTGCGGCGCTCAACTCCGCGGTCTTCAGCGACGGCAGCTTTGTGTATATCCCGAAGGGCACGCGCTGCCCGATGGAGCTGTCGACCTACTTCCGCATCAACGCCAAGAACACCGGCCAGTTCGAGCGCACGCTGATCATCGCGGACGAGGGCGCGTATGTCAGCTACCTCGAAGGCTGCACGGCGCCGATGCGCGACGAAAACCAGCTGCATGCGGCGGTGGTCGAGCTCATCGCGCACAAGGACGCCACCATCAAGTACTCGACGGTGCAGAACTGGTACCCCGGCGACAAGAACGGCAAGGGCGGGATCTACAACTTCGTGACCAAGCGCGGCATCTGCAAGGGCGACCGCTCGAAGATCACCTGGACGCAGGTCGAAACCGGCTCCGCGGTGACGTGGAAGTACCCGAGCTGCATCCTGCAGGGAGACGACTCGGTCGGCGAGTTCTACTCGGTGGCCGTGACCAACAACTTCCAGCAGGCCGACACCGGCACCAAGATGATCCACCTCGGGAAGAACACGCGCAGCACGATCGTGTCAAAGGGCATCTCGGCCGGCAAGGGCCAGAACACCTATCGCGGCGCGGTGAAGATCGGCAAGAAGGCGGCGAACGCGCGCAACTACTCGCAGTGCGACTCGCTGCTGATCGGCGACCGCTGCGGCGCGCATACGTTCCCGTACCTGGAAATCAAGAACACCACCGCCAAGGTCGAGCACGAAGCGTCGACCTCGAAGATCGGCGAAGACCAGATGTTCTATTGCGAGTCGCGCGGCATCACGAAGGAAGACGCGATCAACATGATCGTCAGCGGCTTCTGCAAGGACGTGTTCCGCGAGCTGCCGATGGAGTTTGCGGTCGAGGCCCAGAAGCTGCTGGGCATTTCATTGGAAGGGTCGGTCGGTTAAATCATGTTGGACGTCAAGAATCTGAAAGTCCGGGTCGAAGACAAGGAAATCCTGCGCGGCATCACGCTGTCGGTGAAGGCCGGCGAAGTGCACGCCATCATGGGGCCGAACGGCTCGGGCAAGAGCACGTTCGCGCGCGCGCTGGCGGGGCATCCCGGCTACGAAGTCACCGAAGGCAGCGTCACCTACAAGGGCCAGGACCTGCTCGAGATGGACCCGGACGAGCGCGCCCGTGAAGGTGTGTTCATGGCGTTTCAGTACCCGGTGGAAATTCCCGGCGTCAACAACGCCTACTTCCTGAAGGCCGCGCTCAACGCCAAGCGCAAGCACCAGGGCCTCGAAGAGCTCGACGCCATGGACTTCATGGCGCTGGTGAAAGAGAAGGCGAAGATCCTCGACATCGACGAGAAGATGCTGCTGCGCTCGGTGAACGAGGGTTTCTCCGGCGGCGAGAAGAAGCGCAACGAGATCTTCCACATGGCGGTGCTGGAGCCGGCGCTGGCGGTGCTCGACGAGACCGACTCGGGCCTCGACATCGACGCGCTGCGCATCGTCTCGCAGGGCGTCAACGCCATGCGCAGCCCCGACCGCGCCTTCATCGTCGTCACGCACTACCAGCGGTTGCTCAACTACATCGTGCCCGACTACGTGCACGTGTTGAGCGACGGCTGCCTCGTCCGCTCGGGCGGCCGCGAACTGGCGCTCGAGCTCGAAGAGAAGGGGTATGGCTGGCTCGAAGCGGCCCCTCGACTGGGCTCGGGGCAGGCAGTTGTGGGAGCGCGGAAGTGACCACGACGACCAGCACACCCGCGTGGGTGGAGGAGCGACGCGCGAAAGCGAAGGCCCGTTTCGCCCAGACGGGTTTCCCGACCACGCGTCAAGAAGAGTGGCGCTTCACGAACGTCGCGCCGATTGCCGACAGTAACTTTCCCCTGGCCCACGGCGCGCCACAGCACGCCGCGTCGCTCGTCAACAGCGTGGCGGTTCCTGGATCGGTGCGGCTGGCCATCATCAACGGCCAGTTTGCGGCCGGCCTGTCCGACTTGAGTGCGCTACCCAAGGGCATTCGCATTGCGAGCCTGCGCGACGGCGCGCGGGATGCCACCGACGGCATCGAACAGCACCTCGGCCGGGTCTTCAGCATCGACACGCATCCGTTCGCGGCGCTCAATACCTCGTTCCTGGACGATGGCGTGGCGATCATGGTGACGAGGGGCGCGGTCGTCGAAACGCCGATTCACATCGTGGTGGTCACGAGCGGCGACGGCAAGGGCGTGGTGGCGCACCCGCGCACGCTCGTCATTGCGGGCGCGAACAGCCAGGTCCGCATCGCGCAGACATTCATCGGCGCGCCGGGCGACGTCTACTTCAATAACGCCGTCGCGGAAGTCGTGGTGGAAGAAGGCGCGATCGTCGACTTCTCCACGGACCAGCGCGAGTCGGACAAAGCGTTTCACGTCTTCAACCTGCAGGTCCACGTCGAGGCCAAGGGTGTGTTTGCGTCGCACGCGTTCTCGACCGGCAGCCGGATCATGCGGCACGACATCGGCATCGGCCTGAAGGGCGAGGGCGCCGACTGCACGATCAACGGCGTCTATCTCGCCGACGGCGATCGCCTGATGGACACGCACACCTCTCTCGATCACGCGACGGCCCATTGCACCAGCCACGAGATCTACAAGGGCATCCTGGCCGGCAAGGCGAAGGCGGTCTTCAACGGCCGCATCATCGTGCGCATCGACGCGCAGAAGACCGACGCGAAGCAGACCAATCGCGCGTTGCTGCTGTCGGACGATTGCACCATCAACTCGAACCCGCAGCTCGAGATTTTCGCGGACGACGTCAAGTGCACGCACGGGGCGGCGGTGGGGCAGCTCGACGAAGAAGCGATGTTCTACCTGCAGGCGCGCGGCCTGAACCGGACCGAGGCGCGCGACCTGCTGCTGCACGCGTTTGCCGGCGAAGTGCTCGACGGGTTGAAGATTCCCGAGCTGCGCGAGCAGATTTCGGCGACGTTGTTCAGCGCGCTCGAGCGCGATGTGCGGGCTTCGACTGCGCTCAGCCCAGGAGGGTTGTGATGGCGACGGCCACGGTCAAGGCAGAAGGCAACGTGAAGGCAGAAGGCAAAAGGCAGAAGGCAGAAACTCCTTCCGGGTTTGACGTGATGAAGGTCCGCGCGGATTTTCCGATTCTGTCCGAGCGGGTGCACGGCAAGCCGCTGGTGTATCTGGACAGCGCCAACACCAGCCAGAAGCCCACGTCCGTGTTGCAGGCGATGGACGACTACTATCGCCACGCCAACGCCAACATCCATCGCGCGACGCACCTGTTGAGCGAGCGCGCGACGGCGCTCTATGAGGGCGGGCGCGCCAAGGCGGCGCGCTTCCTCAACGCCCCCGATCCTCGCACCATCGTGCTGACCAAGGGCACGACCGACGGCATCAACCTGGTCGCGCAGAGTTACGGGCGATCGACGCTGAAGCCCGGCGACGAGATCCTGCTGTCGTGGCTGGAGCATCACTCGAACATCGTGCCGTGGCAGCTGGTGGCCGGGCAGACCGGCGCCGCGATCACGGTGGTGCCGATCAACGACCTTGGCGAGATCGATCAGGATCAGTACGCGAAGCTGCTGTCGCCGCGGACGAAGATCGTGGCGATCGGCCACGTTTCGAACGCGCTCGGCACGATCAATCCGATCAAGGAGATGATCGCGCAGGCCCGCACGCACGGCGCGGTCGTGCTGATCGACGGCGCGCAGGCGGCGCCGCATCTGCCGATCGACGTGCAGGCGCTCGACTGCGATTTCTACGTGCTGTCGAGCCACAAGATGTTCGGGCCGACCGGCACCGGCGTGCTCTACGGCCGCAAGAAGCTGCTCGAAGCCATGCCACCGTATCAAGGCGGCGGCGACATGATCTCGTCGGTCACCTTCGAGAAGACGCTCTATAACCAGGTGCCGTACAAGTTCGAGGCCGGCACGCCCAACATCGCCGGCGTCGTCGGGCTCGGCGCCGCGGTTGACTACCTGTCGACGATCGATCGCGCGGCGGCGCTGGTGCATGAAGACGCGGTGCTCGGGTACGCCACCGAGCAAGTGCGAGCGATTCCGGGGGCGCGCATCATCGGCGAGGCGCGGCACAAGACCGGCGTGCTGTCGTTCATGCTCGAGGGCGTGCATCCGCACGACGCGGGGACGATCCTCGACCAGCAGGGCGTGGCCGTCCGCACCGGCCAGCACTGCGCGCAGCCGGTGATGGATCGCTACTGCATCCCGGCCACCATCCGGGCCTCGCTCGGCATCTACAACACGCGCGAAGACATCGACGCGCTCGTGCGCGGTTTGCACAAAGTGCGTGAGGTATTCGCGTGATTAATCGCGGAACTAAAGTTCCGCGCTACACGATCGCGAAGGTCGTAGCGTGTGGTTCATGTAGCGCGGAACTTTAGTTCCGCGATTGCAGTCGAAACAAATGTCCCAAGTCAACGAGCTCTACCAGGAAGTCATCCTCGACCACAATCGCCGGCCGAGAAACTTCCGCGCCATCGACGCGCCGACCGCCACGCAGGAGGGCTACAACCCGCTGTGCGGCGATCGCCTCACGTTGTACGTGACGCTCGACGGCGACGTGATCAAGGACGTGGCGTTCCAGGGTTCCGGCTGCGCGATCTCGAAGGCGTCGGCGTCGCTGATGACCGAGGCGCTCAAGGGCAAGACCGTCGAGCAGGCACGCGAGCTGTTCGACAAGTTCCAGGCGATGATCACCTCGGATCATGCCGGGCCGACCGCCGACCTCGGCAAGCTGTCGGTGCTGGCCGGCGTGCGCGAGTTTCCCGCGCGGATCAAGTGCGCGAGCCTGGCGTGGCACACCATGAAGGCCGCGGTGGCGCACCCTTCGACTGCGCTCAGGGCAGGCGACACCGCCGCGCCCGTTTCGACGGAATGACGTTACTGCCTATGATGACAACTGGTGGTCTTCCCGAAGACAGCCCCGCTAACGCGGTGAGCGAATCGCTCGCCGGCATCGCGGTGGACCCCGCCAAGACCGACGAGATCCGCCCGCTCGTGATCGAGGCGCTCAAGACCGTCTTCGACCCCGAGATCCCCGTGAACATCTACGAGCTGGGGCTGATCTACGACGTGGTCGTCGACGCGGCCGGCATGGTCGGCGTCAAGATGACGCTGACGGCGCCGGCATGTCCCGCGGCGCAGTCGCTGCCGGTCGAGGTGCGTGACAAGGCCAAGAGCGTGCCCGGCGCGACCGATGCGAAGGTCGAGGTCGTGTGGGACCCGCCCTGGGACCGCGACCGGATGTCGGACGCGGCCAAGCTCCAGCTCGGGATGCTCTAGCTGCACCCCAGGGCTTGGGGGCTTAAGGGCTTTAGGGCTTGGCCGGCTCAAGTCCTCAGGTCCCCAAGCCCTCAAGCCCTCAGCAACGTCATAATGGCTGTTATGCGGGCCCTCGCTCTGCTGTTGCTGGTCCTGAGCGCCTCCGCGCCTGCGTGGGCCCAGGACAGCGAAGCCAGGCCCGCGCCGGCGGATCAGCCGACGGCGATTGACGCCACCAAGCTTGGCGTCTCGCTCGCGCGCATCCAGAAGGGCCTGCGCGTTTCAGAATCCAGGGAAAAGCAATCAACCACGCCGCTGCGCATCGAGTTTGCGGTACAGGTCTACGGCTTCGCGCCTCGCATCGATCTCCTCAAAGACGTCGACATCCTGCACGGCGACGCCCCCAACAGCGCGCCGACGCATCGGCAGATCATCGACTTCCTGACGCCGCAGATCTACCGCCAGCAGGCGGCGCCGATCTCCGCCCTGGCGTGGTGGGCCGGCTTGAAGTTGTGGGAGAAGAGCAAGAAGAGTAAATGCGAGCAGGAGATTGCCGACTACCGCGCGATGTTGATGCAAGGCATGAACATCGCCGCCCCTCGCTGCACGCAGTGACACAGACTCGTTCGCGGTGGCAGCCGGCCCCGCTACGCGACGAGAAGTTGCTTTGAGCAAAAAGCGTTGGGCCCAGCTCATGAAGCGCCACGTAAGCTCACCGCTTTTTCTCAAATCAACCTCTCGTCGCGCTAACGCGCCCTCCGGCGGCGAGTCCAGTAACGGTGCGCGGGCGTGCGCGGAGAGGTGTCTCCCGGCGTGAGCGTTCGAGCGAGGCGACACCAGCATCCCGTCGTCAAATCGACCGAAGCCTACGCAGGCGCCTTGCCGTCTTTGGCGCGTCCATCGCTGGGGCGATTAATGCGGCGAGGAAGATTTGACCGCCGAGCGAGAGCGAACGCTGGGAGATACCTCTCCGCACAACGCCCGCCACGAACAACGTCGTGGGCGACTAAACTCAGTGAGTGATTGTGACGCGGCTCGAGGGTGGTCTCGGGCATCAACTGTTTCAGTACGCAGCCCCGAAGCCCTCAAGTATCCTTATACTCATTGGCGATCGACCTGCTGCTGTGCGTCGCTACCGAACTCGAAGGCGTCATCCTTCAGGATCGTTTAGGCGCTGACGCGACCACGCGGATCGTCCGCATGGGTGTCGGTCCGGTAAATGCCGCGCACGCCGTCACACTTGTCCTGGCCCGCGAGACGCCTGGCGCGATCGTCGTATGCGGAGTTGGCGGCGCCTACCCGGGATCGGGCCTTCGCATCGGCGACGTCGCCTGTGCTGAAACCGAGTGCTACGGCGATCTGGGCGCGGCGAGTCCCGCAGGGTTTCTCGACATGAAGGCGCTCGGTTTTCCCGTCGTGGCATCTCCCGTCGCGCTGTACAACGATCTGCCGATGCAGGTGTTCCCATCGAATCGCCGCGTGAAGTTCGTGACGATGACGACCTGCACGGGTACTGATGCGGCCGCTCGCGCGATCGAGTCCCGCACCGGTGGCGCGGTCGAGAACATGGAGGGCGCGGCGGTGGCGCATGTCGCGCACTTGCACGGCGTGCCGGTTGGCGAAGTGCGCGGGATCAGCAACCTCGTGACCGATCGCGATACCAGCACGTGGCGGATCAAAGAGGCTGCCGCCCTCGCGCAGGAGGCCGTGCTCGCGTGGATCGCCCGGCGGTAAACTTCGCGTTTTCACCCTGCCCGAACGACACGTTCGCCTTTCACGCGCTCGTGCACGGCCTCGTTCCCGGCTTGCCTGTCACGCCGCACCTCGATGACATCGAGGCCCTCAACATCCGCGCCGCCACCGACGCGGCGGAAGTCACCAAGGTGTCGATGGCGGCCTATGGCCACCTGCGCGATCGTTTCGTGCTGCTGCGTGCCGGCGGCGCCGCGGGTTTCGGTGTCGGCCCGATCATCGTCGCGCGGTCGCCACGCGCGATTGGCGGCCGCATCGCGATTCCGGGCGAGCGGACGACCGCCGCGCTGTTGTTACGGCTGCTTGGCCGGTTCGACACCGTGGCGATGCGGTTCGATCAGATCGAAGACGCCGTGCTGCGAGGCGATGCCGACTGCGGAGTGCTAATCCACGAGGGCCGGTTTACCTATCAGGCGAAGGGACTAACGCTGCTGACCGACCTGGGCAGCGTCTGGGAGGAGCGGATGCACTGTCCGCTGCCCCTGGCGGCCATCGCCATTCGCAGGGACCTGGCGCCACGGCTGGCGCCCGTCGTGGATCAGGCACTTCGCGCCAGCGTCGAATATGCCTTCGCGCATCCCGACGCCAGCCGGGAGTACGTCGCGGCGCACGCGCAGGAAATGGATCCTGAGGTCGCGGCGCGGCACATCCGGCTGTACGTGAACGAGTACACGCTCGCGCTGGACGAGGGCGCCGTGCGGCGGATCCTTGAGTGGGGCCAGCGCGAGGGCGTCTTCCCGTCCGCCGATGCGCTGCCGGTCTTCGCCTGAACGGCCACGAGCGCTTCAAGCGCCAGGCCGGAGCATCGTAGATTCTGCGCTACCTGACCACGATCGGTACGTCGTTTCTGTGATCGAGAAGGCAGGACTGTTCCGTAACCCGTTGACTCTACAGCGTTGAGTCGTCGGGTACAAGGCTTGCGCCTCTTGACGGGGTGGCGAGCGCATCGTCAACCTATCAGCCTCGTCGGCCCGAGCAGGGAGCGCTGCACCAACTGGTCCGCGACCCGCCACCGCTCGGCCGCTGGCACGCGCGCCAGCATGGGTTTGATCTGCATGCGGGCATCGTGGTGCCTGCTGGCAGTCGTGACCGGCTCGAGCGGTTGTGCCGGTACGCGCTGCGTCCGCCGATGGGGCAGGACCGGCTGCACCTCACGCCCGATGGCAGGGCGGTGCTGGAGTTGCGCCGCCGCTGGACGGACGGAACAACGCATTGGGTGTTCGATCCGGTGGAATTGCTGGAGCGTTTGGCTGCGCTGACGCCGCGCCCTCGGGTGAACCTCGTTCTGTATTACGGTGTGCTCGCGCCGCGCGCGGCGTGGCGGAACAGCATCGTGCCAACGGTGGCCGCGGCGCAGGGAGCGCCCGGGCCGACGACGTCGACGGACGACCACGCCCCCCGGCGCGCGCGGCCACTCAATCGCACGTCGGCCGACCTGATGCAGCGCAGCTTCGGATTCGACGTGCTGGCGTGTCCGCGCTGCCCGTGTCGGTTGAAGTTCGTGGCGCTGATTCGGGAGGCCACGATGATCCAGCGCATCTTGCGTCACCTGCGCCGGCCGGCGGACTTGCCGGTGATGCGCCCGGCGCGCCGCTTGATTCCAGCGCATCCTGGCCGACAACATTTGGAGTTTGGCGACGGCATCGCGTCAGAGCCGACGAGGCCCGTTACGCGCATCGCGCGGTCTCCCGACACACCTCCGGCTCGCCCTCTGACGGGAAGCACACACCTTTAGTAGTCGTCGTCCGACACGCGATCGTCGTGAACAAACGGCAGCGGCGGTTCACGTGCGGACCGCAGTGTCGGCACGTCGTGGACGCAGGATTCGAAGGACAACGACAGGGTCCCGAATCAACGCCACCAACGTCAATCGACCCGAGCATTTGGGACACGCCAGCACGTCAAAGCCGAAGCTCCGCTGCATCAGCTCCGCCCACGTACGATTGGGTGAACGCCCTGTGTCAGGATCGCGCCCCTCAATGCACACCGCTGGGTCCGTCGTCCCTTCGCTCCTCCACCAGCGATGGTCCCAGGGCAGTTCCGCGCAGATGGCATTCCCGTTTGTCGGAGCGCCGTTCCCGCTGGATTGGCGGAGCCATTGCACGATAGCCCAAGCGACATGCCTGCCCCGGCTCTGCTACCCTGAGACGGATGCTCGCGGTGACCCCTCTCGACACGATGATCGACGGGCAAGGCCGGCCCTACTTCCTGTGGGATTGCGACCTCACGCTCGCCCAGTTTCGAACTGCGCTCGACAGCGCCGACGAAACCGTGCAGGCGTATATGGTTGGCAAGCTCATGCGGCAGGCCAAGCCGGACGATGTGTTCGTCTTCGTGCAGGCGCGCACCATTCGACGGCTCTGGCCGAAGCTGCTTCCGTATCTCGGTCACACGCGCCCGTTCTGGACCTGGATCTTCGAACAGTGGGAAGCGTCCGGTCGTGGCTGGCAGTAGGCTGACCGCGCTTCAGGAGCGCATCCTGGGCGCGCTTGCCGATCTCAAACCGCCTTGGACGCTCACCGGTGGAGGCGCCTTGGCCGCCCTCGATACCCAACATCGCGACACTCGCGACCTGGATCTCTTCTGGCGCGATCGGCGGGACTTGGGCGATTCCGCTCGAGAAGCCGCGGCGGCATTGCAGACGTCCGGGCTGCGGGTGGACGTGCTGCGAAGATCGCCCATGTTCGCGGAATTACGTGTCGAGAGCTCAGACGGGGTGTGCGTGGTGGATCTCGTGGCTGAACCGGCGCCCGCCCTCGAGGAGCCACGGTCGGTGTCTATTGGCGGCGTCACGATTCGCGCCGATACGCCTCACGAGATCCTGGTGAACAAGCTCACAGCGCTACTGGGACGTGCTGAGCCACGCGATCTCTGGGACGTGAAAGTGCTGGTAGAGAGGGGTGTTGACCTGGACCGTGCGCTGGCGGACGCGCCACGGAAGGACGGTGGCTTCTCGCCGTTGACGCTCGCGTGGGTGTTGCGGGACTGGCAGCCCGCGCTTCTAGCGCACGCGTCAGGATGGCCCGAATCGATCGTCGGGGAGCTCGCACCGTTTCGCGACTGGCTGGTGGATAGATTGACCACTGGTGCGAGGCCCGAATAGCGAGAACCCGAGCGCTCCCTCGTCGCTCTTCTGGCGCCGAGTACAATCTCCCTTTCCATGCCACTCTGACTTCCGCACCGGTGCTGGACTGAGGCCCCCGGCGTGCGCACGATGGTGATGGAGACCGACCCGTTCGGCAACTTCCTGACCCAGGGCTACGAGTACATGTCGGGCCGCGACTGGGCGCGCCTGGGCAATCTCTACTTGCAGGACGGCGTGACGCCCGGCGGCGAACGCATCCTGCCCGAGGGCTACGCGACATTCGTCAGCACGCTCGCGCCCGCGTGGGTGGCCGACCAGCGGCTGGTCTACGGCGCGTTCTTCTGGATCAATGGCGACGGCGCCTGGCCCATCCCCAAAGAGGCGTACGCGATGAATGGGGCCGGGGGGCAGTCGGTGTGGATGGTGCCGTCCCACGACCTGGTGATCGTGCGCCTCGGGAAACTACAAGGGCCAGGCCGGGGTCAGGAAGTCGCTCGGCAAGGCGATGGAGATCCTGATGGCGGCGGTACCGAAGAAGTAGCCGCGTACCAAGCGCGTTCTGCCCTCGTGCGAGGGCCGATCGGTTCTGCGTTTCGCGCGCGCCCGTCAGCGCCGCGTCGGCCTCGGTCTTCGCGGTCGCGAGCCGTCCCTGCTCGCGCGCCACGTTGGATCGAGTCATCCGGAACGCACGCCCGGGAAATGGATCCTGACGTGTCGGCGCGCCACATTCAGCTCTACGTCAACAATTACACCCTGGCCCTCGACGAGAACGCCGTGCTCCGAATGTTAGAGTGGGGCCGGCAAGAAGGCCTGTTTCCGCCGGCGGCCGGCGGGCTCCCGGTGTTTGCCTGACGATGCCGTAGCGCGGAACTTTAGTTCCGCGATTCGACCTGGAGAGTTCCGCGATCCGAACTGGAGCGACATGAGCATAAAGCTGCGCCTCATCGTGATGAACTTCATGCAGTTCTTCGTCTGGGGCTCGTGGCTCATCTCGTTCGGCGGCTACATGATCGTCACGCTCGGCTTCAGCGGCGGCCAGGTCGGCAGCATCTACGCGACGATGGGGATCGGGTCGCTGTTCATGCCCGGGCTGATGGGCATCGTCGCCGACCGCTGGCTCAATGCGGAGCGGGTCTTGGGGATCTGCCACCTGTTTGGTGCGGGACTCCTGCTCTGGGCCTCCACTGTCACGGACTTCGACACGCTGTACGGGATCATGCTGCTGAATGCGATGGTCTACATGCCCACCATCGCGCTGGCCAACACCGTGTCGTACAACGTGCTGGAGCAGAAAGGGTTCAATATCATCCGGACCTTCCCGCCGATTCGCGTCTGGGGCACCATCGGCTTCATCGCCGCGATGTGGATGGTCGACCTTGCGGGCTGGACCAAGGACGCGCTGCAGCTCTATGTCAGCGCGGCGGCGGCACTGTTCCTTGGCGTCTACGCCTTCACGATGCCGCCGTGCCCTCCGGTCAAGGCGCAAGGCAGCCGCAGCATGGTGTCGGCCCTCGGGCTCGATGCCTTTGTGCTGTTCAAGCGCCGGCAGATGCTGGTCTTCTTCATCTTCGCGATGCTGCTGGGCGCGGCGCTGCAGATCACCAATGCCTTCGGCGGCGCCTACCTCGACGATTTCAAGGCCGCGTATCCGGGCACCTTCGGCGTGGAGCACCCGAACCTGCTGCTGTCGATCTCGCAGATGTCGGAGACGCTCTTCATCCTGAGCATTCCGTTTTTCCTGCAGCGCTTCGGCATCAAGAAGGTGATGTTGATCAGCATCGTCGCCTGGGTGTTCCGCTTCGGGCTCTTCGCGGTTGGCGATCCGGGCTCGGGGCTCTGGATGCTGGTGCTGTCGATGATCATCTACGGCATGGCGTTCGACTTCTTCAACATCTCCGGCTCGCTGTTCGTCGATCGTGAAGCCGACGCCGGCATCCGCGCGAGCGCGCAGGGCCTGTTCATGATCATGACCAACGGCCTCGGCGCGTTCCTCGGCGCCACGGTGAGCGGGTGGGTCGTCGACTACTTCACCGTGAACGGCGTCAAGGACTGGCAGAGCATCTGGTTGACGTTTGCCGCTTACGCGCTGGTCCTCGGCATCGTGTTCCCGCTCGTGTTCAAGTACCGCCACGACCCGGAAAAGATGGGCCAGGTCGTGCACGCCTGAATGGTAGACGGCAGGATCAACCTCGTAACTGGTTGATGCCACTGGGGTTCCCGCCCGGGGTGTCTGACGGAGCACAGGTGCGCCGCCCCGGCGTTTTTTGCTACCGGATTGGGAGGTGTCGCGGTACCCTTCAATCTGCGAGGGAGTCTGATTATGTCCAAGACGCGCCGCAGTCGTATCCGTCCAGGCCTCCAGGGCACTGCCCTGGCGCTTGGCGTAGTCGCCGTTCTCGTCTACGCGTCGGCCCCGACGGCCATCGCCCAACAGGCGAGCCGCGACGCCGCGCCGGCGGTCACCTTCGCCAGGCACGTCGCGCCCATCCTTCAGAAGAACTGCCAGGAGTGTCATCGAGCCGGCTCGATCGGGCCGATGTCGCTCAGGACTTACGAGGAAGTGCGCCCCTGGGCGCGATCGATCAAACAGAAGGTGGTCGCTCGCGAGATGCCGCCTTACCGTTACGACAAGATCGGAATCCAGCACCTGAAGGACGACCTGCGCTTGAGCGAGGCTGACATCCAGACGATTGTGCGCTGGGTCGACAGCGGAGCGCCGCTTGGCAACGTCGCCGATCTTCCGGCGCCCGTGTCGTTTCCGGATGGCGCCAAGTGGACGTATGCGGACGAGTTCGGCCCGCCCGATATCATCGTGCCGACCAAGCCTTACACCCTTCCGGCCCAGGGGCAGGACCGCTGGTGGCGGCCGATCGTACCGATCGGTTCGCTGGAAGACCGCTGCATCAAGGCCATGGCCGTCAAGCCGTCGGTGAAGGGCCGCCCCGCGGCGCACCACGCCAACAGCGACCTGATGGTGCCGGACGAGAAGAGCGGGCAGTACGTCGTGCTCGAGCGCGTCTCAGAGTACGCGTCCGGCAAGGTGGGAGAGATCGTGCCGCCGGATGGGTGCCGCACGCTTCCCGCCAATTCGATGATCAGGTGGGACGTCCACTACTGGCCGTACGGCGAGGAAGTCAAAGACGACGTCGTCGAGCTCGCCTTCTGGCTCTACCCCAAAGATCACAAGGCGAAGTACAAGCAGGATCTCAAGAATTACTCGCTGTTGATGAAGGGCGGCGAGCTCGAGATTGCGCCGCACGGCACGGCCATGACCCAGGGGTTCCATACGTTCAAGACCCCGGTTCGTATCGACAGCTTCCAACCACACGGCCACGCGCGCCTCGTGGGCATGACGGCCGAGATCTTGTACCCGGACACCGGCAAGCTGGAGATGGTGAGCTCGGTTTCGAACTGGACCAACGCCTGGCATACCACCCACGTCTACGAAGACGACTCCGCGCCGCTGCTGCCGACGGGAGCGGTGCTGGTGCTCACGGGTTACTACGACAACACCGCGAAGAACAAGGGCAACCCCGATCCGGATCAGTGGGTCGGCGGCGGCAGCCGTACGTCGGACGAGATGTCGCACGCGTGGATCACCGTGACGCACCTGGACGATGCGGGCTACAAGCAGATCCTCGCCGATCGGGAAAGCCGCTTGAAGGCGAAGAAGGTTACCGACAACCCGCAGCAGTAGAGGCGGCAACCGGAGATCAGTCTAAGGAAGAAGAGCCTCTCGAAACTCGAGAGGCTCTTTTCGTTTCGTGAACATCCACTGTGTGGAGGCGCCTGTGTTCGGACGAACGATCGTCTTCGGTTTCGCGATGGCACTGCTCATCAGCTCTTCCAGCATGGAAGCGCAGCTGCCGCGCCCACTCATTCCACTGCCGGACGAGGGACTCCGGGTGGTGCCCTTCTTCGATGGCTGGTACGCGAACCCTGACGGCAGCGTCACGTTTTCGTTCGGCTACTCCAATCTGAATAACAAGCTGGTGGAGATCCCTCTCGGCTCGGACAACTTCATCGTGCCCAAGGAACATGACGGGCGGCAACCGACTTCCTTCCCTATCCTCGCGCCTGAGCCGCCTGACGGCGGCGGTGGCGGTGGTGGCGCTCGTGGCGGTGGTGCGACAGACGCCGCAACCGCGAGTGCCAACGCGGTCAGAGCGCCCGGTGCCGGCGGGAACCGCGGTCGCGATAGAGACCGAGACAGGGGGGTCTTCACCGTCACAGTGCCGGCCGGCTACAAGGGCGACGTCGTCTGGACGCTGCGCTACGCGGGTCAGTCGCACTCCGTGCCGGCGAGGTCGAAGTCGATCGCGTACCAACTCAGTTGGCCGGCGGCAATGGGCGCGACGCCGCCGCTCCTCCGCTTCCAGCCGAGCGGCACGGCCGGTCGCGGTCCTACTGGGATCCAGGCCGCCCCACTGCAAGCCAAAGTTGGATCGCCTCTGCCACTGACGATTTGGCTCACAGACGATGCCGTGCACGACAAGGAGCCGATCAAGTTCGGCAAGGAGAGGCCAGGCATGAACGTGTCGTGGTACAAGCACTCCGGCCCGGGTCCCGTCGTCTTCGATCCGCGGAAGACGCCGTTCCCGACGTTGACGGGACAATCGACAACTACGGCGACCTTCCAGCAATCGGGCGAGTATGTGATCCGGGTCAAGGCCGACACGTTCGGCTATTCGGATGCCTCGGCCGGGAACCAGTGTTGCTGGACCAACGGCTACCAGAAGGTCACGGTGACTCCATAACCAGGGCCGTTCTCGTCTTCCTCGCACTCGCTGTCGGATTGCCGACCCCGAGTCAGGCGCGGCAGGTGGACGACGCCGCACGCCGGATCGCTTCGTTCAAGAGCGAGTGGCCGGATCTGTACGCGCGCGTGATCGCAGTGGAGCGCGCCCACGGCGTCTTGTACGGCGCCCTCCTGCGCGACAGAGGAAAGGTGAAGGAGTCCGACCTCTACGGGCTGCTGACACGGCGTGTCAAAGCTGGCGCTCCAGTCGCGAGCGCGGATCCCGAAGCGGACGCGGGCTACGCCCTGCTCGGAACACGGGCCGCAGAAGTCATCCGACGAACGCAGGCGTTTCATCGGGAGGTACTTTCGATCTTCGCCGGTGTGGCCCCATCGGATCGTGCGCGTGCGCTTGATGAGGCGGTCGAACGGTACTTAAGCCGTCCCGAGGTCTCGCTTCCGGACGTGCCGAAGGACATGACCATCCTCTACGACCACCCGTACACATCCTTCGTGACCGACGAGGCCGGCCCTCGCAGGAAGCAGCCGTATCCAAATCTGAGTGGCTTCCTCTGGGCCACGCATTGGTTTCAACTGGCGGCCCTGGAGCCGCTGGAACTGGCGACGGATCCCGACGAGCGCCGCCAGGGCCTGACGGTCGTCGCTGATCGCTTCGGCCGGAAGTTGTCCGCCGGCAAGCCACCGGATGCCTTTCCCACTGAATTGCCGCTGGCCCCCTGCATCGCCCCTGGTCTCGTCACGATCCACCTGCGTGCGGCGGCGATTCTCGACAACCTGAACATGCTGCACGCGGTGCTGACGGACGTCCTCGTGCATCCCAAAGTTGGGAACGTGCGCGCGGCGCTGGACGGGGCGACCGCGCAGTTTACCGATCGCACCTCACGCGTCGTGGCAGTGGACGACTGGATTCAGATGGCGCTGCGTCACAGCATCTTCGCGCAGGGAGGTCCTGCACTCGGGACCATGACGCAGTCGGAGCGCAACAACAATGGGCACCTCCAGCATGCCGCCGGTGGACGCGCCACCATGCGCGGGATGCCGTAGGGGCGAGTCGAATGGCGCTAACAGAACACTCTGAGGAAGGCGTGCAATCGGGGAGGGAGCGCGACCGTGACCGACGAGTCCTGTAGCTGTGCGTGTCACACCGCGGACCCTGACTCGCCGGCCTGCCCCGACTGCGTTGAGCGCCATGAGATCGAACCCGAGGCCGTCAAGCGGCAATCGCGACTCGATGAGTTGCGAGCGATGCCGCGGCCGCAGAAACTGATTCTCGCCGGGAAGGCCGACCGCGCGACGCGCGTATTGCTGATGCGGGATGTGGACCCACAGGTGTTGTTCTACGTCTGCAAGAACCCGAGGATTACGCTGGATGAAATCCTCGAGGTCACCAAGCTCGCTACCCTGAGCGGGCCGGTCGCAGACCTGATCGCCACATCGGCCCAGTGGGTGCAGAGCGAGCAGGTGCGGCTCAATCTCGTGCAAAACCCCAAGACGCCCACCCCAACGGCCCTCAGGCTGCTTGCCGGACTCAATATCAGGCATCTCCAAACGATGGCCAAGAGCTGGAATATCAGGCCACAGATCAAACAGGCGGCCCTCAAGCTCGTCCTCGAGCGCAGCCGCTGAGCATGAAGGCGGTTCTCTTGCACGCCGCACGGTCCGCCGAGTGGCCATGCGAGGGATGCCGTAGTGGGAGTGAATGTGCTCCCAACTACGGCGGTGGCGGAATGGGCCGGCGTCCTAGACCTAGAAGCCCAGTTGCATGCCCAGCGCGAACAACCGGCCCTGCAGAATCGCCGTCGGGCGGCCCAGGGCCGACCCGAATTGTTCGGTCTGGCTGAGGATGGTGCTGGCGTTGAGCAGGTTGAAGATATCGAACTGCCCCGACAGATCCACCTTCCCGACCCTGACTTTCTTCGACAGGCGGACGTCGATCTGGTTCCGGCGCTCGAGGAATTCCTTCCCCGGCGTGATTAGCGGCACCGTGATGCTGGTGACCGTGAGGGCAGGAATCTGTGTCCGTGTCACGTTGTAGTCGACGTTGAGCGACGCGTCGGGTACGCGGTTCGAGGCCGCGGAATACTCCGCGTCCTGCCTGTTTGTGCCCGTGGGCACGCCGGGCAAGCCCTGCCAGCTCCCGTGGGCAATGTCATCGCCATTCAGGTCCGACCACGTGCGGCGATCGGTTTGGATCACGTTCGGGTTGTACAAGGCCGCGAATCCCACGGTCGAGAAGGCGCGCATGTACTTGCCCACATGGGCCTTGAGCGCCGTCTTCCCGTCGCCGAACACGTCGTAGACAACGCCAAGCCTCGGCGCGATGTCGTTCCAGCTCGGGAGGTCCTCGATCTTGTCAAAGCTCCGCGCCGGGACGAACTGGCCGGCCGGAGACGATTGCGCGGGGACGTAGGTGTTGAACAGTTCGATGCGCAGGCCCGGGTTCACCGTGAGGCGGTTGAACCGCAACGAATCCTGCGCGTAGATCCCGAGGTCGTACTTGATGACCTCCCGGGTCTCCTGCGGCGTGTTGTGGATCATCACCGACGCCGGCACCTTGTTGAGGTATTCCTGATAGAGGTCGATGCCGCCGTTCATCGTCCGCTGATGATGGTTGGAGCCCTTGCCCAGCTGGAATCCGACCTTCAGCGCGTGCGCGCCCGTGACGTAGGACATGGCGCCGGAAAACGTGTGACGGTCGGGCTCGCGGAAGTAGTACGGGCCGATCACCGCACCCCAGCGATCGGTGGTCGTCCGGTCCAGGCGGCCGATATCGGTGAGCGTGGTTTCCGGCTGGTTCTCACCCGTGGAGTAGGTCTCATCGTTTTCCGACCAGCCCGCCTCCACCAGCAGGCTGCTCGTGATCGTGCCGGTGTACTTCGCCTGCGCCGTGAAATACCGTTTGGGGCTGCGGATGCCGCAGGCCTCGGCGGTCGGGAACCCCGCTGCGCATTCATGGCCGCGGAACTTGACGATCCTGTCCAGGTAGGCGGCGAACTTGTGCCGGCTCGACGCCTGATACGTCAGGCGCACCACGCCGCTCTTGATGATGTTGTCGTCGACCGTCGGCCGCGATTGGGGGCCTTGAGGCCCAGCGCCGAGAGCGCCGGCGTGAGGTTGTCGCTCTGAAACGAGCCCGGCGTCTGCGAGTAGAACAGCGTTCCCTTCAAGGTGTTGCTGCCGTCCTTGGGAATCATGTTCAGGCGGACCCCCGCCGACGGCACTTCGGCCGCCAACGCGCTGGTCTGGTAACTCATCTCCTCGAACATGCCTTGATTGAAATAGTTCTGGATGGCGCCGTCGCCTTCGATGCCGTTGACGCTCATGCCGTCGACCTGGATGGCGTTGTCGCGCCGGTCGGAGCCATGCGTGGCCATGTAGGTCTGCTGCATGCCGGCGGTGCCGCCGACGTCGGGTGCGCTCAGCGTCACGCCGTTCAGCGTCGAGCCGACCGCCCAGATGCTGCGTCCGGTCGGCACCGATTCCAACAGTTCCTTGGTCATCACCTGCTGGTTCGTCGCGCTTTGCATGTCCACGACCGGTGTGGCGCCGGACACCGTGACGGTTTCCTAGACCGCGCCGACGCGCAGCTCGCCGTTGATCGTCGCCGTAAAGTTCGAGATGAGCTCGATCTTCTCGCGCGTCACCGTGCCAAACCCCGGCAACGTGAACGTGAGCTTGTAGACGCCGGGCCGCAGATCGACGATGCGATATTGCCCGGCATCATCGGTGATGACCGACCGCACTTGTTCGATCAAGGCGGGACTGGCGGCTTCTACGGTGACACCGGGTAGCACACCCCCGGAGGCGTCTCTCACCACGCCCGCAAGGGCGCTCTGCGCATCGGCCGTACTGGCCGCCAAAATCAACAGCAACAAACCGACGAAGACGACCGTGATCCGACGCAGCATCGCTGGCCTCCAAGTCAATTGACAACCCGGGCGACATTCAGCAGCCCGGTCATCGCTCGGCTGTACGCCTTTTGCCCCGGCAAGTCAACATGCGCCACGTCATTTTCAAACCGCGCCGGGCGGACGCCGCCGTAAATATTCCTCCCGCTTCGCCCTGATCTGCTGCGCCAGCTCCTCCGACACCTTCAGCGTGAGCGCGCGATCCGCCATGGCGACAGCCATGCTGTACGATCCCGCCGCCGCAAACGCTTCCGATAGCCCGAAGATCGCCTGCGCGTTCGTGGCATCGAGGCGCACCGCTTCCTGCAGGTGGTTCAGCGCGTCGGCGGTCTTACCCTGCGTGAGCAGGACGCGCCCGAGATTGGTGTGAGCGAGGCCGTACTCTGGACGCGTGGCAAGCGCGGCGCGAAACGCTGTCACGGCTTCGTCCAGCCGGCCCGCGTGCGCGAGCGCGGTGCCCAGGTTGAACCGTGCGGGCGCCGATTCTGGTCTCAAGGCCGCGGACGCCTCAAAGTGGCGAACCGCATCCGCCGCCTGGCCCATTCCCAGGTAGAGCAGCGCGACATCGTCATGCAGCCCCACGTCACGCGGATCGGCCCTGAGCATCGTTTCGTAGCCGACGATGTCCTCGGCGGACATCTTCCCGGTGATCTGCGCGTCCATCACCCGGCGGTCGCGCTCGTTATCGGCGAGCAGCTGGAACCAGAGGTCGCCCATCTCGTCCTTGGACCGCTGTCCCCAGAACACACGGGCCGGCGGCAGTTGCGGGTTGCGCACGTTTGCCGCGGAGTTGTCGTAGGTGTACTCCATCGAGAGGCGCGTGCCTCTGGGCAGCCGGATGGGCGTTACCTCGCGATAGACATGCTGCCAGCGGAAATCCCAATCCTTGATGTGCATGACCAACCGCGAGGTGCCATCGGGCAGGTCGGCGACGCCGCGAATCTCGCGAGCACGATAGTGGGCGTGAGGCTGCGTGGCCAGCAACTGGACGTCGACGGGCAACACAAAAGCGTCGCGAATCACGAAACGGGATTCGCCTGGCGGGATGTCGATCCCCTGCGATCCCAGACGCAGGATCGTCGGAGTGCGCGTTGGCGGCTGGTCGCTGAAGAAGAAGCCGATCTCCGGTTGCACTTGCTCGACGGCGCCGCTGGGCTGGAGATGCAGCTGGACAACGAGATCACTGCCCGGCTCGAGTGTCCACGCCAGATCCGGCGAAACAAGCGGCGCGACCTGTCCGGGAGTCCAACCCAGGAAGTGGCCGGAGGGGTACTCCGCGGAGCGAGGCATCAGGCCGTCGTAGCCCGGTAACGGGTCGGCCTCGTCGAGTTGACGCGTGGCCGAGGTCCGATCGATCCGGATGTTGGCGTGGTGGACGACGCGCGCGTTGCCGGGATGAAATTCGATGCCGCGGACGTAGGTGCGCCTGGCGATGGGTACATGGATCGCGAAAATGCGGAACGCGTCGGCCGGTTGCGCCTGCAGCGCGAAGGACTCGGCGGGCTTGACGATCAGGTCGGGCCGGCCGAGCAGCCAGCCGTCGGGCCACGCCGGCATAGCCGGAAGGTGCTGCGCCTGGCCCCGCGGCGTTCCACCGCGAACCCACGCGCCGATGAGCGCAATCTGCTGTTCGGTTAGAGGATGCTGGCCCACGAAGTGGCCGACGCCCGGCTCGACCTTCCACGGCGGCATGAATCGGCTGCGCGTGACCGCCGCGATCTGTGTCGCTCGCCGCCGGACATCCTCGTAGGTGGCGAGGCTGAACGGCGCGGGCCCGCCGCGACGATGGCAGGACACACACGACGTGAAAATGATGGGCGCGATGTCGCGAGTGAACGTCACGCCTTGATGGTGCGCCGGCGGCTGCGCGACAGGCGTGACCGGAGTCAGGCGCACGATGCGTCCAGCCGTCGTGTCGGACACCGACGCGCCAGGCGTCGCGAGCGCAACATATAAGGAGCCGTCGGAGGCCTGCGCGATGTCCCTGACCCGTCCGAGCCCGCGGAAGAGCACCTCTTCCTTCACAACCTTGTGGCCCTCGATCGACAGGCGCTTCAGCTCTTCGTCCCTCATCATGCCCACGAGCAAGTCGTTCTTCCACCCGGGGAAGCCGTTGCCGGTGTAGAAGAGCATCGGCGAAATGCCGGGAGACGGACTGTAGTGCGTGATGGGTGGTGCCATCCCTTCCTTGAACGTCGCAGCCGTCGCGGTCCGGTCTACCGACGGCGAGACCCAGCTATCCAGGATTCCGAAGCTCACGACCGGCCAACCGTAGTTGCCGCCGCCCCGGATGACGTTCACTTCATCGCCGCCGCGAGGGCCGTGTTCGGTCTCCCACAGTTCTCCCGTCACCGGATGCCACGCGAACCCCTGAGGGTTGCGATTGCCGTAGCTCCAGATCGTGGGCAACGCGCCGGTTCGATTCGCGAACGGATTTCCGGGCGCGGGCCTGCCATCGTCGGTCACGCGGTGAATCTTGCCGACGGGCGCCGACAAATCCTGGGCACGCTCCGCGCGCCCGCGATCGCCGATACTGAAATACAGATAGCCGTCGCGATCGAAGATAAACCGCGAGCCGTAGTGAATGTTGCTGGCGCCGTACCATTCGTCGGGCCAGCGGGCGATCGTCACCTGGTCGACCAGCTGGTTGTTCGCCAAACGCCCGCGCATAACCACGGTCATCGAGCGGTTGCCATCGCGTGGCTCGGCATACGAAAGGTAAATCCATCCGTTCTCAGAAAACCTCGGATGGGCCTCGACATCGAACAGACCGCCGTCCTGTTGTGTCCACACCTTCGGGATGCCCCCGACGGGTTCGGCGAGCAGGCGGCCTTTCTCGATGATTCTCAGGCGACCTGGCCGCTCCGTGACCAGGACTCGGCCATCGGGAAGGACGGCCATGCCCCACGGCGTCTCGAGCGCATCGGTCAGCGTGTCGATGCGGAAGGTGTGGCGGTCGGTCGTGATCACTCCGTCCACCGACTTCGTTGCCCGCGTGGCAGGACGGCCCTTCGCCCTCGAAGCCAGGCTCCGAATCATGAAGATCATCTCCCTGATTCGAGGTTCATCCAGAATGCTGGTGAATGCCGGCATGCCGGCCTCGGCTCGTCCGTCGCGGATGGTACGCGCGAGTGACTCGTCGTCGCCGCCGTAGGTCCACTGATCGTCGAGCAAGCTTGCAGCCCGGGCGCCTTGTAAGGCATCGCCATGGCATCCCGCGCAATGCACGGCGAATGCCTGCGCCGCTCGATCCACCACCTGCGGTGCAGGGGCTTGGGCGCCGGGCGTGGGGTGGGCCGATCGAACGATTGAGCCGCAGAGGATAACGGCTGCCGACGCCAGTAAAGCTGCGCTCCGTCGCATCGCCCTGTCCTATTTTGCGGGTGCGCTGGCCGCCGCCGGCATCTTGCCCTTCGACTCGACGACACGCTTCGCGAGGTAGTTGACGACCACCGTGTCGTTGCGGAGCGAGGCGAGGTAGGCCGCCCGGAGCAGCTGATCGCGACGGCCTTTGATCGTCGAGCTGATGCCTTCTTTGACGGCGGGCATGCTGGGATCTTTCTGGCCGGCCGTGTCGTGCGCTACCACGAGCACGAGGGTGTGCGCGCCGCCATTGCTCACGATGCGGACGGAGCCGGGCGTGGTCTTCAGCACCGCGTCGCGCAGCGCCGGGGGCGTCTGTTGGAGCGCCGACACCGGCACCCAGCCGAGGTCACCACCACGTGGCGCCGTGCGCGCGTCTTCGGAAAAATCCGCGGCGAGGTCGCCGAAGGCGACGCCCGACTTCAGGCGCTCCATCAACATCTGCGCCTTCGCGGCCGCCTCTTGCGGCGTGGCCGCATCATCGCCGCTGCGGTTGGCGGGCTGCGGTTCGCGAACCGGCGTGATGACGATTTGCGCGATGTGATACGACTCTTCGGCGCGATTGAACTGCGCCTTGTTCGCATTGAAGAAGTCGGTAATGTCCTTGTCGGTGACGATGACCTGGGAGGTCACCTCGCGATCGACCACCTTCTGCGAGAGCAGGTCGCGGCGGATCTCTTCGCGCATGTCGCCCGCTGTCAGGTTTCGCTTCGTCAATTCCTGCTGGAACGCCTGTTCCGTCATGTTCTTCTTGGCGTCGGCGAACGCGGCATCGACTTCGGTGTCCGGCAGCTCGATCTTCAGCTCGCGCGCCCTGGCGAGCAGGATGTCCTGGATGATGAGCTCGTTGAGCAGTGCGAGTTTGGCGGTCAGGGTTTCATCGTCTGACAGCGGCTCGGACGCCTGCGGCGTGCGGCGGTAGGCTTTTTCGACGTCGGCCTTCTTGATCTCGCGGCCTGCCACGACCGCCCATGCGTCGGCCGACGGCGGCGGGGGAGCGGGGGGCGTGGACCGGCAGGCGCCTGCAAGGACGGTCAGCGCGAGCACATACACAATTCGGTTCATCCCCGTATTGTATGCGCCGTGACCTGTTCGACGATGGCATGGAGCTGTCGCACACCCTCGGTCAGCGCGGCCGGCCCTGGTTGCAGGATGTAGGTGGACTTCACTTCATAGATGCGGCCCTGTTTCACGGCTGGCACATCCTGCCACCCGGGACGGGCGGTGATGCGTTCCTTCCGCACCGGCTTGCCGCACCACGATCCGATGATCACGTCGGGCGCGCGCTCGATCACCCGATCGCCGGTGACGATGCGGTCTTTCGCGAGGCCGGCATCTTTCAGCTCCGGGAAGATCGGATCACCGCCGGCGATCTCGACCAGCTCCTCGGTCCAGCGGATGCCGCTGATCAGCGGGTCGTACCATTCTTCGAAAAACACCTTCGGCCGCCACGGCAGCTTCGCCGCCTTCTCTCGAATGTCGTCGAGGCCGCGCTCGAGGGTCGTCGCGAGGACGTCGGCCTTGTCGGGCACGCCGACGATGCCGCCGAGCACGCGGATCATCTGCAGGATCTCGGCAACGCTGCGCTGGTTGAACGTGAAGACGGGGTAGCCGCGCTTGACGAGGTCGGTCGTGATGTCGGCTTGCAGATCGGAGAAGGCAAGAATCAGGTCGGGCTTCAGCGCTTCGATCTTCTCGCAGCGCGCGTGCAGGAACGACGATACCTTCGGCTTCTGCCGGGCCTCCGGCGGCCGGACTGTGTAGCCGGAGATGCCGACGACACGATCGCCTTCACCGAGGAGGTAGAGCGTCTCGGTGGTTTCTTCGGTCAGGCAGACGATCCGTTTGGGATACATGTCCTAAATGCAACCACGAAGGCACGAAGGCACCACGAAGCTCACGAAGATACGTTTTCTAGATCCGCAAACGCGAACCCGTCTCGATCGACGACCTCTCCAAGTCGGATTGCGATTGGATGGTTGAACATCGGCCCCGCATGCGCAAACGAGTGGAACTCGCCGTTCTCGCCGCACGGATCGACGCTTGCCGGCAGGTCGTCGAGCAGCGACTGATCGAATGCGCGGCCGGCAAACGTGCGATCGAGCTTGCGCGGATCGACACAGGTCAGCCGCGCTTGCAGCCCGCCCGCGATCATGTCCTGCGCGAGTGCCGCCGTCGACTTCGTTTTCCAGATGGGGAAGAGCGGCTCGAGGCCGGAGCCGGCGAGGCGCTCTTCGCGATAGCGCCGCACGTCTTCGAGGAAGAGGTCGCCGAACGCAACGTGCGTGAAACCGTCGGCGACAAAGCCCGAGACGGCTGCACGCATCCGCTTCTCGTATTCCTCGTTCGAACACGGCCATGACAACGGGACGACGTGAAGCGGAAGGCCCGCCGCCTCGGCCTGCGCTTGTAGCAGCTCGCGGCGGACGGCGTGCATCGCGACGCGGTCGAACGCTTCGTTGGTCGTTGTCAGGAGGCCCGCGACTTCAGTCGGGTGCTGTTGATTCAACACGTGGAGCATCCATGCCGAATCCTTGCCCGTCGACCAACTAATAAGTATCTTCATGGCTTGTCAGGCGGTCGATTGCAGAAGTCAGATCTCAGATTGCAGATCAATTGCAGAAGTATGATTTGCGATTGCTGACAGAAAATCATTCATTCTTCAATCTGCAATTGATCTGCAATCTGACATCTGAGATCTGAAATCGACGGCTACGGATGTAAAGCCCTGGCCATTCGCTCGATGCCGTCGATGACGCGCGGGCCTGGTACCGTGAGGCCGCTGCCGGTGAGGATGATCACGCGCTTGTTCCTGACCGCCGGCACCGAGGACAGAGCCGACCACGGACTGAGCACCGCCTCGAGATCGGCGTCGTTCAGCCGGTTGGCCGCGTTCAATTCGATGATCACGTCGGGCCGCCGCGCCAGGATCGTCTCGGTGCTGATCTGGGCCGACTCCTTGTCGATGTCCTTCAGCACATCCTCGCCGCCGGCGACGGTCAGCATGTCGTGGAGAAAACCTTTGCCGGCGCTCGCGTAGATGTTCCGCAATGACCCGGGCTCACGGCCGAACACTAATAGCGTTTTAGGACGCGGCTTGCCCGCGACGCGATTCCTGACGGCATCAATCGCGGTCTCGAGCGCGCGCGCAACTCTGTCTGCCTGTTCCACGTGTCCGGTGCGCTGCCCGAGCGCGCGCATCGTGACCATGATGTGATCGAGGCCGCCGTGGCGATAGTCGAAGAATGGAATCGACACTGCCTTGAGTTGCGTGTGGAGATCGGCCTGGCTGCCGTAGGTGATGACCAGGTCAGGCCTGAGCGCAATGATGCGTTCGGTATCGGGATCGACGAGCGCACCAACGGTCGGCAGCGAGCGCACTTCCGGCGGCTCGACATCGTAGGTGCTGACGGCGATGACCTGTGGACCGGCGCCGATGGCGAAGAGGATCTCGGTCACGTTCGGGACGAGGGAAATAATGCGCCGCGGTGTTTCTTGAGCGGCCACGTCCTTTAACACGAAGGCCACGAAGGACACGAAGAAAAGACTTAGAACAAAGGTCTTCGTGATCTTCGTGTTCTTCGTGTTGAGCATTTTGATCATGATTTCCTTACCAGTAACCAAAGGAAGAACGGCCCACCGATCAGGGCCGTGACGACGCCGACGGGAATTTCCAGTGGCGACATCACCATCCGCGCGACGAGGTCGCACAGTACCAGGAACGCCGCACCGAAGAGCGCGGATGCTGGTAGCACGATGCGGTGATCGGACCCCACCATCAGCCTCACGAGGTGCGGCACGATGATGCCGATGAAACCGATCGGGCCGCCGAGCGATACCGCAGCGCCGGTTGCCAACGACGCGCTGAGAAATGCGAGACGTTGCGCCGGCACGATGTCCACGCCTTTTGCGGCTGCGGATTCAGCACCGACGCTTAACAGGTTGAGCGTGCGCGGCATCATCGCGAATGCGGCGAACGCGACGAAGATCAACGGTAAGGCTGCGATGATCGGGAAGTAATCGGCCACGTCGAGTCCGCCCATCATCCATCGGATGGCGCGCAGCGCTTCCGCGAAGTCCGCCAGGTATTGCACGAACAGGATCAATGCCGAGAAGAACGCATTGAGCGTGACGCCCGCGAGCAACAACACGTTCGTCGACAGGCCGCGCCGTTGGGACGAGGCGAGAGCATAGACGATCCCGGTCGCGACGAGTGAACCTGCAAAACTGGCCAGCGGGATCGCAGTAATCCCTAGCAGGCTCAGTTCGAGCTTCATCGTCACGGCGAGCATCGCGCCGAGAGATGCGCCGGCAGAAACGCCCAACGTGAACGGTGTTGCGAGGGGGTTGCGCAGCAGCGCCTGCAGCACCACGCCCGCGGCGGCCAGCGTGGCGCCGACGAGTGCGCCCGCCAGCACGCGCGGCAGCCTCGCCACAAAGAAGATCTGCGCGTCGACGTTCGAGTCCCACGGGATGGTGCGATCGAAGGCTCTCGCCAGCGAGATCGACGTGCTGCCGACCGTCGGCGCCCACAGCATCACCGCGATCGCAAACACCGCAAAGGCGGCGACGACCGTGATGAGGCGGCGGCGGATGTTCACCGTGAGATCCGCCGGACCGGCACGACGGTCATGTGGCCGGTTTCGCTATGCACCTGGACATCCGCTTCGACGTCGTAGAGCGCCTTGACGTGCTCTGGCGTCAACACCTCCGCCGTGGGCCCGGCGGCGAGGACGTGGCCGTCGCGCATCAACACGAGCTCGCGGCAAATCGACGCGGCGAGATTCAAGTCGTGCGTCGAGATCGCCATCGTGACGCCGTGATCCTGGTTGAGGCGCAACAGCAGCGACGAGATCTCGAGTTGATAGCCCAGGTCGAGCGATGCGGTCGGCTCGTCGAGCAGCAGCAGTTGCGCCGACTGCGCAAGGGCGGCGGCAATCACCACGCGTTGTTTTTCACCGCCGCTCAGCTCGTGGAACGGCCGCTCGGCAAGATGGCTGGTGCCGGTGGCGGCAAGCGCATCCTCGGCAATGCGAATGTCGTCCGGACCTTCAACGGCGAACATGCTGAGGTGAGGATGGCGGCCCATCAACACGATTTCGATCGCGCGATACTCGAAGGCGAGCTCGGTTTCCTGCGGCACGACGGCGATCTGCCGCGCCGCTTCGCGTCTCGAGAGTTGATCGAGCGCCCGATCCCCAAGCAGCACGCGGCCAGACGAGGGCCGGCGCGTGCCGCTCAAGAGCCGCAGCAGCGTGGTCTTGCCGGAGCCGTTCGGGCCGAGGATGCCGACGAGCGCCCCGTCCGACAAGCGGACGGTGACGCCCTCGACGACCAGCGGCGCGCCGGCCGCATAGCGGAACGAGACGTTATCGGCCCAGAGCAAAGCGGGCACCCGCGTAGGCCGTCCGCCCCGGGGCCGGATAGCCCAGCACTTCTTCGTAACCGCGATCGAACAGGTTCAGCACGCGCGCGAACACTTCGATCGATCGCACCGGCTGCCACGAGCCGCCGAAGTTCGCGACCGTGTGGCCGGGATTCTGATAGAGGCCGCCGCTCGGGCCGAAGGTCGGCTCGGCATCGAGCGCCTGGCCGCGCATCACGACCTGCACGAACGCGCCACCCTTGCCGCGCGTCCACGCCGCATCGATCGACCCCTGATGGCGCGGACGACGGAGCAGGGCGTCGCCGACCGCGTAGGGCGCCTGCGCCGTCACGGCGCCGCTGACCGCGAGAATCTCGCTGTCAAGAAACGTGTAAGCCGCGCGGATGTCGAGGCCGGCTGCCACGCGGGCGGCCGCTGACGCTTCGATGCCGCGGGCTCGCGCGTTGGAAATATTGTCGGTGCGGTAGCGGCTGACGCCCGAGAAGGTGCGGCCGACCGCAATGATCAGATCGGTGTAGCGATTGAGAAAGGCCGTGGCATCGAGCTGCACCGCCCCGCCGGCGAGCGCCTGCGTGACGCCAAACTCGCCGCTGGTGCTGCGCTCCGGCTTGAGGCCCGAGTTGTCGGTGAACGCGATCTCGAAGGCATCGGGAGGACGAATGCCGGTGCCGAACGATCCGCGCAGGCGCGTGCCGCTCCGCAGAACGAACGAGACTGCGACTTTGGGATTCACGGACGTCAGTGTTTCCTCCGGAAAGTCGGGCCGCGGTGTGAATGCCAGGGGATCTCCTGGCAACGCGTCGCGCGTGATGCGCTCGCTGCGAACGCCGGCGGTGACGGTGGCGCGATCGCCGGCGTGCCAGCGGCCCTCGCCGAACACACCGAGCACGCCACGCTCGACGGGGATCTCGCCGGCCGTGCCGGCGGTGATGAAGGTGCTGCCGCCGCGCTCGCCCAGCCACTCGAAGCCGCCCGAAAATCCCAAGGCCGCGCTCGCCGAGACGTCAGTCTGGACGCGCGCGTGCGCGCGATGCGTGTTGCCCTCGGATGTGCCGAACGCGCTCTTGAATGTGAGGTCGTAGTCGGCGGCGTCGAACTCCACTCGCTGGCGGACGCGGCTGCCGGCGCCGAACCACGGCTGCACCCATCGCACGCCGCCGCCGGTGCGCTTGGTCGTGCCGCGCGATACCGCGTCGGGGCCGCTATATCGCTTTGCCGGATCGGAACCGTACGGGCCCGGCGATCCGCGATCGGTGTCGACGTAGAGCAACGAGCCCTGCACGTCCGCGCCGCTCGCAGCATGGCGCCATCCCAGCGAACCCGACGCCTGCCTCTCTTGCGCATCGTCGTTGCTCACGGTCTTGCCGTTGGCGGCGAGGCCGGTGAAGCCGCCGTCTTCGAAATAATTGGCGCCGAGCTGCCAGCGGACGCCGTTGACCTCACCGCTGGTGGCGCCCGAGGCGCGGCGCATGTCGCAGCTGCCGCCTTCGAGCTGTGCCTGCGCCGACGGCCGGCCGCCGCTGCGCGTGATCACCTGCACCACGCCGCCGATCGCGTCGGAGCCGTAGAGCGCGCTCTGCGGCCCTCGCACCACTTCAATCCGCTCGACATCTTCGAGCGGGACCTGCGAGAGGTCGATGCCGCCGCCAAAGGCATTGGCGCGCACGCCATCGACGAGCACCAGCGTGTAATCGGATTCGCCGCCGCGGCTGAACACCGAGGTGAGCGTGCCGGGCCCGCCGCTCTGCTGCACGGTGATGCCGGGCACCGAGCGCAGCGCAGCGCCGAGTGTGAACTGCTGGCGGGCTTCGAGCTCGCGGCCGGAGATCACCGTCACGCTATCGGGCGTTCGCGACAGCGGCTGATCGATCTGCGCCGCCGACACGATCAGCGTTTCGTTGACGGCGCTGACGCGCAGAGTGATGTCGACGCTCGCCGGCGATCCGTTCGCGACCGTAACGCTGACGGGGTCGGCGGCAAACCCCGGCGCGCTCGCGCGAAGGTCGTACCGCCCCGCCGGCAGCCCCGGCACCGCGAACGTGCCGTCGGCGTTGGTCCGCACCCGTTGCGGCGCGGCCGTCGATCCGCTGATCACTACCTCGGTGTCAGCAACGCGCTTGCCGTCGGGATCGAGCACGCGGCCGCTCAGCTGAGAGCCAGCTTGCGCGTGAACGATGGAGCTGATGAAGAGCAGGAGAGAGAAAACGCTTACGAACGTCCGCGTAAACGGACGGAGTGCTGCAGTCATGGTCGTCTCCCAGGCGTCTCGCGCGCCTGTTGTGACATGCCCCTTGGACTGGCAGTTTCCTGACTCGCGGCGTGTGGCCGCTCACAGTGGCGGGACCGTGTGGGCTTTGAACCCAGCTTCCCTGCCTGCCCGGGTACGCGTCGGTTGAGCTTTGGATTGTAGCATTGTTACAATGAGGAGTTGGGTGAACCGATGAGCAAGCGTTCGATCGTGACCGCCCGCGAGGCCCCGGTCGAGAAGGTGGTGTCGGCCGCGGGCGGCCTGGTCATCCGGGGCGAGACGTTCGCGATCGAGACGCGCGAGCGCGTCGAGCTGATCGATCTGACCGATCGCGTCATGGCGCACGTCCGCAAGTCGGGCGTCAAGGAGGGGATGATGTCCCTCTGGTCGATGCACACCACCTGCACGCTGTTCATCAACGAGTCGCAGAAGGCGCTCGAGACCGACATCAAGAAATTTCTCGAAGACACGGTGGCGCGCGACAAGTACTACATGCACAACGATCCGGATCACTCGGACTGCGATCGCCAGAACGCGGATTCTCACCTGCGCGCGATGCTGCTCGGTCACTCGATCACGATGCAGATCAGCGGCGGTGAGCTAGTGCTCGGTCAATGGCAGCGCGTCATAATGGGCGAGCTAGACGGGCCTCGCACGCGGACCGTAAGAGCGCAGGTCTGGGGGCTCGGCGGTTAGTGCAGAGTGAAGAGTTAAGAGTTAAGAACAACAATGCGCGCACGCTTGAAGACCGCGGGGCTCGTCGACATCGCCGACAAGGTCGAATCGCGCGAGCGGCTGTCGTTGGACGAGGGGGTGCGGCTGTTCGAGACGCCGGACCTGCTGGCGCTCGGCTGGATCGCCAATCGCGAGCGCGAGCGTCGTCATGGCGACCGCACCTACTTCAACCACAACCTGCGGCTCGAGGCGACCAACGTCTGCGAAGCGTCGTGCCTGTTCTGCTCGTTCGCGCGGCTCAAGCCCGGCGACCCGGGCGCGCACACCATGACGCTCGAGCAGGTGTTCGGCAAGCTCCGCCAGCGCGGCGATGAACCGCTGACCGAAATCCATATCGTCAACGGCCTGCACCCGGAGCTGCCGTTCAGTTACTACACGGATCTGTTGAGCGGGCTCAAGGCGATCCGCCCGGGCATTCACCTCAAGTGCTTCACCGCCGTCGAGATCGCCTTCTTCGCCGATCATTACGGCAAGACCGATCGTGACGTGTTGGTCGAGCTGAAGGCGGCCGGCCTCGACTCGTTGCCAGGCGGCGGCGCCGAAATCTTCGCGGCGCGCGTGCGCCAGAAAATCTGTCACGACAAATGCGACGGCCCGCGCTACTTGTCGATCCACCGCATCGCGCACGCGCTCGGCATGCGCACCAACGTGACGATGCTGTACGGGCACATTGAGACGCTTGAAGAGCGCGTCGATCATCTGCTGCAGACGCGCGCGCTGCAGGACGACACCGGCGGGCTGCAGGCGTTCATCCCGCTGGCGTTCCATCCTGACAACAACCAGATGCGAAAGCTGCCGCCGCCGTCGGCGAGCGAGACGCTGCGCGTGCATGCGGTGGCGCGGCTGGTGCTCGACAACGTCGATCACATCAAGGCCTACTGGATCTCGTGCGGGGTGGAAGTGGCGCAGACCGCGTTGTGGTTCGGCGCCGACGACCTCGACGGCACGGTGCAGGAAGAGACGATTTACCACATGGCCGGATCGTCGACGCCGACGGCGCTGTCGACCGGCGACATCGAGCGGCTGATCCGCGACGCCGGCCGCGAGCCGATCGAGCGGGATACGTTGTACAACGTCGTCAGGGTACCTTCGGCAGTGGGCTTGAGGGCTTAAGGGCTCGAGGGCTTGAACTGCCAAGCCCCCAAGTCCTCAAGTCCTCAAGTCCTCTCCGTTTCTGTTACACTGGTAGTCAGACCGAACTTCACTAGGCAATAGCCGACGGTTGAAGTTTGGTCTTTTCGCAGCCGGAGATTGAGAAAAATTTCACAAGCTCACCCGCCTTCGCCGAGGGCTTCGGCGGGCAGGCTGGGGCGGCGACGGGGTCAGACCGGGGTCCCCGCCACGCGGACTTTGCGTGGTGGGGTGGAGAGAACACTATGGCGACGGGCACTTTTCTGCCGGTCCTCAACGAAGTCGAGAAGGCGTCGATCCGCGAACGCCAGCCCCTTCCCGAGGCCTATCTCGACCTGCCCGACGAGGAGATGGCGCTGCGCATTGCCGCGGCCCGCGCCGCGCTCGGCGACCGCCTCGTGATTCTCGGCCATCACTACCAGCGCGACGAGGTGATTCGCTTCGCCGACTACACCGGCGATTCGTTCAAGCTCGCGCAGGCGGTCAGCCAGCACCCGCAAGCCGACTACATCGTCTTCTGCGGCGTGCACTTCATGGCCGAGAGCGCCGACGTGCTCGCGAGGCCGCACCAGCGCATCATCCTGCCCGACCTGGCGGCCGGCTGCTCGATGGCCGACATGGCCGCGCCCGATCAATTGGAGACCTGCTGGGCGGAGCTGCAGCAGATGCTGTCGCCTGCCCTGAGCGAGCGGCTCGAGCTTGCCGGCAAGCCCGGGTCGCGAGTCGAAGGGCGCGTCGTGCCGGTGACGTACATCAACTCCGCGGCGTCGATTAAGTCGTTTGTCGGCGAGCAGGGCGGCACCATCTGCACCTCGTCCAATGCGGCGGCGTCGCTCGAGTGGGGCTGGGAGCGTAAAGAGAAGATCCTGTTCCTGCCCGATCAGCACCTGGGCCGCAACACCGCGTGGAAGATGGGCGTGCCGCTCGATCAGATGGTGGTGTGGGATCCGTTCGAGCCGTTCGGCGGCTTGACGAAGGACGAGCTCGAGCACGCAAAACTGATCCTGTGGAAAGGCCACTGTTCGGTCCACGTCCGTTTTACCGCGAAGCAGATCGAACAGGTGCGCCGCGAGCACCCCGGCATCAAGGTGATCGTGCATCCGGAGGTGCCGTTCGACGTGCTGCGGGCGGCCGACGACAGCGGCTCGACCGAATACATCCTGAAGACCGTCCGCGACAGCGCGCCCGGCAGCAAGTGGGCGGTCGCGACCGAGGTCCACCTCGTCCACCGCCTCGCGGAAGAGGTGGCGCCAGACAAGACCGTCGTCTCGCTCGACCAGTTCGGCTGCCTGTGCTCGACGATGTTCCGCGTGTCGCCGAATCATTTGCTGTGGGTGCTCGACTCGCTCGTCGATGGCGAGGTCGTCAACGAAATCGTCGTGCCGGAAGAGGAGAAGAAGTGGGCTAAGATCGCGTTAGATCGAATGTTATCGATCACCTAGGCCCCCCATAAAGGGGGGCCCTACAAAAGAGGTTTTCATGGCTCATTCACTCCCCGCGCTGCCCTATGACGCCGCGGCGCTCGAACCGCATATCGACAGCCAGACGATGCAGATCCATCACGGCAAGCATCATCAGGCGTATGTCACCAACCTGAATGCGGCGCTCGACAAGCACCCCGAGCTGCACAGCAAGAGCCTCGACGACCTGCTGAAGGGCGTCAACAGCCTGCCCGACGACATCAAGGGCGCGGTGCGCAACAACGGCGGCGGCCACTGGAATCACTCGATGTTCTGGAAGCTGATGGCGCCCGGCGCCGGCGGCGCGCCGACCGGCGCGGTGGCCGATGCGATCAACAGCGCCTTCGGCGACTTCGAGAAGTTCAAGACCGCGGTCAACCAGGCCGGCACGACCCGCTTCGGCAGCGGCTGGGCCTGGGTCGTCGACAACGGCGGCAAGCTCGAGGTGATGAGCACGCCCAACCAGGACAACCCGTTGATGGAAGGGAAGAAGGCCATCCTCGGCATCGACGTCTGGGAACACGCCTACTACCTGAAGTACCAGAACCGCCGCCCCGACTACCTCGGCGCGTGGTGGAACGTCGCCAACTGGGCGGAAGTGAATCGCCTGTTGAAGGGCTAGTCACCAAAAAGCAACCACGAAAGGACACGAAGGTCACGAAGACTCTCTTGGGACGGCCAATAGAATTCTTCGTGTTCTTCGTGCTCTTCGTGGTTTCCTTTGTGTCGGTCGCGCGCGCGCAAGACGCGCCAAAAGTTACCGCCACGCTCTCGAACGCCACGCGCATTGAGTCGTGGTCGTACTTCCGGCCCCGGATCGATCCCCTCGCGCTGACGGCGGAGCCGATCGGCGAGCCCACCTACACTTTCGTCGCCGATCGCGCCGAGCTAGGCGTCCGCGTTGAAGGGCCGCGCTTCGATCTGAGCGGCGCGTTCAACTACGTGCGGCTCGAGAACCTGCCATCCAATGCCATCGGACCGGGCGGGCTGGGCGCCGGCGCGTTCTACTTTGCGGCGGCGGGTGTTCGCTACAGCTACCAGCTCTATCTGAGCGAGCTGACTCTTCGGTTGAAGACTCGTGATGACCGCCTCTCGGCCGCGATCGGACGCATGCACTACGCGTCGGGCGGCGAGCACGTTGCCACGTTTCCCTCGCTCGAGACGGTGAAGCGCGAGCGGTTGCACTCGCGCTTGATCGGCGACTTCGAGTGGTCGCTCTATCAACGCCGTTTCGACGGCGTGCGCGTCGACGTCGATCGGCCGGCCTGGCGCTTCACGTCATCGGCGTTTCTCGCGACCCAGGGCGGCTACGAAGAGTCGGCGAACCTGTCGATGCCGAAGGTGCAAGTCGCCGGCATGGTGCTGACCAAGAAGTCCTCCGCTCCGCGCGAGTGGCAGGCGTTCGCACATCTCTACCGCGATCGACGGGCATCCGCTGCCGTCGTCGACAACACCTTCTCGCTGGATCGTCCCGTTGACGTCACCATCGCCGCCATCGGCGGCTCGCACGCGCGGGTGGTGACAACCGGCGCCGGCGAGCTCGACACCGTCGTGTGGGCCGCCGGCGAGCTCGGCGACTGGTACGGCCAGACGCATCGCGCCGCCAGCGCGGCGGGCGAGCTGGGACACCGTTGGACGAGGGCGCCGATGCGGCCGTGGCTGCGCGCGGGGTATCTCTACGCGTCCGGCGACGGCGATCCCAACGACGATCGCCACGGCACGTTTTTCCAGATGCTGCCCTCGTCGCGGAAGTACGCGCTGTCGTCGGCGTACGCGCAGATGAACCTCCGCGACGTCTTCGTGCAGGTGCTGGCCGAACCCGGCAGGGTCAAGACTCGTCTGGATCTACATCGGGTGTCGCTTGCCAGCGGCGCCGACCGCTGGTATCAAGGTAGCGGCGCCACGTCGAGCACCGGCCGCTTCTTCGGTTTTTCCGGCCGTGCCGCCGGCGGCGCCACGGCGCTCGGCACGGTGCTCGAAGGCACCATCGAGGTGCCGATCAAGAAGTACTGGTCGCTGAACGCCTACGCCGCTACCATCCGGGGCGGGGCGGTCGTGGAGCGGATGTTCGCCGCTACGACGCTCACGACCGGCTACGTCGAGAACGTTATTCGATTCTGACCCTTCGACTCGATTGCCGAGCCTTCGGCTCGTCAATCTCGCTCAGGGCAGGCGGGAGGTAGATCAGTGGAAGTGACCCAGACGGCTACTCGCGAGCCAGATCCGTCGCTCGTGACGACCACGCACGTGACCTACGCGTTGCACGCGCTCGGCCTGGCGATCGGGGCCTTCGGTGCCTCCACGGTGATCGGCGCCTTCGTGTTCGGGTGGCCGTCGATTATCGCGGTGATCATCAACTACGTAAAACGGAACGACGCGCGCGGCACGTGGCTCGAGTCGCACTTCACCTGGCAGATCCGCACCTTTTGGTTCGCCCTCATCTGGTCCTGCGTCGTCTTCATCCTGGGCGCGGTGTTCCTGATCGTGCTGATCGGATTCGCGATCTGGGCGATCGGCCTGTTCGCGCTGGGCGTGTGGGCTATTTATCGGATCGCCACTGGCTGGTTGCGGCTGCGCGACAGGAGGCCTATTTAGTCGCGCCTGTCGATCTCAGATCTCAGAATTCAGATTGCAGATCAATTGCAAATCTCAGATCTAACGATCTGAAATTAATCTGCAATCTGAGATCTGAGATCTGAGATCGACGCCAGAACAGTCTTATCTGAGATCGACATCAAAACAGCTTTACCTCCACCGTCTGTCCCTTCTCGACGATATCCGTCTGTGCGGGAATCTCGATGTAGCCATCGGCGTTCGACATCGACGTGATATCTCCGGACGCCTTGAACGCCGGCATCGCCTGGCCGTCGACGATGCGCACTGTGTAGAACTGGTGGCGTCCGGTAGTGGAGACGATGCGCTGGCCGAGTGGCAGCGAGATGGTGGCCAGGGGCTTGGGGCCGAGGCGGGCGATGCGGCGCAGCGCGGGCACCAGCAGCATGTAGGCGTTCGACAGGCACGACGTCGGGTAACCCGGCATGCCGAACATGGGCTTGCCCTGGATGGTGCCGAACACTGTCGGCTTGCCCGGCTTCACCGCGATGCCGTGGAACACGATCTCGCCCTTGCGGCCGATCACGTCCAGGATCAGATCGCGCTCGCCGACCGAGCTGCCGCCCGAGAACACCAGCACGTCGCACAACACGCAGGCATCGATGGCGCGCTCCAGCGCGTCGATGGTGTCTTGCGCGGTCGCAAAGGGTCTCGGAATCGCGCCATGCTCCTGGATGATCGTGCTCAGCGTGAACTTGTTGATGTCATAGATCTGCCCGGGCTGTAGCTCGGTGCCGGGATCGACAATCTCGTTGCCGGTCGACAGGATCGCCACCGTCGGTTTTTCGAAGACCTCGACCTCGCCGACGCCCAGCGCCGCGAGGGCGCCGATGCGGCTGGGGTTGAGGACGTCGCCGCGCTTGATCACCACTTGGCCGATCACGATGTCGGCGCCCTGCCGGCCGACGTTCTGGCGCGGGTAGACCGGCGTGAGGATGCGGACCTGGTCGCCGGCCTTCTCGGTTTCTTCGACCATCACCACCGCGTCGGCCCCGGCGGGCATCGGCGCGCCGGTCGCGATCTCGACGGCGGTGCCGGCCTCGACGCGCACGGTGGGGACCTGCCCGGTGTAGACCTTTTCGATCACGCGCAGGGTCTTGGGATCGTAGCGGCTGGCGCCGAAGGTGTCGTCGGCGATCACGGCGTAGCCATCCATGCCGGCGCGCGAAAACGGCGGCACGTCGCGGCTCGACTCGACGTTGGCCGCGCTGACGCGGCCGTTGGCGTCGAGCAGGCGCACGCGCTCGCGGCGCTCGATCGGGACCGAGGCCTGCTCGATCAGCGCGCGCGCTTCCTCGAGCGGAATCGTGTCCTTGATCGGCCGCATCCCGGTCTTCGCCATCTGCGTTTTTGCCTTCTGCCTTTTGCCTTCTGCCTTATTTCCGAGTCTGCTGCACCAAATGGCCGAGCTCCGGAATGACCAGCTTGGTCATCGCGAGCCTGACCGCGTTCTCGGATCCGGGCAGCGACAACACCACGACCTTGCCAATGGTGCCGGCACTGGCGCGGCTCATCATCGCCGCGGGCCCGAGCTCGTAGTAACTAAGCATGCGGAACAACTCGCCGAACCCCGGGAGCTTCTTGTCGAGCAGCGCGTCGATCGCTTCGAAGGTGCTGTCGCGGCTGCTGAGGCCGGTGCCGCCGGTGGTGATGATGACATCGACATCGGCAATCGCGGCCTGTTGCCGCACCAGCTCGGCGACACGCGCGGGCTCGTCTTTCTCGATCGCCGCGCCCGTCACTTGATGGCCGGCTGCCGTGAGCATCTCGGCGATCGCCTTTCCGGACGCGTCTGTCTCGGCCGTCCGCGTATCGCTGACGGTCAGCACGAACACCCTGACCCGGGCCGGGCTCTGCGCCTTGTGTTCGGCACTGCTCACCCTCAGATTATATGAGGCTCAGTCAGGTTCAGGGGTTCCGCTGACCCTGTGTGTTTGTTAGGATGGCGCATGCCACGAGCGATGGCCGCTGTCGCCCTCTTCACGCTGCTTAGTCTGAACGCTGTCGCGCAGGCGCCGCTCGATCGGGCCGCGCAGCAATGGGTCGATGCGACGCTCAAGAAGCTGACCCTCGAGCAGCGGGTGGGGCAGATGATCTTCGCCCCGCTCGACTCCACTTACCTCAGTAGCGATTCCGACAAGTACGACGCGCTCGTGAAGCTGATTCGCGAGTCGCACATCGGCGGCGTGATCGCCTTTGGCGGCTCCGAACCGGTGCCGCAGGTGATGCTCAACCCGACCTATTCGCCGATCATTCTCGGCCAGCCGATGGAGCTGGCGTCACTGCTCAATCGGCTGCAGTCGGTCTCGGCGTTGCCGCTGCTGGCGTCTTCTGATTTCGAGTGGGGCGCGGGCATGCGCATCGCCGGCGCCACCAAGTTTCCACGGGCGATGGCGTTTGGCGCGACTGGCGATCCGCAGCTCGCCTACGAGGCCGGCAAGATCACCGGCGTCGAAAGCCGCGGCATGGGCGTGCATGTCGACTTCGGTCCGGTGGCCGACGTCAACAACAACCCGCGCAACCCGGTGATCAACATCCGCTCGTTTGGTGAAGATCCAGTGCGTGCCGGCGCGATGGTGGCCGGCTGGGTCAAGGGCGTGCAGGAGGCCGGCATGCTCGCCACGCTCAAGCACTTTCCGGGGCACGGCGACACCGACGTCGATTCGCATCTCGGCTTGCCGCTCATCCCGCATCCGCGCGCGCGCTTCGACGCAGTGGAGCTGCCGCCCTTCAAGGCGGGCATCGCGGGCGGAGCGGCGGGCGTGATGGTGGCGCACATCGAGCTGCCGGCGATCGATCCGGACAGGGGCCCGGCGACCTTCAGCCAGAAAGTGATCGGCGGCCTGCTGCGCGGCGAAATGGGCTTCAACGGACTGATCTATACCGACTCGATGAAGATGGCGGCGATCGTGAGGATGGCCTCGGCGGGCGACGCAGCGGTGCGGGCGGCAACGGCCGGCGTCGACGTGATTCTCGATTCGCCGGATTCCGCCGCGGCGGCCCAGGCCATCGTCGCGGCGGTGACGGCGGGGCAGATCCCGCGCGCGCAGGTCGAGCGGTCGGTGCGCCGCATCCTCGAGGCCAAGGCGCGGCTTGGTTTGCACCGCGTTCGCACGGTCAATCTCGAATCGGTGTCGCTCTCGCTCGGCGGCCGCAAGCACGACGCCGTGGCGCGGTCGGTGAGCGATCGCGCCGTCACGCTGATCAAGGACGCGCGCAACAGCGTGCCGCTGCCGACTCCGCGCAGCGGCAGCGTGTTGTACCTGTCGGTACTCGACTACCCCTCGGGCTGGCGGATTGCGGCGCCGAGCCGCACCATGATTCCCGAGCTGCGGTCGCGATGGCCGGCGACCGAATCGTTCGAGGTGTCCGATCGCACCACGCCCGCGGAGCTCGACATGATCCGGGCGCTTGCCGCGAAGTACGACGCGGTCGTCGCCGGCGTGTTCGTGCGCGCGTCATCCGGCAGCGGCCGGCTCGATCTCGATCCGCAAGTCGCGCAGCTGCTGCAGGACATCGCGCGCGTCAGCGAGCGCCGGTCGCAGCCGTTCGTGACGGTGTTCTTCGGCAACCCCTACACGGCGATGGGCGTGCCCGAGACGCCGGCGATGCTGCTGACGTATGATTTTTCAGACGCCGCCGAACGCGCGGCCGTTCGTGCCATCGCGGGCGAGATACCGATTACCGGAAAGTTGCCGATCACCCTGCCAGGCTTGTTCCCAATCGGACATGGGCTCCTGCGCGGCACCGCATCTCAGTAGCGCGGCAGATTCTTTTGAGGATCTTTTGAGCTCTTGATCTCTTGATGGGTTGATCGGTCTATTGATCTGTTTATCTAGTGATCGGTTGACCGATCTGACGATCTTGCTGGGCTGACCTGTCGACGCCCCGCGCTAGGGCGGGCTCAGATCGTAAGATGTCAGATCATCAGATCGCCGGAGCAACCGAGCGATCAAGCCATCACAAGATCAACCGCTCAAAAGATTTACCCGTTCCAGCCCGTGTGTTAGGATCATAAGTTGTCGCGCCCATAGCTCAGCTGGATAGAGCGTCCGGCTACGAACCGGGAGGTCGCATGTTCGAATCATGCTGGGCGCACCAACCTTCGCTCTCATTCCCGCGAAGGTTGTCCCCCGAAGCGACGCACTGATGTTCGAGTCGCGAAGGGGGACCTCCCCGAACAGTTCGAGCTACGGTTGGCAAGCCACATCCGACTTCGTTAGATTGGTCACGCCCACCAGAATCCTGAGTCGAAGGGCAGGACAGGCCATTGGTGTAGTCTTGTAGAGATGACCGCCCTTCTGAGACTCCGCGCCACCTTCCAGCAAGTCACGACCGTAGTCGGCCAGTTCTGGCAGGGCTACATGAGTTCTCCCCATGGTTGTTGAGGGATGGATCCAGTGGCCTGGGAGCAGGACACACGAGCGCGGTACGAAGCCAGCCTGATTCGAGAGAACAGCTTGCGGGAAAACTCCGCCTAACGGGCGCCGTGCGTTGACGTTCGTTTAGCTGCCACCGTTAGCCCTATCGTGTTCGTGCTTGAATGTTTTCGTCCCCGGCCCGTCGCCACCGGGCTTGTGGGAGCCGACTGATTTACTGTTCTCGGCCCGGCGATTCTGACCCATGCTGCCGTCATTCCCGCCGGCGTCTTTCCCAAGCTTTTCGTCCGGCCCGTGCTGCTTCTTGCCTGAAACCGATTTCTGGTGGCCGTTGTCGACACTTGCGTTCGGCGTTGAGTCGTTTTTCGAGTTCACAAGACCTCTGTGGAAACGGGGAAATTAATTCCCGACCGTGAATAATTCTCCCGACGGTGAAGTGCGTGACTCCCGACGGAGCAACACGCACCTCCCGGCAGGTTCTGTTTATCGGAGCGTGCGTCCCTGCACGCCGACGGTGACGACGTACTCGCCCGTGTTATCCGGCAGGTGGTCGTCGTTCACGCCCAGATAGAGACGGCCACTGACCGGAGCGGTCACCGTAGTCCGGTTGCCGATCCAGATCGGGCCGTAGCCGTCGATGCGGGCAATCAGTCCGCCCGCCAGCTGGTTGAGGATCGGCGCGTCCGGCGCCCTGCGTCCCGTCGTCGCGCCGGCCGGGACCGAGGTGTCAGCCGGGTTGTCGCTCATCGTGATGGTGCCGCTGGCGTTGAACGTCAGCACGTCGCCGGCACGGACATCGAGGTTGGCATCAGTCCAGCGCGCTTGCGAGTTCACCCGCACCGTCTGCGACCCTGCGCCCGACGCCGTCGTCGATGTGTCGCCGCCGGTGGCCTCGAACTCGCGGCGCGAGATCACGCCGTTGCGATCGAGGTCGCGCGACGAGAAGCTGCCCTGCGACCAGTGCCATTCGTTGCGCGCGATCGAGCCGTTGCGGTCGTAATCCAACGACGCAAACTGGTCGTAGGTATCGCCAGTCGTCTCCTGGCTGCCGACCACCTCGAAGCGGCTCAAGCGGCCGTCGCGGTTTTTATCCAGCGCCGTGAACGAGGCGTTGCTGCCATGCCATTCGCCGCGCTCGACCAGACCGTTATTGTTGTAGTCCAGATCGTCGAAATTGTCGCCCCGATCGTCGTCATCGTCGGCGCCGATGAACTCCGCTCGATTAATGGCGTTGTCGCGGTTGTCGTCGACACGGCGGAACGTTTCCACGTCGAAGTGCCACTCGTTGGCCATCAGTTTGCCGTCGCGGTTGTGGTCAAGCGCGGTGAAGTTCGCCGTCGTCCAGTCCAGGTTACGTTCGAAACGGCCAGGGTTGTGGTCAGGCTCTGCCACATTGCTGGTGCGCTGGGCCCCAATTCGGACTTCCGGGCCCGACAGCACGCCATCGCGATTCCAATCGTGGACACTGAATGATTGTTGCGAGCCTCGCCATTCGTCCTGGGAAATCTTGCCGTCGCGGTTTTGATCCATGGCCTCGAAACGCATTCGCGCCGGCCGGTTCTGCGCCTCGACAGGGACCGTGGTGTAGGCGAGGGGAACCGCCAGGACTGAGAGTGTGAGCAATGCGCGAAACATAAGAGAATCCTCCGTGGGTTCTAGTTGCATAACCCGTACCCCGGAGGATCTACGGCTAAGCTTCCAAGCTCAGCCGGTGCGGCCCGCCTATTTTTTCTTCTTCGATCCGACCCGCTTCGCGATGTCGCTGACGACGCGCTCCCATACCTTCAGCGCTTTGTCGTAACGCGCGGCGGCGTGCGTATCGTCGGTGACCTTGGCGTCGAGACCAAAGTCTTTCGGTTGCGGCATCGGCGGCAGGTGGACGACAACTCGATCGCTCATACGCCATCCTAACTCACGAGAAATCCTGATGCAGCTGGGCTTGGATCTCGATTTGCAATTGTCCAAGCCGTGGGACACGAACGGACGTGAACGAGCTTCGACCCTTCGAAAATCGGCGCCAGGCCGGAATTGCGCTCGCGCGATCGTTGTCACGCTACGAACGCCGTGGCGATGTCGCGGTACTGGCATTGCCGCGCGGCGGTGTTCCCGTCGGTCACGAAGTTGCGCATGCGCTCGCCGCGCCGCTCGATGTTTTTGTCGTGAGAAAGCTTGGCGTGCCCGGTCATCGCGAGCTGGCGATGGGCGCGATCGCATCGGGCGGCGTGCGCGTATTGAACCAGCCAGTCATTCGTGCCTGCCGCGTCTCGCTCGCCGCGATCGAAAAGGTCGCCGCTGAAGAAGAGCAAGAGCTCGTGCGGCGCGAACTGGCCTATCGCGGCGCACGACCGCCGCTCGACATCAAAGGGAAAGTCGTGGTCCTCGTCGATGATGGCCTCGCCACTGGTTCGACGATGAAAGCGGCCGTGCAGGCGGCGCGGTTGTTAACGCCTGCGCGAGTGGTGGTGGCGGTGCCGGTCGGCGCGGCTGAAACCTGCCACGACCTCGCCGACCTTGCCGACGACATCGTGTGCCTCTACGCCCCGGCGTCGTTCGCAGCGGTGAGCCAGTGCTACCTGGACTTCACCGAGACCAGCGACGACGAAGTGCGCGCGCTGCTTGCCGATTCGCCCGTGTAGCGCGGAACTTTAGTTCCGCGTTCCGTTGCTGTCTTCGCGCGAGTCGGCTTCCAGCCCGTCGTGGCTCTGGCGCGGCATCTGCTCGCCGGTGCGGCCGACGATGTCCCCTGAGCCGGTGTCGCCGGGCACTTCCACACTGGAGCCCTTCGGTTGCCCGGTTGGGTCGTTGGCGGCCGACCGCTCGGTATCCGCGTCGGTGCCGGCGGTGTCAATGTTCTGGTCGCCGCCGCTGGGCGTGGCTTCATCCGGATCGGGCGTCGCGGGCTGGCCCTGAGTCTGGGCCTGGCCCTCGCTTTCCATTTCTTTCACCTGGTCGGTCGTGGTGCCGTGCGGTTTGGTTTCGGGTGTCTTCGGGTCGGCGATCTGCGTGGCCATGGAAATCCTCCAAGGCAGATCCCAGCAAGGCGCGTACCGTTCAGCCGCCGAGCGCCTTGAGCCAGTCCTGGGCCGCCGCCCGCGCCGCCTCAACCGCCGGTTTGCCGGCGCGATACATCATCTTCCACTGCATCGGTTTCAGCTCGTAGTCCGGGTTGATGAACACCTGTTTCTTGTTTTCCTTCGACAACGCGGTCTTGGCGGCGAAATCCACAGTGGCCGATTCGGCGAGGAATTCTTTGAGGCGCAAGACGACGATCGCCTTTGGGTCGGCGGGATATTTCTTCTCCCACGCCACAACCTTGATCTGGTACTGCGCGGCCAGTCCCTGGTTTGCCTGTTTCAGGGTCTCGTCGACCTGCTTATTAAGGGTCTTGTCCTTACCGAGTTGGGCCAGTTGCTTCTTCAACTCGGCGGCGAGGTGGTCCATGTCTTTTTTCATCGCCGGCCTTTCCTTCGCCATCTTCTGCGCGTTGGCGATGCCGGCTTCGAGGCCCTGGCGCTGCTCGGCGCGCAGCTGGTCGCCGGACTTGCCGGCCTCGGGCGCCGCGGGTTTCTGATCGTCGCGGAAGGTGGCGTAACGCCGGGTGAAATCGGCGCTGGTCGAGTAGCTACGCGCAAACGCAATCACCGCGCGCACGATGGCGGCGCGGCCTTCGGCGGTCGCGACCTTGAACACCTCCGCGGTGCCTGCCGGCGTGACGAAGCCGCTCGAGAAGCTGCTGAAGATCTGCTCGCGCGCTTCGGTCTCGTTCGAGCCGAGCGTGGCGAAGACATCAGCTTGCGCGACCGCCGTGGCGGAGATGATCGCGAACAGTACGAGAGTCACAAGACGCGTTCTCATCGACGATTTCATGAGCCCATGATAACAAGGGGCGTTCGCGGCAAGGCGGGTCTAAAAGACCCGCCTCTACGGGATGGCGAATGCGACGAGGGCCGTGTCTTCTCCACGGCCGGTGGCGATCACCACCATCTGGCGGCCGTCGGGCGCGAGGTAGGTCATGGGCGTAGCGGTCGCCTGTCGCGGCAGCACGTGCCGCCACACTTCGCGGCCCGTGACTTTGTCGAACGCCGACAACGCGACGTCGTTGCCGCCGACGAAGATCAATCCGCCCCTGGTGACGATCGCGCCGGGAGGTCCGACGGCGCCCAGGCGATCGGGCAGCGGAACATCCTTCAATGCCGGAACCGCGCGCAGCTCCGGCGCATCGCCGAACGGGACCTTCCACGCGATCTCGCCGCGGTTCAAGTCGATCGCCACCAGGTGCGCATACGGCGGCTTCAGGATCGGCACGCCGTCCACGAATGACGAAGGGCTGCGCATTATGTATTCGGCGTCCACTTCGTCCGTGCGATCCGAAGCCTGTCGTGTCTTGTCGAACGGCTCCATCTTGAAGATCGCCGGGCTTCTCGTCGTCTTCACATACAACCGTCCCGTCTCTGGATCAAACGCGCCGCCGCCCCAGTTCGCGCCGCCCCACACGCCGGGCAGCGACACGGTGCCTTGCAGCGACGGTGGCGTGTAGATCGGGCCCAACCGGTACTTCTTCAACTCCGCTTGCGCCGCCGCCTTCAACGCCGGCGTCGCATCAAACGCATCGTCCAGCGTCACGCCCTGCGACTCGAAGGCGGGTGGGCGGGTCGGCACCGGCTGGGTCGGCCACGATGCCTCGCCGGGCACATCGCTACGCGGGACCTGGCGCTCTTCGATCGGCCACACCGGCCGGCCGGTGACGCGATCGAACACGAACGCCCACCCTTGCTTGGTGAGCTGCACCACGGCGTCGATGCGCTTGCCGTCAACGGTGATCGTGACGAGGTTGGGCGCCGACGCCGGGTCGTAGTCCCACAAGCCGTGATGCACGATCTGGAAGTGCCATTGGCGAATGCCGGTGTTGGCGTCGAGGCAGACGATTGATTCGGCGAACAGATTCTGCCCGGGCCGGCGGCCGCCGTAGTAGTCGTTGCTTGGTGTGCTCACGGGCATATAGAGCAGCCCGCGCTCGACGTCGACGCTCATCGGCGCCCACACGTTGGTGTGGCCGGTGAACTGCCACGATCCGCCGTCCCAGGTGTTGTTGCCGAACTCGCCACGCTGCGGGATGGTGTTGAACTTCCACGCTAACTTGCCCGTGCGGGCGTGGAATGCGCGGACGTCGCCGGGCGGATCGTTCTTATACGTCAGCCGATCGCCGACACCGTTGCCGACGATGATGAGGTCTTTGTAGAGGATGGCTGGCGACGTGTTGGTGTAATGCTTCTTGTTGATCGCCCACACCAGCCCTTCGCTGAGATCGACGATGCCGCCCGTGCCAAAAACGTCGACCGGCTTTCCCGTCTTCGCGTCGAGTTGAATCAGCTTGTAGCGGGCGTTGAGGAAGATGCGGAGCTGGCCGCTCGAGGAGTCGCGCCACGCCACGACGCCGCGATGCGCGAAGCCCTGGCCGTTCGGGGGCTGCCCGTCTTCATACGCCTTCGGATCGTAGCGCCACAATTCCTTGCCGCTGCCGGCATCGAGCGCGGCGACCTGGTTGTACGGCGTGCTGACGTAGAGCACGCCGTCGATCATGAGGGGCGTATTCTGAAACGCGCCCGGCCGCGTGCCGAACTCGGGCAGGGTCTTCTCGCCGGGCTTCCATTCCCAGGCAATCGCCAGCCTGCCAACATTGGCGGCGGTGATCTGATTCAGTGGAGAGTAGTGGGATGCGGCCTGATCGCCGGCGTAATGCGGCCACTGCTGTGCCTCGGCAGTGAGTACGGTAGCGATGGCGAGAGCGATGACCCGGAGGGTAGCCATCGCGACATTCTATCGATCCGAGGCCTGTCGGGATGGCAATTCTTGACGGGATCGCACTTCTTGACGGGAAGGTGATTCTTGACGGGATCTCGATCTAAGCAAGATCCCGGCAAGTAGTGCGATCCCGTCAGGCAGTGCTATCCCGTCAGGAGTGTTTAACGATGACGGTTCGGCGATCGTTCGACGGCTTGGCGAAGATCGACAGCACGAAGCTGACCACCGTGACGATCAACGCGCCCACGAACGCGGGCACGAAACCGGCGACGTGGAAGCCCAGCCCTAGCGCATCCGACATGGCGCCGAGCAGCATCAGGATCACCGCGTTCAACACGAACGTGAACAGTCCCAACGTGAGTATCAGCAGCGGGAAAGAGAGCAGCAGCAGGATGGGCCGGACGAGCGCGTTCAGCAGCCCGAACACGAGCGCCACGACCAGGAAGCGCGGGATGTCGCCGGTAAACGATATTCCGGAGACGAACTGCGTGGCGGCCCACAGCGCGCCCGCATTGATGAGTAACCGAAGCAAGAGGTACATAGAATCTCCCTCCTGCTTCGGTTAGCAAGAATCGGGCCTAAAAACGAGATGCCCGGATCCAGGTGTCGGAGCGCGACCAGCTCTTCGCCAGGTCGGCGTCCACGTCCGGATCCGTCTTGCCCTGCGCCTTCAACGCCTGCTGCAGCCCGAGCAGCGACCAGCCGTTGTGCGGGTGGTCCTTGACGTCTTCGCGGTAGACGCGCTCGGCGTCGGCAGGCCGCTTGGCCTCGAGCAACGTCGCGCCCAGCCAGTGGCGCGCCGGGAACGGCAGCGGCTCGGGCTCGTCGTAATCCATCTCGTCATCTCTCTTCACGGCTTCCTCGAATTTTGCGATCGCGCCATCGAGGTCGCCGGCAGTTCTTGCGATCTCGCCGTCGAGGATGCCGGCGAGCACGCCCACAATCCGCGCCGCGGGGTGGCTGCGGAATTCCTGCTTCGACGTCTCCGCCGCTTTCTTGACCTTGGCGAGGTACGCCTTCGCAAACTCGGGTTCACCGAGCTTCAACTTCGCGTAGCCCTGCGAAAAGTCGAACGCCGCGGCCGGCACTTCGCGCTCGGGCCGCCTGGTCACCTCGACGACCTCGTCGAATCGGCCAAACCGGATCAGCGTGAGCACCTGATACATCGTGTCGTTGGTGCGCTTCGAGTAGTCACGGCCCGCTTGCGTTGCCACCGCGCCCTGGCCGTCCATCGACGCGGCGTAGAGCAGCATGTGCAGGTTGTGATCGGGATAAATCGCGAAGCCCTCGCCGGCGTCGGCCTTTTGATCCGAATGCCACGCGTCGAGGTTGGCGCGCACCGAATCGCCCCAGCGGCCGACCTCGTTCCAGGTATGCGACGGCATGTGGTTGATGTGGCTGGCGCCGGGAATGGTCTTGCCGAGATATTCGGCGCACGCCACCGCGAGCTCGGGCTTCACGGTGGATTCGGTCGCGTGGACGTAGAGATGGCAGGCGCCGGGATGTTTCTTGTCCTTGGCCAGCACCGATTCGAGCACGCCGTGCAGCCGCTTGATGTTGGGCGCGTTGACGTCGCGCGTGCCGCGCCTCGGCTCGAGCAGGAAGAGCGAGTCGGCGTAGAGCGTGACGGCGTCGAGGTCGTTCGGGTACTTCTCGGCCAGCTTCTTCATGGCCTGCGAGTACGCCTCGTCTTGTTCCTTGCGGGTCTTGACGTCGAAGTCTTTCACGTAGCGGACGCTGAGCGCGTCGATGAAATCCTTTTCGATCGGCGACGCCTTGTCTTTGAGGCTGATCGCCTTCTGGGTGGCCGCGTAGGCAAACGGCGATTGATCCGCCGACATCGGGCCGTTCAAGTACGAGCCCCAGGCCCAGCCCTCGCCCCAGTAGCAGATGGCGCAGTCGGGGTCGCGCTTCCACGCTTCGCGGAACGAGCGCACCGCGTCGAGCCGCGCGAAGGCGTACATCATCTGGAAGCCTTGATTGAAAAACGCTTGCGCTTCGGTGCTCTTGGATGAGATCGGCCGCTTGAAGGGGCCGAGGCCGGTGGTAAAGAGGGGAATGGGGTCTTTGACGTATTTCGGAATCTCGCCGGGGGCATCGAGGTGACTCTCTTGAGCCCAGCTCGCGGACGAGCCGGCTATGAGACAACACAGACACAGTGCGGCGAGGCGACAACAACGAGCGATCATCAAATCCTCCAGGCGCGCCCATCATATCAAGGGCTTGAGGACTTGCTTGCCCGCCGTAGCTTTAGCGGAGGCGGGAGGGCTTGAATGTTGGACGCGGCTACAATCGACGCGTGAGCCATGAGAGCTTCATGAGGCAGGCGCTCGCTGAGGCCGGACGCGCGCGCGAGGCCGGCGAAGTGCCCGTCGGCGCCATCGTCGTCTTCGACGGCCGCGTGATCGGCGCCGGCTTCAACCATCCCATCACCGCGTCGGACCCCACGGCGCACGCCGAGATCGTGGCGCTTCGCGCCGCTTCACAGACGCTTGGCAACTACCGGCTCACGGGCACGACGATGTATGTGACGGTAGAGCCGTGCTTGATGTGCGTGGGCGCGATGATTCACGCGCGGGTGGCGACCGCGGTCTATGGCGCCACCGAGCCGAGGGCCGGCGCGCTGGTGTCGATGACCCGAGCGCACGAGTTTGCCGGCCTCAATCACCGGCTCGAAGCGATCGGCGGCGTGCTCGAGGACGAGTGCCGCGCGGTGATGCAGGAGTTTTTTAGACTGCGACGGGATCGCACTTCTTGACGGGACGGGATCTCAAAGTAGCGGCGGATTCTCCAATTTCGCGGCAGATCCACTGCCACGGAGTCTACGTCGAGACGTTGTTGCTACTCCGAGATCCCGGCAAGAAGTGCTGTCCCGTCAGGCGTTGCTATCCCGTCAGGAATTGCGATCCCGTCAAGGAGCGATAACGCGAATGACACCGTCGCCCTTGTTCAGCAGGAAGATCTGGTTCGCCGGCCCGCCAACGATCCTCAGGTCGACGCGCGTGGCCGGCTTCTTTCCTTGTGCCTGATTCTTCGCCTGGACGACCTGGAGCATCGTCTTGAAATCGCCTTCGGTGCCGATCGCGATCCGCCGGATCGCATCCTGGCCTCCCGCTGGCAGCTTGTCGGCTCTGACGTAGAACATCTCGCCGCTCGGCAGGTCGGTGAAGATGAGCAGATTCGACAGCTGCGGAATCTCTTTGCCGCGGTAGACGATCAAGCCGCTCGCCGCCGAGTTGCCCTGCAGCAGCGGATCGACTTGGCCGAATTCGGCCACCGGATACGTCATGGCCGGATCGCTGCGCGGCTTCTCGAGGCTCACCGCCTGGCGGCCGATGAAGCGGTAGCTGCCCTCCCAGTCGTTCCATCCCAGGTTCGCGCCCGCCGTGACCGGGCTGACCTCCTCGACGATGTTCTGGCCGATGTCGCTGACGAACATGTTTCCGGTGCGGGGATCCCACGCAAAGCGCTGCGGGTTGCGCACGCCGAGCGCGTAGATCTCCGGCAAGGCGTCCTTGGTTTTCAGGAAGGGATTGCTCGGCGGAATGCCGTATTTCTTGTTGGGGCTGTTCGATCCCAGCGGATCGATGCGGAAGATCTTGCCGAACGCCGACGTCATGTTCTGCGCCAGCCGCATCGGATCGCCGCCGCTGCCACCATCGGCCACACCGATATACATCGAGCCGAACTCGGGAGTTCCTGGCTTGGCCAGTGGATTGAACGTGGCATGACCCGCGTTGTGATTCGCGAACGGTTGACGGAGCCGCATCAACTCCCGCGGCGGTCCGCCATCGTAGGCGGCCGCGGCCGGCGTCTTCGCCGTCCACTCGAGCAGCACCGTGTCGTGCGTGGGCTTCTCGCCGGGAGTCGTGAAATCCGCCGGCGGTGTCATGTTCGTGGTGTCGGTGTAGGTGTAGAACTTGCCGAAGCCGGGCGAGCCGGCCTGACCGAACTGCGGATGGAAGGCAAAACTCTGGAAGCCGCGCTCGCGTCCCTGGAACTGCACGCCAACGCCCCACTTCGGATCGTTGATGTCCACGTAGAGCCCGACGGTGGCGCCGTCGTAGCTGACGCTGTAAATCGGGCCGCGCATGTCGTTCACGAACAACCGCTTCGTGGCGGGCTGGTCCTCCAGGTTCATCATCCGCGCCGCCAGGCCGTCAATGTCGGGCAAGGTCGCAAACTCGCGGGCGTTGACGCGGATCACGCCGTCCCGCTCGGGAATCGGCGCCGGGAATGGATCGTTGGTCTGCCCCGGCGGCAACGGCGCCGGAGCAGGCGCTTGCCCCGCTGGTGTGACCGGTTGCGTCGCAGCCGAGGCGGCAACGAACAATGCGGCAATGAAGATGCGGATCATGCCGCTTATTTTAGACGGGAGGGCACTACCTGTCGGGAGGAAAATCGTTGTCGGGAGGGCACCTCTTGTCGGGAGGGCACAACTGGTCGTCAAAAGGCCCGCACTAATTGAAGCGAAGGCGGAGATAGGAATCTGGCGTTAGTAACCGAGGTCTTCGGGCTTCACTGATTCGATCTTGCCGTCGCGCTCGATGACGACTGGGAGGCCGTCCTTCTTGTGGCGCAGCATCGCCTTGCGGATGCCTCGATCGAGGGCCTGATCGACCACTCGCCGGTTTTCCGTCAGGATGCGATCGACGTCTTTCTGCGCTTCAGCCTTCATTCCGTTCCCTGCCTCTGGACGACAGTCCAGACATCTCTATCGTAGACCTTGACCGGCGCGGATTCCAACCCTTCCGCGACCAACTGCGACCTCGGGCCAGAACAGTTGTAGACGGTCCAACTGCTCACAATTGGCTGGTAAAGACTGAAGAAGTTGCGGAGGCCCCCGCGGTATCGCCGCCGGATAGTGTCGGCCGGAACATCGTGACCGCCCGAACGAACCCGATCGGCCACGCGCTGCATGGCCAATTCCGGGGATGACAGCCAGAGAAAGAAGAGATGAACCGCATATCCGGAGCTGCGGAGATCGCGCAGCCAGGGCGCGAACGAACGGCTCGCCAACGTCGTCTCGAACGCGAAGGTCTCGCGGAGATGGGCGAGTTCGTCCAAGCGTCCGAGCATCACTCGGCCAGCCGCGATCGCTGCGCGATCAGGGTCGAATGCTGACAGCCCACGGGCGATGACATCGGCGTTCACGAACTCGTTGACCGCAAGCTCGCCCTGCAGCAATTCGGGCGCAGCTGTGGACTTCCCGGCGCCGTTCGGCCCGGCGAGAATCACGACGCTGGGACGTGGCTCGTTCATCTACGGAAACAGTGAACCTTCATGATTCACTAAACGTGCCCTTTCGGACAACACGCTTTCGAGGCGCGCCCGTCACGAACTTAGCAGCAGGATCACAGAAGCGGAGCCGGTAGAATCGTGTCGTGTTCATCTTCCTTGTGGCGGCGGCCGCGATCGTGGGGCTCGCGCACACGGCCCCATTTCCGTTCCTGCTCGAAGCGTTTAAGCCGTCAAAGTCGGTGTGGCACGTAACGCCGGCGCCTGGTGCACCGCCGTCGATCTACCTGACGTTCGACGATGGGCCGAACCTGGATTGGACACCGCCGCTGCTGGATGCGCTACGAGAGGCCGACGCGCGGGCCACGTTCTTCCTGATCGATGCCTACGTCGACGCCGGGACCGCCGCCATCGTCAAGCGGATCGCTGATGAAGGGCACGCGATCGGCCTTCATAGCGGCACTCGTCGCCTGATGGTCGAATCGCCGGATGATTTGGCGAACACTCTGCGGAACGCGGCCCTGCGCATTGAGGCCATCACCGGCCGGCCGCCCTGCCCGCTGTTCCGCCCTCACGCGGGATGGCGCAGCGGCATTATGTATCGCGGTTTGGATCAGGCAGGCTACCGGCTCGCGGGTTGGAGCTGGGGCATGTGGGATTTCGACTGGGGCAGGCGTCGCGATGGCAACCGGCTGGCAGAGCGCCTCGCCCGTAAAGCGTCGAGCGGCGACATCGTCGTGATTCACGACGGTCATCACAAGGATCCGCGCGCGGATCGCCGTCATGCAGCCGACACGGTCAGGTTGCTCGCCCCGAAGCTGCGATCGCGCGGCTTCACGTTCATGCCGCTGTGCGGCGCCGATTAGAAAATGACAGAGGCCAGCAGGGGCCCCAACTGCCGGGCGTGAGAACCCGGTTGGGCGATCAGCGAATCACCTCGATCCGTGCGGCGTGTCCGGGCGCCGTGGCGAGCGGCCCGTCGCAAGTGACCAACGGAGCGTCGAGAGCCTCGGCAAGCGACACGTACATAGCATCGTAGGCGCTGATGTTGTCCCGGAGCGTCCACGCGCGACGCAGCAGGTCGGTGTGCGAATGACGGTGAAGATCGAGATCGATAAGGTCCTCGATCGTCTCCTTGGCTCGGGCGGGGGACACTTCGCCCGTCCGCACGAGACGCCGGAGGCCTTGCACTACTTCGACATCGACCAGGTGCGGCACATGGAACTCGGCCTCGTCGCGGAAGAGACGAGCCTCGACTCGGGCGCCAAGCGGAGTCTGGAGGAGCAACTCCAGCAGGGCCGACGCGTCGACTACGATCACGCGGACTCGCGATCCTCACGGATGACGACGGCGGCAGGTGTCTTCAGGGTCACGCGCTTCCGGCTGTGGAGCCTGGCCAGCATCTCCTCGCGCGTGGGCCGCGCGGCCAGCCGTTCAAGTTCGGCCAGGAGATAGTCGGAGAGTGTCCGGCCCGAGTCCGCTGCCCGGGCCTTGAGCTTGCGGTGCAGCGCGTCTGGGACGTTGCGGATCTGAACCATTTTCGACATGCTATCAGCATGCGCGCATGCGAGTCGCATGTCAAGCCGCGACCTTGGTCACGGCCACCAAAGGGCTACGATCAGGGCCTGAGAGTCGCGCTGCTCCTGATCGCCCTCGCGCCAGCGATCGGCGGCGCCCAGGCGCCCGCGCTGGTGATCGATGCACCGCCGGAGCTCGCGGCGCGGAGCCGACTGGAGTCGTTCGATCCGCAGCCGCTCGCCGGCATTGTTCGGATGGTCGGACTCGAAGATGCCGGACCGCCCATCGCGGTCGTGCTTGCGGACGAAGGCAGTGCTGCGGCCCGGCGCATGAGCCCATGGACCGCCGGCCTCGCGCTCGGCAACGAGGGCCTGATCGTTTTGTTCCCGTCCCGATCGCCGAGGTATCCCCACGACACGCTGGAGGATGTGCTGCGCCACGAGGTGGCGCACGTGTTGATCAGCCGCGCCGCCGGCGGGAGGCCGGTGCCTCGATGGTTCCACGAAGGGCTCGCGGTTGCGGTTGAGCGTCCATGGGGACTCGAAGATCGCTCGCGCCTGGGGTGGGAGCTGGTCGCGGGCCCGCGCTTGACGCTGCGCGAGATCGACGCGCTCTTCGACGGCGGCCAGAGTGCGCAGTCGCGGGCGTACTCGCTGTCGGCGGCGGTGGTGCGTGACATTATCCGCGAGTACGGGGCTGCGGCGCCGGCCGGCATTCTCCGCCTTCTGAACACGGACATCAGGTTCGACGATGCTGTGGCGAGGGTGACTGGCCGCCCGATCGGGGCAGTGGAGGATGAGTTCTGGGATCGGCAACGCGTGTGGACGGTGTGGATGCCGATGGCCACCTCGGGGAGCGTGCTCTGGTTGGCCGTGATCGGACTGGCGGCCCTGGCGGTGTGGCGTCGTCGCCGGCGGGCGGCAGAGGTCAGACGGCAGTGGGCGCAAGAGGAGCGCGCGGCAGCCGAGCGAGATGGTCGACCACACGAATGAAACGAAAGGCCACTTGCCGTCAGCTTCCAAGCCGCATTACCCTGCGGCCTACAACTATCCATTATGAGAACGGTTCCGGAGGTCTCGATGATCAGAAAACTTGCATCGGTCGTGGCGGTTCTCGCCATTGCCGCACTGGGCGGCTACTGGCAAGCGGCGGCGGGCCAGGGTAAGTCTCAGGCCGAACTGAGAAAGCCATTTGTCGGAAGCTGGCGGCTGGTGTCGATCGAGGGCGGCAACAATCCGACCACTCGTGGATCGAAGCCCACGGGCATCATCATCTACGACGCTTATGGCAACATGGCCGCCCAGATCCAGCCGGATCGGCAGCGGCCGACTTACACGGGGACACCGAGCCTCGAACAGATGGCCGAGAGGATGCGCGGGTACACAGCGTACTTCGGCACTTACTCGATCGACGAAAAGGCCGGCACGGTGACGCATCACCGGCAAGGGATGTTGGACGCAGGCGCGGTCGACTTCGTCCGCAAGTTCGAGCTCGCGGCGGGTGGCAATCGCATCACCCTGACACCGGTTGGCGGCACGGCTACCCCGACGCACCTGACATGGGAGCGAGTGAGATAGGTCCCACGAACGACCAGTCCGAATTGAGCACCTCAATGGCCATCACGGTGACCGTCAACGGCACGCAGCACGCACTCGACCTCGAACCGGAGATGCCCCTCCTCTGGGCGCTTCGCGAAACGCTCGGCCTCACTGGTACCAAGTTCGGCTGCGGCATTTCCGCCTGCGGCACCTGCACCGTCCACCTGGATGGTCGCGCGGTGCGCTCGTGCACGCTGCCCATCTCCGCCGCCGAGGGCAAGAGCGTGACGACGATTGAAGGGCTCGCGCGGGACGGCACGCTCCACAAGGTGCAGCAGGCCTGGCTCGCGCACCAGGTGCCGCAGTGCGGCTACTGCCAGTCGGGCATGATCATGGCCGTCGCGGCGCTCCTGGAGCGGACGCCGAAACCAACGGACGAGGAGATCGACGCGGGTGTCACGAACATCTGCCGCTGCGGCACGTTCGCCCGCGTGCGCGCCGCCATCCATCAGGCCGCGGAGAGCGACGGAGCGGCGTCGTGAACAAGTGGACCAGGCGGGCCTTCATTGGCGCCGGCACCGTCGCGGGTGGAGGCTTCCTGCTCGGCGTCGCCGGCTTCACGTTCGCACCGGGCCGGCACTCGCTCGTCTCCGCCGATGCGGTTGACAAGGGTCAGCTCACCACCTGGATCACCGTCACCCCCGACAACCTCGTCACGATCCTGATCCCGCACTGCGAGATGGGACAGGGCACACCGACCGCGCTCGCGATGATGGCGGCCGAGGAACTGGAAGCGGACTGGTCGCGGGTCCGCGTGCAGGAAGCACCGGCGCTGGACGCATACGCCAACGGCTACGTGATCCGCGCGATCGGCGGCGGCTACGTACCCGCCGTGCTTGGGCGCGGCGTGGACTACGGCACTTACAAGATCGCCGAGTGGTTCGGCTTCCAGGTGACCGGCGGTTCAACCGCGGTGCGTGGCACGGGCGAGTACGGCATGCGCGTCGCCGGGGCCGCCGCGAAGGAAATGCTGCTGGCCGCCGCGGCGGAGCAGTGGGGCGTGCCCGTCTCCGAGTGCGTGGCGAAGGGCTCGCGTGTGACGCACGCGGCCTCCGGGCGCGGCAGCACCTTCGGTCAGCTGGCGCGTGCGGCGGCCACACAGCCGGTGCCCACCAGTCCCGCGCTGAAGAATCCGGACAGCTTCATCATCCGCCGCACGTCGCTGCCGCGGCTGGATCTTCCGGCCAAGGTGGACGGCAGCGCGAAGTACGCCATCGACTTCACCACACCGGGCATGCTCTACGCCGCGGTCGAGATCGCACCGGTCCAGGGCGGCACCCTGGTGTCGGTCGACACCACGCCGGCGGAGTCGATGCCGGGCGTGAAGAAGGTCGTGAAGCTGAATGAAGCCGTGGCGGTCGTCGCCGACAGCTTCTGGCGCGCGCGCCGCGCGCTCGCGGCGTTGAAGCCGGAGTTCAGCGATGCGGGGCATGGCGATGTCTCCACCGCGTCCATTTTTGCCGCGTTCGACAAGGCGCTCGGCGCGCCGCCTGAAGTGCCGAAGGGCGCGGCGAAGATCGTGACAGCGGACTACCGTGCGCCGTTTCTCGCGCACGCCACGATGGAACCCATGGCCTGCACCGCCAGCGTCGAGGGCGACCGCGCTGAGGTGTGGACCGGCGTGCAGGATCCGCTGAACGCGCGATCGGCCGCCGCCAAGGCGCTCGGCATCGATGCCGGAAATGTGCGCCTCACGAACTTCATGCTGGGTGGTGGCTTTGGCCGGCGCCTGCCGTTCACGTTCGACTATGTGGACCTGGCCGTGCGCGTGGCGAAGGCGATGTCGCCCACCCCAGTGAAGACGATTTGGACGCGCGAAAACGACCTCCAGCACGACTACTACCGCGGTGCGGCGCTGTCGCGTCACGCCGGCGCGCTCGACGCGAACGGCGTGCCGCTGGCCGCACACTCGAACTATACGGGCGGTGGCGACAGCGAAGCGGTGTTCATGCCCTACGCGATTGCGGCGAAGGATGCCGAGGAGAAAAAGGCCGCGCACCCGATCAGGCTCGGGCAGTGGCGGTCGGTGCTCAACTCGCAGCACGGGTTCTTCAAGGAGTCGTTCATCGACGAGATGGCGCACGCGGCCGGCAAGGACCCCTTCGAATTCCGGCGCGCACTGCTTGGCGATCAACCGCGCTTCAAGGCGGCGCTCGAAAAAGCGGCGGCCATGGCCGGCTGGGGCACCGCGCTGCCGCAGGGCGAAGGACGCGGCATTGCCATCTGCGAGAGCTTCGGCACCATCGTCGCCGAAGTGGCGCACGTGGCGGTCTCCGCCGACGGACGGCTCAAGGTGCTGCACGTCTACGCGGCCGTGGACTGCGGCGACGTGGTGAACCTGGACGGCGCCACCGCGCAGGTCGAGGGCGGCATCATCTTCGCGCTGTCGGCGGCGCTGCTGAGTGAGATCACCATCGCACGGGGCCGGGTCGTGGAGACGAACTTCCGCGACTACCCGATGATTCACATCGCGGATGCGCCGAAGGTCACGACCGCGTTCATCCGCTCCGATGCCCCGCTCGGCGGACTCGGCGAACCACCGGTGCCGCCGCTGGCGCCGGCGCTCGCCAATGCGATCCACGCCGCCACCGGCATCCGGGTCCGCGAACTTCCGATCAAGAACACGCCGTTGAAGTGGGCGGGCGTGATTTGAGGCTTGACGATCAGCGCGATGTACGGAAGGGCGCTGCGCTGCGCGGTCAAGGTGCTCGCGCGATAATCCGTGCTTCCGGCGGCGTCGGGGATGGTGGCGAAGTCGGCAAAGTTCACCGCGATCACGCCGTCGGTGCTGTTGATCGGCGTCGGAAACGGATCGGTGGTGCTCTGCGCGAATACTGGCGACGCAACTAGCATGGCGACGACGAAGATGCGGATCATGCAGTTCATTTTATCCGACGCGCCGCGGTAGATGGCGGTTCGCGGAGAGGTGCCTCCCGGCGCGAGCGACTCGTCTCGGCGGTCAAATCTCCGTCGCCGCATTAATCGCCTCAGCTATGGACGCTCCAAAGACGGCAAGACGCCTGCGTTGGCTCCGGTCGATTTGACGACAGATCCTTGTGGTCGCCTCGCTCGACGCTCACGCCGGGAGGCACCTCTCCGCGCACGCCCGCGCATCGCGGGTGCTCCAAAGAGTGAGGTAAATTGAGGCGCATGCGCACGACCTTATTCACCGTGATTCTCGGGCTCTCGGCCGGCAACCTCGTCACGACGTCACAACAGGCGCCCGCGCCGGCCTCGCTGTTGGGTCCGGTGAGCGGCGGCAAGGGCCAGCCGTTCGCGGCGCTCAGCGCGCAGGATCTGGCGTCGAGCCGTTACACCGAAGCGGAATACTTCGTATCGGGCACGAGCCAGGCATTCGAAAAGTCCGGCACGTGGGGGCTGGACGGCAAGTGGTCGGTCACGCCTGCGGCGCGTGCCGACTACAAGATCCGGATGCTCGTCCGCCGTCCGTCGGATCTAAAACGCTTCAACGGAGTCCTGATCGTCGAGTGGCTCAACGTGACAGCGATGTCGGAAGGCGCTGCCGACTACATGCAGATGAAGGAGGAGATCGAGCGCTCCGGCTACGCGTGGGCCGGCATCGGCGCGCAGGCCGCGGGCGTGAACACGCCGCGATCGGGTCTCAAGGCGTGGGATCCGGAGCGCTACGCAACGCTCGCGCATCCTGGAGACGCGTACTCGTATGACATCTTCACGCAAGCGACGCAGGCATTGCTCAAGCCGTCCGCTGTGAATCCGCTTGCCGAGTTACGAGTGCGGCACACGATCGCCACCGGCCGCTCGCAGTCGGCGTTCCGGCTGGTGACGTACATCAATGCGTTTCACCTGCGCACCGGTGTCTTCAACGGCTTCTTCGTGCACAGCCGCGGCGCCAACGCCGCGGGCCTGACGGCGGAGCAGCTCGGACGGGATCCGGATCCGATTCCGCCGGGCGCGCACCTGCGCGCGGATACCGGCGTGCCGGTGTTCGATCTGCAGACCGAAGGGGACATGGTGACGCTGCGCTCGCACCTGACGAGGCAGGCTGATGCGGCGCACTATCGGCTGTGGGAGATCGCCGGCGCGGCGCACGCGGAGTCGTCGCAGTGGGTGCCCGGCGTCACGCCCGTTCCGGATTTGGGCGTGCGCTGCGTTGCGCCGATCAACAGCGCACCGCATCACGCGGTGGTGAAGGCGGCGCTGCATGCGATGACGCGCTGGGTGCGCGAGGGCAAGGCGCCGCGCTCATCGCCAGGCATCCTGATTGGCGATCCCGCGGCGCCGGATCCCGTGCTGCGCGATGCCCGCGGTCTTGCGAAGGGCGGTATCCGCCTGCCCGAGCTCGAGGCGCCGACGGCGATTCTCGACGGGTTGCGCAACGACGTGCCGCCGGCCACGCCCGGCGGGCAGAATTTCTGCTTCCTCTTCGGGCACACGAACCCCTTGGACGCCGCCGAGCTGGCGAAGCTCTATCCCACGCACGATGGCTTCGTCCGGAAGTTCAACACCGCGGTGGATGCGATCGTGCGCGCGGGCTACTGGCTCAAGCCGGAGGCCGACCTGGCCCGTGCGGCGGCCCGGCAGGCGCCGATTGGCAAATAGAGGCACTGCTAGTCGGGAGGGCACTGCTAGTCGGGAGGGCACTGCTTGTCGGGATCGCACTACTTGACGGATCTCTCTAAGCGAGATCCCGGTAAGTATCACCTTCCCGTCAAGAAGTGCGGTCCCGTCAAGAAATGCGATCCCGTCAAGGAGTGCCGTCCCGGCAAGCCGTGCTATCCCGTCTGATATAATTAGAGGTTCCGGCGACGTTCGCGGTCCTACCAGAGCGGAGAGGTACCGAAGTGGTCGTAACGGGCGCGCCTCGAAAGCGTGTTGTCCGCAAGGGCACGTGGGTTCGAATCCCACCCTCTCCGCCACAACATCCAGATAAAACAAATAGAATCAGCTATTTAGCTGTCTGTCTCGGAGTCGCGTCCCCCTTTTCGCCCCTCATTCTGATTCCGTCTCTTCGCGACCTCTGATTTGTTGGTTCCATCTAGCCCTGCGTCTTTTCAGAGAGCCGTGACTCCGATCGGCCAGTCCCAATCGCTCGCGCAGTTCACCGAGGACATCCTCGACATCACGATCGCAGTAGCTGCCGGTGGCTTCCTGAACCTGGCGAGAAAGGCGCACCTCCGCGTGCCCCAGCAGGGACTCACGCCGACCGTCGTTCTGTTGCGTCAGCCGACGGTCGTCGGCAAGATGTCGCTCCACTGACTCCTCGAGATCCAACTTCAGGATCTGCAGCTCCGCATCGCCCGGTTCACCATACGAAGCGCGCAGTTGTCGTTTAACGAGAAACTCGTCGAACTGCCGCCGGCGAATCGCCAGAGCGCCAACGGTCGCGACAGCTTGCGCGGACAGCTTCTCGAGCTCGTCGAGGTCGTTGCGGATGCGGACGTGGTCCGCTTCGTATTCCTTGGTTTGGGTTGCCTTGTGGAACTGGAGCGCCAGCATGTCTGGCTGGGAGCCCTTCTTTACGAGCGTTGCAAATGCGTCGTGGGCGCGCCTTGAAAAGCCGTCCAGGAAGGGCTTGCGCAAGCGTTTTGGCCAAGCCGTAGTGTCTCTGGTCCAGACCCTGTCGAGTATTGTGTCGGCCTCCGCAACGCCCGCAGTGCCATCAGCCAAGGCTGCTTCAATTGCCTTTCGCTCATCCCGCGGCTTCGGCTCAGCGCGGCCCACCAACGGGGACGTGCCTTCCTCCATAACTCGGAGGTAGTCCTGCCATCGCCTCTTGAATCGGATCGCCGTCCACGCTTTGACGATGATGGTCATAGATCGCGCCTGGTGACGGCACTTCAGCGAAGAAAGCTGCCGATTGAGTCCCCTGAATTCTCGGGCAGCGGCCGCATTCTACCAACGTCCCGGATGGGCCGGGACTGTTTGAGGAAGGCGGGCACGATGCAGCGGCTACACACAGAAACCAATCGGATTCTCCGGCGCCGGCCGGTGCAGGACGAGACCGGCTACAGCCGATCCACGCTCTACGCGCGCGTCGCGGCAGGGCTTTTCACGAAGCCACTGAAGCTAGGCGCCCGGGCGGTTGGTTGGCCGGCGGCGGAGGTGGCTGAGATCAACCGCGCGCGGATCGCCGGCCTTACGGACGATGACATCAAGCAACTGGTGAAACGGTTGGAAGCGGAGCGGCAGCCTGCGATCTCGCAGGAGGCTTCAGCGTGATGCCCCCTGGGTCGAACACCACCACGGTCTTGCCGACCAACAACCAAGTGGTTGGGGCGCTGTCGAAAGATGCCCTGCTGGCGCTCGTCGTCGAGATGTTGCCTTTGATCGACGACGACCTCACCGTGGCTGTCCTTGAGCGAATCGCACTGGACCTCCTTGAACGGAACAGCGAACTCGATGCGGCCCGATTCGTGCTGTCAGAAGCGCTCACATTGACTCACACGTCAAACGCGGAGATCGCCCGCTTGAAGTTACGCCTGGCCGAACTACACGATGCCAGGCGCTTGGGAAGGACGGTAGTGGCATGACGGCGTTGCATCGACTTCAACACGCTCCAACATCGACACAGCCACCGGGGCAGGGGCAGGAACAGGCGCAGCGGCAGGGGCCGAAGGAGCTCTTAGGACTAGGCAACGTAACAGAATCCGTATCAGAAACAGATACCGCAGCCGTGAGAGAAACAGGAGCAGAGGCAGGGAGAGGGTCAGGAGTAGACACAGGGGCAGGCACAGGGGCAGGCCCAGTAGCGGGGCAAGTATGGATATGACCCGCTTCCTGAAGAAGTATCTCAACGTCGCCGATCTCCAGAAGACGGGTGGCCAATACGAAGGCATCATCGAGAACGTAATCAAGACGGAGATACGCAACCGATACACAAAGCAGCCCTCCCAGGAGGCCGTGGTTGAGTTCCGAGATGGCCAACGAATGGTCCTGAATCTTGGAATGGTGCGAGAGTGCATACAGTTGTTCGGTGCCGACTCGGTGACATGGGGCGGCCATCGTGTCCGCGTTTATCTGGTCGGCGTCGAGTCAGTGAATCGGACGACTGGTGAGGCCCGCGTGGCTTGGCATCGCAAGATTGCCTGCTTGGAACTTGAGGCAGTCCTGACTGCTGAAGACGTGTTTCGCGAGAAGCAGACGGCCGAGGATAGAAGGCGAGGTGAACCGACATGGCACCCGGTGAACTAATGGCCAAGCGGGCGCTCGTGACCAGTGAGACGCACCCCCTGTCGGAGCCGTTCAATATTGGCAGCTTCCGATTCACCGGGACCGGGGTCGAGGTGCACGGGCGCCCGACATACGAGGAGACGCAAGGCGCATTTGACTTCGTCACGCGCGCCGTGCGGTGTTCCGGGTTCTGGATGGTCGACATGATCCGCTACATCGAATCGCGGGAGGATTTCGGCGACGCCCGCGATGCGTTGATCAGCGCCGAGACGGGGCTCACGGAGGGCAGCGTCAAGGTCTACCGCTCGATCGGTAAGCGGGTGCCGCCCGCGAACCGTGTTGAGGGCGTGCCGTTCGGGCATCACATCGTCGTCGCGCCGCTTGAAGCGGACGAGCAAATCGAGTGGTTGGAGAAGAGCAAGGCGGAGGGCTGGACCGGCACCGAGTTACGCGCCGAGCTGCACGCCTCCAAGCGGGTTAAAATTTTATCGGGCTCCGCGGCCGGCGTGCAACATCTTGAGGTCGTGCTCCATGTCTCGGTCGAGGCGCCCACGCACACCAAGGCGGCCGGCTTGGCGAAGGCGGAGATCACGCGGCTGCTGAAGTCGCACGGCGGGCATATCCTCGAGGCCAAGGTCGCCACGGTGAGGGCACAATGAGCCGCGCCATCTCGAAAGTGTCACGCGCCGGCTTGGCGAAATACAGCCCACAAAAAGGGCTGCAACGGATCGCGGGCGCGGAAGTCGCCGAGAGATACTACGCACGGGCCAAGGACGCCACGGGGCTGGAGCGGGCGATCCGCGCGAAGCTCGAAGCCCAGGCCGAGTTTGTGTTCTGGTGGGATCCCGCGTCCACGAAGGCCGCGAACGCCGTCATCAAGGCCGACGGATCTTCACGGCGCAGGAGGACGGGCTCGCGCAGCTCTGGGCGGGGCGCGTCTGGATGAATCCGCCGTACGCGCAACCGCTGGTGACGCAGTTCTGCGAGAAGCTCTCCGAGAGCGTGCGCGCGGGCACCGTCATGGACTCGGGCGCTGGCGACGCTCGTGGGCACGTGGCTAAGGGGGGAGGGCAGGGGGATGGTAGAGCGAGCGGCTGATCGCCCCACCCAGGCGTTACTAGGCGTTAACAGCGGGTGCCTGTGTCAGGGCTGCGGACGCCCGTTCAAGGCGACTCGAAAGACTCAACTTCACTGTCGAGCAAGTTGCCGCGTCCTGGCCCATCGAAAGCGCAACGAAGAGCCGTGCCGCATTGACCTGCTCGCGTCGGGAATTGCCGCTGGACACGTAGATCCTGACGTCGTGTCTTGACGCTTGTGGGCAATGGTGGCCGAGGTTGTTCGCGAGCTGGACGTCGAGGAACACCGCGACGCCGACTCCGATCACGACGTGGCGGCCGTCCGTCGCGATCGCAGCCGGTCGGTCACCGCGGAACGGGGCCAGAGGGTTTCAGATTTCACGAGGTTACGTATGCCGGCTGGCGCGTGGGGATTACCGCAGATGACGACAAAGGCGCTGACTATTCGAGAGCGGCGATTTATTGATGCCTTATTGGGCAGCGCCCGCGCCAACGCGACGCAGGCGGCCCTCACGGCGGGCTACACCCGGAACTACGGGAGCGCCCGCACGCTCGGCGCCCGCTTGTTGGCAAAAGTTCACATTCGCAAGGCCGTCGACGCCAGGGCGGCGCGTGAGACGAAGGCGGCCATCCTGAACGCGGAGGAGCGTGACGTGCTGCTCTCGTCGATTGCCCGCGGCGAGCTAGGCGCGGATAACTGGCACGCGCGCATCCGGGCGATCTCCGAGCTGAATAAATGCAGTGGCCGACATTCCGTGAAGCATTCCCACGACGGCAGGCTCACGCTCGAGCAAGCGGTCATGGCGTCGCGGAAGTGACACCGGGTCCGGCAAACCGCCCCCAGGGCTGGGCCACACAGATCGAGATTCGAGCCTCGCCGCGCGTCAAACTGATTGACGGGCCAGCACAACGCCACACAGCAGCACGCGGATCTGACGTGGTGCCGTGATCCTGCGCTTCACTCGCGCCTCTGTCGCGCCCGAAACGGCGCAAAGAAGGCTGCCAGCGACACGCCGAGTGCTCCGGCAAGCTGGCCGAGCGCGGTAATCCCGATGTCGCGTTCGCCGCGCTCGACGCTGCCGACGACATTTCGATGGCGGCTCGACTCCGGCCAGCCGTGCCAGCCGGTGGCACTGATGAAACCTGCTGGGTGCAGGTGCCGCGAAAGATGGGCAGCTCGTGGGGTCCAGCGCGGTTTACGCTGCTGCCGATCCTGGAGCGGCAATCGGATACGATCGACACCGAGGTGGCCCTGCTGATTATCGACGAGGAGCGGATCTTTGCGGTCAAGGGTGCGCATCAGCCGCTTGAGGTCTGGAGGCGGGTGCCCGGCTTCGTGCCGGACGAGTGCGAGGTATAAGAGAACTATGGCGACTAACAAGCTCACCCTGAAAGAGCAGAAGTTCCTCGACCTGCTGTTCACGTCGGCCAAGGGCAACGCCACGCTGGCCGCGCACGGGGCCGGCTACGGGAGCACCATGCCCAGCGCTGGCGTGCTCGGCTATCGGTTGTTAAGAAAGGTTAAGATCCAACGGGCGCTCGTGGCGCGGCAGCACCGCCAGATCAAGGCGAGCATCCTCACGGCGGAGCGGCGCGACGAACTCCTGTCCGCCATCGCGCAACGGGGCGAGGACTCCGCGCGCATCCGGGCGATCGCCGAGTTGAACAAGTGCAGCGGCCGGCACTCGATCAAGCATGTGACGGATGTGACGGAAACGCTCGCGGACATCATCGCGGGGTCGCGGGAGTGAAGAAGCGCTCGACATGGTACCCGCAGCCGTCAGGAGCAATGCGGGGTTCGGTCGAGCGTTGTCCATCGCACGCGTCGGTACTTGAGAACCTAGGGCGTTGCTCGGCGAGATTGCCGGGCTCGACGTGATCATCACGGACCCTCGGTCCGAAATAATGAGGGTTGTTTAGAGGGTTGGTGGCCATGAATTGCCTTTATTCAAGGCAATTTTGCTAGAAATGGTGGAGGCGGCGGGAGTTGAAACCTTAGTCAACGATTTGCGTAACTGGCTGATGGCGCACGAGTTCTGGGTCTAAGTGCCTGAGTCGTCAGGGGTTCTCTTCCGAGTTCTTTGCCACTGCCGTGATCTCGATTTGTAGGGATTCAACCCGAGTTGTGGAGACATTGTGGAGACGGCGCTCGTGAAGAACATCGGGCCAGTACGAGACGGACCGCGCTGACCCCTTTGAGGAGAGAGTGACCATCGGGATTCGGCCTCAACCGGGTCCCCACCCGCCTATAATCACGCGGTTGACCCCTGGTACCCGGCTCGGCCCCTACGAAGTCCTCTCGCTCCTCGGGGCCGGCGGGATGGGCGAGGTCTATCGCGCGCGCGATACCACACTCAATCGCGACGTCGCGCTGAAGATCCTGCCGGACGCCGTTGCGAATGATGCCGATCGGTTGGCGCGCTTCACACGCGAAGCGCAGACGCTCGCGGCGCTCAATCATCCGAACATCGCCGCGATCTACGGCATCGAAGAATTGCCGCTGGATGGTCCGGCTCCCGTCGACGTGGCTCAGGGCAAGAACGCCGGACACCACCGGGCGCTCGTGATGGAGCTGGTCGAGGGTGCGGATCTATCCGCGCACATCGCGCGTGGGCCGATGCCGCTCGACGAGGCGTTGCCGATCGCGCGGCAGATCGCCGACGCGCTCGAAGCCGCGCACGAGCAGGGCATCGTGCACCGGGATCTCAAGCCCGCCAACATCAAGGTCCGCCCGGACGGCACGGTGAAGGTGCTGGATTTCGGCCTCGCCAAGGCGATGGACCCCGCGGGCGCATCGAGCGTGCAGGCGATGAACTCGCCGACGCTGTCGATCCATGCCACCCAGGCCGGCCTGATCCTCGGCACTGCGGCCTACATGGCACCGGAGCAGGCGCGGGGCAAGCCGGTGGACAAGCGCGCGGACATCTGGTCGTTTGGCGTCGTCCTCTACGAGATGCTGACCCGGCAGCGCGCCTTCAAGGGCGACGATGTCTCGGAGACGCTGACAGCCTTCAGAATGACTGACGCTGCGCGCTGGATGCGGTCCAACGAACCAGAAAGCGCCTCGCGATCGCCGCGGTAGAGCAAGATGTAATCTCGCGACGAGTCCGTCGTGTTGAGCCCCACTGCCCCGCCGACGACGAAGGCCACGGCCTCCGCTTCGAGTTCGCGCGTGTCGCGTGAGGCCGGGCGGTCGTCTGCGCGGTGCAACAGTTCATGCGCGTATTCGTGCACGAGGGTCGTGAACTCCATGGCGGGCGAGAGACCGTTGAGGAGCCGGATGCATCCGCCGCTCGACGTGCCCAGTGCGCCGCCAAGGTCGTCGACAGATTCGAGGGCAATCCCCTGTCCGAGGATCGCGGTCTTGAGCGACGTCGTCTTGACGCCGGGATCACCTGAGGCTTCGACGGGCGTCGGTAGGGGCTGCCCGTCAGTCTGATCGACGTCTTATCTCGAGATTCAGGTACACGGCAGCAGAACGGATTATTGGGTCGGTGCCGTGATTTGAGGATTACCGGTATGGCGCGTGATGGCTGATGTGGTTGCATGTGATAGAATGTAGTCTCATTGCTTGATGGGGGAAGGTATGGCCGAACGCCGCATCGGAATACGTGAACTGAAGTCCAAGCTGAGCGAGTGTGTACGCGAGGTCAGGAGCGGTGGGACGATCGTGGTGACGGAGCACGGTCGCCCTGTCGCACGGATGATCGCGGACGCCAGCTCATTGGGTGAGCGACTTGAGGTCCTCGCCAACGCGGGTCGCATTTTGTGGAGTGGCCGGCGACTGAAACCCACGAAGCCTGTCGCACGGGTACGCAGCGGCCGGAAGACGGTCGCGGATCTGATCAGCGAGAATCGCGAGTGATTGTGTACTTGGACGCGAGCGCGCTGGTGAAGCGCTACGTGGCGGAGCGCGGCTCGCGGGAAACCGCCGAACTGTCTGCCAGGGCAGATGTCGTGGCGACGTCACTGGTCAGTCGAGCCGAGGTGGCAGCCGCACTGGCGAAAGCGGTCCGGCTTGGAATCGTCGAACCGGACAATGGGCGAAAAGCGCAGCGCGCTTTCGCGAGTCAATGGCCAGACTTCGCCAAGGTGCCGGTCACGGAGGCGCTTGTCTCACGCGCGGAGGCTCTCGCCTGGGACTTCGCGCTGCGCGGCTATGACGCGGTCCAACTCGCGTCGGCCTTGACATGGCAGGAGTCGGTCGGCGCAGAAATCACGCTCGCGACATTCGATCGCCAGCTCTGGGACGCCGGAAAAGAGGCGGGCGTTCACGTCTGGCCCGAGACGCTGAAGGCATGAGCCCGCAGTCCGCCCAATCTGTCTATTGCGGACATGGAAGCCCGGAAGAGAAGGGGTACGGGGTGATGATGGTGGTTCCCCGAAACCACTCGCGGTAAATCACCGCTCATGTTTGTTGCAGGACTTAAAGAAGAAAAGGCCGAAGGCCAATCACGACTTGCCATGCCTCTGGTAAAAGGGCTCTTCGTCGATTTGAGTACAGCGATCTGAGGTAAGAGCCGGCCGCCTGGGCGGACCGCTGTGGTCTTCGTCCGAAGTGTTCCCCGGTTCATCGGCGCCATCGTCGTCTTCACGACCCGCCCAGGCCGCGGAGACGTATCAGGCCTACGAATCCAGCACCTCCCGAACCTTTCGGAGCAACGCCGCCGTGGTGAACGGCTTGTTGAGGAAGGGCACCTTCGCCTCCAACACCCCGTGTCGCACCATGGTGTCGCTCGTGTAGCCGGACATGTAGAGCACCTTCATCTCCGGATGAGTCTGAGCGAGCCGCTCCGCGAGGTCCCGTCCGTTCATGCCGGGCATCACCACATCGGTGAGCAGGAGGTGCACCGGTGCGTCATGACGCGCCAGCACGAGCAGCGCCTCCTCACCTGTGCGCGCCCCGAGCACGGTGTAGCCGGCGGGTTTTAGAAGACGCGTGGCCAGCTTGCGAAGCCCGTCGTTATCTTCCACGAGGAGGATGGTTTCGGTGCCGGAACTGGACACGACGGTCGGCCCCGGCCGATCGGTGCCCGCGGCCTCGGTCACCTGTGGCAGGTAAATCTTAAAGCTGGTTCCCAGGCCGACCTCGCTATAGACCCAGATGAATCCATGGCTTTGCTTGACGATGCCGTATACGGTCGATAGCCCCAGCCCCGTGCCCTTGCCCGGACCCTTGGTGGTGAAAAACGGCTCGAAGATGCGCGCGCGTGTGGTCTCGTCCATGCCGACACCGGAGTCGCTCACGGCCAGTAGCACGTAGGATCCGGGCGGCGGCATGACCACACCGTGCTCGGGAACGTCGTCCTCGTCGATCGTGACGTTCTGCATCTCGATGGTCAGCTCGCCGCCCTGCGGCATGGCGTCTCGGGCATTCACGGCCAAGTTGGCGATCACTTGCTCGAATTGGCCGAGGTCCGCCTTGACGTTGCCCACCGCTGGTGTCGGTACGACCATCAGGTCGATGTCCTCGCCGAGTAAACGCCGGAGCAGACTCTCCATCCCCGCCACCACCGTCTTGAAGTTCAGCACCCGTGGCGCCAAGATCTGCTGGCGGCTGAAGGCCAGCAGCTGGCGGGTCAACGTGGCGGCTCGCTCCCCGGCGTGGAGAATCTCCTGCACATCCGCGTGCATCAGATGGTCTGTACTGACCTGCGCCAGCAGGAGCTCCGACATCCCGTTGATCACGGTGAGCAGGTTGTTGAAATCGTGCGCGATACCGCTGGCGAGCTGCCCCACGCTGTCCATCTTCTGCGCCTGGCGGAACTGGGCTTCGAGCTGCAAGCGCGCGGTAATGTCTTTTTTGATCGCAACGAAGTG
>JAUSDY010000076.1 GCA_030650395.1 Acidobacteriota bacterium | reverse complement strand
CACGTGGACCAAGGGCCCCGAGAAGCTCCAACGCATCATCGCGGCCACGAAAGCCTATCAGGCGGCGCATCCCCCCAAGCGGAAGCGGCGCCGTCGGCCCGCGAATACTACAAAGCACTAATCGGACGATGTACTAGTCCGCCAGTGTTAGCGTCGCGGTCAACTCGCAATGCTATACCGCTTCGGATGATCGACCGCACCAGTTGACAAACGCCCAGAACGTGCGTGGATACAACTGAGTCGAACGCCAGCCTCGATTGCGGTCAAGCGCGTCGCGCGGTGAGGTATCTCCCGGCGTGAGCGTTCGAGCGAACCGACACAAGCAACAAGGTCAAATAGAGCGGAGGCCACGCAGGCGCCTTGCCGTCTTTGGCGCGTCCATCGCTGGGGCGATTAATGCGTCGAGCGAGATTTGACCGGCGCGCGAGAGCGAACGCCGGGAGATACCTCACCGCGCGACGCGCTCCGCGCGCTATGGCGCTATTGCGGTCGCGTGGGAGGCGACGGCGAGCCATCGGCCCGATCGGCGAATGAAGACGTCGGTAAATCGCAGCTTCACGGTCACTGGGCTCGCGCCGCCGACTGTTACTGTCGTGCGTCCGGTCACGACCGCGGCGTCCCCGAACACGCGGACGGCAACGTCGTCGATCGTAAACGACTCAATCGGCACCGGAGGCTTCAGGCACATCTCGATCGCTTGCGCGCGCGTCATGGTTTCGCCGGTGATGTGAGTCACCGACCACTCCGGCGCAATCATCGCGCCCCAACCGGCGCAGTCACCCTGTTTCGAGGTCGATCCGAGCCGTTGTTCGATTTGGGTGAGCTCCTCGACGGCGGCAGATGTATTTGGCTGAGCGATGACGAGCGTAAGCAGCAGTTCCAGAATCATGACTGGTTAGACACCCAGTTTAAGGGACGGCTCCATACGCTTGTATGTGCCGTCAGCGCGCGTCGAGCGGGGAGGTCATCTCCCGGCGTGAGTTCGAGTGAGGCGACTACAAGAGTTCCTCGTCAAATCGACCAGAGCCAACGCAGGCGTCTTGCCGTCTTTGGCGCGTCCATAGCTACCGCGATTAATGCGGCGAGGGAGAGTTGACCGCCGAACGAGAGCCCTCCGACATATCATTTCGTGTTGGTGCCGGGCGCACGAACGCCGGGAGATGACCTCCCCGCTCGGCGCGTTCAGCGGCTCGACCCTTCACCGGCACCCCATAAAGGGGTGCCCTACGAATCACGCGTGGGTGCCCTACGGTGTTGGCTTCGAGCCGACGAACCACTTGAAGGCTTCGCGGATCTCCGTCGGGGGAACACGGTGACCACCGGGGTACTCGTGATAGGTCACGTCGTAGCCCTCGGCCTTCAGCTGCGGCACGTACTTCCGCGCCGTCTCGTCGATCGGGATCTGGATGTCTTCCGTGCCGTGCGCGAAGAACAGCCGCGGCTTGCCCTGCTTGCGAAACGGCACCATCTGGCCGCCGGCGAGCACGATCACGTAATTGAACGAGTCGCCGTAGGCGAGGCCCATCGACAGCGCATAGCCGGCGCCGTCGGAGACGCCGCCGAGCGCGACGTGAGAAGTGTCGAGATCGACGAGATTGGCGACGTGCCGATAGGCCGGGCCGAGGTAGCGGACATCGGCATCGAAGCCCGGGATCGATCGGCCCCACGTCATGCCGCGCGATTCGGGCGCGATCATGATCACGCCGAACTCCTCCGCGAGCGGGAACATCCCGCGAATGCCGTCGCCCGACCCGAGGAAGCCGTGCAGCATCATCATCACCGGCATCGGCACGCCCGGCTTGTAGCTCTTGGGAACGTAGAGGGTGCCGTCGCGCTCGTTGTCGGAGATTCCGATCCGGCTCTCGCCGTATTTGAACTCGTCTGTCGCGCGGGTCGCGGCACGTGTGGGCGACTGAAGCAGCCCAACAGCGCCAGCCGCGCTCAATGCCAGGAACTTACGCCGATCCATGGCGGCACGTTATCACGCCGGAACAGCCGCGCCTACTCGTCCTGTTCGTCGTCTTCGTCGTGGTGGGATTCTTCCGCGATCGAGACGCGCGCGAACACCGTGTCGCGGATTTCCGGAGGCGCGAGCTCGTAGGCGACCTGCTCGAGATCGCTGGGGATCGGCGCCGTGAATTCCAGGCGCTCCTTCGTGCGCGGATGCGTGAACGCCAGGCGCTCGGCATGCAGGAACGGCCGCGTCAGCTTGGTGACGGCACGCAGCGGGTGCGGGACACGGCGATGCACGCCGCCGTACAGCGCATCGCCGACGATGGGATGGCCGATCGCGCTCAGGTGCACGCGAATCTGATGCGTGCGTCCGGTGGCGATCACCACGCGCAACAGGGTCACGCCGCGCAGATCGCGCGCCCAGGTCACGCGCGTCACCGCATGGCGCGCGCGGCTCGCCTTCGTCGACATCTTGATCCGGACCTTGGGGTCGCGGCCGATCGCGGCCTCGATGCGCTTGCGCTGCTGCACCAGGCCCCACGCGAGCGCGACGTATTCCTTTTCGACCTCGCGGTCGTGGAACTGGCGCGACAGCTCCTGGTGGGTCTCGTCGTTCTTGGCGATCACCATCACCCCCGACGTGCCTTTGTCGAGGCGATGCACGATGCCCGGCCGCTTCTCGCCGCCGATGCCGCTCAGGTCCTTGATGTGATGGAGCAGCGCGTTGACCAGCGTCCCGCTCGGGTTGCCGGCTGCCGGATGCACCACCATGCCGGCCGGCTTGTTGACGACGACGAGGTCGGGGTCGTCGAACAGGATCTCGAGCGGAATGTTTTCCGCGCTGACCGTTGACGGTTCGGCGGCGGGCAGCTCGACGGTGATGACGTCACCTTCACGGATGTCGGAGTTGGCCTTCGCCTTCTTGAACCGCGAATGCGTGACGTGGCCGGCTTCGATCAGCCGCTGGATTTGCGAGCGCGACTGATCCGGGATCTCGCCGGCGAGAAATCGATCCAGGCGATCGCCCTGGTGGTCGGCGTCGGCCGTGAACTCGAGCGGTTGCGCGGTTGCCTTCCGCATCGCCGGCTGCGCCGCCGGCGCCTTTGTTCCTTTACCCTGGCTCATGCAAACCGCGGTTTGCGGGGACCGCGCGAGCCGGTCGGCTCAGGCGCTTCGGGACGCGCGGGGCGGCTCAGGTACCACAGCATGAACAAGCTCAACGGCCCGAGCACCACCGAGATGAACTGTGAGGTCGACAGCACGTTGAACACCAGCCCGCGATCGTCGCCGCGGAAGAACTCGATCACGAACCGCAGCACGGAATAGAGGAACGCGAAGCTCCAGAAGGTGCGGCCCGGGAAATGCCCCGGCCGCTTTTCGAGCAGCAGCAGCGCGACCAGGATCACGAGGCCCGCCGCCGATTCGTACAGCTGCGTCGGGTGCAGCGGCACGTTCAACGGCGTGCCGACGTTGAAGTTGGCCGCGGGATCCGTGAAAGTGATGGCCCACGCCACGGTCGTGGGCTTGCCGTAGCAACAGCCCGCCATCAGGCAGCCGAGGCGGCCGACCATGTAGCCGAGCGCGATGCCGGGCGCAAACAGATCGCCGGAGGACCACAGCGGCAGCCGATGCTTCCTGAGCTGATAGATGCAGACCAGAATCGCGGCGATCAGCCCGCCGTAAAACACCCCGCCCGACCGCAGCAACGTCGTGAAGTCCTGCCAGCTCGACGTGAAATGCTGGAAGTCGAGGATGAACAGCAGCGCCTTGGCGCCGACCAGGGCCGCGATGATCACCCAGATCAGCAGGTCCATGATCTTGTTGCCGTCGATGCCGGCGGCGCGGGCGCGCCTCACCGCCATCCACAAGCCGAGCAGGTAGGCGGCGGCCAGCAGCACGCCGTACGAATAAATGGTGATCGGCCCGAGGCTATACGAGAAGACGGTGAACGGTCCGAAGCTAAACAGGATTGGATGCACGGCGTCCCAGTTGAAGGATATCGAGAATCATGAAGATCACGCCGATGGTGATGGCGGCGTCGGCGACGTTAAACGCCCAGAAGTGCCAGCCCCTCCAGTAGGCGTCGACAAAATCCAGCACGTAGCCGAACCTGGCGCGGTCGATCAGGTTGCCGATCGCCCCGCCCAGCACGCCGGCAATGCCGATGCGCGCCAGCCGATCGCCAAGCGGCACGGTGGCAGCGTACCACGCGACGCCGGCAAGCGCGACGAGCGCGACCAGCGAGAGGATGACCGTCTTGAACGGCAGGTCCACGCCGTTGAGCATGCCGAACGCTGCGCCGGTGTTGTGGACGCGGGTGAAATCGACGTAACCGGGAATCACCTCGATGCTGTCGTGCAGCGCGAGGGCGGGCCGCACCATTGTCTTGGTGATCTGATCGAGGATCACCACGACGAGCGCGACGATGATCTCGAGCCTGCGGGTCGCAAAAAACGAGGCCACCGCTACAGGCTCACCGGTTCAGCCAGCGCGTCCACGCAGCGTGAGCAGAGTCCTGCCCGTTCCGGTTCCTGGCTGACTTCGGGCACGTAGCGCCAACAGCGGTCGCATTTTGTCCCGCCGGCCTTGCTGACTTCGACGTTAAGGCCGTCGGCCGAGGACTTGAGGGCTTGAGGGCTCGAGGACTTGACCGTCACGTCGGAAACCCCAAACAGCGTCGACAGAAACTCGCGGTAGTCCGACAACAACTTCGAGGTCTCGCCGTCGGCCGCGATGGTGACGCGAGCCGACAGGTTCCCGGCGATGGTCTTGTCTTTGCGCTTCTCTTCGATCTTCAGGTTCACCTGATCGCGAATGGCCGCCAGCGCCGACCACCGCTCGAGCAACGAGGCGTCCTTCCACTGATCGAGCTCGCGCGGGAACAGCGCCATGTGCACCGAGGCCTCCCGCTCGCCCGGCAACATCCTCCACAACTCATCCATCGTCACCGACAGGATCGGCGCCAGCAGGCGTGCCAGGCCGTCGACGATGATGAACATGGCGGTTTGGCCGGATCGACGGGCCTCGGACTTCGCGCCGAAGGTGTACATGCGGTCCTTCGTCACGTCGATGTAGAACGCGCTCAGGTCCACCGTGATCAGGTGGTTGGCGACCTGAAAAATTCCGGGGTAGTCGTAATCCTCGTACGCCTTGACGATGCGCTCGGCGGCGTCGGCGTACTTGGCCAGTGCCCAGCGATCGATCTCGAGCATCTTCGCCCTGGACACGCTGTCGTCTTTCGGGTCGAAGTCGTAAAGGTTCGCGATCAGCACGCGCAGCACGTTCCGGATCTTCCGGTACGCCTCGACGGTTCGCGCCAGCACTTCCTTGCCGACACGGATGTCTTCGCGGTAGTCGACCATCGACACCCACAGCCGCAGGATCTCGGCGCCGCTCTGCTTGATGATGTCCTGCGGCGCCACGGTATTGCCGAGCGACTTCGACATCTTGCGGCCCTGGTCGTCCATCACGAAGCCGTGCGTCAGCACCTGGTCGAACGGCGCGCGGCCGCGCGTGCCGATGCCGACCAGCAACGAGCTGTGAAACCAGCCGCGATGCTGGTCACTGCCCTCGAGGTAGATGTCGGCCGGCCAGTGATGATCGTCGCGGAAGGGCAGCACCGCCTCGTGGCTCGAGCCCGAGTCGAACCACACGTCGAGAATGTTGCTCTCCCGCTCGAACTCCGTGCCGCCGCACTGGGCGCATGTCATCCCGTCGGGAACGAATTCTTCGACCGGCCGCTCGTACCACGCATCGGCGCCGTGGACGTCGAAGACCGAGGCGGCCTTGTCGACCAGCGCCTTGTTGAGCACAGGCTGGCCGCACTTGACGCAGTCCATCGCCGGGATCGGCACGCCCCACGAGCGCTGGCGCGAGATGCACCAGTCGGGACGGTTGGCGATCATCCCCTCGATGCGCGCCTGCCCCCACGATGGGATCCAGCGCGTATCGTGGATGGCTTTCAGCGCCTTGTCGCGCAGGTGATGCGCGTCCATCGCGATGAACCACTGTGCGGTGGCGAGAAAGATCACCGGGTTATGGCAGCGCCAGCAGTGCGGGTAGGAGTGATCGTAATCCTCGCGGTGCCACAAGCGCCCGCGCTCCTTGAGCGCCGCTTCGATCTTCGGGTTGGCGTCGTAGACCTTCAGCCCGGCGAAGAGCTCCACCGATTCGTTGAAATGTCCGCCGGGGTCGAGCGGCGCGTAGATCTCGAGGCCGTAGCGAACGCCGGTGTGATAGTCGTCGGCGCCGTGTCCGGGCGCCGTGTGCACGGCGCCGGTGCCCGCTTCGAGCGTAACGTAATCGCCAAGCACCCCGAGCGAGTCGCGCGGGTAGAGCGGGTGACGGAACACCAGACGCTCCATCGCCTTGCCGTCGAAGCTGGCGATGAGCTTGTCGAACGAGCGGCCGGTTTTCTTGCCGACGGTTTCAGCCAGGTCCTTCGCGACGATGACCGCGTGGCCGCCGACGTCGTACGCGCCGTACTGAAAATCCGGGTGGAATGCGATGCCAAGGTTCGACGGGATGGTCCACGGCGTCGTCGTCCAGATCAGGACTGAGACCTTGCAGGCGGCCAGCTCCGGGACGCGCTTGGCCAGCTCCGGCAGGCTCTCGTCGCTCAGCGGAAATTCGACGTAGATCGACGGCGAGGTGTGCGGCTCGTATTCAACTTCGGCTTCCGCCAGCGCGGTGCGGCAATGCGTGCACCAGTGCACCGGCTTCTTGCCCTTGTAAACCATGTCCTTCTCGACGAACTTGCCGAGCGCGCGGACGATCCTCGCCTGGTAAGTAAAGTCCATGGTCAGGTACGGATCGCCCCACAAGCCAAGAATGCCGAGCCGCTTGAACTCGGTGCGTTGGATGTCGACGTACTTCTGCGCGTAGGCGCGGCAGGCGCGGCGGAACTCGGCCGTGCTCATCTGCCGCTTCTTCGGGCCCAGCTCGCGATCGACCTTCAGCTCGATCGGCAGGCCGTGGCAGTCCCATCCCGGGATGTACGGCGCATCGAAGCCCAGCATGTTGTGGGACTTCACCACGAGGTCCTTGAGCGTCTTGTTGAGCACGTGACCGATGTGGATCTCGCCGTTGGCGTACGGCGGCCCATCGTGCAGCAGGAACTTCTTCGCGCCCTTGCGCGCGGCCCGAATCTGCCCGTACAGGTCCATCTCGTCCCAACGGGCGACGGTTTCCGGTTCCATCGTCTGCAGGTTCGCCTTCATCGAGAACGACGTCCGCGGCAGGTTGCACGTGTCTTTCCAGTCGGCCATACCTATCCCTCTATTGTACGCTGAGGACTTGAGGGCTTGAGGCTTGCTTGCCCGCCGTAGCTTCAGCGAAGGCGGGAGGGCTTGAGGGCTTGAGGACCGGGGAGCGCCGCGTGCTGACAGTGCGAGAGACGGTTTTGGACAATGGGCTCAAGGTGCTGGTGCAGGAAGTCCATACGGCGCCGCTGGCATCGGTGTGGTGCTGGTATCGCGTCGGCTCCAAAGACGAAGGCCCGGGCGTGACCGGCGTCTCGCACTGGGTCGAGCACATGAACTTCAAGGGGACGCGGAACATTCCGCGCGATCAGGTGAAGGGGATCATCGAAAAGTTTGGCGGCAGCTGGAACGGCTACACCTGGATCGATCAGACCACCTATCTCGAGACGGCGTCGAAGGACGCGCTCGACCGGATGTTGTTCATCGAGGCCGAGCGCATGGACGCGTGCCTCTACGATCCGGCGGATTGCGAGTCGGAGCGCACAGTGATTATCTCGGAGCTGCAGGGCGGGGAAAACGATCCGGAGCAGCTGCTCGACACGGAGGTCAACGCCGCCGCGTTCAAGGTGCATCCCTATCACCATCCGACCATCGGCTGGCTGTCGGATCTGCAGACCATGACGCGCGAGGATCTGTACGGGCACTATCGCCGTTACTACGTGCCCTCGAACGCCACGCTCGTGATCGTGGGTGATGTTGATACCGATGACGTGCTGAAGCGGGTCGAGTCGCATTTTGGCGGCTTCGCACAGGGCTCGCGGCCCGCGCGCGTGCGCCAGGTTGAGCCCGAGCAGCAGGCCGAACGCCGGGTGGTGCTCCGCAGGGAGGGCACGACCGCGTACTGGAAGGCGGCGTATCACGCGCCCGCGTTCAGCGACGAGGCGTTCTTTCCGCTGCTGGCCGCCGACGCGGTGTTGAACGGCGCGGCCGGCCTCAACATCTGGTCGCAGGGCGGGGTGTCGCGGCCGCAGAGGAGCGCCCGCCTCTATCGCGCGCTGGTCGACGGCGGCCTGGCCTCGACCGTGAGCGGCGCGCTGCTGCCGACCGAGCATCCGTATCTCTACGCGATCAATGCCAGCGTCGCCGAAGGCAAGACCATATCGGCCGTCGAAGACGTCATCCTGTCGGAAGTCGAACGGCTCCGCCGCGACGGCATCACGCCGGCGGAGCTTGCGAAGGTCAACGCGCAACTGCGCGCGCGCTTCGTCTACGACGCCGACAGCGTGACCGACATCGCGCATCAGCTCGGCTACTTCGAGACCATCGCGTCATGGCGCGCCTATTCAACGCTTCGCGAGCGCCTGGACGCCGTGACTCCGGAGCTCGTGCACACCGCCGCAAAGCGGTACCTCGCCGACGAGAACTGGACGATCGGGTGGTTCGAGCCCAAATGATGGCCGACGATCCGAAGGCAGAAGGCAAAAGGCAGAAGGCAGAAAGCCCAACGCAGAAGGCGGGGGGGCTCGCGCCCGTGCGGGTGGTGCTCGACAACGGCGTGACGGTGATCGTGAAAGCGAATCACACTACGCCGTCGGTGAGCATACTTGCGGCCGTCAGGACCGGCGGCTACGCGGATCTTCCCGGCAAAGAGGGCACCGCCGCGTTGTGCGCGCGCGTGCTCGATCGAGGCACGGTGTCAAGAAACGCGGAGGTCATCGCCGACGAACTCGACAGCCGAGGCGCGTCACTGTCGGTGTCGACGGGGCGCCACCAGATGTCCGCGAGTGCGACGTGCCTGTCGGACGATTTTCCCGCCGTTCTCGCGCTGGTGGCCGACGTCGTGCGCCATCCGGCGTTTCCTGAAGCCGAGGTCGCCATCAGGCGGGCGGACCTGATCTCGTCGATCAGGAAGGAACAGGACAACCCCGCGCAGATGGCGGTGGACGCGTTTGTCCGCGCGCTCTATGGCAGCCATCCGTATTCCCGAAAAATCCGCGGCACGGTGGAGGCGGTCGAATCGCTCAAGCGGCAGGACCTAGTCCGCTGCTATCAAAAAGGCTTTCTGCCGTGGGCGCTGACGATCGTCGTCGTCGGAGACGTGGATGAGCAGCCGGCGGTCGAGATGGCGTCGAAGCTCTTCGGCGACTGGACCGCCCTCGCCACCGGGGACAAACGTCCAACAGGTGGCGACAAACCTTTAGGTTTGTCGATCCCGGACGCGCCGCAGCCCCTCGAGCGCAGCCTGGTGGCCGTGCCGATGATGAACAAGTCTCAGGCCGACGTGGCGTACGGGTTCGTCGGCATCCGGCGGCACGACCTGGATTACACGGCGATTTCGGTCATGAACAACGCGCTCGGCCAGTACGCGATCGGCGGGCGGCTGGGCGACAGCATCCGCGAGCGGCAGGGAATGGCGTATTACGTCTTCAGCTCGCTCGAAGCCGGGTTCGGCGAAGGTCCGCTGACCATTCGCGCGGGCGTCTCCGCTGAGAACGTCGAGCGCACCATTGCCTCGATCGATGCGGAGTTGAACGCGGTTCTCAACGACGGCTTCACCGAGAAAGAGATTGACGAGTCGAAGAGCTACCTGGTCGGCTCCATCCCGCGCCAGCTCGAAACCAATGGCGCCATCGCGGCGTTCCTGCTGAATGCGGAAATCTTCGGCCTCGGTCTCGATTACGACGTGCGCTTGCCCGGATTGATCCAGGCCATTACGCTCGACGACGCGAACAAGGCCGCACGGCGTTTGCTCGATCCGGCGCGCGCGACCATTGCCGTTGCAGGACCCTGGGCACCGAACCCGGCGACCCTGACGACCCCGACGACCCCGACGAACCCGCCGAACCCGGCGGATGAGGCCACCCCGTGGTCCCTGCCGGACGAGTAGACGCCGTCTTCTTCGACGTCGACTTCACGCTGATCTTCCCGGGGCCGACGTTCCACGGCGAGGGCTACCGGCGGTTCTGCGTGCCGTACGGCATCGAGGTCGACCCGGCGCTGTTCGAAGCCGCTGCCGCGGCGTCGTCATTCATCCTCGACGAGGTCCAGGAGCAGATCTACACCCACGATCTGTTCGTCCACTACACCGCGTCGATCATCGAACACATGGGCGGGCGCGGACCGCGCGTCGTCGAGGCCGCTCGCGAGATCTACGAGCAATGGGCGTCGAACCATCATTTCGAGATGTACGACGATGCGGCGCCGGTGCTGAGGGCGCTGCAGGAGCGCGGGCTGAAGGTCGGCATCATCTCGAACTCGCATCGCAGCCTCGATGCCTTTTGCGAGCACTTCTCGCTCGGCGGCTTGATCCACGCGACGGTGTCTTCGTCTGAGCACGGCTACATGAAGCCGCACCGCAGCATCTTCGATGCGGCGCTCGAAAAGGCCGGCGTGCCGGCGGCCGCGGCGTTGATGGTGGGTGACAGCCTGAAGCATGATGTCGAGGGCGCGCTGGCGGCCGGCATGAAAGCGGTGCTGTTGCGGCGATCCGGTGAAATCCCGGCGGATTTGCCGGCGGGCGTGCCTGTGATTCGGACGTTGCACGAGCTGATCGAAATCCTCTGATGCCTGACACTGTCATTCGCGACCTTCACACCATCGACGAGTTCCGCAAGGTTGTCGAGCTCGAGCGCGCGATTTGGGGTTACACCGACAGCGGCGATCTCGTCACCGTGCCGGTGTTCACCTTCACCGTGCATCGTGGCGCGACGCTGATTGGCGCGTTCGACCCGGCGGGCCGGATGGTCGGCTTTGCCTACGCGGTCGTCGGGATGAAAGATCGCCGGCCCATGCACTGGTCGCACATGGCCGGCGTGCTGCCCGAGCATCGCGGCGGCCTGGGCTATCGACTAAAGCTCGAACAGCGCCAGCGCGCGCTGGCGCAGGGCATCGACCTGATCGAATGGACGTTCGATCCGATGCAGACGCTGAATGCGCACTTCAACTTTGCCAAGCTCGGCGGCGTGGCCGACGAATACGCGGTGAACTTCTACGGCGAATCGACCAGCGCGCTGCATCGAGGCACGCCGACCGACCGGCTGGTGCTCAGCTGGAACATCACCGCGCCGCACGTGGTCCGGCGCCTCGAGCAAACGCCGGAGTTACGGATGAGGGCGCAGGAAGTCGGCGAGGCGCCGGTGGTGAACACCACGGTGATCGACGGCAAGTGGCGCACGGTGAAGGTGATCGACCTCACCGTGAAAGAGCGGCGGCTGTGGATCGAGATCCCGGCCGGCTTCACCGAGATGCAGCAGGAGGCGCCGGATCGCGCGCTGCAATGGCGGCTGCACGTGCGGCAGATGTTCCAGGAGTATCTCGCGAAGGGTTATCGCGTGGTCGACTTCGTGCTGCAGCGAGAGGCCGGCTTCGGGCGTTATCTTCTTGCCCGCGATGGACAAAACTAAAGGTTTGTCCCCCCCGCTGGCCATCCGCACGATACCTTGAAAATACAACTCATATAGTTGATAATTCAAGGTATAAAGATTGACCGCCCGCGCCATGCCGATCGCGTGCGTCAACTGCTCAGGCGGTCGCCGGCGGTCGCCATCCTCGGGCCCCGGCAGGCTGGCAAGACGACGCTGGCCGGTGCCGTCCGCCGGTCGTGGCCGGCTCCGGCGACCGCGTTCGACCTGGAGGATCCGGCCGACCTCGCGCGCCTGGCGGACCCCATCCTGGCCCTGCGGCCGCTGCGGGGCTTGGTCGTCCTCGACGAGATCCAGCGGTTCCCTGAGCTGTTTCCCGTGCTCCGGGTCCTCGCCGACCGGCCGCGGACACCGGCCCGTTTCCTGGTCCTAGGCAGCGCGACACCGGAGTTGTTGCGCCAGTCGTCGGAATCATTGGCGGGCCGCCTCGCTTTCCACGAGCTCGGCGGCTTCTCGATCGACGAGGCCGGGGTGAGGCGGATCGACCTGCTGTGGCTGCGCGGCGGCTTTCCTCGTTCCTTCCTGGCGCGATCCGGCCCCGCGAGCTTCGACTGGCGGATCGATTTCATCGGCACCTTCCTCGAGCGCGATCTGCCGCAGCTCGGTGTCTCGATTCCGTCAGCGACGTTGCGCCGTTTCTGGACGATGCTCGCGCACTATCACGGGCAGGTGTGGAACGCCGCCGAGTTCGCGCGGTCGTTCGGCGTCTCCGACATGACCGTCCGGCGGTATCTGGACTTGCTCGCCGCGACCTTCGTCGTGCGCGTGCTGCTGCCGTGGCACGAGAACCTCGGCAAGCGCCAGGTGAAGTCGCCCAAGATCTATCTGGCCGACAGCGGCCTGTTGCACGCCCTTCTCAACATTCGCACGCGAGAGGACTTGGAGCGTCATCCGAAGGTCGGCGCCTCGTTCGAGGGCTTCGCGACTGCGGCGGTCGTAGACCGTCTCGGGGCGCGATGGAACGAATGCTACTTCTGGGCAACGCACGCGGGCGCGGAACTCGACCTGCTGGTCGTCCGCGGGCGGACGCGGGTCGGCTTCGAGATCAAGCGAACCGTGGCGCCGGCCGTGACGCCGTCGATGAGGACAGCGTTGAAGGATCTGCGGCTCTCCCGCCTCGATGTGATCCACGCCGGCGACCGCACGTTCCCGCTGGCGCCGCGCATTCGGGCCGTCGCCCTGTCGCGGCTTCTGGACGATCTGAACCCGCTCGCCTAGCGCCAAGCCTGAAGCCTGTCTCGATCCGGCTCAGGGCCCGAGTCTGACGAGGTGTGCCACGCTCTGATGGGACCATGAATATTCGGACTGTGACTCCGAATATTCATGATCAGTCAGAATCTACCCCGGCGGCCAGGTCATCGTGCGTCCGCCGAGGACGTGCAGGTGGATGTGAAACACCGTCTGGCCCGCCTGCCCGTTGCAGTTGAACACCGTGCGGTAGCCCGGACCATCACAGCCTTTTTCTTTCGCGATCGCCGCGGCGCGTCTCACCATGGCGCCGACCAGGCCGTCTTCGGCGGCTGACAAATCGTTGAGCGTCGCGAGGTGTTTCTTCGGCACCACCAGCACGTGCATCGGCGCCTGCGGGTTGACGTCGTTGAACGCGATCATCTGATCGTCTTGGTACACTTTCGATGCGGGAATGTCGCCCGCGATGATCTTGCAAAACAGACAGCTCATAAAGCTATGGTGCCTTGGGTGCCTAGACTGCCACAAGTGCCGAAGGTGCTGGTGCTAACGGTGCTTCGCAACTACTACGCGAGGAATACCCTGCAAGTCCGGGCTGATTCGCGCCAGCTCCAGGGCCGTGTTGAGGTTGATCAATTGTCGAAGCGCGTCCGCTTGACCGTGCCCGATCTCCATCAGCAAGAGCCCGCCCGGCGCGAGGTGAGCTTCCGCGGCACCCAGTACGCCGCGAATGTCGTCCAGGCCCTCTGGCCCCGACGCCAGCGCATTCCGGGGCTCGAAGCGGACTTCGGGAGCGAGTGATGCGTACTCGTCATCGGTCACGTACGGCGGGTTCGACACGATCAGATCGAACTGGCCGGCGACGCCGTCGAGGCAACGGGTCTCGCGAAACTCGATTCGATCGGCGACGTTGTGACGCGAGGCATTGGCCCGCGCGGTTGCGAGCGCGTCCGTTGAAATGTCCGTCGCGATCAATCGCGCACGCGGGAACTCAGCGGCGAGCGTGACGGCGAGGCACCCGCTGCCGGTGCCGATGTCGGCGGCCAGTCCGAAGACGCACGACAGCGCCTCTTCGATGATCAGCTCGGTCTCGGGACGCGGAATCAGCACCGCCGGCGAGACGGTGAAGTCGCGGTTCCAGAATTCCTGGGCGCCGGTGATGTAGGCGATCGGTTCGCGCCGGGTCCGGCGATCGATCAGCGAGCCGTACGACGCCGCTAAGCCGGGCGGTGGCGGATCGGTGTCGCGCGCGTGGATGGAGGCCCGGCTCCAGCCGGTGGCGTGCATGGCGAGCAGCAGCGCATCGCGCGCGGCCTCGGATGTCTCGATGCCGGCGGCGACCAGGCGAGCCTTTGCGTCGATGAGATGATCGCGCAGGGTCAAGAGTTCTCGGTCTGTTCGCGGAGCTTCTCGGCCGTGTAATAGGTGCTCAAGGCATCGATCAGCTCATCGAGGTTGCCGTCGAGGACGGCATAGAGCTGGTGGGTGGTGTAGTTGATGCGGTGATCGGTAATGCGGCTCTGCGGGAAGTTATAGGTCCGAATTTTTCCTGAACGATCGCCCGAGCCGACCTGCTCTTTTCGTTCCTTGGCGATGGCATCGTGCTGCTTCTGCATTTCGGCTTCGTAGAGCCGGTTGCGCAGCACCTTCATGGCTTTCGCGCGGTTCTTGACCTGGGACTTCTCGTCCTGCTGCGACACCACCGTCCCGGTCGGAATGTGCGTGATGCGCACCGCCGAGTAGGTGGTGTTGACGCTCTGGCCGCCAGGGCCGCTCGAACAGAACGTGTCGATGCGCAGATCCTTGTCGTGGATCTGGATGTCGACTTCGTCGGCTTCCGGGAGCACCGCCACGGTCGCCGCCGAGGTGTGGATGCGACCGCTCGCTTCGGTCGCCGGCACGCGCTGCACGCGGTGCACGCCGCTTTCGTACTTCAGCTTGCTGTAGGCGCCTTTGCCTTCGATGTTGACAACCACGTCCTTGACGCCGCCTTTGTCAGCCTCGCTGAGCGACATCAGCTCGATTTTCCAGCGCTGGCGCTCGGCGTAGCGCGTGTAGGCGCGATAGAGCTCGCTCGCGAACAGCGCCGCTTCCTCGCCGCCGGTGCCGGCGCGGATCTCGACCATGACGTTGCGGTCGTCGTTGGGGTCCTTCGGCACCAGCAGGATCTTCAACTGGTCCGAGAGCCGTACCTTCTGGACGTTGAGGTCGTTCAGCTCCTCGAGGGCAAGGTCGCGCATCTCGGGGTCGCCGCCTTTGATCAGCTCCTCGGTGTGCGCGATTTCCTGCGAGACCGCCTTGTATTCGCGGTACTTCTGCACGAGCGGCTCGATCTCCGCGAGCGCCTTGGCCTGCTTGCGGTACTCGTTGGCGTCGCTCTGCACGGCGGTCGTGCCTAGTGAGGCCATCAGCTCTTCGTACTTGCCCTCGACGGAGACTAACTTGTCGAACAAACGGGATCTCCCCCAGGCGGGTCTAAAGACCCGCCTCTACATTTAGCTCAGCCGCCAGAGACTGGCGGAAGAAACGCGACCTCATCGCCGTCGGCGACCGTCGCGGTAAAGCGCGAGTAGTCGGCGTTCACCGCGCACGAGATCGATTTCTCGTACGGCGACATGTCCGGGAACTCGGCCATGAGCGACGACCACACCGTGCTCACGGTGGCGCCGCCCGGGACCTCGCGCCGAAGCTCGCCGGCGCCGGCGATGTCGCGAAGGCGCGCAAACAGCCGGACGGTTACGTGCATGCGGCCTTCATCGCTTTCTCGCGCGCTTCGACGTTGTCGGGATCCGCGGTGGCGCCCTCGATCCAGACGTCGCCGCCTTCGAAGTATTCGTGCTTCCAGATCGGCACGATCTGCTTGATGCGCTCGATCGCATAGCGCGCTGCCGCAAACGCATCGGCGCGGTGCGGTGAAGCCGCGGCAATCGCCACGCTGGCCTCGCCGATTTCCATGCGGCCGATCCGGTGATGAATGGCCAGGCGGACCGCCGGCCATTTCTCAGACACCTCGGCGATGATCAACTCGAGCCCGCGCAGCGCCAGCGGCTCGTACGCCTCATATTCGAGGTGCAACACCTTGCGGCCAAGGTTGTTGTCGCGCACCAACCCGACGAATGTCGCGACGGCTCCGATGCCGGTGGCATCCAGCGCGCGGACGAGCGCGTCTGCGTCCAGTGGTGTCGTCGTGATCGCCGTGCCCGCGCCCATGTCAGCTAATCAGTATAACTTCCAGAAATGGTCGAGCGGACGATTGCCTTTGCCAAGCGGAATGCCCGGGCGCATCGCGCCGGCGACATATTCCTTCGCAAGACGCACAGCGTCCTTGAGCGTCACGCCCTTGGCGAGCTGAGCGGCGATCGCGGCGGCGAATGTGCAACCCGTGCCATGCGTGTTCGGACCCTCGACGCGCGGGCCGGTGAACTCAGTGAACTCACCGTGCTCCAGCAGCACGTCGACGATCTCCGGTCCTGGCAGGTGACCGCCTTTGATCACGACCGCGCCCGGCTTGAGCATTGCGATGCGCCTGGCGGCTTCGCGCATGTCGTCGCGCGTGCGCACCGTCATCTTTGCCAGCACTTCGGCTTCGGGAATGTTCGGCGTGACCACGCGCGCCAGCCGCAGCAGCGTCCATCGCAGCGCATGAATTGCCTCGTCATCCAGAAGATGATCGCCGCTCTTGGCGACCATCACCGGATCGACGACCAGGTTCGGCAGCTCCATCGACTCGATTGCGGCTGCCACGGCCTCGACGATGGTCGAGTTGGCGAGCATGCCGGTCTTGACCGCATCGCAGCCAAGATCGCTGACCACGGCTTCAATTTGCGCGGCGACGATGTCGTCGGGGACGACGTGGATGGCGCTGACGCCGACGGTATTCTGGGCGGTCAGCGCCGTGATGGCCGAGGTGCCGTAAACGCCGTGGGCGGCAAAAGTCTTCAGATCGGCCTGAATACCGGCGCCTGCACCCGAATCGGAGCCGGCAATTGTCAGGGCGGTCGGCATACCAGTAGAATTCCGTGTCATGACATCACGCCCCTTCGTCTCGCACGCCTCGACGATCCTCGATCAGGTGAGCACGCGCGCCGGGTCCGTCCAGGTGTGGACCAGCGTGCAGCTGCTCTCGGTCGGCTTCGTGGCCGTGCTGACGGCGGCGGCATCGCAATTGAGCTTTCCGCTGCCGTTCACGCCGGTGCCGTTCACCATCCAGCCGATGATCGTGCTGATTGGCGCGGCGGCACTCGGCGCGCGCCTCGGCGCGCTCAGCCAGATCCTTTATCTCACGCTTGGGGTGGCCGGGCTGCCGGTGTTCGCGTTCTCGCCGGAGTTGCCGCAGGGCTTCGCGCGGCTGCTGGGACCGACCGGTGGCTACCTGATGGCGTTCCCGGTCGCCGCCTTTGCGACCGGCTGGCTGGCCGAGCGCGGCTTCGATCGCCGCTACGGCACCTCGATTCTCGCGATGGCCGTCGGCCTGTCGATCATCTTCCTCGGCGGCGTGGCGTGGCTCGCCAACGGGGTCGGCCTCACAGCGGCGCTCGCCACCGGCCTCTACCCGTTCGTGATCGTCGATGTGATCAAGATTGTCGCCGCGGGACTCGTGCTGCCGAGTGCCTGGAAATTCCTCGCGCACAAAGGCACCCCATAAAGGGGTGCCCTACTTACCGAAGATTAGAAAGTACTGATACGGCAGGAACGGCTCCTGGCGGATCAGCCGGAGCCCCGCTTCCTTCGCGTCCTTCACCACCACATCGGGACTGACGCGTTCCTCCGGCGCTGGCCCGGGGCCCGTGCCTTCCAGCTTGAAGTCGACGACGCCGATGCGCCCTTGCGGCTTGAGCGCGCGCGCCAGGTTCGAGAGCATCGTGACGCGGTCCTGCATCTCGTGGTACGCGTCGACAATCAGCACCGCATCGAGCGCGCGCGCCGGTAAACGAGGATTACTGCCGACGCCGAGCACCGGCTTGACGTTGGTGAGCGCTTCGCGCTGCACGCGTCTCGTGATGGCGTTGATCATCTCGTCCTGCACGTCTTCGGCGTAGACCAGACCTTGCGGTCCGACGCGCCGTGCCAGGCGGATCGTGAACCAGCCGCTGCCCGCGCCGATATCGGCGACCACCGAGCCGTCGGCGATGCCCATCGCGTCCATGATCTGATCCGGTGGTTGCCACAGATCGCGGTCGGGGGCCTCGAGCAATCCGAGGTCAGACGGCGGGAAGAGTCGGCCGTGGCTGGCGGGTTGCTGAGCTGACATCGGTGTCGACAGCACGAGCGCCGCAGAGAGACACAGAGAAAGACGAATCACCAGGGCCACAGATGACACAGATAACACAGATCCGGAACGGGGATCAGGGATCAGGGATCAGGGGTCAGCGCATCCGAGGATCACCGCACCCAGGGACAGGCTCAGCGGGCACGAGTCTTCGTGCGCTGATCCCTGATCCCTGATCCCCGATCCCGGATCACGGCTTTACTCCGCCCGCAGAGCGAGCATAGGGTCAATGCGAGTCGCCTGGCGGGCGGGGAGCCACGTGGCGACGAATGCGACCGTGGCGAGGCCGACGACCACCAACCCGTAGGTGACTGGATCGAACGGGCTCACGCCGAACAACAGCGCGGCGAGCAAGCGCATCAGACCGGCAGCCGCGGCCAGGCCGACCACGAGGCCGATCCCCGCGAGCGCCACGCCGCGATTGATGAACATCCGCTGCACTTCGCCGCTACGGGCGCCGAGCGCCATGCGGATGCCGATCTCGCGCCGCCGTTGCGAGACGATGTAGGCAATCACGCCGTAGATGCCGACGACCCCGAGCAGGAGCGTGACGGCCGCGGCAATGCCGAGGATGACCAGCACGAACGAGGTCTGCGCCATCGACTCGTCGTAGATCTGCTGCATGGTCCTGACGCGCGCCAGCGGCAGGTTGGGATTGACGCTCCACACTGCCTGTTGGACCTCGCCGAGGAATCCCGGCGACTGCAGGCGGCTCGATCGAATGACGTACGCCAGCGAGCGGGTGATGTTCATGCTCTTCACGTCGCCCGCGGTATCCGCGGTCATCATCGGCCAGTAGACAATCGCCGGCGCCGGCCGCGTCGCGCCGTCCTGGCGCTCGTTGCCGACGACGCCGACGATTTCGTACCAGGGCGATTGCGGCGAGCGGCGAATCCGGCGCCCCAACGCCTTGGCCGGCTCACCCCAGTACTCACGGGCCAGGTTGTCGCTGATCAGAGCGATTTTCGACCACGTGTGCACGTCATTCCACGTCAACCCACGGCCGGCCACGACCGGGTTGCCCATCGTCGTGAAGTAACCGTCGCCCATGTACTTATGCCGGCGCAGCGGCGGGATGCCGGTGCCTTTAAAGGAAAAATCCTCGACCCAGATCGGGTCGTTGTTGTTGTTGCCGCCCATCGTGACCTCAGACGTCACGCCGACGGATTCGACGCCGGCGACGGCTTCGAGCTTGCGCGCGATCTGTTCGTGGGTGCGCGCGGTCTGCGCCGGGTCACTGACGACCGCCGTTGGAATGGAGATGCGAAGGGTCAGCACCTGTTCGGGATGCTGGAATCCCGGGGGCACGTCACGCATCGCGATGAACGTCCGCACCATCAAGCCGGACGCGACGAGCAGGATCGCCGCGAGCGCGACCTGCGCGACGACGAGGGTATTCCGTGCCCGGTGACGCTCGCGGCCTTCGCTCGATCCGCGCGAACTGTCCTTCAGCGTCGCGGCCAGCTGTGGACGCGCGTACTTCAGAATCGGAATCGCGCCAAACAACAACCCCGCGATCGCGGAGACCGCGAGCGTGAAGAGCAACACCATCGGATCGATCGTGATCTCGTTGAGGCGCGGCAGTTGCGCGGGTTGCAGGTAAAGCAACAGCTGGATGCCGCCATAGGCCAGCCCGACGCCAAGCACGCCGCCGATGAGCGCGACGAGCAGCGACTCGGCCATCAATTGCCAGGCCACCTGCTTCGCCTCGGCGCCGAGCGCGAGTCGGATCGCCAGTTCCTGCTGGCGCGCTTCGGCGCGCACGAGGAACAGATTGGCGACATTGGCGCACGCGACCAGCAGGACCAGGCCGACGGTTCCGAGGAGAATCCATAGCATGTTGCCGATGTCGCCGACGACATCGATGTCGAGCGGCCGGACAAGCGCGCCAAACCGCGCCTCGTCGAACATCTTCTGCGTGAAGCCCTGAGGCAGCTTGAAACGCTGCGTCAGCGACGGCAGCAGGCGCTCGACGTCGGCATTGGCCTGGTCGAGGCTGACGCCGGGCTTGAGCCGCGCGAGGCCCTGGTAGTTGAACCCCGCCGCGTGAATGGTGGCGCGATTGATCTTCTGCGGAATGATCACGAGCGGGTTGGCGCGCAGGAACGTGAACTCTTCGGGCAGCTCGCCGATGACCTCGCGCGCGGTGCCATTCACCATCAGGCTCTGACCGATGGCCGCCGGACTGGCGCCGAACGCGCGCTGCCAGTAACGATGCGACACCATCACGACGTTTGGGCCATTCGGCAGGTCGTCTTCCTTGCTGAAGCCGCGGCCGAGCGCCGGCTGAATGCCGAGGATCGGCAGCGTGCCGTCGGTCACGAGGAGCGTTTCCACCTGCTCCGGCTCGCCGCGGCCCGTGATGGTGGCAGAGCTGCTTTGCCAGAGGCCGATGTCCTGGAACGACTGCGCGCTGTCGCGCAGCATGAAATACGTCGCGGCCGACTGCTGCAGGGGGCCGGGCATGACCCCCGGTGCCACCAGCCAGACCCCGACCAGCCTCGAGGGCTCCGCGTAGGGCAGCGGCTTCAGGATCACGCCGTTGACGACGCTGAAGATGAGCGCGTTGGCGCCAATAGCCGCACCCACTGTAATGAGGGCGGTTAATGCGAACGCTGGGCTCTTGAGCAGGCGGCGAAGGGAGTGTTTCACTTAGGCTCAGACGATGGCGCGCCGATGGAAGTTCGCAAGCGTGGGGACGCGTCGCGCGGGGAGGTCATCTTCCGGCGTTCGGGCGCCCTTGCGACTCATGGATCCTACGAGTCGGACGGCTCTCGCTCGGCGGTCAAATCTCCCTCGGCGCATTAGGCCCTTGGGCTATGGACGCGCCAAAGACGGCAAGACGCAGAGTAAGGCCTCCGGTCGGTTTGACGAGGAACTCTTGTGTTCGCCTCGCTCGACCTCACGCCGGAAGACGACCTCCCCGCGCGACGCGTTGGTGGCACATCTTCAGAGGCTCATCGGAATTTGGACCGAAGGGCTGGTTCCAACGCGGATGCGGAACGATGTAGGATCTCCGCCATCAGCGGTTTGGGTCGTCCAGGACACATCGCCGATTCGGCGCTTAGCCCCAAGCCTTCACGGGCTAGTTCGCTTGCCGTTCGGGGCGCCGGGCAACCTAGACACAGTTAGACCCTCAGTAGACAACGCTAGTGCCTGTGCAGATCATCTTCGTTGGTCAACATCGCTGGAGGGCGCAGCTGGTTTTTAACGCCAATGCGTACCCGATGGAGATTCGGTCCGTTGTAAACGCCTGTGCATCCCGTTACGCTCTCCTACTGCGTCACAACTCAACGATGCGCGACGCGCTGGATCGCGATATTCATGATTTCACGGGCATGGTCGAACGGCAGCGGGCAGACCTAGAAAGGGCACTCAAGAGCCGACCGATATGCGGCCGATGCATCTGCCGCTCCGAGCAGTCGAGCCGCACATTGACTTTGGCGAACTGCAGCGGCCGGCGATGCCAAATGGCCAGGAGTTGGGGAGTTATCTCGACGCACTATTAGGCAAGTTCGAGGCGTATGTTCGCGAATCGATAGTGATGCTGCCAAACATCGACGCGAAACTCATTGCCCCCGAAAGGCTAAGCAACCCTTGAGCCGCCTGAGGTCTAACAAAACGCTGGCTCAGCACTGATCGTTGACCGCATACAACCAGGAAAGCATGGACTTTGCCGAGATTATTCGTGACGCAGAAGACCGCCTCTTTCCCAATCGCGCGCTCGATGTGTGGGAACGCGCCCTCTACTATCAATTGATCAGACGTACCCACGTCGATGGCCTTTCAGGCGCGGTCGTTCCCATCGATCCCCTCTCGAAGACCAGTGGAATGTCAACAACCAAGGTCCGCGAGATCTTGCGGTCGCTTCATGACAAAGGCTGCATGTCATCGATGAACGTTCTCGGCTCGGCCACGTAGTTCGAGTCCTTCTGCCAAGCGACATCGTCGGCCCTGCCGCTCCGCAGGTCCGAGCGCTAGTCGACTTGGAGGCCATCGACTTCTTTACGGGCCGGAAGTACGTCCGGGAGCTTCTGGAGCGAGAGGGCAACCGTTGCTTTTACTGTCTTCGTCAACTAGCCGATGATTCCTGCACGCTCGACCACGTCGTCGCGCAAATGAACGGTGTCGACAACTCCTATCGAAATATCGTTGCTGCGTGCCACGAATGCAACACTTCGAAGCAGGGGCAATCAGTAACCGACTTCTTTCGGCACCTGTATCGCACGGGAGCGTTATCGAGCCCAGAGCTCTCGGAACGCCTGACCATCGTCGAGCAGCTTCAGGCAGGACAATTTCGGCCAGTTGTCCCTTCGAATGCGGTCTGACGATCCCTGCAGGCGCGTCGCGCGGTGAGGGGTCTTCCGGCGTGAGCTTGAGTGAGGCGACGACAAGAGTTCCTCGTCAAATCGACCGGAGGCTACACTCGGCGTCTTGCCGTCTTTGGCGCGTCCATAGCCCAAGGGCTTAATGTGACGAGGTCGATTTGACCGCCGAACGAAAGGCCTGCGACTCGGGGGAGGCTGGAGTCGTCTGGCCGCGCGAATGCCGGAAGACCCCTCACCGCGCGTAAGCGCGTCCCAACAGTTACACTTAATCAAGATGCTCCCCAGTTTTTTCGACTCGATGGTGGCGTTGATCGTCAAGACGTCAACCGACCTGCCGCCCGACGTTCGTGCCGCGATGAAGCATGCGCTGCACGAGGAAGACGAGGGCACGCGGGCGAAGCAGGCGTTGACCATCATCGGGCAGAACATCGATCAGGCCGCGGAGATCGAAGGTGCGATTTGCCAGGACACCGGCATGCCCACCTTCGAGATCAAGACGCCGGTCGGGACGAATCAGATCTGGCTGAAATCGAAGATCAAGGAAGCGATCGAGGAAGCCACCAAGCGCGGCAAGCTGCGGCCGAATTCCGTGGACTCGCTCACCGGCGAAAACAGCGGCAACAACCTCGGGCCGGGCACGCCCGTGCTGCACTTCGAGCAGTGGGAGCGCAACGACATCGAAGTGAAGTTGCTGCTGAAAGGCGGCGGCTGCGAAAACATGAACGCGCAGTACTCGCTGCCGTCGGAGCTCGCGCATCTCGGCCGCGCTGATCGGACCATCGAGGGCGTTCGCAAGTGCATCCTGCACGCCGTATGGAACGCGCAAGGCAAAGGCTGCGCGCCGGGCGCGATCGGCGTCTGCGTCGGCGGCGATCGCACCAGCGGATACGTCGAAGCCAAACAACAACTCTTCCGCAGCCTAGACGATGTCAATCCCGACGCGCGGCTGGCAGCGCTCGAAGCCGAAATCATGCGCACCGCCAACACGCTGGGCGTCGGCACGATGGGCTTCGGCGGCAAGATCTCGCTGATCGGCTGCAAGGTCGGCGTGCAGAATCGCCTGCCGGCGAGCTTCTTCGTATCGGTCGCATACGACTGCTGGGCGTACCGGAGACTCGGCGTGGTGCTCGACGGAACGACCGGCGCGATCAAGGAATGGATCTACAGGAACCCGTCGGTGCCGACCATCCCGATGATGGACCAGGCCGGGTTCCAGCGCACCGGCCGCGAAGTCGCGCTGCGCGCGCCGATCAGCGAAGAAGCGATCCGCGCGCTGAAGGTCGGCGATGTCGTGTTGATCAGCGGACCCGCATTCACGGGACGCGATGCCGTGCATCATCATCTGGCCAGCCACGAGCCGCCGGTCGATCTGCGCGGCGGGGTGATCTATCACTGCGGCCCGGTCGTAGCCAAGCAGGCCGACGGCAGCTGGAAAGTCACGGCGGCGGGACCGACCACGAGCATTCGGGAAGAGCCGTACCAGGCCGACATCATCGGCAAGTACGGCGTGCGCGCGGTGATCGGCAAAGGCGGCATGGGCGGCAAGACATTGGCCGGCCTCAAGCAGCACGGCGCCGTTTACCTCAACGCTATCGGCGGAGCGGCCCAGTTCTACGCCCGGTGCATCGATCGGGTCGACGGGGTGTCGCTCATGGAGTTTGGAACTCCTGAGGCGATGTGGCATCTACAACTTAGGGACTTCCCCGCGATCGTGACGATGGACGCCCACGGCAACAGCCTCCATCAGGACCTGGAGCAGGAGTCCGGCGCGAACCTGGCGGAGCTGGCCGAAGCCCGGGTTTAGGCCTAAAAACGTGGTTTTTCAGGCTTGGAAACCTGATAAAATAGGAAGTTAATCATGAACACCGAAACCCATACCCATACTCATACCCACAGCCATGAAGCGCCCGCGATGGCGCCGGGCTCGCCCATCATCACGGTCACCGAGTCGGCGGCCGGGAAAATCCGCGAGCTGCTGAGCGAAGAAGGCAAAGCCGAAAGCGGCCTGCGCGTCTTCGTGCAGGGCGGCGGGTGCTCGGGCTTCCAGTACGGCTTGATGATCGAAGAGGGCAGCGGCGTCGGCGACCAGCTGTTCGAATCAAACGGCGTCAAGCTGTTCGTGGATCCGGTGAGCATCAGCTACCTGAAGGGTGCCGAAGTCGATTTCGTCGACACCATTACGGGCGGCGGCTTTACCATCAAGAACCCGAACGCGACGTCGACCTGCGGCTGCGGCTCGTCCTTCACCGCGTAGGACCGCGTCATGGCGACCACGGCGGCCGTTCCCGACCTGGATCGTCTCCGTCCCGCCGGTACCAAGCGCTCGAGCAAGCGCGACCTGATCGTCAACGTGTTCCTCAAGCAGGAGGGGCACCTCAGCGCCGACGACCTGGTCGACCTGATCAAGCGCGAGGATCATCGCATCAGCCGCGCGACCGTCTACCGCACCTTGCAGTGGATGGTCGACGCGGGCATCGCCCGCAAGGTCGATTTCGGCGAGGGCCGCTTCCGCTTCGAGCATTCCTACCGGCACCCGCGGCACTTTCACCTGATCTGCAAGACCTGCAACCGCTCGTACGAGTTTCTCAGCTCCGACATCGAGGCGCTCGTCGAAGAGGTCGCGACCGCGCGCGCGTTCACGGCGCGGCAAAGCGTGGTGCAGATCTACGGCACCTGCGAATCGTGCAGCACCGGGCGTGCGCCTGAGGAGTCCTCCAATTCCGAGCTGCTGTTCGCACGCGATGCGCTGCGCATCGCGATTGCCACCGAGCGCAGCGGCATGGAGTTCTACGGGCGCGGCGTCAAGTTGGTCAAGGATCCGCGGGCGCGCGAGGTCTTCCGCAAGCTGGCCACGGAAGAAGTGCACCACCTGAAGACGCTCGAGGCTCGATACGAGGACCTGCTGAAGCAGGACCCGCTGCTCGAATCGCGACCGACCTTCCTGTTCTTCAAGGGCGCGGCCAACGGGTTGTTTGCCGCCGGCACCGATCAACTGCGCCGCGACGGCGTCGACGATCTCGAGGCCTATCGGATCGGGATCCGCTGCGAGCGCGGCTCGCACCGCTTCTTCAAGCGCTATGGCGAGCGGTTCGAAGACTCCGAGGGTAAGCAGGTGTTTCTCCAGTTCGCAGACGAGGAACGCGAGCACCTCGAGCTGTTGATTCGCGAGTACCGCGCGCTCGTCAAGCGCCAGCGGCTGCCGGGCCACAAGGCGACCGCGTCGAAGCGCGCGCGCGCAGGTCGAGGAGCCAAGGCCAAGGCCCGCGCCCGGTCCGCGCAGCGTTGATCGACCTTCATCTGCATACCACCGCGTCGGATGGACGGCTGACGCCGGTCGAGCTCGTGGCGCGGGCCAGCCAGGCGCGGCTCACCACCATCAGCGTCACCGATCACGACACCGTCGCCGCCTTGGCGGACGTCAGCGCCGCGGCGCAAAGCGCAAAGATTCGCGTCGTGCCCGGCATCGAGATCACGTCGATCGACGAGGGCCGCGACGTCCACATGCTGGGATATTTTTTCGATCCGGCCAGCATCGCGCTGGGCACGTTTCTCGAAGGGCAGCGCGCGCTGCGCGTGGCGCGCGTCCGCGAGATCGGTATCCGGTTGAGCACGCTCGGCATGCCGGTCGACGTCGAAGCGGTGCTGCACGCGTCCGCCAACCGGCCGGGGTCGTCGGTCGGCCGCCCGCAGCTGGCGCGGGCGCTGGTGGCCGCGGGCCATGTCGAGTCGGTGCAGGAAGCGTTCGATCAGTGGCTTGCGACGGGACAACCGGCGTACGTGCCGCGCACCGGCCCGAGCCCGGCGACGGTGATCAATGTGATCCACGAGGCCGGCGGCGTGGCGTCGTTCGCGCATCCCGGCGTGACCAGGCGGGACGCGTTGATCCCGGCGCTGGTCGATCGGGGGCTCGATGCCATCGAGGTCTACCACTCCGATCACGCGCCCGAAGACGAGCGCACCTATACATCGCTGGCAACGCGGCTGGGCGTGCTGATTTCCGGTGGTTCGGATTTTCACGGGGACCCGTTCGACCCGTTCGACTCGCCCGAGCGACCAAGTCGCTCGGGCTCGCTCAGGACAGGCTCGCCGGAGCGACAGGGTCGCTCGGGCTCGCTCAGGGCAGGTGATCCGTCTCGTTCCAGCAGGCGCGCGCGCCGCGGCGTTCTCGGGGTCGTGTCGCTGCCGGCGCCGGCCTTCGAGGCGCTCGAGGCCAAGGCGCAGCAGAGAAAGCAGGCCTCGTGACCGGTTCCACAGAGCCGCTGATCAATGTGCAAGGGGTGGTCAAGGACTACCAGGGCCTGCGCCCGCTGCGGATGCAAGCCCTCACCATCGCTCCCGGCGACGTCGTCGCCATCGACGGCCTGGACGCCATCGCCGCGGAAATTGTCGTCCACCTGATTACCGGCGCCACGCTCCCCGACAGCGGCGACGTGTCGCTGTTCGGACGCAACACGCGGTCGATCACCGACGGCGACGCCTGGCTCAAGTCGCTGGACCAGGTCGGGATGATCACCGCGCGCGGCATCCTGATCGACGCCTTCACGGTGCTGCAGAACGTGGCGATGTCGCTGACCCTCGTCGTCGACCCGATCGATCCGCGCGTGCTTCCAGAAGCGGGTGCGCTCGCGCGCGAGGTCGGGCTCGATCCGGCGGGCTTCGACCTGCCGACGGGACGGACGGCCGGCGACGTCAAGATGCGCGTCCACCTGGCGCGCGCGCTGGCGCTCGGGCCCAAGGTGCTGATCGCCGAGCATCCGTCCGCGACGCTGCCGAGGGAATCGGTGGCGGCGTTTGCCGCCGACCTGGCCAGGGTCGCGCGCTCGCGAGGCCTCGGCCTGCTCGCGCTGACGTCGGACGACATGTTTGCCAGAGGGCTCGGCGGTCAGCGGCTAGTGTTGACTGGCGGCACCGGAGAGTTGAAACCCATCGGGCTTCTAAAAAAGCTGTTCAGTTAAGAGTGCAGAGTTAAGAGTTCAGAACTGAAATGCGACCGGCCTTAATCCTGTTTGATATTGACGGCACGCTGTTGCTGAGCGGACGCGCGGGGCTGCGCGCGATGACGCGCGCGTTTCACGACACGTTCGGCTTGGCAAAGGGCTTCGAAGGCGCGCACTTTGGCGGCCGCACCGATTCGTTCCTGGTGTCGCACGCGTTGCACGCCGCCGGCCTCCCCGATAGACCTGACCAGCACGAGCGCTTCAAGACCGCCTACCTGCCTCTGCTGGCCGAGGAGATTCAGCAGCCCGGCACCGGCCACAAGGGATTGATGCCGGGCGCGCGCGAGCTGCTCGACGCGCTGTCGGATTTTCCCGATGTCTACCTCGCGTTGTTGACGGGCAATTATCGCGACGCCGCCGCCATCAAGCTGACGCATTTCGAGATCGCCGACCATTTCGAATGGGGCGCCTTCAGCGATGATTCACCCGACCGCAACGCGCTGGTGCCGATCGCGCGACGTCGCGCGGAGACCTACGACGTGCCGGCCGCCGCCCTCGAGCGCATCTTCGTGATCGGTGACACGCCGCACGACATCGCGTGCGCGAAGTGCGCCGGTGCCCGATCGATCGCGGTCGCGACCGGCGGCTATTCGATGGAAGATCTGCGCGCGGCTGGCGCAGACGAGGTCGTCGCTGATCTCTCGGATACCGAAGCGGTAATTTCGCTGCTGATATGATCCGCCTACGCCAAGGCTTCCGCCTCCGCCCAGGCTACGGCGGGACAGGTCGGCGGGACAAGTTTTTGGAAGCGAACGGGGCCCGGTGGCCCCCCCGGTCTTCAAAATCGGTCGCTGCCTCCTTGTGGGGCAGGCTGGGTTCGACTCCCAGGCGCTTCCGCCATTCGACTCACCAGCGCTCCGCCTTCGGCGAACCGCAGGTTCGCTCATGGCGGGCCACCTGCAGGTCGAATGTCCTGAGTGAGCAATTGGTCGGCCGCAGGCCGGTCATTTGCGAATCGAAGCGCGCGCGAGCTTCGGTCAGTCCGCAATTCCTAACCAGTAAGCAACGTAGCGCTGAGTTTCGAACAGCGTGAACCGAAAGGTCGAGCGGTCGGTCCACCAACGATCGACGTCCGAACGGTCGTAGCGAGACGCGCGCATGCTCACTTTCTTTTCGTCGCGAAGCACGCGCCGCATCGACAGGCCGGCCCTCCGAGTGTGCTGCTTGGAAGTGACGACGATCACGCTGGACCAGCCGCGCTCGCGCATCAAGGCGAGCAGCGCATCGGCTTCGTCGGCGGTACTGCCCATTGGCTTGACCGAGGTGATGACGCCACGCGGCACGCCCAGCTGTTCAAGCAGCTCGATTTGAATCTCCAGCTCGTTCGTCACGGTGATGCCGCGTTCGTTGAGCCAGACCTCGCCCCAGTCGGCGACCTGTTGCACCAGCACGATCGTCGGCGCCCAGCCCGCCTTGTAGAGATCGAGCGCTTCGAGTGGCCGTTCGTAGATGGTTCCACCGAGCACATAAATGGCGTCGGCTTTGGCAAGAGGATCTTCCACGACGAGCCAGGCGCCCAGCCGTGGTAGTGCTAGTGCCGTGAAAAGAAGGAGGAGAAGCGCCGCCGCGGCGGTCGCACGAAGGATGGCACGTTTCACGTCGACGAACGTCCGGCCCCTTCTACAACCTTATCCTTCGATGAGCCGCACGTCTCCCGCCCGAGGACCCTTCTGGGACTCCTCGATGATGAACTCGACGCGCTGCCCTTCGCGCAGCAATTCGAACACGGCGCCGCGCACCGAGCTGCGGTGAAAGAAGTGCTCGAGACCGGCTTCATCCCGGATGAATCCAAAGCCCTTGTCGATAAGGAGCCGTGCAATTGTCCCGCTTGGCATGACCTGTCCTCCGATGAACCGAGACCCAAAGGAAACGCCCTCTGAGCCGCCGCACCCACGACACCCGTGGTATCAGAAATGAGGCCGATTACACTGTGGCCACGGCAGGGGGAACGCGCTAAAAGTGCGCCAGTGTAGGCAGGTCAACAATGGGAAGTCAAGTATACGAACGGCGTCAGACGACCGTTTACGCAGTTCGACGTTACGCTGGTTTCCAAAGGGCGCGCGACGGCGAATAAATATCGAAACACTCTTGATTTCGGCGTAAGATCGGAGTCTCAAGATCGTATAACCATAGTTGTCGGACGAGGCTGGTTCCTTCGATTCATACTGGCAACCCCAGACCGCCGACCTTCTGGACACCGAGTCCGAGGAGGATTCGATGCTTCATCAGAATAGGGGTCGCGCAGAATTGGCACCGCTGTTGGTTCACGTCGCCCGCGCGGCCGCTCATGCCGCGCGGCACGATCCGCATGCCAGTCGGATTGGGGAGGCGGCGACCCTCGTTCAGCTTGGCCACCTGGCTGGTCTGGTCGTTCCAGCGCGCGGCGTCCTCGCACCGGGCGACAACGACCTGTGCGAGAGTATCGACAAAATCGCACGTGCTCACCTGGATCATGGACGTGCATGCCGGAGCTTTCGGGTCGGGCTCGGGCGCGTCAAGTCCTTCAAGACGACCGACGCGATCGAGACCGCTCACAGCGCCGTGGTCAGCTCGACGGCGGTCGTCTACTACTACACGGGACTCGCGTTCGGCTTGACGTTCTCGAGTCTCTCGCAAGAGCGATAGCGGCGCATCATGACTGCTCGTCGCCGAAGAGCGCGATCAATCGCCGTCGCATGGCTGCTAAGGCATCGGCGGGCTGAGGAGCGTGCTCGCGCAAAGCCAGTCCGCCTTCACCGCAAATAGGGTCGAGGCGACCATCCCGTCCGACAAACAGCGCCCAGGCGACAGCAGAACCGCCAGAGGTCGGGGGGCCGACGGCAATTTCACAATGACGTCCACCGAAAGTCGCTCGATAGCACTGCATGGGATCTTCGACCACGACGCCGGGTGAAACTTCGATTTGCCCTCCGCCGACATGCACACTATAGTGTGTAGACCGGTCGTGTTCAAGCCATCGACCATACGGTCGTGGCCCTTGAGTTGCGCGTCGCGATTGGACGGCGCGTACGAGAATTGCGCACGCAGCGGTCCGTATCGCAGGAAGAACTGGCGGCGCGAGCCGGGTTGCACCGAAACTACGTCGGCAGTGTCGAACGTGGCGAGCGCGACATCGGGATCACGGCTGCGGCGAAACTCGCGGCCGGTCTCGGGCTGTCGCTGGCCGAGTTTTTTGCGCCGTTCCGCCAGAAGCGGGCGCCATGAGCTTGTAGTCGATCAGTAGACGACAGACTCGTCCAACGAACCGCGTCGGATCTGCCCCCCAGCAGACGGCGAGGCCGGGACCGCGTCGCGGGCGAGGTCCCGGCCCTTCGACATGATGAAGGCGACGAACCGTTTGTTCGAAGACATGCGTCGTGCGATTCGGCAGGTCACGCGAGCGCCGGGGCTCGCGAGCTCCGTCGTCGGCGTTCTGGCCCTCACCGTTGGCGCGCTCACGGCGATCCTCAGCATTCTGAACGCGGTCGCGCTCCGGCCGCTCCCCCTCCGTAATCCCGGCCAGTTGGTTGCCCTCTCCACTACGGACGAACGAGGTCAACAGGCCAGGATGATCTACCACGCCACGGTTGTGGAAATAGCCAAGCAGTCCGCGTTCGAGACGCTTGGTTTGTACTCGGGCGGCGGCGTGCTCTGGGCGGAAGCGCGCGGAGTCGCGACTGAGGGTGGGATCGAAGCGGTGACGCCGGGATTCCACGAAGCCCTTGGCCTCGCGCCCGTCCTCGGACGGTTTTTCGACCCGACTGACGGACCTGCAGGTGGCCCTGCAGCAGCGGTGACCGTAATCAGTCATCGGTTCTGGCGCCGGCACTACGCCTCCGATCCCAGTGCAATTGGCGACCGACTGCTGATCAATGCTGTCTCGTTCACGATTATCGGCGTCATGCCACCCGAGTACACAGGTCTGTATATCGAGATGGGCGTCGATTTCTCGGTACCGGCGGCGGTGCTCGGCCGGCAACTTGCCACCAACCAATTTCCATCAGCACCGGCGAGACCCCTTCGCGGCCTCAATGCCGTCGGACGCCTGCGTCAGGGCGTGTCTCTGGACCAAGCGCGTACCGTGATCGAGGCGGCGTGGCCGACTCTACGCGCGAACGCGATCCCGCCCGGTCTGAATGCAACAGAACTGTCTGACGTGAGGACGCAGCGCATCAAGTTAGAGTCGCTCGCGAACGGTTTCTCGAATCTGCGCACGCGGCGCGGCGACCTGTTGTTTGCCCTCGCCTGGACCACCGCCCTGCTCCTGGCGATTGGCTGCGTCAATCTCGCGGGCCTTCTCCTTGCGCGAACCGCCGATCGCCGTCACGAGTGGGCCATACACATCGCGCTCGGCGCAACGGGAGGTCGTCTAGCGCGCCAGATCCTGATCGAGAGCTGGATCCTTTCAGTGGTGGGCATCGGCGCCGGCATTTTCATCGCATGGTGGGCGTCGCAAGCGTTGACCAATCTTCTCTGGGAAAGTGCCACGCCGCTGATGCTGTCTGTGACACCCGATTGGCGTGTGCTGGGCTGGACGGCCGCGGCTTCCTTCGGCATCAGTGCGCTCATCGGCGTGCTGCCCGCATGGAGTGCGAGCAGGCACACGAGCCTGCGTCCGGTCAGGAGCGTGACGTCAGTCACTGGCCGCTGGGCCAAGGGTTTGCTCGTGGCGCAAGTCGCGTTGTCTCTGGTACTGATCTTCACGGCCGGGCTATTTGCGGCAACGCTTGCGCGGCTGCGCGGCCTCGATTCCGGAGTCCCCACGGACAATATTCGTTGGACTCGCCTCTTCGCGCAGCCGGGTGGCTACCGAGATCTGAATGACGCGACGTACTATCCCGATCTGGTGGATCGCCTGTCAGCCCTGCCCGGTATCGACTCGGTGGCCCTCTCGCACCACTTTCCGGCGTTCTTCAATTTCGGCAGTCTGGTCGCCGAATACGCCATCGCAAAGTCAGGGGCGGCGAACGGGGCCGAAGCCGCAACGGGCATGATGGAATTCGTCTCGCCGAAGTTCTTCGAGACGGTTGGAATCCCGGTACTCGGGGGCCGCGACATCCGGTGGAGCGACGATCTCCAGAATCCTGCGGTCACAATCGTCAACGAAGCGCTGAGCCGGCGACTCTTTCCGGCCGGCGACGCCATCGGCCAGAGGATTCGCATTGGCGATGACCCCGCTCGCCGCTCCGTCGAGATCATCGGCATCGTGCGCGACGCGACGATGGGCGGTTACCGAGTCTCGCATCAGCCCGTCGCATTTCGGCCGAAGGCGCAGGAACCGCGGTTCTTCCGGACGCCGGTGGTCGTATTCCGGACGAGTGTGGAGGCATCATCGATCGATCGCGCCGTTGCCGACACCGTTTCTCGCATGGGCCGCGAATACGCGCGGAGGCTGTACTCGCTCGAAGAACAGATCGACATTGCCCTGAATCAGGAACGGCTGATGGCGTGGCTGTCGTCAGCGGGGGCCGCGTGTGCCGCTCTTACGTCGTCGATTGGTCTGTTCGCGCTGCTGACACATTCGGTCTCGCGACGTACCCGCGAGATCGGGCTTAGAATGGCGTTGGGAGCGTCGCGACCAGTCGTTCTGGGGATGGTGCTGCGAGACGGCCTGTCGCTCACGTTGGCGGGTGTGGCGATTGGCATTCCGTGCGCGTTGGCGGCGGGCCGGCTGACCGCGTCAATGCTGTTCGGTCTCAGTTCGTCGGATCCGACGATGCTCGCCGCGGGCTCCCTTCTCTTCGTGCTGGTGAGCGTGCTGGCTTGCTTTGGGCCTGCTCTACGGGCGTCCATGGTATCTCCGACGTCGGCGTTGCGCAGCGAATAGCGATGAGATCATGGTCGACAGAGGGGTCGCGTTGATTTGCGCCGTGGTCCTGGCCGCGGGGGCGTCGTCTCGGATGGGCCGGGCCAAGGCGGTCTTGCCGCTGGGCCCGACGGGCGAAACGGTGCTGGCCCGCGTCATCCGGGGCCTGCTCGCCGGCGGGGTGACCGATGTCACGGTGGTGGCCGGCGCCCACATCGACGCGGTCCGGTCGGCGATGCCGTCAACCGACCGGCGGCTTCATCTCGTCGAGCATCAGGGTTGGGCACAGGGGCAACTGTCGTCGCTTGTGGCGGGGCTCGACGCCGTGGCCGATCCGCAGCTCGAAGCGCTGCTCGTGACGCTCGTGGACGTTCCGCTGGTGCGGCCCGATACTGTGGCGGCGGTGCTGCGCGCGTGGCGATCGAGCCGCGCGCCGATCACCAGGCCCGTCGATGGCGATCGCCACGGGCACCCGGTGATCTTCGATGCGTCGGTGTTCGACGAGCTGAGGGCCGCGGACCCGCGTGTCGGCGCGAAGGCGGTGTTCGCCACGCATCGCACGCGGATCCTCGACGTGCCCGTGACAGACGAAGGGGCGTTTATCGATCTTGATACGCCCGCCGATTACCAACGGATCAACCGATCGTAAACGGAATGCTCGCCCGCGTCGTGCCCCAATCGATGTGAAGCGTTGCGCCCGCCGGCGTGTCCTGGATCGAGAACGTCAGTTGTTCGGCGGCCGCAGGCGCCTTGCCGAGCGTCATCGGCGCGCGGCCGAGGTCCTCACCCTTCGGATACGGAATGCCCCACTGGCCGGTCTTCTTGCTGAGCACGAGGTGCCAGGTGCCACCGGTGGGAATCGTGTAGATCGTGTACGTGCCGGCGGGCACGTGCAAGTTGCCGAACATCAGCATCTTGTCGGTCTTGAGCGTGGTCGCTTCATCCGCGCCGGTGCGCCATTCCCTGCCGTCGTAGGGGTCGACGTCCTTGCCGGGGACGCGGCCCTTCAGGGAGGGCCGGCCGTATTCGATCGAGAGGGTGCCGCCGTCGATCGTCCAATCGGTACGGACGTGCGGGCTTCCGCCGCCGCCGGTCTTGAGCGTGGTGGTCTTCTGCGCATTGAGCGCGGCGCCAAGCGCCAGCGCAGTCACCGCGAGGGCCAGAACGGATCTCTTCATCAGTATCTCCTTCGAAAGCCTGCGGCACCCCGTAAAGGGGTGCCCTACGACGGCTTGCGTTATCGATCATCGTAACCCAATGACCCGCCTCTACGACAGGTCGTAGGCGGCGATGGTTTGTCGATCGCGGACGTACAACGTGCGGCCGACGAGGGTGGGCGGGGTCCATGCGAGGTGTTCGAGAATCTGGGCGCGGGCGAGCACTTTCAAGCCCTGCGGTGAAACCGTCGCGAGGCCGAGCACGCCGTCTTCGTCGAGCACGACCAGTTTGTTGTCGGCGTAGAGCAACTGCGCGCGCGCGAAGGCGCGGTCCTGCCACGCCATGGCGCCGGTCTTGACGTTGACCGCCGAAAGAAATGCCGGGCCAAAGTCGCCGCTCGACATGTAGGCCATGTCGCCGATCCGGATGATCGACCCGATGTGCACGCGCACGCGGTTGAGCGCCCACTTTTCAACGACGGTGGTGGCGCCGCCCGACTGGCGCAGCTCGAGCGCGCGGCTGCCGGTGCCATAAGCCGACGAAAAGATCAGCAGGTGATCGGCGGGCGACCAGATCGGCGTACTGATGTTCAAGCCATAGTCCGTCTTGTGCGGATGACTCCACAGCGTCTTGCCGTTCGACGGATCCATCCCGGCGATGCGATCGCCGCCGAACAGGACTACCTGGTTCTGACCGTCAACGGTGATCAGCACGGGTGATGCGGGCGCGTACTCGACGTCGCCGGCCTTCCACACCAGCACGCCGGTGTCGGGATTGAATGCGCCCAGCGCCTGCGACTTGCCTCCTATCGGAAGCAGGATGGTGTTGTTGTAGAGCAGCGGACTGTTCGCCATGCCGCGATTGACCGAGGGCGCGCCGTAGTCCTTGATCAGATCATGCGACCACAGCACCTTGCCGGTGTTCTTGTCGAGCGCGACGAACTCGCGCCGCGATCCCACGGCGACGAGTCGATTGCCGACGATGAGCGGTGTGGCGTGCGGGCCGGCGCCCTGGCTGAAATCCGCCCCGGCGGTCGGCGAGGCATAGCGGTATTCCCAGATGGTTTGACCCGAGGCCGCATCGAGTGCGGTCACCACTTCTTCCTGGCTGCGGCGCACCGCCGACAGCAAACCGAGCGGCCGGTACATCGTGTAGAGCCGGCCGCCTTCCACGAGGATCGCCGAGTGGCCCTCGCCGAGCGCGCGGGTCCACAGTCGTTTCGGGCCGCTGGCGGGCCAACTGTTGGCCAAGCCTGTCGACGCGACCATGAAATCGCGAGTCGGCCCTCCCCATTGGGTCCAAGCCGCAGATGGCGCCTGGGCCATCGAGGCTGGAGCGACCAGGCTGGCGAAGCCGCCGACCAGAAGAAGGTGTTTCAACCCGGGGATACGCATAGGCTTCTGACGCTCGACAACTTCTCACGGTTGTTCACGAGGCCGCGGACGACGCAGATACCCATCACCAGGGCCACAGATGACACAGATTACACAGATATTTTATTCAAGGTGCTCGAGAAATCTTCATTCGTGGCGCAAGGCGGAGACCGGATTCATCCGCGTCGCCTTGCGGACGGGGATGAAGCACGCGAGCGTGACCACGGTTGCCATGATCGCGGCGATTATCAGGATGGCCTCCGGTTCGCTGGCAGATACGTCGGCAAGGCCCGAAGAGAACATCCGGTCCCACGCGAGCGCGCCCGCCACGCCAAGTAGGAGTCCGAGCGCCAACGGGATTCTCACGCTTCGGAGTATCAGCCCGCTCACCTGGAACGATCTCGCGCCGAGCGCCATGCGGACGCCGATCTCTCGTGTCCGGAGAGTGACGCCGTGCGCAGTCACAGCGTAGAGCCCGACCGTGGCCAGGATCAGGCTCAGGATCGTGACCGTGAGCGACAGGTAGTTGGACACTCGTGAATTCCACAGTGCGTCGGTGATGGCCGCCTCCAGCGTTTGCATCCGGTACAACGGCACGTTGGGATCGATCGCGCGCGCCTCGTCGCGCAGGAGTGACGCCACGCCTGATGGCTCCAGGTTAGTGCGCACCATGAGCGTGGCTGCGCCCGGCGTAGCGGCGTGAATGGGCAGGTAGACCACGGGTCCGGGTTCCGGCACCGCATGCTGGCGAATCGAAGGAGCGACGCCAATGATCGTTGTCCACAGCCGCGGCGTCGTGGCCGGGGCGTTTGCCGTCACCAAAAAAATTCGCCGTCCGAGCGGATCCGCATCGGACAGGAACATCTCGACGAACCGTTCGTTGACAATGGCTGTGGCCTGGCCCGGCGAGCCATCGCGATCTGAAAACCTGCGTCCGCGGGTCAGCGTGAGACCGAGAGTGTTGAAGTAGCCACCATCGATGTCGATCACCGAGACACCCGGCGCGGCGATCTCGCCAGGCGCGCGCCCTTCAACCTCGGGGCTCCGCTCGGTCGGCCGGACGCTCGACACCGGCAGGAACGTCGTTAGGGCCGTCGCCGCGACGGCCGGCTGCGCGTGAAGGCGTTCCTCGAGCCGGCGGAAGAACTCACCGCGCTCACCTGCGGTGGGGTAGTTGTCGGCGGGTAGCGTCACCGCCGCTGTCATCACCGCGGTGGTCCGCAGCGCCGCATCGGTGGGCACGGTCCGTCGCGCCGTCACGTTGCCGAGCGCGACCTGCGCGAGCAGGACCGTGGCCAGCGCCAGTTCGGCAACCAGGAACGCGGCCGTCCACACTCGCGTCGCGCGGCCGCGGTGGCCGCTCCGGCTGCCGTCTTTCAGAGTCTGATTGACGTCGATCTTCGATGCTTGCAGGGCAGGAATCAATCCGAAGACGAAGACCGAGGCGAACGAGACGCCAACGAGCAAGGCAAGGGTCCCCGCGTCCGTCGAGTAGTCGAGCCAGTACGGCAGCATGTTCTGCGGAATCGCGGATTGGACGAGCCGCACGCCGGCGGTCGAAAACGCCAGGCCGAGGGCGCCGCCGATTGCCGCGAGGACCATGCCCTCGATGATCAGCTGGCGGATCAGGCGGAAGCGGCTGGCGCCGAGCGATGTCCGGATCGCCATCTCGGGCGCGCGATGCATCGCCCGCGCCATCATCAGGTTGGCGACGTTGGCGGACGCCACGAGGATCACGATCACGGCAGCTGTGATGAAGGGCATCCAGCCATCGAGGTTGCCCAACAAGCGCTCGTTGATCGGCGTCACTCGCGCCCGCAGGTTGCGATTCGTGTCGGGATGCGCGGCCTCGAGCCGCCCGACGATGCTTTGAATTTCGGCCCGGGCGTCGGACTCGGTCGAACCGTCGCGCAACCGGCCAAAGACCCGCAAGTTTCTACTGTCTCTCTTCAGATTGGCGAGACCGGGGAGCTGCCCGAGCGGCAGCCAGATGCCGGCCACGCTCGGAAACCCCGAGCGATCCGGGATGATCCCGACAACCGTCGCCGGCGACCCGTTGACCAGGATCGATCGGCCAACGATCGATGGATCACTACCGTAACGGGTCCGCCACGCGTCGGCGCCGAGCATGACGACCGGCGCCGCGCCGGGCCGGTCTTCCTGCGGTTCGGGCCCGCGTCCGGCGAGCGGCCTGACGCCGATCAGGGCGAGAGCATTCGACGACAGGTAGGCAGCGTCGAAGCGATCGGGTGCGCGCCCTTCATCACCAATCGTGACCACGCTTCCCATGTAAGCGGCCAGTCCCTCGAACGTGCGCTGTTCGCCGCGGATGTCCTCGAGGTCCGGAAGTGAGACAAGCCGGTCGGGCGCCCGATCGTCGTAGGTCGAGATGAAGAGCACACGATCCGGCCGGTCGATCGGCAGGCCGCGGAACTTGTGCGCGTAGACCATCGTGACGAACATGTGGTTCACGCCGATGCCGAAGGCGAGCACCACGATTGCGGTCAGGGCGAAGCCGCGATCGCGAGCGAGCAGACGGACGGCGAAGCGCGCGTCCTGCAACCACGCATCAACGATGGGCAAGCCCCGTTGTTCGCGGTAGTGCACCTTGACTTGATCCACGCCGCCGAAACTCTTGCGTGCGGCCAGGCGCGCGTCGGCCAGAGAAATCCCGCCCGCAACGTGCTCCTCCGTCAGCAAATCGAGATGCGCCTGAATTTCCTGAGACAGACGATCCTCTCGCTGGCGGCGCAGCAGGAGATCGAGCAGTCGCGAGATTATTGTTCGTACGGAAGACCAGGCATTGGAGATCGGCGTCATCGGCGTCATCTGCGGCCCCGGTTCTTGATCTGCGTCAATCTGTGGCCAGAAGCCTGTTGACCATTGCCACCGTCCGCTCCCAACTGCTCGCTTCGGCGGCAAGCCGGCGGCGCCCGGTTGCCGTAATCGCGTAAAAGCGTGCGCGGCGGTTGTTCTCGCTGGTGCCCCATTCGCTCTTGATCCACGCCTTTTGTTCGAGGCGAAGCAACGCCGGGTAGATCGTCCCCTGGTTGAGCGCGAGCGAGCCTTCCGCCACCTGCTCGATGCGGCGCGCGATGCCATACCCGTGTAGCGGCCCGAGTCCGGCCAGTGTCTTGAGCACCATCAGGTCGAGGGTGCCGTACGGAACTTCGCTATTGGGTGTCATGTTGATAGCCAACAGGAAAATCTCACATCATGTGTTGAAAGGCAACAGGAAACGCAACGCCTGAATCTATTGACCTGGTGAGCTGGTGAGCTTTTGACCTGGCTCGGCCCACGGCCGCGATTTGAGCAGCGCCGACAGAATTGGCGAGGTCATGAGCGTCGTGACGAGCGCCATGATCACCAGCATCGTGAACAGGCGAGGGGAAATCACGCCGAGGTCGAGGCCGATGTTCAGCACGATCAATTCGACGAGGCCGCGGGTATTCATCAGGATGCCGAGGGCCGCGCTGTTGCGCCAGTCGAGCCCGACGATACGCGAGGCGAGCAGCGTGCCGCCGAACTTTCCGGCGGTGGCGACGACAATGATGACGCCGCAGAGCAGCCAGTCGTCGGCGGTGCGCACGAGGCCGATTTCGGTCCGCAGGCCGGTGACGGCGAAGAACGCCGGCAGAAACATCACGCGGACGATGTCTTCGATCCGTTCGGTCACGTGCGTGGCGATCGCGCTGTCTCTCGGAATGATCGCGCCGATCAGGAACGCGCCAAAGATCGCGTGAATGCCGATCAACTCGGTCGCCAGCGCCGAGAGCAGCACGGCGACCAGCACGAGGGCAAGGCTCTGCTCGCCGATGCGGTTGGCCCGGTCGAGCCGGGCCACGGTCGAGATCATCACGCGGCGTCCAACGGTCAACATCAACGCGACATAGATCGCCGTGAGCGCGACGGTGACGATCGCGCCACCCGGAGTGGCCCGAGTCACGCTGACGACAAACGCCAGCAGGCACCACGCCACCGCATCGTTCATCGCCGCGCAGGTCAGCGCGAGCATGCCGAGGTGGGTCCGCTGCAGCCCGCGATCCTCGAGAATGCGCGCCAGCACCGGGAAGGCGGTGATCGACATCGACACGCCGAGAAACAACGCGAACGACGCGAACATCACGCCGTCTGGGGCGAGCGCGTCGTACAGCTGCCACGCCAGGGCGACGCCCAGCGCGAACGGAACGACGATGCTGGCCAGCGAGATCGAGAGTGTGATCGCGATGCTGCCGCGAAGCGCGGGCAGGTCGAGCTCGAGGCCGACCAGGAACATGTAGAGAATCACGCCCAGCTGCGCAATGACGCTCAGCAACGGCGCCGACGCCGGCGGCAGGAGGAAGGCCGCCGCTTCGGGCGAAAGGCGTCCGAACACCGATGGACCGAGCAGGAGGCCGCCGACGACCTCGCCCATCACGGGCGGCTGGTGAAGCCGCGCGAACAGCATCCCGACCAGTCGTGCGGTGATCATGATGACCGTCAGGGCCATCAGGACGTTCAGCAGCATGCGTCCGCCAACAGAGAATCAAGACAGGAGATCATGAGATCAGGAGAATATTCTTCTCCCGATCTTCTGTTCTCCTGTGGATTAGCATGCCGTCTTCGTTTTTTCGACGTTCAGACCGAACCTCGGCCTTAACCCCGTGCCGGCGATGTTGCCCGCGAACGCGGCGACCAGCCACAGCCAGCCGTGCACGCTGCCGGATGCAATGCCGCTGAAGTACGCGCCGATGTTGCAGCCGTAGGCGATGCGCGCGCCGTAGCCGAGCAGGATGCCGCCGATCACCGCCGCGGCGAGCGATTTGCCCGGGACCTTCAATACCGGCGCGAAACGGCCGGCCAGAATCGCCGCCATCAGCGCGCCGAGGATGATGCCGAAGTCCATCACCGACGTCACATCCATCAGCACGCTCGATCGGAGCGCGGTCGCCTGCGCCGGCGCCGTCCAGTAGGCCCACGACGCCACGTCGATGCCCAGCGTCGCAAACAGCTTGGCGCCCCATAGCGCAAACGCGGAAGTCACGCCCCACGGCCGCCCGCTGATCGTCAGCGTGGCGATGTTCACAACGGCGAGGCCGACGGCCCCGGCCACGAGCGGCCACGGGCCTTTCAGCCACCGCGGAGCAGTTTTTCCTCCCGGGCCGGGCCGGGTCTCGTCGACGATTTTGCCGTGGCGCTTGCGTTCGGCGACGCGCGTGAACCACGAAATGCCGCCGAAGAGCGCGAAGCAGACCGCGAGCCCGAGCCAGGGCCCCATCGTGGTCACGACCGAGGTGGCGGGAAACGCGGGCCGGGCATTCCACCACGGCGTGTGCGCCGTGCCGATCACGGATCCGATGATGAAGAACAGCAGCGTCACGAGCATGCGGGTGCTGCCGCCGCCGACGCTGAACAACGTGCCCGATGCGCACCCGCCGCCAAGCTGCATGCCGAGCCCGAAGATGAAAGCGCCCGCCGCCACGCCGACGCCGGCCGGAGACACCGACCCACGCAGGGGCTGGCCGAACAAGGAGCCCGACGCCAGCAGCGGGAAGAACACCGCGCAGGTCAGCGCGAGCATCAGCATCTGCGCGCGCAGGCCCGCGCCGCGGCGATCCGAGATGAAGACGCGCCACGATGAGGTGAACCCGAACGCGGCGTGATACAGCACCACGCCCGCGCCGGCGCCGACGAGAAACAGCGCGCCCTGCCGCCAGCTGATCGCCGTGCTCAGGTACCAGGCCGCCAGTGCGATCACCATGGAGGTGATCGCGGCAGGACCGGGCACGAGCGCGCGCGATTCAATCGCGATCGGAGCGGTGGAATTCAGCGTCTGTGTTGTCATGGCATCCTAAACGCAACCACGAAGACCACGAAGACCACGAAGAATTGTTTTTCCAAAGATATCTTCGTGACCTTCGTGTTCTTCGTGGTTTCCCTTAGAACGTCACGCCTGCCGACACCCCGAAGGTGCGCGGGCGGCCATTCTCGCCGATAAACCCTGACGGCGCAAAACCGGGGTAAGGGATGGCGATCGGCACGTACCACTTGTCGAGGGCGTTTCGGACCCACGCCTCCGCGAACACGTACCGGCCACGCGCGCCGCCGCGCAAGTTGAGCAGCCCATAGGCATCCTGCCCGGCCATGTTCGCTTCGTCGTACTCGAAGGCGCCAGACAGTGCCAGCTCGCCGCGTCCGTAGATGTTGATCCTGGAGTTGATCGCGCGGTTCAGCTGTGCGCCGACCAGGGCGGTGTAGTCAGGCGTGTAGGGAATCTTGTTCTGGCTGACATCCGCTCCGCCTGCCGTCGTGCCCGACGCAAACCGGGCGCTGGTGATGCCGAGCGTGGCAAAGACGTCGACCGAGCGATGCGGCCGTGCCGTCACTTCGATTTCCATCCCCCGGCTGCGCGCCGAGCCGACGTTGGCGATGTAGAACTGTCCGGGCACGAACGGGTTCGGCACGTTCAACTGAAGGCCGTCCCAATCAATATGGAACACCGCGGCGCTGGCCGACACCTTGCCGCCGGCCAGCGTGGACTTGACGCCGCCTTCGATGTGCCACGCGTGCTCCTCGCCGTACGCCTCGCTGCCCGGCAGCGCGGCCGGATTGAAACCGCCGGCCTTATAGCCGCGGCTCGCCGACGCGTAGGCCATGGTGTCGGGGGTCATGCGATAGCCGAATGCGAATTGCGGCGACACGTCCGAGAACGAATCGTCCGCCACCACGTTGCTGGCGGGCGCGATCGCCGGCGTGAAGAACGTGTTCAGGGTTGCCTCGCTGGTCTCGTGATCGAACCGCAGGCCCAGCGTGAGGTCGGCCTTGTCGTTGAAGGTCAACGTGCCTTGCCCGAAAATGCCGATGCCGGTGTTGTCGATCGCCGACTGCGGCGAGGTCATGCCGACCGGAAACGGAATCTGCGGCGACAGCACGAATGCGGCGAGCGTGTTGACGGCCAGCTGATCGTAGTTCTGCTTGAAGAAGTTGACGCCGCCCTGCCATTTCAGCATCACGTTGTCCCGCACTGCCATCGGCGCATTCTCGGGCGAGGCAAATCGGATCTCCTGCGTGAACTGAACATCCTCTTCCTGGTTGTTGCGGGTCGCCAGCGGCAAGGGCGTGTAGTCGAGGTCGGTCGCGTCTTCCGTGTTCCACTTCACGAAGCCGGTCGTGGCGTCGATCGCCATCCGCTCGCCGCTGCCGCGCAGGTTGAACGTCGTGCCGTTGATGTCGCGATTGGTGAAGCCCTCGAAGTCGCGCGCCACCCGGAACGCATGCTGGCGAATCGCGCCCAGGTCGCCGAGGGCATAGTCGCCGTCGCGATTGCGCTCGTGCGAATAGATCACGCGGGCTTCCCAGTTCTGTGCCGGCGTCAGCAGCAACTGCGCTTTGGTGAACGTGCCGTCCCTCGAATCGAGGTCGTGGCCGGTCATGGTGTTGGTCGTGTAGCCGTCGCGCTGCTGGCGTCCGGCGGCGAAACTGATGGCCGCCTTGCCGCCGACGGGCCCCGAGATGCTGCCGCGAACTTCTTTCGACCCGAAACTGCCAAACGGCGCCACGACCGATCCGGTCCACTTCGACGTCGACGGCTTGATGCTCGTGATGTTGACGATGCCGCCGAGCGTGTTGCGCCCGAACAGCGGGCTCTGCGGCCCGCGCACGAATTCGATTTGATCGACGTCGAGCAACTCGATGCTCGACGAGTTGCTGTTCAGTTGCGGCACGCCGTCGATGTAGGTCGTGATCGCCGGGTTGGCCGGGCTCGAGCCGATGCCGCGGAAGCGCGGGTTGCTGAGCTTGCGCGCGGTGAACTCCGTGAACACCGTATTGGGCGCCAGGAACGCCGCGTCGCTGACGATGCGGATGCCGGCGTTGGCGATGGTTTCGCTGGTCACTGCCGTCACGCTGACGGGCACCGCCTTGATGTCGGCGGGTTCTTTTTGCGCCGTCACGATCACCCTGGGCAGCGTGATGGTGGGCGGCTGGCTCCCTTGCGAGAAGGACAGTGTGGGGACGAGCAGGCTCAATAAGACAGCAATGCGAATCGGCAACATCTGGCCATTATTCCACGAGACTTAAAACGGCATATCGAAGATCAAGAAGCCACGAAGATCACGAAGATCAGGAGGGGAAATCCGAATGAGTTAGGCTAGCCGGTGTGACGCGCTGGCTGGTTCTATCCGGAACGACCTGGCTGTTCGCACTTGCGCTGGCGAGCGCCCAGCCGGGCCGTCCTGCGTTTCCGGGCATGCTCGATCAGCACCCGGCCATCGAGTATCGCGGCACTGCCGCCGCGGACGAGGTGACGCGCGTGGCCGTCAGCGGCCTTGCGTTCGACGGCAAGCTGGGTTACTTGCGATCGGTACTGGCCGCGCTCGACATCCCGATCGAATCGCAGGTGCTGCTGTTTTCGAAGACCGGCATCCAGCACCAGTTCACGAACCCGCAAGACCCGCGCGCGCTCTACTTCAACGACCGCGTGATCGTCGGCTACATTCCCAATGCGCCGTTCCTGGAGGTCGCCTCGCACGATCCGCGGCAGGGCGTGATCTTCTACCTGCTCAAGCAGGAGCCCGCCGCTCCGCCTTCGTTCGCTCGCGCCCCGGTCTGCCTCAGCTGCCACCTCACGGGGAACACGCTCGACGTTCCCGGGTTGCTGGTGCGCAGCATGTTTACCGGCCCGGAAGGCCGGACCATGCCGCAGCTGGGCAGCTTTGTGGTTGACCACCGCAACCCGCTCGAGCAGCGGTGGGGCGGTTGGTATGTCACGGGTACGCACGGCGCGGCGCGTCACATGGGGAACTCGATGGTGACGGACCTCTCGCATCCGGAGACGGCGATCGGCGACGCGACGTTGAACAGGACTGCGCTGGATTCACGCGTCGACGCGACGCTCTATCCATCCGCGTCGAGCGACATCGTCGCGTTGATGGTGTTCGATCACCAGGGCCGCGCCGTGAACCTGTTCACGCTGCTGGGATGGCAGTCGCGGATCGCCAAGGCTGAATCGCGCCTCGGTTTCTCGACCGGCGAACTGCGCGATCTCGTCCGCGAAACTGCGGACTATCTGTTGTTCGTCGAAGAAGCGCCTCTCGCCGCGCCAATTCAAGGCACGTCCGGATTTGGCAAGACGTTCACCGCTGCCGGCCGGCGCGACAGCCGCAACCGATCGCTACGCGAATTGGATCTGCAAACGCGATTGTTGAAGTACCGGTGCAGCCACATGATCTACTCGCCGGCATTCGAGGCGCTGTCGGGCGAGGCACGGGCAGCGGTGATGTCACGGATGAAACAGATTCTCGACGGCCGCGCCGATGGGGCAGTGGTCCAGGAAATCCTGGGCGACACGCTTTCGGGGTGGCGGTGACGCGCATTTTCTGGGTGTTCGCCGCCGGCGGCCTCGGCAGCGTGCTCCGCTACGCGATCGCGGTGTGGTCGGCAGATCGCTTCGGCACGGCGTTTCCGTACGGAACGTTGTTCGTGAACATCAGCGGCTGTTTCCTGATCGCGTTTGCCGTACAGTGGGCCGCAGCATCCTGGTGGGATGCCGAGTGGCACGTCGCCGTGACGGCGGGCTTGCTTGGCGGCTTCACCACGTATTCGGCTTTCAACGAACAGACTATTCAGCTCATCCAGAGCGGTGCCGCCGGCGCGGCGGCGATGAACGTCGCCGTCACGCTCATCGGTGGACTCGCGGCCGGCTGGCTCGGTCTTGTTGTGGCGCGCCAACTGATCGGATAGGCTGCCGCGCATGCGGATGCTCGTGGCGGTTGTCGCGCTCGCGGGTATTTCTTCGTCGTGGCTGCCCGCCGATCCTATCGAGGTCCAAGCGCAAGGCCCAGCCGCCGCCGGCGATGCGTGGCGGCAATGGGGCGGGCCCAATCGCAATTTCATCGTGTCGTCGACCGGTCTCGCCGACCAGTGGCCCGACGCCGGGCCGCCGGTGTTGTGGAGCCGGCCGCTCGGCCCTGGCCACTCCGCCATCCTCGCGGAGGGCGGGCGGCTCTACACGATGTATCGCGCCGGCAACGGCCGCGCGAAGCAGGGGCCGTGGGAGCCGGAAGAAACGGTGGTGGCGATGGACGCTGCGACCGGCAAGACGCTGTGGGAACACAAATACCCGTCGCGCCGCGAAGACTTCAGCTTCGGCGCCGGCCCGCACTCGACGCCGCTGCTGGTCGGCGACCGGCTCTTCACCATTGGCACCAACAAGCAGCTGTTCGCCTTCGACAAGAAGTCGGGAAAAATCCTGTGGTCGCACGACCTGATCAAGGAATTCGGCTCGCCTGAGCTGCTGATTCGGCCGGTCGTGAAGACCGGATACGGCTGCAGCCCGATCGCCTATCGCGACACCATCATTTGCAGCGCGGGCGGCCCCGGCCAGTCGGTAATGGCGTTCCGCCAGAGCGACGGCGCCGTGGTGTGGAAGAGCGGCGACTTCCTCACCTCGGAGGCGCCGCCGATCATGATCGAGATGGGCGGCCGGCCGCAGCTGGTGGTGTTCGGCGGCGGCACGGTCAACGGTCTCGATCCAGCCAACGGCAAGATTCTGTGGTCGACGCCGCACGACCCCGGCAACGATCTCAACTGCACCACGCCGTTGTGGGGCCCGGACAACATCCTGTTCGTGTCGTCGGCCTACCGCGCCGGCAGCCGCGCCATTCAGCTGAAGCAGGAAGGCAACGCGACCCACGCCGAGGAATTGTGGTTCACCAACCGCGTGCGGTTCATGTTCCTGAACGCGGTGAGGCTCGGCGACTACGTCTATGGCACGACCGGTGATTTCGGCCCGGCGTTCCTGACCGCGCTCGACATCAAGACCGGCAAGTCCGCCTGGCAGCACCGCGGCTTCGGCCGGGCCAGCATCGTCTATGCCGACGGCAAGGCGATCATCCGGACAAACCTAAAGGTTTGTCCCCACCGATAGGAATGTAGAGGCGGGTCTTTAGACCCGCCTGACCCGCCTAATCGTGCGGCTTACGGACCGCAACCAGGTCCGGCTCTTGACGCAGCGGCGGGAAATTCTCGGCTTGAATTTTCTCCGGGCGCTGTTCCGGTCCGAAGTGACCCAGCGACACCGGCGTTCCGCGCCGTGCCGACTGATAGAGCGCGTCGACGACGCGCACGTCCCAGCACCCTTCTTCGGCTGACGGTTCCGGATCTTTGCCCTGCAGCACGCAATCCGAGAAGTAAACGAGCTCGGCGGCGAACTGATCGCGGCGGCGGCCCTTCTTCTTCCGGCTTTCCTCGCCGACCGTGAGCGTATAGCCGAGCGCCTCGGCATACTCGTAGGCCGGCTCGGCGTGAATGTTGCCCTCGGTGCCGACGATGCGGAAGTCGGAGACGCCGTTGGCGTCGAAGCTGGTGGTGAAGGTGGCGAGGCGATCGCCGTCGAACCGCAGCACGCACGACGTCATCTCGTCGATCTCGGGCATGTCGGCGCGGGCGCCGTCGACCGAATAGGCGAACACTTCGGTCGGCTCGGCGCCGAACATGACGCGCGCGGTGTTGACGCAGTAGACGCCCAGGTCGTAGAGCGTGCCGCCGCCGGTTTCCTTCTGCGTGCGGATGCCGTGCGGCTTGGCGTGCATCGAGAACGACGAGCTGAAGAAGCGCGGCTCGCCGATCTTGCCGCGGCGCACGAGGTCGAGAATCTCAAGGTAGAGCGGCTCGAAGTGCAGGCGGTAGGCGGTCATCAGCTTGACGTCGCCCTTGCGGCACGCGCTCACCATGTTGCGGCAGGCCTTGTCGGTGACCGCGAGCGGCTTCTCGCACAGCACGTGGACGCCTGCCGCGGCTGCGCGTACTGTGTAATCTTCGTGCTCAGTATTGGGCGTGCAGAGATAAACGGCGTCGACTTCCTTGAGGCAGCGCTCGTAGTTGTCGTAGCTGGCGCGCACCGGGATCCGGTAGTTGTCACCTATCTCGTTGAGTTTTTTCTCGCTGCCGCTGACTATTGCGTGAAGGGAAGAGTTACGTCGGGCGTGTGCGAACGCAGGAAGCACCGCTGCTTGCGCGATATGCCCAAGCCCCACGACAGCGTAGCGAATTTTTGACAGAGCCATTACCAACCCCCACAGGAAACATTGCAAGGGGTGTACCAAAGGTGTAAACGCGGCTGAGTTGCCTGCGAAAGGTGTTAGATCGCGCGGACGGCCCATCGCAATTTCGCCGCCGCGGCCCGCCGGTTCGAGAACGTTTCTTCCTTTGTGGAGCGAATCACTGCACTTGCAACATCGGCATACACGCCAGCTCGAGCGCCAGCCTGAAAGGCTTTCTTCACGCGGCGGTCTTCGCCCGAGTGGAAGGTCAGGATGGCCGCGCGCCCGCCTGGCGCGAGGCATTGCGGCAGCGATCGCAGCAGCGCATCGAGCGCGGAGAACTCGTTGTTCACCGTGATGCGGATCGCCTGAAAGGTGCGGCGGACCGACATCTTGACCTCGGCCTTCTCCAGGTTCGGCAGCGCTTTGTTGAGTCCGAGGCGGACGAAGCGCTCAAGCGCGTGGGTGGTCTTGATCGGCTTCTGCTTCAGCAAACCGGCAATGAGCCCGGCGTGCGGTTCATCGGCGTTTTCAGTGAGCAGTGCCGCGAGCGCTTCCTCGTCCAGGCGATCGAGCAGCTGCCACGCAGGCTCACCCTCTGAAGGGTTCATCCGCATGTCGAGGGGGCCGGGCAGGTAGCTGAAGCCGCGCGCCGGATCGTCGACTTGCATCGACGACACGCCGAGGTCCGCGACAATCACGTCCGCAGCCGCGAGTCCCTCTGCGGCGAGCAGTTCAGGCAAGCGTGCGAAGTTTCCGTGGCGGGTAACGAAGACGTCGGCGCCGAAGCCTGCGGCTCGCAGGCGTGCTTCCGTACGCGGCAATTCGAGAGGGTCGGAGTCGAATCCGATCAGGCGTCCGCCAGGCTGCAGGTGCTCGAGGATCGCCTGCGCGTGTCCGCCACCGCCGAGGGTGCAGTCAATTGCGACTTGGCCGGCGATCGGCCGAAGGCAGCGGAGCACTTCCTCCACCATGATCGGCCGATGCGGACTGTCTCCGGCCCTAACGCTCGCCATTTGGGTCACAGATAGACATTCCTGCGTCGGCGCGGCTTTTGACGCTATTGCTTCGGCGCCGCGCTCTCGTCGGCGATGAACTGTGCCATGCGGTGCTCCAGCACCGGCAGTGGCACCGAGCCGATGGCCAGGATGGCATCGTGAAAGCGCCGCTGATCAAATCTTGCGCCGAGCTTCTCTTCGGCGTCACGGCGATGACGACGGATCTGCAGTTCGCCAAGCTTGTAGGCGAGCGCCTGTCCCGGCCACGCGATGTAGCGATCGATTTCGGTGGTGATCTCGTGCTCGGCTAGAGCAGCGCGATCGCGCAAGTAACTCATCGCTTGTTCGCGCGTCCAGCCGAACTGATGAATGCCGGTGTCGATGACCAGCCGGCAGGCGCGCCACATCTCGTACGTCAGCCGGCCGAAATCCTCATAGGGGGTCTCGTAGATCCCCATGATGGTGCCCAGCCATTCGGTGTAGAGTCCCCAGCCTTCGCCGTACCCGGAAAACGACGTGCCGTTGCGGAACGGCGGACGCGCCGGACCCTCGAGCGCGAGCGCGGCCTGGAAGCTGTGGCCCGGCGTGCACTCGTGCAGTGTCAGCGATGCGAGTGTGTAGAGGGGACGCGCCGGCAGGTTGTAGGTGTTCATCTGGCACGCCTCGAGCCCGCCGCGTCCGCCCGTGAAGATGGGCGCCAGCGCATCGGGCACTGGCCGAATGCCGTGGCGGCGCCGCGGCAGCTGCCCGATAGTGTCACTCAGCTTGTCGTCAGCCTTCTTCGCCACGTAGGCCGAGTAGGACAGGAGTTCACGCGGCGTCTTTGCGTAGAACTGCGGGTCAGTCCTCAGAAACGTGAAGAACTCGGCCATCGTCCCTTTGAAGTTCGCCTTGTCCTTGGTCGTGCGCATCTCGGCCTCGAGGCGAGCCACTTCCTTCAGGCCGATGTCGTGAATCTGCTGCGGCGTCAGCGTCAGCGTCGTGTGTTTCTCGATCTGCGCCTGATAGAACGCCTCCCCGTCAGGCATCGCCTTGGCCGCAAGCGTAGTGCGGGCCTTCACCAGATACTCCTCCCGAATCATCGTCAGCAGCCGCGAGTAGGCGGGAGCGACGATGTCGCGAATGACGATGGCGGCTTCGGCGCGGAGCGCCCCTTGATCGGCTGGCGCCATGCCTGCCGGCATCTGGGTGAGCGGCGCGTACAACGGATTGCCGGCGTCGCCTTTGAGGTATGGCTCGATGGTCCGATCGCGTCCGAGCACCGACACGCGCGGCACCGTATAGCCACGCGCCAGGCCCGCGCGCAGGTTGGCGATCTGTTCGTCGAAATAGCGCGGTACATCGCGCAGCCGCGCGAGGTACGAACGATAGGCGGCCGCAGTGGCGAAGCCCTGGCGCGGCGTGAAGTCAGTCCAGAAGAACGTGTCGCTGTTGAAGGGCGCCTCGTAAGTGCGGTACCGCACGTCGCTGGCGAGCGCGCGTAGAGAGGTGCGGAAGATCTGCGCGTTGATCTTCTCTTCGGGTGAGAGCTGATCGAACGGGATCGTGTCGAGCGTCGCGAGGGTTCGTGTCCAGTAGTCGAGCCTCGCCTGTTGTGACGCGGCATCGACGCGCGGGAAGCGATCGCTTGCCGCAGCGCCGCGTGCCAACTCCTGTTGCCGCCAGTTCCATTCCTCGGTGTAGAGCGCTCTGAGTCGAGCGTCGGCGGAGGTGTCGGCCTGGGGCTGGGCCGAGACGGGCGAGAACCACGGAGCCATCGTGCTCAGGAAACAGATCAGTACGACGTGCGCGATGGGTCTCGACATGACGCGGGATTATTGCACGCGTCCTGAGGTTACTCAGCACGTTCGGCCGCGGACGATCAGGTGATACCAGGGGACTGATAGGGCGACGAGTGCGGCATTTTGAGTAGGCCGAAGCCCTCCCAAGCTCAGCTGACTAGTTTTCTCTGGATTCCCGGGCTCTGGGCACTGGCGAGCTTATTGCACGGAGCGAGCTGAGATTTGGTGGGATTCGACCTTAAGTCGAACGCCAGTACCAAACGAAGAGGGATGCCATGAGCTTGCTAGTGATCCTGCTTATTCTCCTCGTGCTTTTCGGTGGCGGAGGCTTCTACGCCGGCGGGCCGCGCGTGGGTATCGGACTCGGAGGACTGATTCTGATCATCCTCGTGATTATGGCGCTGACAGGGCGGCTCTGACGACGTGGACGACGTCCGCTAATGGCTCCAGCCACAAGCGGACTCGACCTCCATCATTCCCTACGGCAGCGCGAACGCCTGCAGCCCGTTCGACAACTGCACGACGATGTACTGCTTGCCCTGGTGCATATAGGTCATCATCCCGTAACGGGAGAGACCGTTGGTCGCGAGGGTGCCGACCCGCTTGCCCGAGCGCTTGTCGATCGCGAACAGCTTGCTTGCGCCATCCGCGGTCTGGCCGGGAGCGAGCAGCATGGTCGCCGTGACGACCAGGCCGCCAAGGCCCGTGCGGCCCAGGTTCGGATTCACGTCGACACCCTTCAGCAGCGGATGATTGCGAATCGCGTCCTGCTGCTGCGGCGGCGCATCGCCGTACGGGATCACCCAGAGATGCTCGCCCGTGTTCAAGTCGATCGCGGTGATGCGGCCGACCGGTCCTTTGAACAGCGTTGGGAAGCCGGCCAGTGGATCGCTGCCAGCCGCGGCACCCGCTGCGGCTGGGCCCCGGCCGGCGCCGCCGGCGGGTGGTGGTGCATCATCGCCCCCGGCCGTACGGCCCGCACCCGCCGCACTCGGAATGATGCCGGCCTTCTTCGCCGCTTCCGGGTACATCTCGGTCGCGGCCGTCACCGATTCGGCCGGGCAGAGCGCGCTCGTGGCAACCCATCGGGAAACCGTGGTTCCCGTCTGCCCGAAACAATCCATCTCGCTTCCGGGAACCACCGCGCGCGCACCGCCGCCGCTATGCGAGGGAATGTAAATGATGCCCGTTGTCGGATCGGCTGCCGGCGGATGCGTAATGTTCGTGCCCCCGGTTTCGCCAGGATAGAAGCGCCCCGTGATGAGGCCTTCCTTGTTGCCGCGATGGACGACCGGGTTGAACGGCGGCGCGAGCAAGCCCTGCGCGGTGACGCGCTTGAGCGCGAGCTCCTTGATCTGCGGCGTGTAATCGATCACGTGCTCGGCACTGCGGCCAATGAACTCGTATGGCGCCGGCTTGATGGGGAACGGTTGCGTCGGCGAGAGCTTTTCGCCAGGCACCTTTGACGCCGGAACGGGCTTCTCCTCGAATCCCCAGATCGGCTCGCCCGTGACGCGATTGAAGGCGTACAGAATCGCCTGTTTCGTGGCCTGGAAGACCGCGGGAATGCGCCGCCCCCCCACGGTCACGTCCATCGCGATCGGCGCGGTCGATGTGTCGTAGTTCCAGATGTCGTGATGCACCATCTGGTAGTGCCACAGCCGCTTGCCGGTCTTGACGTCGAGTGCGATCACGCTGGCTGCGAACAGGTTGTTGCCCGGCCGGAAGCCGCCGTACATGTCGACCGTCGCGCTGTTGGTCGGCACGTAGACGATGCCGCGCTCGTTGTCGCCCGACAGCGGGGCCCATGACGACACGTCACCCGTCGTGCGCCAGGCGTCGCTCTCCCACGTTTCGTGACCAACCTCGCCCGGCCGCGGAATAACGTGGAACTTCCACAGGAACTTCCCGTCGCGTGCGCTGTAGGCGAGGATGTCACCGGGCACGTTCTCCTGCCGCGTCTGGTGATACCCCTGCTCGGCGGAGTTGCCGACGATGATGACGTCGTTGACGACGAGTGGTGGCGAGGAGCTGGTGATGTAGCCCAGTTCGAGGGGCACACCCTCGTTCGCGTTGTACTTCTGCTTTCGCCGGATCCACGGATCCCAATCGCGGATCAGATCCTCGGCCAGATCGACGACGCCCGTGCGCGGAAAGCCGGGCAGGCCAACCGGCCGTCCCCAGTTGGGCAGCGGCTGGCCGGTGTCGGCGTCCAACGCCACCAGGAAGAAGCCCGGCGTCGCGATGTAGACGACACCCTTGCCGTTGATCTCGGAGTACGCCACGCCCTTTCCATAGGCGGTGCGCATGGAGTACTTCGAACGGTAGGTCTCAGGCTCGACCCAACTCCACAGCAACTTGCCGCTGGTGGGATCCATCGACACGACGTGGCGCCGCGGGCCGGCGACGCTCAGGAGCCTGCCACCCACGTAGCTCGGTGTGGCTCTCGCCGTCATGGGACCGACCACGTCGACGGGGCTGAAGCGCCAGGCCTCCTTCAGCGTCTCGAAGTTCGCCGGCGTGATCTGGTCGAGGGGAGAGTATCGAGTGTGCCCCACGTCACCGCCCAGGGTGCGCCACTCGCCGTTCTCGGTGCCACGCCTCGGTGGCGTTTGGGCAGAGGAGACCGTCAGGGCCGCCGCGCCGAGCAGCCCGAGGGCGAAAACCGCTCCGATCGTTCGCGAGTGCCTTCTCATGCACGGGAGCGTAAGCCCGCGCGGCGTCCGCGTCAAACGATTTCAGGGGGCTGGAGACGGCCGCAGCCGGCGAAGGAAGATGGTGGACCCACAGCTTCGCAGTTGGAACCCTGAGCCTCGTCTCGAACTCTGTTCGTCTCAGCTTAACGGCAATGACGCTCAAAGCGGGACGGCCCATAATCGCCGGCAGAATATGGTCTGGACTACATATGCGTCGCATGCCATAATGGGCCGTGGGTTGGGTCGTAGACCTGCACGACAAGTTCGTGGCTGAGTTCAATGTGCTCCCCGAAGACGTCCAGGACGAACTTCTTGCGCATGTTGCTGTTCTTGAGGTCTTTGGGCCGCAACTCGGACGTCCACGCGTGGATACGCTCAACGGTTCTCGACACAAGAATATGAAGGAATTGCGTTTCGATGCCGCGGACGGCGTCTGGCGTTTCGCCTTCGCATTCGATCCAAACCGCAGAGCCATCGTGCTGTGCGGTGGAGACAAATCCGGTGGTAGCGAAAAACGGTTCTACAGGCAGCTAATTGAAAGAGCAGATGGTCGTTTCGATACTCATCTCGCAATTGTGAAGAAGACCAAAACGACTAGAGGCGCGACGAAGAAGGGGAAACAAAGATCATGAAGAATCTAGATCAGATTCGAAAGCAGCTGAGCCCTGCTCGCCGCAAGAAGATTGCAGCACGCGCTGCTACGTTGATCGCTGAAGAAAAGACACTTCAGGAACTGCGGCAAGCGCACAAGTTGACGCAGAAGCGAATGGCTGTGGTCCTTGGTATTGGCCAGGACAGCGTGTCCAGACTTGAGCAGCGTAGCGACCTCTTGATTTCCACGCTGCGTGGATACGTGGAGGCAATGGGGGGGCGACTGTCGCTTGTGGCGGAGTTCCCGAACCAAGATCCTGTGATTCTGGCTGGTATCTCCGCGATCGAGTCCCAGGAGACATGATCGGATGCGAAGACCCCTCTCATCGAAGACGCGAGCACGCATACCAAGTGTCTCTTGAACCCAATCGGCGAAGAAGATTGGCAGAGCGATGATAAATAGGAGGACGCTGCCTAGCGCCTGATTGGCTTCCCTTCGCCTTGCCATGGTCAGATCTGACCGATTCTAGTCCAACGCCTAAGCAGTAGGCCGCCCAGTTCTTATTTCGGCTATCCCGCCGCATTGGCTTGCAGGTAATCCAAGTGAAGTTCGTGCACCAATTTGCCAACGCTCGATGGGTCACCCTTCGTTAGGAGAGCCTTGAGATCCTCAGCGGACCGAACTGTCTGGAAGCTCTTCGCAGGTGCCACGTAAACGACGACAAGCTTGTTATCACGCGACAGGTTGAGAACATTGTTGATGGTTCCTTTGCTCTTTCCATCCCAGAGCATCAGGCCGTACTCGGCAGCGTCGGCCATTGCGCGGTCCTTAAGCGAGTAATAGTCGAAGCCGCGAGCGCCCTGAGGGGAGGCGACTTGGAACGTGGGCCACGCGCCAACATTGTTTCGGCAATGGTTCTCCATGCAGTGCACGAGGACGTTCGGGTACGCCCTGTCGGCCAAGTATCGCTGGACGGCCTTGTCGGCACCGTTGGCGTCGCCGACAAGGATCTGAAAACCCTTCTCGACCATCGTGTCGATGCGGCTCCTCACCTCGGCCGGAAGCTGAGCAATCTGTCGGGAACCAGCGATGAAGACCTTCGTCATGATCGGGTCCGAGTCTTCGTCATGGCAAGGAAATAGACGGCTGCTGCTCCAGCTTCCGAGAGTTCCTTCGCGACGAGGGCTGCCGTAGCTCCTGATCGGTAGAGGTCATCGATGAGAAGCAGGCGCTGGCCCTTGGCGGCTTCCTTATCAACAGCGAATGCGCCCTGCAGCAGCTTCTGACGTTCACTGAAATCGAACACGTCCTTGAGCTCCGGAGTTTCTTTCACCTTGGAGACCACGCTCATCAAAACCGGTTTCGCGAGCCGGGCGCCAAGGGCAGTCGCGATCTCTACGACCGGCTGGAAAGCTCGGCGTCGAGACGGTGGCACCGGGACCACGGCATCGAACTGAATACCAGAAGCGAGAACGAACTCCGCCGCTGTGTCAGCGATCGGATCCAAGGTTGCTTTGTCACTCCGGTTCTTTAGTCGAAATACCAGCTCGCCGAGCTCGCTTCGCTTGGTATCAAACTGTGCGTGGCCGTTCGAATCGTGACCGATGAACTCGCTGCTGATCGTGTGCTGGCGCTCGAGTACGTGGCCCTCAGCCCACGGTCCCGTGAGCTCAAGAGGATCGATCTTGACTGCAGCCACAACAGGCCAATTCTAGCAGTGGTTCGCCCCTGCCGACTTTGGTCAAAGCCTGGCAAATGGGGGACAACGAAGGGGAATACGGGGGAACGCACTCCGGGAGGTGTCTTTCCCTCAAGAGGTGTTCCGGCAGCCTCACCTGAGGTGTCGGCGTGCGAAGGCGCCACCCGAGCCAGACTTCAGGTATTTCTCGAACGCAACGGCACGACGTTCGTCGGAGAACTCCACGATAACGTCGATGATCCAAGGCTTACCGTCGGAGGTGTGGGGCACACGCCCGGCATTGTGCGCGTCGAGCCGCACAGCGAGGTTAGAAGTCAAACCTGTGTAGTAGCGAGTCGGGTCGGCCACGCTCTTGATGACGTAGACGATGGTCTGAGGGAATGGCATGCTCGCGTTGTGACGCAAGACGAATGCCTGAGGGAAAGGGCCTTAAAATCAGTGTGAAAGCGCTCGCGAGGAGTCCGAGCGGTGAAGGAATTGGGAGCCTGTTACCGGGACGGCATGGCAGATTCTGCGAACTACGGACGGTTGCTCAGCCAGGATAGCGACGTGACCTGCCAACCGTAGCTCCGAATTGATTGAGCAGGGACTGGGCCTGCCATCCGAAGCTCATGCTCGGACGCCTTGGGGCCCACCGTCGCGCCTCCGGCGCTATGGTGGGCATCCTTCGCCTGCATTCATGAGCGAAGGATGGTGGACCAGACCGGGATCGAACCGGTGACCTCATGAATGCCATTCATGCGCGCTCCCAACTGCGCTACTGGCCCACTTAGGGAAGACACCTATCGTATCTCGCCCGCAGCCACATGATCAACCAGCCGAACTGCCTACACGCTTTGGCCCCAGCCGAACCGAATAGAATGCTGGGCTAATGATGCGCTCATGGCTCGGCGGCCTTACCTTGTTGCTTGCCATCACCGTGACGGCGAGCGTGACTGCCCAACGGCAGGACGTCACGCTGTGGGTGACCCTCGGCGATTCCGATCAGCTCGTCGAAGTCGACGCTTACACGTTCACCGAGATCCGCCGCATCACGACCGACCCGAAACCGCACGGGCTGGCCGCGTCGGCCGACGGCTCGAAGATCTACATCGGCAGCGATCGCACCGGCAACTTCCAGGTCATCGACGCGCGATCCGGCAAGGTCACGGCGCAGATTCCGCTGGGGAAAGATCCCAACCAGATGACGCTGACCAGGGACGGCCGCTTCGCGTACATGCCGATGCGCGGCGAGAACGCGGTCGCGATCGTCGAGTTCGATCCGCTGCGGCTCGTCAAGAAGATTGCCATGAACGAGGGACCACACGACGCCTACACGTCTGCCGACGGCTCGCGGGTGTATGTCGGCGCGCAGTACGGCAACGCGATCGCGGTCTTCGATGCGGCGAAGCAGGCGCTGCTCCACCACATTCCGACCAGCGACGGCGTGCGGCCGCTCGAGCCGACTGAGAACGGCAAGATCATCTACACGGCGTTGTCGAACCTGATTGGCTTTGTGATGGTCGATCCCGACAGCCGCTCGGTCACTCGGCGCGTCGAGCTGGCGCAGCTGCCCGAGGGCGTCCCGAAGCCCTATCTCAATACCTACACGCACGCGCTGCAGCTGGTGAAGAACGACACGGAGCTGTGGGTCACCGACTGCGTCAACGATCTCGTTCGGATTGTCAGCACGCGCGACCTCAAGGAGATCGCGCAGATCCGGGTCGGCAAGTTCCCGCACTGGTTCACGGTGCGCCCGGATGGCGAGGCTGTTCGTCAGCCTGTGGGACTCGCACGCGGTGGCCGCCATCGACATCGCGACTCGGAAAGTGCTGGCGAACATCCAGTTCGAACGCGGCACCGGGCCGAAGCGGATCCTCGTTGCGCCGAAAGTCCGGTGATTGATGTTGACAGCCGACACCAACAAGTACTACCGGCTGACCACTTCCGGCCGGCGCCAACTGGCCATCGAGGCGCGTGAGTGGGACCGGATGTCGGCCGCGATCGGTCGCGTCATGAAGTTGGCATAACCGCCGATGAACGTCCGTGATCTGAAACTGCGTGCGCGCGCCCTCGCCCGCTTCGGTCCCGTGCCGTTGGCCGCCGACGAGTGCCGCGACGCGCGCGGCACCGCATTCGTCGACAACACGGTACGCGACATCCTCTACGCGTTTCGGACCTTCCAGCGCGCTCCGTTAGTGTCGTTGACCATCGTGTCAACGGTGGCGCTGGGGCTGGGCCTCGTCGCCGTGGCGTTCACGGTGCTCAACATGTTCCTGTTTCGCGTCGATCAGGTACCCGGCGTGGACGAAATGTTCGCGGTGGAGCGGCCGCGAACCTCCGACGGCGAGCGCCTGCGTTTCACGCGCGCGCAATTCGACGCGCTCCGTCGTGACACCCAGGTCTTCACCGACGCCTACGCGGAGAACCCCGACATCGACGGCCGCGTAGACGGCCGCATGATGACGGGCACGCTCGTCACGGGCAACTTCTTCCAGGTGGTCCGCGTCAACGCCGCGATTGGACGCGCCTTGACGCCCGCCGACGACGAAGCGGGACAACCGGTGATGGTCCTCAGCCACAACGGATGGGACCGGCAGTTTGCGCGTGACCCGGCCATTCTCGGTCGCGGCCTGCTCGTCAATGGCGTGACGTTCGAGATCGTCGGCGTGATGCCCGAAGGATTTCGCGGCCTGGCCGTCGGTCCACCGGACTATTGGGCGCCGCTCTCGATGCTCGGTCAGGTTCGGCCGATCCATCGGGGCCGCGAAGCGAGTGTGGGCCTCGACATCGTCGGACGCCTGAAGCCGGGTATGTCGCGGCAGACGGCATTGGCGGGACTCACCGTCTGGGATGCCGGCCGGTCGAACGCCCGCCCGGGCGAGCGTCGCGCTTCGGACATCACGCTGGTACCAAGGCGCGGTACCGTGCCGCAGCCTCTTGAAGCGATGCTCTTGTTCGCGCCCCTGTTTTTTGCGTTCGGCCTCATCCTGCTGATTGGCTGTGCCAACGTCGCCAACCTGCTCCTCGCCAGGGCAGTGGCGCGACAGCGTGAGATTGGCATCCGGCTGTCGCTTGGCGCCACCCGGCGCCGAATCGTCCGCCAGCTGTTGACAGAGAGCCTGCTGCTGGCCCTCGTGGCCGCCGCGGCCGGCTTCGCGATCTCGCGCGTGGCGCTCGAGGCGATCATCTACGGGGTGATGACCAGCATGGCGGCCGATATCGGAGATGTCCGATTGGCGGTACCCGACGCGGACTGGCGCGTGCTCTTGTTTCTCATCATTGGCGCCGGCGTCTCGACAGTGTTTTTCGGGCTCGCCCCCGCCTTGCAAGCCACGCGCATCGAACCGATCAGGACGATCCGGGGCGAGGTGGCCAGGGACGCGCGGCCAGGACGGGCGCGGAATTTCCTGATTGCCCTGCAGGTGAGCGCGTCGGCGCTGCTGCTGATCTCGGCGGCGGTGTTCCTGAGAAGTGCGTTTGCCTCCGCCACGGTCGATCCCGGCATGCGGACCTCCGACACCGTCATCGTCGAGATCGTGAACGAGCCGACCCGCAACGCGATGGTGCAGGCGGTGACGGCCGACCCGTCGGTCGCCGCCGTGGCCGCGTCGTGGCCGGACATGGCCGCCCCACCCCGAGCGGCGTTTGCGGAAACCGGCGGCGCAAAGGCAACGGTCGCATACAAGTTCGTATCGTCGGATTACTTCAGCGTGCTCGATATCGCGGTGGTGCGGGGGCGGACGTTCATGCCGTCTGAGCGCACGTCGCGTCTTTCGATAGCCGTCGTTTCCGAAACGACCGCGCGCGCCCTGTGGCCGAATGGCGATGCGGTCGGCCAGGTCATGCGCCTCGACCCCGATCCCGATTCCGAAACGCGCCGTGTCGACGACTTGTCCGCCGTAGCGCCCGGCGCGAAGGTGGAGCCGCCGCTCGAATCGCGAACGTTCACGGTGGTGGGGGTCGTCCGGGACGTCGCAGGGTTCCGGATAATGGCAGACGTCAAGGAGGCCGGCGTCTACGTGCCGGCGAGTGCCGCGATGGCCGAGACCTCGCTCGTCGTTCGCGTCCATGGCGATCCGGAACTCGCACGGCAGACGCTCCTCAATCGATTGACCACGATCGATCCCAGCATGGGCCAGGTGTTGACCATGCGGACAATGGCCAGGATGGAAACCTACTTCCTGCAGATCGCGTTCTGGTTGACGGTCGTGCTCGGCGGGCTGGCCCTGGCGCTGACGCTGTCGGGCCTGTTCGGCGTGCTGTCGTACCTGGTCGAGCAGCGTACCAAGGAAATCGGCGTCCGCATGGCGCTTGGTGCGACCACGCACGATGTCACGCGGTTGGTCCTGTCGCAATCGATCCGGCCCGTCGTCTTCGGCCTCGTCATCGGCGGCGGTTCAGCCGCCGGACTGGCCGCGTTGCTGCTGGCCACACCGGCCGCCGCCACCATTGGCGAGATCGTTCACGTCCTCGATCCGGTCGCCTACGCCGTGAGTCTGCTCATCATCATCGCGGCCTGCCTGGTGGCCGCCGCAATTCCGGCCAGCCGCGCCGCTCGCCTCGACCCGGCCAACACGCTCCGGCAAGACTAGGGTGCCTAATGTGCCTAGGGTGCCAAGGGTTGGTGCCAAAGTTGCGCGGGGCAATCAGAAGTGCAGGAGGGTGGAGATCAGAAGGGTATTTCTCCTGATCTCCAAAACCTCCTGATCTCCTACTAGAACGTAAACCGTCCCCCGATTTGGAACGCGCGCGGGCCGCCGGAGCCGAACACCTGCGACGCGCGATTGGTCGGCTGGCCGAACGTCGCGGTGTTGCTGAGATTGAAGCTGTAACCGCCGAGGTTGGCGATGTTGAACACGTTGAACCCTTCCACAAACACGGCGATCTTGCGGCTGCCGAACGTGAACGTCTTCGTGACGCGAACGTCCTGCGAGCTGAAGGCGTCGCCGAACTCGTAGCTGGCCGGCAGCGCCAGCGGTGCAATCACCTGGCCGCGCGCATCACGCCCGCCGCCGTACTGCTGGTTGAACGCCGCCACCGCCTTCGCGAGATCCTCCTGGCTGCAGCCGCGATTGAAGCAGTTGTAGTCCACGCCGGGGATCGGGGTCGTGGTGGTGCCGTCGCCGTCGAGATCGACGTTGGTGATCGTCGGCATCACGGGGCTCTTGCTGGCCATCGCCGAGATGAAGCCAATCTGGATGTTGCCCGGGAGATCGAACAGCGCCGACACGTTCAGGAGGTGCTGCGCGCCGGTCGGGCCCTCGTTGGCGAAGTAGTTATCGAGGTTGCTGATGCCGTCGATGATCGTGCGGCTGGTCAGCGCGTAGGAGATGCCGAACAGGTAGCGGTTCGAAAACCGCTTGTCGAGCTTCATGAGCAGTCCGTTGTAGGTCTCGCGTCCGCCCGGCGTCCAGAACGTGATCGGTCCGACCGAGCATTGCGCGTTGGGGTTGTTTTGATCGGCGGCGGTCAGGCAACGGGGAATGACCGGTGTCTGCACGCCATTGACGAAACGGTTGAACCGGTTCAGGTCGAGCGACCCGAGCAGCGTGTCGTCGAACCGGCGCCGGACGAGCTCGACGCCGAGCACCATGTTGCCGGGCAGCTCGCGCTGGATGCCGAGGCTCATGTGGAGGGCGTGCTGCACCGGATACTCGAGCGGGTAGAGGTCGGTCGCGGTCTTGCCGAGCTGAATGTTCCGCACCGACAGATCGTCGCCCCGCGGCGCGAGCTGCGCCTGCAACGCGCCGATTTGCGCGTTGTAGATCTGCATGAACTGGCCGACCGTCAGGTTGGTCACGGCTCCGCTCGCCGGCAACGGCGCGCCAACCGCCACCGGCTGGCCGGTGACGAGATTGATGATGCCGGGGAAGATGTTGGTGAAGGCGGTGTGCGGCACCTGCAGCCGTCCGTTGCCGACCGGCCCAATCGCGGCGCGCTCGCGCAACCGCCGCCACAGCAGCTCGGTTTCCCAGTAGAGGCCCGCGCCGCCGCGCACGACCGTCTTGCTGTTCTCGTCGAGCGTCCAGGCGAAGCCGAATGACGGCGACCAGTTGTTGTAGTTGTTCTTGGTCGGACTAAGATCGCTGCCGTAGAGCGGCGCGAGGTACGCCGGCTTGTCGAGGTCGCGATTGACCAGCGTGCTCTCGAAGTTCCACGCCAGACCGTAGTTGATCGTCAGGTGCGGCCGGACCCGCCAGGTGTCTTGCAGGTAGAAGCGCATGCGGCTGTTCACCTTCGCCTTGTCGACGTTGTACGGCGGCGGCTGCCCGGGGTCGCCGACGCCCACCACGCCGCCGGCGAACGGCAGGTTCAGTAGATCGGCGCCGGTCCGGATCGTGGTCGGCAGGGTCGGGAACAACGCGCCAATCGTCGCGGCCGGCGCCAAGCCACGGATGAACTCCGGCGCGAAGCCGACGTTGCACGCCGGATCGCAGAATCCCCAGAAGCCCGTCCCCGGCGAGTACTCGATGTCGGTGCCCAGGCGGAGACGATGCTCGCCCTTGACCCACGTCAACGTGTCGACGAACGTGTAGCGATAGAGATCGCGCCCCTGGGTCGCGTTCGACGTGTTGCCCACGGTGATATTGGTGCCGTTGATATTGATCTGCGGGCCGCCGAGGCCGATGCAGTCGCCACAGGTGGTCGCGTCGGCGAACAGGTTGCGATTCCGCCAATACGTAAAGTTGAAACGGAAGTCGTTGAGGAGCTTCGACGTCAAAATCGACGTGAGGCCCACCACGGCTTGCTCCGACCGGTTGACGTTGCGCAGCCAGTTCGAGGGCAGCGCGGCCGCGCCGCTCGGCCCGAACCCGCTGTTCTTGTCATGCGAGTAGCGCACGAACGCCGTGTGGTTGTCGGTCGCTCTCCAGTCGAGGCGCGTGCTGATCAGGTGCCCGCTGTACGGATTCGGAAAGACACCTCCAAGCGCGCTGGCCGACGCGAGATTGGGCTGGAACGACACGACGCCTTCCTGATCGGTATGCTCGTAGTTGCCGAAGAAGAAGAGCCGATCTTTGCGAATCGGCCCGCCGAGCCAGACGCCAGGATTGCGCCGGGAGAATTCCGGATTGGGGTTGAGCGGATCCGGCCGCAACGCGGGATTGGCCGCCATGTCGTTGTTGCGGAAGAAGAAGTACGTCGATCCCTTCAGGTCGTTGCTGCCGGTGCGCGTCACGATGTTCACCGAGCCCACGCTGGTGATGCCCGTCGACAGGTCGTAGTTGGCCGACGAGAGCTGGAACTCCTCGACCACCTCCTGCGAGAAGTTCATTCCGGTGTTGCCTTCGATGCTGTTGCGGATGTTGCCGCCGTCAACCGTGATCGCGGTCTTGTTCGAATCGCCACCCAGGATCGACACCGAGAACAGCGAGTTGTACTGCGACGTCGAGCCCGGGCTCGCCGTGACGCCCGGCTCGAGGAATGCGAGCTGCAGGAAACTGCGCCCGTTGAGCGGCAGCTCCTGGATTTTCTGCCGGGTGATCACACCGCTGACGGCGTGGGCCTCCGTCTCGACGTGAATGGCGTTGGCGGACACGTTGACGACCTCGGTGGCCGCGCCGACTGCCATGCGGATGTCGACGGTCGCGACCCTGCCGGTGGCGACGGCGACCTCAGTTTGTTGCGTACGGAAGCCGGACAACTCGGCACGAACGTCGTAGGCGCCGACGGCCAGCGCCGGGGCCGAAAACGAGCCGTTGGTGTCAGACGTCAGGTGGCGCTCGGCGCCCGTCGCCAGGTGCCGAATCGTGATGACGGCGCCCGGCACCACGGCATCGGATTGATCGCGGACCGTACCGGAGATGGTGCCAACCGGCGCTTGCGCCCAGACCGCGGTGGCCACCAACAGGGCAAGGCAGGCACCCAGGCAGCGCTGTAACGCCCTAGCGTTCATGATCATATGCTCTCCTCAAAGAAGTCAGGATTCCGCTGAACGGAATTCGCCCCAGAGTATGTGAGCAAGCGCAAGGTTTGGCAAGAGCCGCGCGAACGGGGTCCCTTACTGGTTTCGGAGCGCCACCGGCGGATGTGGCGGGTCAACTCCCGGGGGCTGTTACTTCGCCAGCCGCCCCTGTCTCGTCGCCCGCATGTCTTCTTCTTTTTTCATTCGCGCCCGCCGTTTGATTACGGCGCGGTCCATCGAGGATACGGGCCAGCGGGGCTGGGGGGTCAACGCGCGGGCCGCGGCTTTGGTGGCCGGCGCGCCATCAAGCAGTAGCGTTTCCGGTTGCTTGTAGGTCCGGAGCACGAGGTCCGCGAGGGGCAGGCCGAAGAACCCGGCAATGTTCATGTTGCAGTGATAGTTGGCGTGGTGCGCCTGGTGGAAGCCGTACATTTTGTGCCACACCTTACCGAAGATGCGACCATCGACCTTGCGCTGCCACCACTGCTCGTACGGCATGTGATGGAGCACGTGAAGGGTTTCGTAGAGAAAGTGGGCGATCGCGAGCGCGATGTACCCGCCAATCAGGATCGGGAATTGCGGGAACGAAAAGGCGATCACCGCGAAGAACGGCGTCCAGAAGGCAAAGAAGAGGAGCAGCGCATACGGCGGGAACGTCGCCGAGTCATCGTGATCGATGTCGTGGATCGCATAGGTGCTGCGAACCGCGCTGTGTCGGTCGTCGAATTGGATCGAGGTGAGTTTGTGGTGCGCCCGGTGGGCGTAGCACAGCTTGCCCAGCCACTTGACGCTGTCGATGTGGAGCAGGTAACGGTGGAAGAAAAACTCACCGAAACAGAAGACCAGGTTACACGCCAGGCAGGTCAGCAGGATTCCGGTGAATCCAGACGACAGCTGTTGTTCCCAGGTCCACGGGAAGGCGAAGCGCAGGAATGCGAATAACACCACCAAATGGGCCAGGATGAACACCCCGAACAACACGGGCGCCACGGCGGGATTGTGGGTGCGGCTTTCGAATGAGAGGAAATTGAGATTAATACGGTTCATCGGCTTTGGCTGGGGGTCCCATTTGGGTCGGCCAAGGCCGGACGCAAACACGCGCTTACTATGGCGTCACCCCGGTCTTTTTGTCAAAGGAATCGAATTCACGATTGCATGAAGAAGCCCGAAATACCACCGGAAATTGAAGAATACCGGGACGAACGCTGGCGGCGCGAGGCCACGCGGCAGGTCGAAACCGCCCTCGACGCCGAGCGTTTCATCGAGCAGGCCGGCTTTGCCGCCTGCCTGACCGATTCCCGCCGGCCGGGGCCGTCACTTTATGTGGCCGTCTGCGGCCGTCGCGACGCGGTGCTGCCGCGCAACGTCCAAAAAGATTCTGAGAGCTCCCTGACGTGGACGCTGAAGGATGAGCTGGTGAGGCGTGGCAAGGTCTATTACGCCAAGCTCGCCCGCGGAAAAACGATGTTCCTCGCGCCGCGCATGATTCCCTATTTCCATGCGGTCTGGGGCCTACGGCGATCCGAGGAGCCCGTGCGCCTGAGCAAGAACGCCCGGGCGATTCTGATGGTCCTTCGGAGAGAGTGGGAGATGAGCACGTGGGACCTGCGTGAGGAATCGGGCGTGACCGACCGCGCGGCGTTCACGAAAGCGTTGGACGAGCTTCAGGCCGCCATGATCGTCGTGCCGAGCGAGGTCTACTATCAGCCGAAGTTCACCTACATCTGGACACTTGGCGTCGGACGGTTTCCCGACGCGCTGCGGCGGCGCGTGAATCGGGCAACCGCGGTGCGCGAGATCGCCCGCTGCTTTCTTGCGGGAGCAGGCCTGACGATTCCCGGCGAGCTGGCCCGCGTGACGGGCCTGTCACGGCCGGAAGCGGGCCTCGGCAATCGCGCGCTGGTGGCCGAAGGCTACGCGACCATGCCCGCGCCGGGGACGTATCGACTGGCCCCGCGCGTCAATCCTGCAAGCTGAATCTGACGGTGACGTTCATGAACACCTCGACGGCATCGCCGTTCAGCAGCGTCGGGGTAAAGCGCCATTGACGCACCGCGTCGATCGCCGCCTTCGCAAGCTCCGGGTGCGCATGCGCGCCGATCAAACGAACGGATGACACCCGGCCTTCGACATCAATCAAAGCCCCAAGAGGCACGAAACCTTCCATGCCCGCGTCGCGCATCGCCTGGGGATAGATCGGCCTGACGTCTTCGGTTTTCCGCGGCGGCCGGATGTTGCCGCCGATGCGGACCGGCGCGCGCTGACTCGCAGCCACGGCTGACGGCCGCTGATCGGTCACGGTAATGGTTTCCTGAATCGTTCCAACCTGCAGCGTGATCGCCTGTTCCCATTGCCGCGCCTCCTGCAATGTCACCGCCTGCGTAATCGTCGCGAAGCCGATCAGCTTCGAGGAGAGCATGTAGCGGCCGGGCGCGGTGACGCCGAGGTCGAATCGTCCGTCGCGGTCGGTTGTGTCAGTCCTGCTTGCGCCGGTCGCGTCTTCCAACGTCAGCGCGACTTCCGGCAGCACCGCGCCGGTCATGTCGTAGACGACGCCGGTGAGCGGCAGGGGCCCGGTTTGTTCCTTCGCGCGAAAGCTCGCTGCCGATAAGGCGACGCCGAGAATGACTGCGACGACCAGGGCGACTGCGCGCCGGGTCGGGCGTTTGCGGGCGAGCGTGGTGTTCAACATGGCCGTAATCCTCCATTCAAGCGTTGACGGTCGAGCAATCGACAGCACCGCCACACCAACGGCAGCGGGCCGGCAGGTGCGCGCGATGTCCAACAAGTGCGAAGCGTATTCCGCGGCCGGCACTCCCGCCTCGAGCACCGCGTCGTCGCACGCCTGCTCGCTTTCACGGCGCAGGCGCCCGCAGGCGATCCAGAAGAACGGGCTGAACCAGAACACGGCGCGGACGATCTCGGCCGCGACCTGAATGCCCCAGTCGTTGCGGCGGATGTGAGCGAGCTCGTGACCGAGCACGATGCGGATGCGCGCGTCGGTCCAGGACTCGTAGTGCTCGGGGAGCAGCACGCATGGCCGGCGCCATCCCCACGTGCCGACCATTCCTCGGAGGTCGGTCGCGAGGATTGCGACCGCATGGCGCACGCCGAGGCGCGCCGACAGCTCCTCATTCAGCTCGAGCCAGCGAGGTTCCGTCATTGGCGTTGCCTGCGAGGTCACGCGGATCAAGCGACGGCCACTCACGAGCATCATCAGCGCGCTGATGGCGAAGCCCGCGGCCCAAACGCGGCCGGCAATCAGACCGAAATCAAACGGCACCGAGGACCCCGGCTTCGGCAGCGAGTTTTGCGAGATCGCACCGGATTCGCGGATCGCGGCCACCGAAGAGTGCGTGGCCGCGGCGGGCGAGTCGATGGCGGTGGCCGGCAGCTGCGGGAAGTCCCAGGCGGGCAGCGCCCGGCTCAGGGGCGCGACGGCGGCCGCGGAGAAAATCCCCGCCGCAAGAACCCAGTGACGCAATGTTGCCGAGCGATGACGCAATGCGGCGGTGACCGCAAGCGCGGCCAGCACGACGATCGAGGCGCGTATGCCGATGTCGAAGACCATCATCGGGAACCTTTACGAGCCGACGCAATCAAGTCGGCGATGCGATCCAGCTCCTCGTCCGAGAGCCGCGCCACATCGCTGCCGAGCAGCGTGGTCACCACCTTGGCGTGCGAGCCGTCGAAGAACGTGTCGACGAGATGTTTGAGGGCCGAGCGGCGGGCCGCATGTCGCGGCACGGTCGGCAGGTAGACAAAGCGCAAGCCCTGCTCTTCGTGGCGGACGTGGCCCTTTTCCTCCAGTACGCGCAGCTGGGTGCGGACGGTGGAGTCGCTCGGCTCGCCGCTGAGCGCGGCGCGGATGTCGCCGGCGGTGGCGCGGCCGAGGCGGTAGAGGGTATCCATGATCTCCCGCTCGCGCTTGCTCAAGCGAGAAGCCTGACCACCACTACCACTACGTGTATGAAGAAACGCTGCCATGTTATTTTTATAACAGACAGCCAGAAAAATAACACCACTCAGCGCCGGGTGTCAAGCGCCCTCGCCGGTTGGCTATAGTTGACCGATGGCGAGCAAGGCCGAGCCCCACGTCCTCGAGGTGGCGGGACGGGAGGTGGCGATCTCGAACCCGGACAAGGTGCTCTTTCCCCACGCGGGTTACACCAAGCTCGATCTCGCGCGCTATTACCTCGCTGTGGCTGCCGGCGCGCTGCAGGGCGCCGGGGGCCGGCCGAACGTGCTCGTGCGCTACCCCAACGGCGTCGGCAGCGAGTGTTTTTATCAGAAGCGCGCGCCTACGTCGCGTCCGCCGTGGATCGATGTCGTCACGCTGAAGTTTCCCTCCGGCCGGACGGCGGAAGAAGTGGTGCCGCGCGACGCGGCCGCGCTCGCGTGGATGGCCAACCTCGCCTGCCTCGAGCTGCATCCGCATCCGGTCCGTGCCGACGACCTCGATCATCCCGACGAGCTGCGCGTCGATCTCGATCCCGTGCCGGGTGTGGAGTGGCCGCAGATCCGCAAAGTCGCCCACGTCGTGCGGGCCACCCTCGACGAGTTGGGCCTCACCGGCTGGCCCAAGACCTCCGGTTCCCGGGGCATCCACGTCCACGTGCGCATCGAGCGGCGGTGGACGTTCGACGAGGTCCGCCGCGCGGCGCTGGCGCTTGCGCGCGAAGTCGAGCGGCGCGCGCCGGAGCTGGCCACCAGCAAGTGGTGGAAGGAAGAACGCCACGGCGTGTTCCTCGATTACAACCAGAACGCGAAAGATCGCACCGTGGCCGGCGCCTACTCGGTCAGGCCGACCGCCGATGCCCGTGTCTCGGCGCCGCTCTCCTGGGATATAACCCGAGCAGCAGTGACCCCACCAGCTCGTTCTTTCCGGCCTTGTGCCAGCGGAAGCCGGCGACGACGCAGTCGGCGGTGCGGGCGTGCTTGACCTTGATCATCGCGCGCTTGCCGGGCTGGTAGAGGCCGTCGGCCGGCTTCACGATCACGCCGTCGAGTCCCGCGCCCTCGAACTGCGACAGCCACTCGACGGCTTGTGCCTGATCCCGCGTCATCGGCGTGAGATGGATGGGCGGCTTGATGCGCGCAAGCAGGCGCTCTAACGCGATGCGGCGATCGCGCTGGGGCGTATCGCGCAGATCGTTGCCATCGACGGCGATGGCATCGAACGCGACGAAAGACGAGGGCGTCTGCTGCGCGAGCTTCGCCACGCGTGATGCGGCCGGGTGCAGCCGCAGCTGCAGCGCGTCGAAGTCGAGGCCGCGCGGGGTGCCGATCACGATCTCGCCGTCGAGCACACAGCCGTCAGGCAGCGCCGCGAGCAGCGCCGCGCTCAGCTCGGGAAAGTAGCGGTCGAGCGGGCGCAGGTCGCGGCTCTGGATGTAGACCGCGCCGCCGCCGCGGAAGACAATCGCCCGAAACCCATCCCATTTCGGTTCATAGAGAAACGCATCGCCCTGCGGCAGCTCGGTCGCAAGCTTGGCGAGCATCCGAGCCGGACGAACTGTCCGCGGATGGCCTCGTAGCGTGCCGGCGAGCGATCTTCCGATCGGCCGCCGTTCATCGTAGGATCGGGATGTGAACGACGCTGACCGTTCGCTTTTGGGGGAGCTTCGCACCGCCCTGCTGCACCTGCACAAGACGCTGATCGACTGGCAACGCGCCGAGTACGAGCTCGACCGTGGCACGATGGCGCCCATGCAATTGCTCCAGGTGATCTTCAACGACGAACACTTTGCGTGGCTGCGAACGATGTCTGGCCTAATTGTCCGGATCGACGAAGCGCTCGCAGCCAAGCCGCCCGAGGTGCCGGCGGTCGCGCCGCTGATTACGCAAGCGCGCGAGCTGGCCTCACCTGCGGCCGGAAGCGCGTATGCCGAGCGCTACCACGCGGCGTTGCAGGAACTGCCCGAGGTCGTACTGGCGCACCGCGACCTGGTCACGCTATTGAAACTTCACAATCCCCCGGCAAAGGCATAAGCACATGAGATATCTGAGGCGTCGCGTCGGCGTGCTGTTGTTGATCGGGCTGGCCACCGTGATCTGCGCGGCGCGCGTGACAGCCGACCCGGTGCCGGTGCGCTTTGCCGAAGGCGTCGTCCACGGCTTTCTCGTGCTGCGTACGCTCGACGGCGCCGCGATCGCCACCGGCGATTTGATCCAGGTCGCGCGGGGCGGGCGCGTGACGGTGCGCCTCGTGTTCCGCTTCAGCGACGGCTCGCTTCACGACGAAACCGCGGTGTTCTCGCAAAGCGGTCATTTCAAGTTGATCTCGGACCGCGTGATTCAGAAGGGTAAGATCTTCAAGCGGCCGTTGGAAATGTCGATCGACTGTGTGAAAGGGCAGGTGAGCGTCCGCTATACCGAAGAAGATGGCGACGTGAAGACGGAAGTGGAGCAGATGGAGATTCCTCCCGATCTGTCGAACGGCCTGATGCTGACGCTGCTCAAGAACGTCCGGCCGGGGACGCCCTCGGCGGTGTCGATCATCGCCGCCACACCCAAGCCGTTACTGGTGAAGCTCGAGATCACGTCCGCGGGCGAGGAGCCGTTCAGCTTCGCGGGCTCGGCGCGCAAGGCCATTCACTACGTTGTGCACGTCAACATCGGTGGCATCAAGGGATTGCTGGCCGACATCCTCGGCAAGGATCCGCCCGACACGCATGTGTGGATTCTCGGCGGCGAAGCGCCCGCCTTCGTCAAGTCAGAAGGCCCGCTGTTTCCGGGCGGGCCGTCGTGGCGGATCGAGCTGGCGGCGCCAGTGTGGAAGAAGTGACTCAGCGGGTTCCGGCGGTCTTCAACGCCAGGCCCTGCGCGATCTTTTCCTTGATCTTCCTGACGTAGCGATCGGTCTGATCCGGCGTGTATTCGCCGGCGCGAAACGCCGCCTGCCAGTGCGTGTCGGGCAGCCGCGCCAGCAGTTCGCACGTCCACACGACGTCGGCCGGCGTCACTCTGTTTAGCAGTTGGCCGTACATACCGCGATAGTCGAACGCGACGCGATTTCCGTTTACCTTCTTGATGAAACCCTGCCGCTCGAATCCTTCCAGGTCGTTCTTGCTGCCCTGACTGCCGGGGGTCCCGATCATCGCGAAGAAACGTCCCTGCTTCGAGTGGCCGAGCGACGAGCCCACATCGCGCACCATGAACAGCCGGCGCGGCGACGCCGACGGATCGGTTGCTTCATAAACACGGTTGTTCGCCGTCTTCAGGTCCCAGCTGTTGAGGATCATCTGCGTGGCGATCAGGCCGCGGAACGCCTGGGTGTTGACGAAGAGGTTGTCGGACCAGGACCACTCGGCGCCCGGCTTGTAGGCATCGGTGTCAGTGCGAAACCTCGCGTCGCTCTTGACGCCGGCATCGACGCCTTCGAGCGTCCACTGCTCGAGGTAGTAGTTGGCCGGTTGATGAAAGCCCATCGCCCACAGGATGCGCGACGCGGTCACTTCGGACTGTGCTTCCACGCCCAGCTTGACGCTCCACGCGCGGCCGGTCGGGTCTTTGACGTCGTAGCCGGGATTGACGCCGGTGGTCTTGTGCGCCACGAATTGGAACGGCTTGTCGCGTGGCGGAGCCAGTTCAGCCCCACCCGGGCCGGCGTACAGATCGCGCTGGAGCAGATCCGCCGGGTCCTGCCAGAGCTCGGCAATATCAAACTTTGCGGTCGATTTTGGCTGAGCTTGAAGCGAATACTCGTCGAAGACCCAGACGAGCGACGCCAGGACGATTACCCGGACGATGATCGGCAACCTCATCATTCGCTCCTCACGAATGATGGTCGTTGCAAGATCTACACCTGCGGCGCAGGCGGGTCTGAAAGACCCGCCTCTACATTTTCACGTCAGTTCGTGGGCCTTTGACCTCGAGGGGCCGCTCAACCGTGCGGCCCTCGAACGTCAGCGCCACTTTGTAGGCACCGGCCGGGACATTCGGGATGGAGAACGCGCCCTGCTCATCAGCGATAGTGACGAACGAGCTGGCCGCGGCGACGACCAGCGCCTGCATGCCGGGATGGATGTCGCAGGCGACGTCGTACTGGCCGGCGCGGTCGAACGTGTGGACGTACTTCTGCTGCGGCTCGGTGGCGACGCCGAACACCTCCGCGCCGGTGCCGCGGCGGGTCACATTCACGTTGTGGCCCATGTCCTCGCTGTTGCGGAACTCCACCGGCTGGCCGACCCGGACGTACAGCACGCTCGGGACGAAGGTCTTCGAGTACTGATCCATCACCGCCGGCCCGTCGGGCAACGGTGATTCGCCGGCAGCGGGAATCAACGCGACGATCGAGCCGCTTGGCGCCGTGCCGGTGACGACCGCCATGCCGTTTGACGCCGCCTCGGCGGCTGGTGCCGGCGCCGCGGGCTTCGCCGGTTGCGGCCCGCACGCCGCGATCAACACAAACGGCAGCAGGCACGCAGTCCGGCGCGCGTGTTTCACGATTTGATGTCCGCGACGTTCACCGACCCACCGCTCTCGCGGGCGCGCGTGGCGGCCACGCCCACGCGCAGCGCCTCCATCCCGTCATCGATCGTGATCGGAGCCGGGCGCCCCTGCAGGACGTTTTGCGCAAAGTTCTGCAGTTGATTGGTGTACGCGTCGCGGAAGCGCTCAATGAAGTACGGCACCGTGTCGTGCGACACGCCGTGGGCCTTGGTCATCACCATGATCGGCGTCTCGCGCAGGTACCCGATCCGGATCGTGCCTTCGAGGCCCAGGATCTCGGTTGAGATGTCATAGCCGTAGATGCCGCTGCGGGTCAGATCGACTACGCCGAGTTTGCCGCTCGTGAAGGTCAAGCTGGCGATCGCGTTGTCGATGTCGCCGACGGTGGCCAGCTCGGGATAGGCGATCGTCGCGCCAATGGCCGAGATCTTCTGGACGTCGCCCATGAACCATCGCGCGAGGTCGAAGTCGTGAATGCCCATGTCGATCAGCATGCCGCCGCTGCTGGCGGGGTTGGCGTATTCGAGGCTGGGGCGGAACGGGTCGCGCGAGGTCGCCTTGAACACCAGCGGCTGCCCGATGCGGCCGGCGTCGATCTCTTTCTTTGCCGCGGCATAACCGGGATCGAAGCGGCGCATGAAGCCCATCTGGAAGAACATCCCCGACTTTTCGATCGCGGCCTTCATCTCCGCGACTTCCGCAAGCGACAACGCCGGCGGCTTCTCGCAGAATGTCGGCTTCTTGCTCTTCGCCGCCGCGATCACCTGCTCGCGATGAATATGCGTGGGCGTCACGATCACGATGGCGTCGACGTTGTTGTCGTCGATCATCGCCAGCGGATCGGTGTACGATCGCGGCACGTCGAACTCCGCCGCGATTTCCTTCGCCAGGTTGCCGATCGGGTCGGCAACCGCCACGACTTTCGTTTCCGGAATTCGGCCCGCCAGGTCGCGCACGTAGACGCGCCCGAGGCGGCCGAGGCCAATCACGCCGACATTCAATCGCTTCATCGTTTGGTGACCATCTCCAGTCTGACCATGATGTCGGCCGGGAGCTTTTCGCCGGCCAGGATCTTCACCGCGCTCTCGACCGCGGCCTTGCCCATCTCGTACGGAAACTGCGCCACCGACGCGGCCATCGTGCCCGCCTCGATCGCCTTCTTCGCATCGTCCAGCGCGTCGAAGCCGACGACGCGGATCTTGCCGGTCTTGCCGGCGGCGGCAATGGCCTCGATCGCGCCGAGCGCCATCAGGTCGCTGGCGGCAAACACGGTGTCGATGTCGGGGTGCGCCTGCAGCATGTTCTGAAACACGTTGAAGCCCTGGTCGCGCTCCCAGTTGGCCGGCTGCGACGCGACGATCGTGATGCCCGGCGCCTTGGCGACCGCGTCGCGGTAACCACGCAAACGCGAATCGCCGGTTTCATGACCGGGAATGCCTTCCAGAATACCAACCTTCGCCTTGCCCCCGGTGGCCGTCACCGTGTACTCACCCGCGAGCTTGCCGCCCTCGTAGTTGTCAGAGCCGATGAACGTCTGCGCGACGACACCCGCGTCTGACGCGGCTTTCGCGTCAAGCCGTGTGTCGACGATCACGATTGGAACGCCGGCATTTTTCGCCTTCACGAGTGCCGAAACGATCTCGCGCGATCCGCTCGGCGTGATCGCCAGCACCTTGATGCCGGTCTGCAGCATGTTCTCGACAATCTGCATCTGCTTGTCGACGTCGCTCTCGCGCTCGGCGGCCTGCACCTGCAGGTTGACGCCCAGCCGGTCGGCAGCTTCCTGGGCGCCGCGCCGCATGTCGACGAAAAACGGGTGGTTGAGCGTCTTGAGCACCAGCGCCACCTTCGGCTTGTCGTCGGCCGCAGGGGCGGCTCTGTTGCACGAAACCGGGGCCAGGGCGCTGGAAAGCACGACAAATAGGATCAGCTTGCGCATGATGTCATTAGCCTACGTGACGATCGTTGGAATTCGTCTCGATACTTTGCCACACCAGAGTCGTCGTGGGCCCCATGGAGTTGGCGCGGTCTGGAACGCCGTCGGCTCCATCGCCTGTCAGGCGGCCACTTCCACCGTGGCGTAGAAGTCGATCTCGCGCGGCCGACGACGTGGCGTCACTGTGCGATGGCTTGGTCGAGGAACCGGCAGGCCATCTTCGCGCATGCCACGGACGTGAAGCTCGATGGCTCGCGCGATCCGACGCAAGGCACTGTCGATCGTCTTGCCGGTCGCGACACAGCCCGGCAGGTCCGGGACAGAAGCGCCCCAATCGCTGCCTGGATCACGGTTGATGCGGACGAGATACTGGATCGTTCTCATGACTTCTGTGCCTTCAGCCCGGCCTGTCGTTTGACCGATGCGAGCGTTCCCTTGGGCATGTCGTCACCGAGGCCCCCGCGAATTCAAGCGGTCTTTGTCCGGACGACGAGATCGATCTCGCAGTCCAGCACCTGCAGCAGCGCCAAGAGCTGATCGACAGATTTGCGGTAGTTGGTCTGATCGAGCAGGCGATACAGCTGCGCGGCCGACGTTCCCAGCCGCCGCACAATCTCGCGCTTCGACAGCGCGCTCCTTGCGATTCGCCGCTGAGCCTCAATCGTGAGCTTGTACAGAAGCAGGTCTCTCAGGTAGCGCGGATCCTGGTTGTACTCAAGGACCTCCTCAAGGTGCACCGTCCCCGTACGTCCGGAGGCCAAGATGTACGTAAACGCCTCGCGGCCCGCCTCTCCATCCACGAAGGCGTTCGTGACGGGATCCGTCGAATTCGGTGGTGGCTCCGCCTTGAAAAATGGGAACGCGAGATTCTTCGTCGACGTTCGGATCTCGAACATCTTCCGGCGGCTGTTGTACGTGACGGACCGAATCTTCACAGAAGCCCCTCCGCCTCGAGACCGGCGATCAGCGCCAACACCTGGCGGGTCGCGGACCCCTTCATCGGTTTCTTGTTGTCCAAGTCCCACTTCACGACAAGCTTGCCGTCCCGGTAGACATGGACGTGACGCGGCGGATGATCACCCTTCCAGGTGATGAAAATGAAGCCGCCGCGCCGATACTTGCCCACGCCGTTTAGATGTTACCACGCATGGTATCGCTTCGTGAACAAGAGAATAGTCGGGGATTCTCGAGCCCGCATAACGTCAGGCATCAGCCGCGGCGCACTCGATTTCGTCAGCGCCGTCGGCTGCATGCCATGTTAGGCAACGGTGTCCTAGAATATTCGTTTCCACCGCTTGAAGGCTCGCACGTCGTCGAGTGTCAACGCGAACCACTCTCCTTGTTTTCGCCTATCCGCGAATCTCTGATGCCAGTAAGCTTCGACGCCGGAGGGATCGTCGGTCTTTACAAAGTGAACGGGCTGGAGTCGCTCTGGTAGTTCGAGACGAATCTCTCCCTCACGGCGGATAGGATTGAGTGTTCGACGATCTTGTACTCTGCACGATTGCCATGCTTGATCAGATAGACGTACCCAAGACCACGAACCGAAGGGGCCGCTGACTGTTCGCGCGGCGATGGCTTGGCTGTGATGACTCCATCGCAGAAGGAAACAACATCATCAAAGCCACTGTGTTCGCGACAGTACTCCAGAACTTTGGTGGCCCGTTCGCGTTTGCGCCCGAGACTGGAGATGCCCCGAAAGTTCGATTCCAGTCTGAGGTCGCTCTCGATTGGGAATCTCCCGAGCTGTCGAATCAGAATGATGTGCTTCTTGATCAGGTCCTCATCGGACGGCGCGACAGTCAGTGAATTGGGCCGCAGGCCTGCCTCGCGAACGGCATCGCTCCATCGAACCCACAACTTCGGGTACCAGTCTGACTTGCGCATACCGGTCTCCGTGGCAACGCGCTGAGAGCCCGGCGCTTTGCCGTTACTGGCGGCGGCGATGCGCCGAATGGAGTCCAGAATCTCTGATTTGTTCATGAAGGTTGTTGTTGCCTAACAGTCTATGGAGTAGACCGGAACACACCACTCGCGGCCTACTACGGACAGGTGCCCACCGTTCTCATCACTCGCATGTGCAACGAGGCCGGGATGATAGCACGCCAATAACGCGCGCCGGCGGTGCCGCGTTGGCCCGCGAGCTGGGCGAATACTCGTGCGTCTCGCGTGTATCCGCGAAGCCGAGTGCAGCCGCCGCATGCCAGGCAACTGTTAAGCGCATGAGCGTTACCGCCGAAAGGCGGTCGAGAGCGCCCAACGTGGATACGCGCGAGCGTCGCGGGCTAATACGTCGCCGGACTCCTCTCACGGCCGATCGACTGGGCTGCGGACGCCCCACGACCGAGGATGCACGGCCGACGAGCCCTTGTCTGCCCGCGGCCTCAAGCCGCGAACGGAATGATCTCCAATTCGTGTCATCCACCTTCGCGCGACGCGTTTCGGCGGACAGGTCTGCGGCTGGCCTTCACACCCGGTGACGTTTGAGGACCGTGTCCACCAGCACGGCGCCCACGATCACGCCGCCAATCACGATCTGCTGGAGGAAAGACGATACACCAAGCAGGTTGAGGCCGTTACGCAGCACGCCCATGATCAGCGCGCCGACGAGCGTGCCGGCGAGCGTGCCCTCGCCGCCCATCAGGCTGGTGCCGCCAATCACGGTGGCGGCAATCGCATCAAGCTCGTACATGGTGCCGGCGATCGGCTGCGCCGAATTGAGCCGTGCCGTCAGCACGATGGCGGCGATCGCGCTCATCACGCCGGAGACGCCGTAGATCGCCGTCTTGTGGAAGCGCACGGCGACGCCGGAGAGCCGGGTGGCCTCTTCATTGCCGCCGATCGCATAAACGTAGCGCCCGAAGGTGGTGCGCGTCAGGACGACGTGCGCCGCCATATACACCCCGATCATCACGACGACGGGAGCGGGGACGAAGCCGATCGCCCCGGTCGCAAGCGACCGGAATCCTTCATCGAAGCCCGACACCGGCCGTCCTTCGGTAAACACGAGTGCGGCGCCGCGCGCCACGCTCATCATGCCCAGCGTCGCGATGAACGGCGGCAGCCCGCCCACGCTCACCAGCGCGCCGTTGAGGAGCCCGCACCCGAGTCCGACGGCCAGCGCCGCGGCCAGCGCGACGGCAAGTGGCTGCCCGCCCTGCAACAATGCCCCGAGCACGACACCCGAGAGGGCCACGATCGATCCAACTGATAAATCGATGCCGCCGGAAACAATCACGAAGGTCATGCCGACGGCGACGATGGCGTTGATGCTGGTCTGCTGGGCGACGTTGAGCAGATTCGAGACCGTGAGGAAGTGCGGCGTCAGCGCCCACAGGACGGCGCACAGGACGCCCAAGCCGATGACGGTGCCAAAGCGGCGGGCTCTCATGACGCCAACCCCAGGGCGGCGCTGAGAACACGCTCCTGCGTGGCGTCGGCGGCGCTGAATTCCGCGCGGATGCGGCCGCGGCACATCACGAGAATGCGATCGCTCATGCCGAGCAGCTCTGGCAGCTCCGACGAGATCATGATGATGCCGGCGCCCGATGCCGTCAGGCGATTCATCAGGTTGTAGATCTCGATCTTCGCGCCAACGTCGACGCCGCGCGTCGGCTCGTCGAAGATGAAGATGTGCGCATCGCCGGCCAGCCATTTGCCGAGCACGACCTTCTGCTGATTGCCGCCACTCAACAGCCTCACTTCCTGCGTCGGCGTCGCCTTCACGCGCAAGTCCTTCACGATCGGCTCGGCCAGGCGCTCCTCGCATCCGCGGGGCAGAAAACCGGAGCGCGCCAGCCGCCGGCCGTGGGGCAGCGCCGTGTTTCGCGCGACGGTCAGGCCGGCGACGAGGCCCTCGGCCTTGCGATCTTCCGGCAGCAGACCGATGCCCCTCCGAATGGCGTCGGCGGGCGTGCGGAAGTTCGTGGCCTGCCCATCGCACTGGATAGTTCCGCTGTCCGATCGATCGGCGCCCGCGATCACGCGCGCCAGCTCGCTGCGGCCGGCGCCGAGCAGGCCCGCGATGCCGACGACTTCGCCGGCGCGGAGGCAGAAGCTGATGTCGCTCAGCGCGCCGCGGCGACCGAGCCCCTCGACCCGCAGCAGCTCCTTGCCCGGCGTCGTGCGCTGCTTCGGAAAGTGATCGCCGACCTCGCGGTTGGCCATCAATCGCACGAGCTCGGCGACCGTCACATCCGACAGCGGCTGGGTCGTGACCCGTCGTCCGTCGCGGAGCACCGAGACCCGCTGCCCGATTCGATAGACCTCGTCGAGCCGGTGCGTGATGTAAACAATGGCGACGCCGCGTTCCGTCAACCGCGCGATCAATGCGAAGAGCTGATCGACTTCGCGCGAGGTCAGCGCAGAGGTCGGCTCGTCCATCACGAGGATCGACGCTTGACCCTTCAGCGCCTTCGCGATCTCGACCATCTGCCGTTGCGCCAGGCTCAATTGACCCAGCGGCGTGTCGGGCGAGAGGTTCATGCCGAGATCGGTCAGCAGTTGCGATGTCGCCGCTGATAGCCGCCGCCAGTCGATGACGCCAAACCTGTGAGTAGGCGCCGCACCGAGAAAAATGTTCTCCGCCACCGACAAGTGGGGGATGAGATTGAGCTCCTGATAAATGACGCGAATGCCGAGCGCGAGCGCATCGCGCGGGCTTTGAATCTCGACGTCCTTGCCGTCGACGACGATGCGACCCTGGTCCTTGCGGTACGCGCCGCTCAGGATCTTCATCAGGGTGGACTTGCCCGCGCCGTTCTCGCCGAGCAGCATGTGCACTTCGCCGCGGTGCAGCGTGAGATCCACGCCGTCGAGCGCCACGACGCCGGGAAAGGCCTTCCGGATGCCGTGCATTTCGAGGACGGGGGTCATGGTGGGATTCGAATAACGAATAACCAATTCAGAATAACGAACGTTTCCTTATTCGTAATTGGTTCTTCGTTATTCGAGATTGTAGGGCACCCTTCTCTCGAATAACGAAGAACCAATTCAGAATAACGAACGTTTCTTTATTCGTAATTGGTTCTTCGTTATTTCAACAAAAGAGGTGCCCTACGTGCATTTAGAACCCCACTCGAATCGAGATCTGCATCACGCGCGGGTCGCCCGCCAGCGACGAAATCACACCGACGGTGGCGGGCGCCGAGATGTTCGCGGCCGGCAACCCGAAGTTGGCGCGATCGAACACATTGAAGATGTCGGCGCGCAGCGTCGCATTCGCTCTCGCGATCTCGAAGCGGCGCTGAATGCTCAGATCGAACGTCACCCAGCCTGGCCCGCGCAGGATGTTGCGGCCCGCGTTGCCGAACGCACCGGACGGCACCGCCGTGAACGCCGCCGGGTTGAACCATTGCGCCACGGTCTCGGCACCCTTCGGGTCGCCCGTGAGGTTGGGCAAGCCGGTCTGATCCGCGCCGACATTGTTGCCGGTCTGGGTGACGGTGAACGCGCGGCCCGAGCGCGCGCTGTAGATGCCGCTGACCAGCCAGCCGCCGAAGATCTGCCCACCCACGCCGTCCGACAACAGCGGCTTGCCCGGACCAAACGGCAACTCGACGATGAAGTTGGCGGCGAGGCGATGGCGGACGTCCATGTCGCTCGGCCCTTCCCACGAATCGAGATCGCGGGTGTTCTGCGCGCGGCCCGACGAGGCGTTGAGGTGTTCGGGCGCCTGGTCGCGCGCTTCGCCGATCGTGTACGACGCGCGATAGCTGTAGCCGCTGCTCATCCGCTTTTCGAGCGACAGGTCGACGCCCTTGTAGTTGGCTTCGCCGTTCATCTCGCGGGTCTGGATGTTGCCGAAGTTCGGGAACGGCACCGCGCCGTTGGCGTCGAGCGTGCCGCGCAGCGGCTGGTTCAGGTTGCGCAACACCGCGAGGTGCTTGGTGAACGACCCGACCGCGTCGGCCGACGCCACGAAGTTGGCGCCAATCTGCCGCTCGATGCCGGCGCCGAACTGCTGCACTTGCGTGCGCGGCGCGTCCTGGACGGCGGCGCGCAGCTTCAGGTTGCGAATGACCAGGTTCGACGGATCGAGATAGTTGGCCGGGAACCCTTCGCGCAGAAGGAGGATCGGCGTGGTGGCGCCTGATGCCGAGTTGACCTGGATGTTGCGCAGCCCGGGCGGGTTCAGCGCCAGCTGATCCTCCGAGCCGATGCGATCGAACTGGTTGTAAAACACGCCGTAGCCGCCGCGCACGAGCGTCTTGTCGTTGAAGCGGTAGATCGCGCCGAGCCGGGGCGCGAAGTTGTTCTTGTCGGCGTTCACCAGCGCGCGATCGGCGATCGATCCATCCTTGGCGAAGATCAGCCCGCCGGCGCCGCCGTTGGCGGTGGGATCGAAGTTGGCCAGCCGGTTGTCCTTTTCAGTGGCCGGCGGCATGTAGTCGTAACGCAGGCCGAGGTTCAGGGTCAGCTTGTCGCTCGCTTTCCAGTCGTCCTGCAGGTAGAACGAGGTCGACCACAGCTGCTGCGTGACCACGAAGACGTTGGTCAGCTCGGCGCGGTTGGCATAGCCCAACAGGAAGTCGGCGAAGGCGTGGCCGGTGAACGTGTTCTGGAAGCGCAGGTTGCCGCGCGTTGGCGCGACGTCGTAGTACTCGTTGGTCATCGGCATCATGATGTCGGTGCCGAACTTCCACTGATGCCTGCCCTTGAGCCAGGTCAGCGTGTTGAGCCACTGGTACTGGCTGGTGTGCTGGAACTTCGGCATGAAGTTGGGCGAGCCGAGGCGGATGTGGCCGTCGATGTCGATCCCCACAATGCCGCCGGCAACGCGGGGATCGTCGGGCACGCCGCGGAAGCCGATCTGCGCCATGCCGCTCTCGCCGAACGGATCCTGCTGGCCGTCGTTGGTGCCGCGGGCGTAGGAGAAGCGCGCCTCGTTCATCAGGTTCGAGCCGAGTACCTTGGTCCAGCCCGCGACCGCCGCGTGCGACTTCAGGAAGTTGCGGCCCCATGCAGAGGTTGAGGTGCCGTCGAGGATGCCGCCGAACCAGCCGGGCACGAAGCGGAGGCGATCGCTGCCGATGTAGCGGGCGAAGAAGTGACCGCCGCCGCCGAGCGGGAGGTCGACGCGGCCAAGGAAGCGATCCGACTCGTCTTCGACGTTCGGCTGCCTGATGAAGTTGTTCGGACCGGTGGTGTTGGGCAGCGGGACGAGCGCCATGACTGCAGCCGCGACCGGATCGATCCGGTTGGTCGGAATGGTGTTGTTCGGGAAGGGTTGCTGCGTCAGCGGATCGCGGATGGCGCCGGTGAAGACGCCGCTGCGCTGGGCGGCCGTCATCACATTGCCGGTTCGCAGCACGCCCTGCTTGATGCGGGTGCCCTCGTAGTCCGCAAAGAAGAAGGCGCGATTCTTCATCACCGGGCCGCCGAGGTTGCCGCCGAACTGGTTCTGCTTGTTGGTCGGCTTGGGCTGGTTGGCGGCCTTGGCAAAGTAGTTGGTCGAGTCGAAGCTGTCGTCGCGATAGAAGTCGTAGGCGGTGCCGCGGAAGGTATTGGCGCCGGACTTCGTGTTCACGATGATGGCTGCGCCCGGCGACCATCCGTACTCGGCCGCGTAAGGGCTCGTGACCACCTTGAACTCATCGATCGCATCCACCGAAGGACGCGAAATCTGCGTCGTCAGCTCCTGCACGTTGGTCGAGAAGCTGTTGTTGGCGACGCCGTCAAGCAGGAAGTTGTTCTGCAGGCTGCGATTGCCGTGCACGCTGACGCCGCCGGTGCGGCCGGCTGAGGTGCCGCCCGACTGTTCGGTGTAGCGGTCGCTCTGCACGCCGGGCACCATCGCGAGCAGGTCGTCCCAGTTGCGGATGGCGAGCGGCAGCTTGTCGACTTCGTTGCGATCGACGACGGTGCCGAGCACGGCCGATTCGCTGCTGAGCAGAGGAGTAATGCCCTCGACCTTCACCGTCTCGCCAATCGACCCGACCGCCAGCGACAGGTCGAGGCGCGAGCGCGCGCCGGTCTCGAGCCTGACGGTCTGCTCGAAGCGCTGAAAGCCGGTGGCCTCGGCTTGCACCAGGTACTCGCCGGGCGCCAGGTTGATCACGAGGAAGGTGCCGGTGTCGGTCGTGTTCACCGTCGCCGCGGCGCCGGTCGCGAGGCTCGTGACGGTGACCTTCGCCTTCGCCAGCACGGCGTCCGACGAATCGCGGACGACGCCGGTGAGGGTGGCGCGGTCGACCTGCGCGAAAGTGGTGGCGGCAGAGACCAGCAGCAGCGCAACCATCGTGCCCGCACGCTGAATGAATCGTGACATTACTTCCTCCTGTAAGGGTCCGGGTCCAGCCGGACACCACATTACTTCAGTGGCCGCGCCAGCATTGGCACCCGCGGATCGGGCGGCGGCCAGGCCCGAAACGCGGCATAACGAGGATCGTCGCTGGCCGCCATCGAGCGGCGCGTGCCGGCCAGGACGTTCAGGTAGTAAGCGTTATATCCGTACGCCGTGACAAACGGGTGATAACCGGATCTCACCGTTACAACATCGCCATGACCGACCGTGACGGTGCGATCGGTGCGGCCATCATAAAGCCGCTGGAACCCGTACGCATCAGGATGCTCGAAGCGGTAGTAATAGATTTCCTCGAGCTTCACTTCGGCCGGCGGACGATCCTGATCGTGCTTGTGCGGAGGATAGCTCGACCAGTTGCCGCCCGGCGTGAAAACCTCGCAGACCAGCAGGCGATCGGCGGCGAACGCCGGCGGCATGATATCGACGATCTGCCGCGTCGCGTTGCCGCCGCCGCGAATTTCGAATCCGCAGTCTTCCGGACGGATGTGTCGTGGTTCAGCCGGGCCCCCGGCGCGGCAGCCGCGCTGGGGTGGAAGACGCTGTCGCGACGGCGCCCGCCCATCGGCGAGCTCGGTGGCGACGTCGGCTTGCACGCGAAATGATGTCCGCGGCGGCAGATAGAGCGCGTGCGGGTAATCGGCAAAGACGCTGCGGCGCGGACCGAGCGTGGTGGTGATCTCCGGCGCGTCGCTCCCCGTGTTAGTAGGGCGCCCCTTGATGGGGTGCCTGTACGAAACCCGGCACAGTCCCGCGAGCAGCACCAGGCAGCACTCTTCAGCGCCCGTGTCGTGCACCCACGTTTTGCCGGGAACGATCTGCCGCACCGCGAAGTGCACGTAGCGCCAGCCGGCACGTGCGCGGGTGATCTCCACTGTCGTACCCGTACGGCCCGGCGAAGGCGGCGACGATCGGAACAACACTCGAGGCGCCAAGCGAGCGGATAGTATCATTCGCCTGTGATTCGCGTCGCTAACGCTCCGTGCTCCTGGGGAATTCTGGAATTCGACAGTCAGTCCATCGCCGCGCCGTACGGAACGGTGCTCGACGAGATCACACAAACCGGATACGCCGGAACGGAGCTGGGCGACTGGGGCTTCATGCCGACCGACCCCACCCGGCTCGGCGCGGAACTGGCGGCGCGAGAGCTGCAGCTGGTGGGCGCCTTCGTGCCGGTGGCGCTCGCCAACGCGGCCGCGCAAGACGAGGGCGTGACGACCGCGGTGCGGACTGCGCGGCTGATGCACGATGCCGGAGCGAGCGGCGCGTTCATCGTGCTGTCGGATGACAACGCGCGCGTGCCCGAGCGCGAGCGGCATGCCGGCCGCATCACCGCCGAGCACGGCCTGCAGGAGCCGGCGTGGGCCACGCTCGCGGCGGGTGCGGACCGGGTGGCACGCGCGGTCCGTGATGAGACCGGCTTGCGGACGGTATTTCATCCTCACTGTGGCGGCTACGTGGAGACGCCGCACGAGATCGATCAGCTGATGGGCCGCACCGATCGATCGCTCGTCGGCCTGGTGCTCGACACCGGGCACATCATGTACGGCGGTGGCGATCCAGTGGGTGTGTTCGAACAGCATGCCGAGCGCGTGTGGCACGTCCACTTCAAGGATTGCGATCCCGTCGTGGCGCGCGACGCGCGCGCGCAGGGACTCGGTTACCTCGCCGCGGTCCGCTCGCAGTTGTTCTGCGAGCTGGGAACGGGTGCGGTGGACTTTGCGGCCGTGTTCTCGGTGCTGACCCGTCATCAATACGACGGGTGGGTCGTCGTGGAACAGGATGTGTTCCCTGGCGACGGCACGCCGAAAGAGAGTGCGTTGCGTAATCGTGCGTTCTTGCGCTCGTTGGGCCTATAGGTAGATCTGACGCCGGTTCCTCACGAGGGTTCCCCACAGGGGTTCCTCCCGAGGGTTCCAAACGAAGGTTCCGAGAACCATCGTGCCAGAACCTTCGTCTGGAACCCTCGTCTGGAACCCTCGTCTGGAACCGTTGTGTAGAACCCCCGTGTATGATTCGCCCGATGGCCACCGGCTCGACATGGAAGAGCCCACTACATGAGATGACGCAGACGACGGCGACGTGTCTGTGGAACGACTCCGCCGACCTCGACGAGCTGCGGCTGTCCCTGGAACACGGTGGCGTCGGGGCGACCTGCAACCCGGTGATCGCACACACCGTCCTGAAGACGCGAATCGCCGAATGGCGTCCGAGGATTGCGGCCCTGGCCCGGGACATGCCTACGGCCACGGAAGACCAGATCGGGTGGGCTGCGGTCGAACTTCTATCAGCCGATGCGGCGGCGCTGCTGTTGCCGGCGTTTGCGGCGCATCACGGGCAGAACGGGCGACTGTCGATCCAGACCGACCCGCGCCTCTATCGCGATTCCGGCGCGATCGTTGAACAGGCGCGCCGCTTCGATGCGCTGGCGCCCAACATGATCGTCAAGATCCCGGCGACGAGCGCGGGCATTCCGGCGATCGAAGCCGCTACCGCACTGGGCATCAGCATCAATGCCACGGTCTCGTTCACGTTGCCGCAGTGCCTGGCCGTGGCCGAGGCCGTGGAGCGCGGGCTGAAGCGCCGCGAGGCCGACGGCGACGACGTCTCGCGCATGGGACCGGTCTGCACGATCATGGTCGGCCGGTTGGACGACTGGCTCAAGGCGGTCATGGATCACGAGGGCATCACCACCGACCCGGGCCATCTCGAGTGGGCTGGCGTCGCGGTGTTCAAGAAGGCCTATCGGATTTTCCGCGAGCGCGGCTATCGGACCCGTTTGTTGTCAGCCGCGTTTCGCAACCACATGCACTGGAGCGAGCTGGTCGGCGGCGATGTCGTGATCTCGCCGCCCTGGGCCTGGCAACAACGCTTCATCGCCAGCGATCTGACGGTGTCGTCGCGCATCGACGCGCCGGTCGATCCGCGCATCGTTGACGATCTGTCGCGGCGCTTCGCCGACTTCCGGCGGGCCTACGACGAAAAAGGTCTCACCGCCGTCGAGTTCGACGACTTTGCCCCGACGCGCCGGACGCTGCGGCAGTTTCTCGCGGCGTGCGCAGACCTCAATCAACTGGTCCGCGACGTGATGCTGCCCAATCCGGACGCCACATGATGGACAAACCTTCCGCCTTCGCGCGGGGCGCTTCGGCGGACAAGAAAGGTTTGTCCCCACGGAGGCGCCTGACGATGGCGCAGGCGCTGGTGCGGTTCTTGAGCGCACAGGCCACCGAGCGCGATGGCCGCCGGCAGCGGTTCTTCGCCGGCGTGTTCGGGATATTCGGCCACGGCAACGTCGCCGGCGTCGGCCAGGCGCTCGATCAGATGAGCGACCGGGTGCGCTATTACCAATGCCGCAACGAACAGGCGATGGTCCACACGGCGGCCGCGTTTGCGAAAATGTCGAACCGGTTGCGGACGCTCGCCTGCACGACGTCGATCGGCCCCGGCGCCACCAACATGATCACGGCTGCCGCCGGAGCGACGATCAATCGGCTGCCGGTGCTGCTGTTGCCCGGCGACATCTTCGCCAACCGCGTGCCCGCGCCGGTGTTGCAGCAGCTCGAATCGAGCCAGAGCCAGGACATCTCGGTGAACGATTGCTTTCGTCCGGTGTCGCGGTACTGGGACCGAATCAATCGTCCCGAGCAGCTGCTGACGTCGCTGCCGGAAGCCATGCGCGTACTGACCTCGCCTGCCGAGACCGGCGCCGTGACGCTGGCATTACCGCAAGACACCCAGACTGAAGCGTTCGACTATCCGGAGGCGTTCTTTGACGAGCGCGTGTGGACGATCGCGCGGCCGCGTGGCGATGCCGAGGCGATCGCGCGCGCGGCTGAGGCGATTCGATCCAGCCGCAGCCCGCTCATCATCGCCGGCGGCGGCGTGCTCTACAGCGAGGCCGCCGATGCCTTGCGCCGCTTCGCCGAAGCGACAGGCATCGCGGTCGGCGAGACCCAGGCGGGGAAGAGCTCGATTCCCTGGGATCACCCGCTGGCGGCGGGCGCGATAGGCGTCACGGGAACGCTGGCGGCCAACCGGCTCGCGCGCGAGGCCGACGTCGTGATTGCCGTCGGCACGCGTCTGAGCGATTTCACGACGATGTCCAACAGCGCGTTCGCCCATCCCGGCGTGAAGTTCGTCGGGATCAACGTGTGCGAGATGGACGCGCACAAACATTCCGCCCTCGCGATTGTGGCCGATGCGCGTGTCGCGCTCGACGAACTCACGTCATGCCTGTCGGGATATCGCACGAGCGCCGACTACCGCGCGCGGCTCGATGCCAACCGCAGCGAGTGGAACGCAGAGGTTGACAAGATTTTTGGGCAGCGCACTGCAGCACCATTTGCGCAGGGTGAGATTATCGGCGCGGTGAACGGGTTTGCGCGCGCGCAGGACGTCGTCGTGTGCGCCGCCGGAAGCCTGCCAGGAGATCTCCACAAGCTGTGGCGGGCTCAGCAGCCGAACACCTACCACGTCGAGTACGGCTATTCGTGCATGGGCTACGAGATCGCCGGCGGGCTGGGCGTGAAGATGGCCGATCCGTCGCGCGACGTGTTCGTGATGGTGGGCGACGGCTCGTACCTGATGATGGCGCAAGAGATCGTCACGTCGGTGCAGGAAGGCCACAAGCTGATCATCGTGCTGCTCGACAGCAGCGGTTATGCCAGCATCGGCGGGTTGTCGCAATCGGTCGGCTCGGGCGGATTCGGCACGCAGTTCGATTACAAGGTTCCCGTGGATCTGGCCGCCAACGCTGAATCGCTTGGCGCAATCGTGTTCCGCGCCACCGATCGCGCCTCGCTCGAGCGCGCGCTGACCTCGGCGCGCGACGCGGATCGCACGGCGCTAATCTACGCGCGGGTCGATCGCCAGAAGGGCGTCCCGGGCTACGAGTCGTGGTGGGATGTGCCGGTCGCAGAAGTGTCGGAGCAGCCTGCCGTCCGGCAGGCTCGCGAAGCGTGGGAGAAAGGCAAAGCGCGTAGAGGCGGGTCTTAAGACCCGCCTCTACATCGTCTTCTTCTCAAACCTCACGGCGTGGAGTCGAGCACTTCCCGGAGCGTGGCGCCCGACACTTCGAGCGTCGGACACTCGACGTGGCGTTGGATGTTGCGGGTAAAACGGACTGACGGCATCTCGCGTTAATGATAAAGGAACCTGCTTCATTTTTTCGAAATGCGTAAAAATGAAGCAGGTTGCATTCTTGATCGTTCACCTCATCGACGGTACCTACGAGCTGTTCCGCCATTACTACGGCGCACCCAAGGCGCGCGATACCAACGGCATCGAGATCGGCGCCGTGCGTGGCGTGGTGGCGTCGGTGCGCGGCATGCTCAACTTCGGCGCGACGCATGTCGGCGTGGCGACCGATCACGTGATCGAGTCGTTCCGAAACCAAATGTGGCCGGGTTACAAGACCGGCGAAGGCATCGAGCCCGATCTGCTGTCGCAATTTCATCCGCTCGAAGACGCGCTCACCGCGCTCGGCGTGGTGGTCTGGCCGATGATCGAGTACGAGGCCGATGATGCGCTGGCGGCCGCGGCGGTGAAGGCGGCACTCGATCCGCGCGTCACACAGGTGCGGATCTGCACGCCCGACAAGGACCTGTCGCAGTGCGTGCAGGGCACGCGCATCGTGCAGGAAGACCGCTTGCGGCGCACGATCCGCGATGAAGCGGGCGTGATGGCGAAATTTGGCGTGCCGCCGGCGTCGATCCCCGATTACCTCGCGCTCGTCGGCGATAGCTCCGACGGCTTTCCCGGACTGCAGGGCTGGGGCGCGAAGTCCGCGGCCGCGGTGCTGGCGAAGTACGGCCACCTCGAGGCGATTCCGGATGACGCCAAGACCTGGGCGCTGAACGTGCGCGCCGGCGCGCTGGCCGTCACGCTCAAACGCGACCGCGAGCTGGCTCTGCTCTTTCGCGATCTCGCGACGCTCCGAACCGACGTGCCGGTGTTCGAGTCGGTCGACGAGCTCGAGTGGCATGGGCCGACGCCGGCGTTTGCGGCGGTGAAGGCCCGCTTCGACGCCGCGACCACCCAGGAGTGAGGCGATGCCGGACCGAGACCCGATTTCCAGGCCAAAGGTAGAATGCCGCGCATGGACAGCTTGAATCGGCGCGAAATCCTTCAGCTCGCTTCGGTCGCCTTGGCTTCTGGCTTCGCACAGCCCGCTCACGCCAAACCCGCCTTCGCCAAAGGCTACGGCGGGTCCACCTCCGCTCGAAGCTTCGGTGGACAAGCAATGGCTGGGGCCGGAAACACGCTGCGGTTTTTCCCGGGTTTCAAATCCGCGAAGGTGACCACCTCGGGCGCGGAGATCAATCTCGTGCATGCCGGATCGGGACCGCCGCTGCTCTTGCTGCACGGCGCTCCGCAGACGCACGTCTCGATGCGCTTGATCGCGACGGAGCTCGCGAAAGACTACACGGTGATCGTGCCGGACCTGCGCGGCTACGGCGAGAGCAGCAAGCCGCCAGACGGCGAAAACCACGCCAATTATTCGAAGCGCGCGATGGCGCTCGATCAGGTCGAGGTGATGAAGAGTTTCGGCTTCGACAAGTTCGCCGTCGTCGGCCACGACCGCGGCGGACGTGTCGGCCACCGCATGGCGCTCGATCATCCGGACAAGGTGACGAAGCTCACCGTGCTCGACATCATCCCGACGTATTACCTCTACACCCACGTCACCATCGATTTCATCCAGGCCTACTTCCACTGGTTCAACTACGTGCGTCCAGCGCCGGCGCCCGAGAACGATCTGAAAGCGCAGTACGAGGCGCAGAAGGCCCGGGCCACCGCGGACAACCAGATCGAATACCTGCGGACGTCGAGCCTGCCCGAGAACATCCACGCAATGTGCGAGGACTATCGCGCCGGCGCGTCGATCGACCTCAAGCACGACGAGGCCGATCTCAACAAGCAGATCGCCTGCCCGTTGCTGACGTTGTGGGGGCTCAAAGGACCGATGGGACGAATCTTCGACGTGCTGTCGATCTGGAAAGAGCGTGGCGTCAACGTGACGGGCAAGGGCCTGCCCGGCGGACACAACCTGCAGGAAGATGTCCCGTCCGACGTGCTCGCCGAATTACGCCCGTTTTTGAAGGGATAGCCGTTCGTCCCCAGGACTTTCACGCCCGGCGAACGCGAATAGGCGAAACGACAAACCTTCCGCCTTCGCGCCGAGCGCTTCGGCGGACAAGAAAGGTTTGTCGCCACGTTTAGTACTCGCTGAAGATGCGCTGAATCTCGTTGCGATCGCGAGTCATCGACAGCGCGAGCATCAAGAGGATCCGGGCCTTCACGGGAATGTGATCTTCGCCCGCGATCGCGAACTGCCGGCGGCGCTGCATCGCCTCGGTCATCGTGACATTGGGATTCGCCCCGTCGGATCGCGGCGGGGCGATCCTGCCGCTGCCCGCGCGCGTCGTCGTGACGACGAACACGCCCTTCTGCGCGGCATATTGCAGGCCCTCGCCTTGCGTGCCGCTGGTCGCGCCGGCGCCGGCCGTCGCGACGACGATGCCCCTGGCGCCGGAGTCGACGGCGGCCTTGATCAAATCTCCTGTCGCACCCTGGTAGACCATGATCACGTCGACCCGCGGCAGCTCCGTGATCCGGTTGATGTCAAACTCGCTGCGCTCGTTGCTGCGCTGCGTGATCTGGTTGAAAAACACCACACGGTCGCGATCGACCACGCCCAACTGGCCGTACTCGCGGCTGCGGAACGTTTGCAGCCGGACGGCGTCGGTCTTGGTCACATTGCGCGCGGAGTTGATCTCGTCGTTCAGCACCACGAGCGTGCCCTTGTTGCGCGCCGCCGGATCGGCCGCGACCCGCACGCCCTCGAGCAGGTTCGCCGCGCCCTCGTAACCGAGCGTGCTGGGGTTGCGCATCGAGCCGACCACGACGACGGGGCGAGGATCGCGGACGGTGAGGTGGAGAAAGAACGCTGTCTCTTCGAGCGTGTCGGTGCCGCTTGTCACCACGACGCCGGCGACGTCCTTCTCTCTGGCGAAAATCTCGTTGATCCGCCTGGAGAGCTCGATCCACTGCTGCAGCGTCAGCTCGCTGCTGGCGACGTTGGCAAACTGCTCGAACGTCAGCTTGGCGTAGCGATCGACGCCGGGCATCGACTTGGCGAGCTCTTCGGCCGTCAGCCTGCCGCCGTCACGGTTGGAGATCGTGCCGCCCGTTGCCACGAAATGGACGCGCGGCGGTTGCATGCGGGCCTCGACGAAGTCCGCGATCAACACGCACAGCAGAGCCAGAGCCAACGAGCGCGTCGGACGGCGATCGGGTCGAGTCATGCTGGCTAGATTATGTCTTGACTAGTGGAGTATCTGTTCGAAAGTGAAAGCGGGCCGTTCCGTAGGAACGGCCCCAAGACGTCTCCGAGCAACGCTGCTCGTAGTTGCGAAGTCGTTGATACGCTCCATTAGGATTGGGCCGGGGCCGCGCCGGAGATGAGCAACAGCCATTTGCTCAGCTCGTGTGCAGCCTCCTCGGGGGTCGTGCCGTAAAACGGCATCATCGAGGTCGGCATGCCTGGCAAACGCGCGATTTGCGCGCGCCATCGCGACGCCGAAACATGCGACACCTCGATCTGGTATGTGCGACCAGCGATGTGCTCTTCGTAATGGTGGACGGTCACTGTCAGGGATGACGATTGTATGTCGTGCAGCGAACGGATCAAGCGAAGCGCCGTACGAAAGCGGCCAATGCGATTGACCGAACGTCTGCATGAGAGGGGAACTGCCGCGACATTTATTTTCGTGTCGGCGTCGTCCACAGTTTTTCGACCGTTCGTCCACAGGATTTCCACATGGCGATAGACTAACGTCATCCAGATGATGCGCGGGCGATGGCAGAGCACTGCCATTCTGATCGTGGCCAGTCTTTTTTCGTCGCCGTCTGCGGCACAGGAGGCGCCGAGCCGCGTACTTTTCCGGGTTTTTCTTGCGGATGGCCGCGTTCTGGCGAGTTACGGTGAATGGGCGCGTGTCGAAGACCGCGTGATCTTTTCGATGCCAACGCAAATGTCGCGAGATCCGGTCGAGCTGCACCTCGTCACGATCCCGGCGGGCCGGGTTGATTGGCCCAGAACGGAACAATACGCGGAATCTGTAAGGGCGGCCGCGTACGCCGCCTCCCGCGGCGATGCGGACTTCGCGGCCTTCAGCAGCGACGTCGCCAAGGTCCTCAACGAGGTTTCGCAGATCACCGATCCCAATGTCCGGCTCGCGACCGCCGAACAGGCGCGGCGCTCGCTCGCGGATTGGCCCGGGGCCCACTACGGCTACCGAGTCGGAGAAGTGCGTGAAGCTCTTGGCGTATTGGACGAGGTGATCGCCCAACTTCGGGTTGCGGTCGGGCAAACGCGGTTCGACCTGACGTTGAGCGCGAATGCGCCGCTGGCGAGCCCGCCACCGCTGCCGTTGCCGGCGCCAAGCGATGCGGAGCTGGTGGAGCAGTTTGTGACGGCCGCGTCGCTGTCCGAAACATCGGCGGGCAAGGTCACGCTGCTGCAAACCGTGTTGCGCCTCCTCGATCGAGCCGTTGGCCTGCTGCCGGAGACGTGGGCCGACCGGATTCGCCGTGGCGCGATCGGCGACCTCGAAGGCGAGCAGCGAGTCGATCGTGACTACGAGGCACTGCGCAAGTCGACGCTCGATGCCGCGGCCAGGGCGGGACGCCGCGGCGACGCGCGCGAGTTCGAGCGGTTGCGCACGCGCATCCTTAAGGAAGATACCCGCCTCGGCGGCCAGCGGCCCGGCGACGTGGCGTCGTTGCTCGCCACCCTAGACCTCGCGTCGATCTCGAGCCATGAGCGCGCCACCCAGGATCTATGGAAGAAGCGCGGGCCCGTCTTTCGCCGGTATCGCCGCTCGACGAACGGACCGTTTGCAGTGTTCAAGGACGTCGCGCGCACGCTCGAACAGGTCAAAACGATGTCGGGCCCCGCCGTGAACACGATCGGGCCGCTGGCCAAGCGTCTCGCGCGGGCCGGCCGCAGTCTTGCCAAGGTCACGCCGCCGCCGGAGCTGCTGACGGGGCACTCGCTGGTGCGCAGCGCCTGGGAGCTGGCCGAAAGCGCGCTGCGGTTGCGCGTCGAATCCGTGTCCGGCAACAGCGTCGACGTCGCCCGCCGCGCGTCATCTGCCGCCGCCGGCGCGCTGCTGCTCTACGAACGGGCGCGTGCCGACCTCACCGCCGCCATGGAGCCGCCGACGCGCCAGTGATCACGCCCCGCCGCACGCGCCTGCTTCGCGCGCCGGACCTGTCGGGTTTTCGCTCGCACCTCGTCGAGCTCGCCCGACACCTCGACCCCGCGGCCGCCGCCGACACGTTCGTGATTGTGCCGACCCGCGCCGCCGGCGAACAGCTGCGGCGCACGTTCGCCGCTCACGGCCTGCCGCGCGCAGCCGATCAACCGCTCCCGCACATCGGCACGCGCAGCGATTTCTACGATCTGCTCGCGTCCCGTCTCGACAACCGGCCGCGCCCGCTCTCGCCGTTCGAGCGCGAGGCACTGTTGAACGCCGCTGCCCGGGACGCCGAAGAGTCCGGTGTCGCGCCGCCCTTTCACGTGCGCCCGGCGCTCGTGGCGGAGATGATCGGCCTCTACGATCAGATCCGCCGCCTGCATCGCACCGTGGATGATTTCGATCGCCTCCTGCGCGGCGAGCTCGAGCCGGCCGCCGAATCGGATCAGGGCGCGGCGCAGCTGCTGGACCAAACCCGCTTTCTCGTGGCGGCGTTTCGCGGTTACGAAGAGCGCCTGCGCGACGGCGGCGGCAGGGACGAACACGCGCTGCGTCTCGATCTGATCGCGACCCCTCCGCGCCAACCGCTGCGCAGCGTCGCCGTGACCGTCGGCGATCGCTTGTCGGATCCCGAAGGCCTGTGGCCGGCTGACGTCGCGCTGATCACCAGCATGCCCGGGCTGGAGAGCGTGGACATCATCGCGACCGACGGCGTGCTTGCCGCGGGCTATCTCGATCGCCTGCGTCTCGCGTTCGTCGGTCTCGAGGAAAGTGCAGAGCCGGGAGCGGCGGCGGCAATGCCGGTTCTTGTCGTCCCCCAGGCGCATCAGCAATCGGCCCTTCGACTCGGCGGCGACACGTCGCCACCGCCTCGCTCAGGACAGGTGGTGTTTTCGTACCGCGATCGCGAAGAAGAGCTCGAGGGCGTCGCGCGGCGGCTGAAGGCGGATCGGCGCGCGGGCCACCAGGTGCGGCTCGATCGCACCGCGCTCGTCGTGTCGCGCGCGTTGCCCTATCTGTACGTGGCTCGCGATGTGTTTGCCGGTGCGGGCGTACCGTTCCGGGCACTCGACACCCTCCCCCTCGCCGCCGAACCGTACGCGGCCGCGCTCGACCTCGTCATCGAATTCGTCGCCACCGGTTTTACGCGACGCGCCACCACGGCGCTGCTCCGCTCTCCGCATTTCCGATTTGAGGCACCCCCAAAGAAGGGGGTGCCTCCACAACCGCTGGCACGCACCGCCGTGTCGGCGCTCGATGCTGCGCTCGGCGAGCTGCGGTTTCTCGGCGGCCTAGACCGTCTGATATCGGTCACGGGAAATTGGCGTCGCGCAGCGGACCAACCTCATGCCCGCGGCGGAGGGCGCGAGCATCGTCGTCAACAGGCCGCCTTGCCCGCCGCAACGGTTGCGATCGAGCTGGCAACGTTGCTTGCGCCATTGACTGAGAACCGCCCATTGCTCGAGCAGCTCGAGCTGTTGCGCTCGTTCCTCGACCGCCACGACTGGTCCACCGGCTTGTCCGCCGTAGCCGAAGCGAAGGCGGAAGCGCGCAGCGCGGAGGTGGATGATCGGAGGCAACGCGCCAGGGCCGGCGTGCTCGCGTCGATCGCTGGGTTGATCGACGGCTACCAGCGTCACGATCCGGGCGCGTCCGGCACTGTGCACGACCTGTCGCCGGCGATTCGCCGATGGCTGGGCGCGCAGACGTTCGCGATTCGCAGCGGCGAAGGGGGCCTGCAGATCGTCGACGCTCAAGCCGCACGCTTCGGTGAGTTCGACGATGTGCAGTTAATGGGGCTGGTCGAAGGGGAGTGGCCCGAGCGCCCGCGGCGAAGCGTGTTCTATCCACAGGCGCTGCTGGCGCAGCTCGAGCCGGCGCGTCCCGATCGGGTCGCGATCCACCAGGAGCGCGACTTGCTGCGCGCGGCGCGCGCGTCGTTCCGCGACCTCGCGCTGCTGGCGCGATCGCGAACGCGGATCTCGACGTTCGCCCTCGAAGCCGACGCCGTCGTCGAACCGTCGGTGTTCGTCGAGGACGCCGCCGGGTTCGGCCTCGTGACCCAGACGGCGATCGGACACGACGACGCGCGCGTGTTCATCTACGAGTGGCTGACCGACAAACCTAAAGGTTTGTCGCCACCTGTCGGTTTGTCGCCACCTGTCGGTTTGTCGCCACCTAAAGGTTTGTCGCCACCCGCGGGCATCGGCGTTCCAGTGCTGACGGAACGATGGGCCAGCGCGAGGCGATCGCGCGGCGATGCCGATCCGGCGCGTTTCCAGGGACAAGCCGGCGACTGGACGCTGCCGCGCGTCAGCGTCAGCCGTCTCGAGCGCTACCTGAAATGCCCGTTCCAGTTCTATGTGGCGAACGTGCTGCAGATCGAAGAGGAGCGCGAAGACGAAGACACCAGGTCGCCGCTCGAACGTGGCCGATTCCTGCACGAGCTGTTCGAGACGTTCTTCCATGAATGGCAGGCACGCGGCCACAACCGGATTACGCCGGAGACGATCGGGGATGCCGAGGCGCTGTTTGTCGAAGTCTGCGGTCCGGCATTGGCATCCCTCGCGCCGTCGGAAGCGGAGCTGGAGCGTGCGCGTTTATTCGGATCGGCGGTAGGGCCCGGCATTGCCTCACGCGTGTTTGCGATGGAGGCCGAAAGGGACGCCGGCATCGACGAGCGGCTGATGGAGTACGAGCTCGACGGCGAGTTCACGTTTGCGGGCGCCGACGGCGCCGCGCGGACTGTGCCGCTGCGCGCCAAGATCGATCGGGTCGACGTGCTCGACGACGGCACCTTCAGGTTGATCGACTACAAGACGAAGTACGTCCCCGACGTGAAGACGGCGTTGCAGCTGCCGATCTACAGCGCCTGCGTGCGCGCGCGGCTATCGAGCGAGCGCGGCCGCGATATCTCCGCCAGCGAGGCGATGTATCTGTCGTTTGAAGGCAAGCGCGGGGTCGTCGCGCTCGAGCGCAAGGGCATGTCGTTTGCCGACCTGGTGACCGAGGCCGAGCATCGCCTGGTCGGCGCGTTGAACGACATTGCCGCCGGACATTTTCCCGCTCGACCTGAAACCAAGTCGCTCTGTACCATGTGCGCGTTTGTGACGATCTGCCGAACGCCTGGTGGGGCCGATGAACCCGTGGAGGCTAAGCCGGAAAATGGCTGAGCAGCCTCGGCTCGATTTCGGGGACGACAAACCTAAAGGTTTGTCGCCACATGAAGGTTTGTCGCCACATGTCGAAACGCCTGACGAGCGGGCGCGGCGGATTGCGGTGGATCCGCGCCGCAACGTCGCTCTCGAGGCCTCGGCCGGCACCGGCAAGACGCGTGTGCTGGTCGATCGCTACGTCGGCCTGCTCGAAGCCGGCGTGGCGCCGCGCAACATCCTGGCCATCACCTTCACCCGCAAGGCCGCCGCCGAAATGCGGCAGCGCGTGATGGCCACGCTGCGCGAGCGGCATCGGCTCGGCGGCATTCCCGAATCCCGCTGGCGCGACATTCGCGATGCGTTCGGCGACATCGCGATCAGCACGATTGACGCGTTCTGCCTGGCGTTGCTCCACGAGTTTCCGTTGGAGGCGGGCGTCGATCCGGGCTTCGACCTCGCCGACGAAACCGAAACGCCGCGATTCACCGAAGCGTCGCTCGATCGCGCGTTGCGGATCGGCCGCGGGCTCTCGCTCGACGACTCGGACGTGGCGCTGCTGTTTACCGAACTGGGCGAGCCGCGCATTCGAAAAGGACTCGCGGCGCTGCTCGACCGCCGGCTGGTGGCCGGGGATGCGCTCAACCGGTTCCTCCGCGGCAAGGACATGAGCGTCGAGATCGCCTGCACGCGATTGCTGCACAGTCTGAGGGCGGCGCTCTCTCCTGTCGCCGCGGCACTCAAGGCAAGCGGTCCCGATGATCGGGCATTTGCGTTGTTGGTTCGCGATATTGATCGCATCACAGCAGGCGCTGCAGGCGGGACTGAAGTCCCGCCTCTACATCCGACTCCGGCGCAGTTGCGGGGCGCGCTCGATCGGCTGGCCGAGCTGGTACTGACGCAGAAGGGCGAGCCGCGCAAGCGTCCGATCCACACCAAGGCGATGTTCAAGTCGGCGGCGCACTACGAACGGCACAAGCAGATTGTGCTCGGCCTCGGGCCGCACATCGAATCGGCGGTCGACACGTTCCGGCGTGATATCAACCTCGTGCTCGCCCGAGGCGTGCGGCGGTTGTTTGCCATCGCGCAGGAAGAATATCGCCGCACCCTCGACAAGCACGGCGTCCTTGATTTTCCGGATCTGCTCGAGCGCACCTTGTTGCTGCTCGCACAAATGGAAGAGTTCTCGCGCAGCCGGTATCGGCTCGAGTCGCGCTACGAACACGTGCTGGTCGACGAGTTCCAGGACACCAGCCGCGCGCAGTGGCAGCTGGTGCGCGAGCTGGTGCGCGCGTGGGCCGCCGGAGAAGGCATGACCCACGGGCCCCTGCCGCCCTCGATCTTCATCGTCGGCGACCGCAAGCAGTCGATTTACGGATTTCGCGATGCCGAAGTCACCGTGCTCGATGCCGCTGCCCGCTTCATCGACGCGTTGCGGCCCGATCTTCCGGCGCGCGCCGCCATCACCCGCAGTTACCGCTCGGTCCACGAGCTCCAATCGTTCGTCAACGACGTTTTTGCCGCCATCGACAAGGTGCCGGAACGGGCGGATGCGTTTCGATATAGCGAAGACGATGCGTTTCCGAAGGTGGAGGGCATGCCAAGCGAGGCCGAGGCGATCGGGATCGTCACCGCGGAGAGTGACGCGGCCCAGGCCGAGGCGGTGGGCGAAGAGATCGCCCGGCTGCTGATCGACGGCGTGACGGTTCGCGATCGCCACACCGGAGTGCGCCGGCCGGCGTCGCCGGGCGACATCGGCGTGTTGTTCCGGACGCGCGAGAGCCACGCGCTCTTCGAAGCGGCGCTGGGACGGAGAGGCGTGCCCTATTACGTCTACAAAGGGCTCGGCTTTTTCGATGCCGACGAAGTGAAAGACGTCCTGGCGCTGGTAGCCTACCTTTCGGATCCGGGCTCGCCTTTGAAGGCCGCCGCTTTCCTGCGGTCCCGCATGGTCCAGCTATCGGACGGGGCGTTGAAGATCCTGGCCCCCGGTCTCGCCGAGGCGCTGCTTTCAGAGGATCTACCGGCTACGGCCGAGGTGCTCGAGCGTGATGATCTCGACCGGCTGGTCCTTGCGCGCGAAAGCGTGCGGATGTGGGTGCCGCTTGCAGATCTGCTGCCTCCGGCTGAGCTTGTAGACCGCGTACTGGCGGAGTCGGCCTATGCGGTGGAAATCGCCGGCCCCGGTCTCGCGCAGGCGCGCGAGAACTTGAAGAAGGTCCGCGGCTTGATCCGCCGCATCCAGAATCGTGGTTACGCGACGCTCGGCCGGCTCGCCGATTATTTTGCGGAGCTCGTCGCTGGCGGCGACGAATCAAACGCGATTATCGACGCCGCCGACGCCGTGAACCTGATGACCGTTCACGCCGCCAAGGGACTCGAGTTTCCAATCGTGTTCGTGGTCAATCTCGGCAAGGGCAGCGGCGGCAACCGCGACGACATCCGGGTGGTTGCGGCGCCGTTTGCCGGCGAGGACGAGCCGGGCGGCGAGCCGTCCGTGTCGGTGAGCGATCACCTCAACGAGAGCGATCGGGACCTCGAGGCGCGCGAGCACGAAGAAACGAAGCGCCTGCTGTATGTGGCCCTGACGCGCGCACGCGATCGCGTCTACCTCGGCGCCACACTGACCGGCGGGCGCCTGGTGATGGCGAAAGGGTCGCTCGGGAAAATTCTGCCCGCGCCTCTCGCGGCGTCGATGGCTGCGACGCCGGATGCGGCTGTCACGCTCTGGCAGGGCGGATCGTCGAGGCATGCGCTCTGTCGCGTGGCCGTCCCGGCCGAGCCGCCGCGCGCGTGGCGTCCGGCGGTAACAGGCCGCGATCGGATCGACGACTTTGAGCCGTTTCGGGTGGAATCCTCATAGGAGGGGGGCGATTTGCATTGCTTCGGCCTTGACCATTTCATACAATTTTGAAGGTTCAAGGAGCCCAGCTACGTGGCATTGACGTGTCCAAACTGCGGGAACGCCCGCAATTTTCTCGTGAAAACCCTGCAAATGCACGTTGTGCATCTCGATGACACGCGCGTGGAAGTGTCGGAAGAGAGCAAGCCCGGCGTGATCGAAGTCTTGTGCGACGAGTGCGAGACGGCCCTCAATTTCGAGGAGGTCGAAGACGCGATCCGCAAAGAAGTGCTGCTGACCCTCGGCGCCCGCTAGACCTCTCACCGCGTTGGCGCGCGTGGGACCTATACCTCCACGTCTTCATCCTCGAAATAGTCGCACTCCGGACAGACCCACTCGCGGACCGGGCGCGTCACTTCCTGGGTCGTGCCGGGCACGCGCTCGATCACTTCGCGCGCCACCAGGCGCATGAACTCTCCGCACATCGGACATTCCCGGCCGGTGCTCATGCGCGCATCCTAACGCCGTCGTTGTTTCTTGACAACCTGGTGAGCGCGACCCTATCGTACGCCAAAGGTGTTTCGTCCACGTCGATCCGGCGACTCGCGTCTGGCGCTCGAAACGCTCATTCCGCACGAGCGCGCGTACCGGCGCTCGTTCGCCGACGAGGTCGCGATCGATTTTCCCTCGTCCAGCGCGGCGGCCGAGCTGTTCCGCCGCGATCATGTGCCGTCGGATGATGCGGCGCGATCCACCCATGCGGAAATCACGATCTCCGCGTGCCAGGCCGGCACCGGCACGATGGTGCCGCTCGAGGTCAGCGTGATCCGCACCTGCGCCCGCTGCGGCGGGCGGGGCGAGGTGTGGAGCGAAACGTGCGAGCCGTGCGGCGGCAACGGGCAGGATCTGCACCACCAGCAGCTCACCGTGGCGGTGCCTCCCGGCGTGGTCGACGGCGATCGCTTCAGCTTCAACGTGTCTCCGCCTCGAGGTCCGCGCACACGCGTCGACGTGCGCGTCGCGATCACCGGCACCCCCTAGATGGCCGGCACCCCATAAAGGGGTGCCCTACAGCTCTTGAAGCGCCACGTCGACTTCCTTTCCACTCTCTATCTGACCTGGGGCGCGATCTTCACGCTCGTCGCGCTGGCGGGCTTCGCGCTGGCAGGCGGGGCGGCCGCGATCGCAACCGCGGGCGGGCCGGTCCGCATGGCGTCCGAGATGGCCGCACGGCTCACCGCGATCACGATCGGCGGCGTCGCCGCGATCGCGCTCGTCTGGGGCGCGCTGCATTTGTGGATCGGCCGCTCGCTGCGGAAACATCTCCCCTCGGCGCGTTTGATGGCGCTTGGCCTCGCCGTTGGCAACCTCGTCCTGATTCCCTTCGGCACCGCGCTCGGGGCTTACGCGTGCTGGGTTCTGCTCAAGGACGAAGGACGGCGGCTGTTCGAAGGTGCCTAGGGTGCCTCAGGTGCCGTAGGCGGGGGGTCCGCAGTTCCCGTCGGAGTCCAGGGACCGCAGCGGAAGACTCGTTTGGTCGCCATCCAGCTGCCGCGCATGATGCCGAAGCGCCGAATGACTGCTTCACCGTACACACTGCATGTCGGCGTGAAGCGGCAGTTGAGTCCCATTCGATCGTAGAGCGGCGACAGGGTCGCCTGGTAGGCGTGGATGCCGCCGAGCGCCGCGCGCGTGCTCCATTGGAATTGTGGAGGGCGGCCAAGATCGAGCGCAAGAGCCGCCAGCAGGGCCGTCGCAACGGCGAGGTTCCGAAAGGTTCTGAAGGGTGCAGAAAGGTTCGACGAACCCTTCCGAACCTTTCCGAACCCCTCTGAACCTTTCTGAACCAATCTAGAACTTGTCGGCGTACTGACTGATGCCCGGGATGATCAGCCGCTGCCCATTGATGCCCTTCATGATGGCGACGATGTGCAGGGCGATCTGGCCGAGGACCACGAGCGGCGAGAGCAGGCCGACGAGGCAGCCGATCGGACCGAGAATCACGATGATGGCGTTGATGATCACCCACAGAATCAGTTCCGCCACCATCAAGACGATGCCGTGCTTGGCGTGCCACTGCACTTCCTTGTCGTCCTTCTCGGTGAGCAGCGGCACCAGCGCCAGCAGCCACAAGTACGACAGCAGGATCATCACGTTGCGGTTGCTCGAGGGAGCGCCGCTACCGGGCGTCGCGTCGGCCATCAGATCTCTCCTTCACTAAGGGGGAAGTCGTGCTTCGGCAGCGAGTCTACCCGCTTTCTCCTGCGTGGTAAGCTGAATTTCTTATGACCCCCGAAATGGTCCTGGCATCGTTGAAGGCCGTGACCGAACCCGACCTGCAGAAAGACATCGTCTCGCTCGGCTTCGTCAAGAACATCGTTTGCAGCGACGGCCGCGTCGCATTCACGATCGAGCTGGCCAGCCCCGCGCCCTCGAGGCGCGAGCTCATGAAAGAACAGGCGCGCGCCGCCGTGGCCGCGTTGTCCGGCGTCACGGCTGTGGACATCACGACCACGTTCAACGTGCGATCGGTGTCGGCGCCCGAGCACGGCAAGCCGCCGCTCCCCGGCGTCAAGAACGTCATCGCCGTCGGCGCCGGCAAGGGCGGCGTCGGCAAGACCACCGTCGCGGTGAACCTCGCGGTGGCGCTCTCGAAGAGCGGCGCGCGCGTCGGCGTGCTCGACGGCGACATCTATGGTCCCAACGTCCCGATCATGCTGGGCCTGCAGGCGCAGTTGCAGATGGACGGCAAGGTGATTCGGCCGGCCGAGAAATACGGCTTGCAGATCGTCTCGATGGGATTTCTCGCGCAGGATGAATCGCCGATGATCTGGCGCGGCCCGATGCTGCACAGCGCCATCCAGCAGTTCTGTCGCGACGTCGGCTGGAAGGACCTGGACTACCTGATCGTCGACATGCCGCCCGGCACCGGCGACGTGGCGCTCTCGCTCAGCCAGACCGTGCCGGCCGCCGGCGCCATCGTGGTCACGACGCCGCAGCAGGTGTCGTTGTCAGACAGCCTGCGCGCGGTGCGCATGTACCAGAAGCTCAACATCCCGCCGCTCGGACTGGTCGAGAACATGGCGTTTTACGAGTGCACCAACTGTCATCATGAAGCCGATATTTTCGGACACGGCGGCGGCGAGCGGATGGCGGAGCAACTTGGGATTCCATTCCTGGGAAGGCTGCCGATTTACCAGCCGATCCGCGTCGGCAGCGACTTGGGAATACCGCTGGTGATTGCAGAGCCCGATTCGCCCGCCTCGCGCGCCTTCATGACGCTCGCGGAGTCGACCATGGTGGCGCTCGCAGTTGCGGCTCAGAAATCAGCGGTTGCTCATAAAGGGAAGATCCCGCTGATACAGGTCAAGTAGGCTCGGTCGATCTCAGATATCAGATGGCAGATCTCAGATCGAATGCAGATTGAAGCTGGTAGATTTTCGGTAGGGGCGGGTACGTACTAATCCGTCGATCTTCGATCCGCCATTGATCTGAAATCTGAGATCCGAAATCTGAGATCGACGTCATTTCCCGAGCCGCCGCATCGCCCAGGCACCGAGGAGCGGGCCAGGCACGAGAAGCAGCGAGGCCACCTGCCAACTTGTCGCCGCGGCTACGCGAGGCAAGAGTTCTATCGTCACCAGAGTCAGCAAGAAGCCCACGCAAGTTTGAAGCGTCAGCGCCGTGCCGATGTGATCCGGCGGCGCGTGTTCGCTCACGAGCGCGGAGAACTGCGCCGAGTCGGCGACGACGGCGAATCCCCAGACCATCACTAATGCGAACAGCAAGATGGGCGGGCCGCCGTAGACCACCAGCGTGAGCGCCGCGCACGCGGCGCTGGCGAGCATGGCCCACATCGCGACGCGCGCTTTGCCGAGCCGATCGGCGAAGTAGCCCGCCAGGGCGCACCCCGCGCCACCACTGCCGATCGCGAGAAACGCCGCAACGGAACCCGCGGCCCCGGCGTTCGCCAGGCCGCTGGCCGCAAGGCTCGCGGATGCGAACACCGCGACCCAGGTCCACATCGCGTAGAGCTCCCACATGTGTCCGAGGTAACCGAACGTCGCCAGGCGCGCGCCCCGGCTGGCCAGAATCCGGCGAATCGCGTGCGGATCGAACGGCGCGGTGGCGGCGACGTACGGGCCATCGCGCACGATCGCAAGCACGAGCGTGCCGCCGATCACAGCCAACCCCGACGCCAGCAGCATGGGCTCACGCCAACGGCCGCCGAACATCGCCGTCAACAGGTGAGGAAACGCTTTGCCGAGCGTGAGCGCGCCGATCAGCAGCCCGAGCGCGAAGCCGCGGCGATCCTTGAACCAGCCGGCGGCGATCTTCATGGCCGGCGGATACACCAGCGCCAGCGATGCGCCGGTCAGAAACCTGAGCGCGACGACCGTCGCCGTGCCCGGCGCGACGATCACGGCGGCGTTGGCGAGCGCGCCGGCGAGCGATCCGACGAACATCAACCTGCGCGCATTCATGATGTCGGCGATGTTGCCAAGCGCGCTGAGCAACGTACCCGTGACGAACCCGGCCTGCACGGCCATGGTGAGCCACGCCGTGTGGTTGGGGGCGATATGAAACTGCTCAACCAACAGCGGCGTGACGGCAGTGGCCGAAAACCACAGCGTCATGCCGAGAAACTGGGCGAGAGAAACCACCGCCAGGTTCTTCCACGCCGATGACATAATCAAGACGTCCTGATCCCTGATCCCTGGCCCCTGAATGCAGCTACCGTACACCAAGAAAACCCTCGGCAACGGACTCGATGTCATCGTTCACGAAGACCACCAGTTGCCGATGGTGGCCGTCAACATCTGGTATCACGTCGGTTCCAAGAACGAGCGCCCCGGCCGCACCGGCTTTGCGCATCTCTTCGAACACTTGATGTTCGAGGGATCCGCGCATCACGATCACGGCTTCTTTCCTCCCCTGCAACGCGCCGGCGGGCTGCTCAACGGCTCGACCAGCATGGACCGCACGAACTATTGGGAAGTGGTGCCGACCGGCGCACTGGAGCTGGCGCTCTGGATGGAGTCGGATCGCATGGGCTACCTGCTGCCCGCGCTCACCGACGCCAAGTTCAACAACCAGCGCGACGTCGTCATCAACGAGCGCCGGCAGAACTATGAAAACCGGCCGTACGGGTTGGCCGGCATGGCGCTCTCGGCAGCCATGTTTCCGCCGGACCATCCGTATCACTGGCTCACGATCGGATCGGCCGAAGACCTCAAGGCGACGACGCTCGACGAGGTGCATGCCTTCTTCAAGACCTACTATCACCCCGCCAATGCGTCACTGTCGTTGGCCGGCGATATCGAGACCGGCCAGGCGTTCGACCTGGCGGAGCAGTTCTTCGGCGATCTGACTCCCGGTCCCGTGCCGCAACCAATTCGCGGCAACGCGCAATTGGAATCGAGCCACGACCTGCTGCTCGAAGATCGCGTCGAGCTGCCGCGTGTGTATCTCAGCTGGCATTCGCCGGCGATGTTTGCGCCGGACGATGCGGAGCTGGATGTGATGGCGGACGTGTTGGCGCACGGCAAGACGTCGCGTCTGTACCGATCGCTCGTGTTCGAGCGCCGCGTGGCGACCGACGTGTCGTCCCATCAGCATTCGCGCGAGATCGCCGGCGTGTTCCAGGTGGCCTGCACGGCCGCGGCGGGCGTGGCGCTTGCGGAGCTGCACACCGCCGTGCGCGACACGATCGCTGAGATCGCCCGCAATGGCCCGACCGAGAGCGAGCTCGAGCGCGCGCTCATTCAGAGCGAAGCCAATTTCATCTACCGGCTGCAGACCATCGGCGGATTTGGCGGCAAAGGCGATCAGCTGAACGCGTACAACGTGTTCCGTGGCGATCCGGGGTACTTCGATGCCGATCGCCAGCGCTATCGCGCGGTCACCGCCGCCGGCGTGGCGGCTGCCGCGCGGCGCTTCCTGGTCGACCCGCCGCTCGTGACGCTGAGCGTCGTACCTCGCGGCCGCCGCGAGCTGGCGCTGCCGGGCGCAATCGAAGTGAGCGTCTCGTGAGCCGCGTCGATCGCAGCCGTCTTCCAGAACCCGCCGCCGATCGGCCTTTCCGCTTTCCGCGCATCGTCAAGCGGATGCTGCCCAACGGACTCGAAGTGCGCGCCGTCGCGCACCGCGCGGTCCCGATCGTGTCGATGGTGCTGCTCGTGCCCGGCGGGTCGTCGGTCGACCCGCCGGATCGCCACGGCCTGACGTCGATCACCGCCGGCCTGCTGGATGAAGGCAGCCGCGGGCAATCGGCGCTCGATGTCGCGGACCGGGTGTCGCGCATTGGCGGGGATCTCGACCTCGAGGTCGGCGCCGATGCGGTGGTCGTCGGGCTCACCACGCTCGATCGGTTTCTCGAGACGGGCCTGGCCCTGGTGCACGAGATCGTCACCGAGCCGAACCTGGCCAACGACGACTTCAACCGCACCCGCAACCTCAGGCTCGAGCGCGTGCGGCAGATGAAGGACCACGCGGCGGCGATGGCGGAACGCGCGTTTGCACGAACGTTGTACGGTTCGCATGCCTACGGCCATCTCGCCATGGGCACCGAGGCGTCACTCACCGCGATGACCGTCGACGACACGCGCGCGCTGCACGCCGCGTTGTTCGCGCCGGCGGGCTCGACGCTGGTGATCGTCGGCGATCGTTCGGAGGAGGAATTGCTGGACGCCGCCGCCGCGTTGTTTGCCGGCTGGCGTCCCGCTGCTTCGCCAATGACGGTCGATCGCGCCGCCGCATTGGCGCCGCCGCCGTCTGCGCCGCTCGCGCGGCTGGCCGTCGTGTCGCGGCCCGGGGCGCCGCAATCGGAGCTTCGCATCGGCCACGTCTGCGCCGCTCGCTCGACGCCCGACTACCACGCGCTGCTGATGCTCAACACGATTCTGGGCGGGCAGTTCGTGAGCCGCATCAACCTCAACCTGCGCGAAGACAAGGGCTACACCTACGGCGTGAGGACCGGGTTCGATCTGCGCAAAGGCCTGGGGCCATTTGTCGTGCAAACGAGCGTCGGCACCGACGTCACCGTGCCGGCGATCCGCGAAGCGCTGAACGAGCTGCGCGACATTGCGCAGAGCCGTCCGGCCACTACGGACGAGTTGTCTTTGGCGTTCAACACGGTGAGTAAGGGCTACCCACGCGGCTTCGAGACCGCCACGCAAGTGGCGCGATCGGTGGCGCAACTGGCGTTGCACGGCCTGCCCGATTCGTATTTCGAAGATTTTGTGCCAAAGCTTGCACAAATCACGCAGCCCGAGGTCAGCCGCGTTGCACAGGAGTATTTGTCGCTCGACAGAATGACCACGCTAATCGTGGGCGACTTGGATAAGATTGGCGGATCGTTGCCTGAACTGGGGCTCGGCCCTCATCAGGTCTTGAATATTGATTTCTGAAGACTTGCCCTGCCTGTTCGGAACTGAATGAAGGCTGTACGTTTTCACGCGCACGGCGGTCCCGACGTCCTTCGATACGAAGATGTCCCCGAGCCGATTCCGGGGTCCGGCGAAGCCCTGATTCGCGTGCGCGCCTGCGCGCTCAATCACCTCGACCTGTGGCAGCGCCGCGGCATGGAGAAAGTGACGATCGCGCTCCCGCACATCTCCGGCGCCGACGTGGCCGGCGAGGTGGTGAGCTCGCCTGACGGCGAATTCGCGCCCGGCCGGCGCGTCATGCTGCAGCCAGGCATTTCGTGCGCGCGCTGCATCGCGTGCCTCGACGGCCGCGACAACGAGTGCAAGTCGTACGACGTGCTGGGCTATCGCAGCAACGGCGGCTACGCGGAGTTCGTCAAAGTTCCGGTGCAGAACCTCATCGCCATTCCCGATGCGATCGGGTTCGTGGAAGCGGCGGCGTTCCCGCTCGTCTTTCTCACGGCCTGGCACATGTTGATCACGCGCGCGCGGCTGCGTGCCGGGGAAGACGTGCTCGTGCTCGGCGCGGGCAGCGGTGTGGGGCAGGCCGCGATCCAGATCGCGTGGCGGCACGGGGCGCGGGTGTTTGCGACCGCGGGCACCGACGCGAAGCTGGCCAAGGCGCGCCAGCTCGGCGCCTACGAGGTCGTGAACCACACCACCGAGGACGTGCCGAAGCGCGTCCGCGAATTCACCGGCGGCCGCGGCGTCGACATCGTCGTGGAACACGTCGGCACCGCGACGTGGGATCGGAGCCTGAAGTGCCTGGTTCGTGGCGGGCGGCTCGTGACGTGCGGCGCGACGACCGGGCATGAAGCGCAGATCGATTTGCGTGCGCTGTTCGGGCGCCAGCTGTCGTTGCTCGGTTCGTATATGGGCCGCAAGGGCGAGCTGTTGCGCGCGGCGCCGTTCTTTTTCGCGGGCGAGCTGCGGTCGGTCGTGGATCGGACGTTTCCCTTGTCCGAGGCGGCCGAGGCCCACCGCCATCTCGAATCGCGCCAGCAATTCGGCAAGGTCGTACTCGTCGTCTGAACAAGCGGCGGCCGACTGACGTCAAAGCGTTAGATGCGGGGTGTATGATCCTCGCTTCCCTTCGACTCGGCGCGGCGCGCGGACGCTCGCCACGCCTCGCTCAGGGCAAGCAGCTGTTATGGACGTCAGGATCGAGCGAAAGTCGCGCGTCGGCGGCAACCTCTTCAGCCTCGTGGGCATCGTCGGCCTGCTGGCGGCTGTCGTCGCGGGCGCCACGGTGTGGCTGCTGCTGACCGATCCCGTCACGGTGGCCGAGTCGATGGATTCGGGCGAGTATTCGCCCCTGGTCCAGTCGCTCGCCGGGTCGCTCTACGACGCGATTGTCAGGCTGTTGAAATACTTGTAGCTGCGCAGGGGTCAGCCGGGGCCCCCGCCACGCGGACTTTGCGTGGTGGGGTGGAGACCCCTACAGTCTGGTTGCGAGAAATTTTCCCAGATACCAGCCGTCGAGATACTTGAAGGGCGCGGCGCCTGTTGAGTAATGGCCGCACGGCAAGACGCGGACTTCGAGCGGATTGCCGCGCCGCCGCATTTCGGCGATCAGCTGCTTCGATAAGTCCACCGGAAACGACAGGTCGTACACGGCGTAGACCATCAGCGTCTGCGTGTTCTTCAACCGCTCCAGAAACGACCACGGGCTGATCGGCGCCCACAGCTCGCGCAAGTCTTCGCTCGTGACGTGCCCGTCGAGGCCCTGGCGGACGTGTTCGGTTGACAGCCCCCGCCACACCACATCGCCGAAATACGGAGAGACGTGATTGAGCGCTTGCGCCTTGACCAGCGGCTCGTGGCACGCCGTCAGCAGCGACAGACATGAGCCGAGGCTGGTGCCGAGCAACCCGAGGCGGTCGTAGCCCCGATCGCGCAGCCACCACAGCGCGAGCCTCACATCACGCACCGCCTGCCGGCAGACCTGCACCGTGCGCACGATGTTCGAGCTCACGATGTAATCGGCGCGCAACAGCTCCGGCGGCATGCGCATGTCGTGATACGGCAGGCTGATCCGCAGCGACGCGATGCCGAGCTTCGACAGCAGCTTGCATAACCCGACATGGCCCTCGGCGTCGGAGTTCCACTGCGCGAGCACGACGACGGCGCGGCGCGGCCCGGCGGATCCGTTGCGGGGTTTTCGAATCGGGTTGGCGGGAAAGTACCGTGCGCGGACGACGTTGTTCTCGGGATGCGGCGTGGTGAAGCCGCTCGGAAACGTCAGCAGCCCTTCTTCGCCGGTCGCGCGAACGGAGGGCAACGCCTGCGTGAAGGTGTAGCGCGCTGGCTCCGGCGTGTAGAAGGCGTCGCTGTCTTTCATGACGCGCGTGACCCAGGCCGAAACGCGATCTTTCTGGACCGACAAACCTGAAGGTTTGTCGCCACCTGTGGGTTGTGGGTCGCCACCTGTGGGTTGTGGGGACAAACCTAAGGGTTGGTCGCCACCTGTGGGCTGTGGGGACAAACCTTCAGGTTTGTCCGAGTCGATCCAGTCGTCGCCCCATTCGAATGGGCGGACCAGGCGGTCGGACTTGCTGACCTCGGCGAGCCGCTGTTCCCAGCGGTGAAAGTAATTCCGGATCATCCGGCGTTGGCGATCAGGCGCTCGACGGCGAGGGCGGCCTGCACGAGTGCGGGCGTCTTGCCCTTGTGCCCGGCGAGTTGAAGCCCGATGGGAAGACCGGCCGGCGTCGTCCCGCTCGGCAGCGAGATGGCCGGGTGGCCCGAGAGGTTGAACGGCTGCGTGCACCGCAGCATCAGCGTGCGCACCGCGTCGGGCCCGCCCTTCACCGGCATGGTGGCGGCGCCGATCGGCGGCGCCGGAATCGACAGCGTCGGCAGCACCAGCGCGTCGACGCCGTCCAAGGCGCGGTCGATCTCACTGGTGATGATCGCCTTGCCGCGCAGCGCGCGAATGTAATCTTCGGCCAGCACGTAACGCGCCATCTCGAGCCGCAGCCGGACGTTCGGTGTGTAGTCCTGGGGCCGCGAGACGAGCGTCCGCGCGTGATACTCGGCGGCGTCGCCAAACACGAGATGCAGGTAGATGGCCGGCATGTCGGTCGCGTGCGGCAACGCCACCTCCGTAATCGTCGCGCCCGCCTTGCGCAGCGACTCGATGGCGGCCAGCGTCACTCGTTCGACGTCGGCGTCGATGCGATCGAACAGGTAGCCGCTCATCATGCCGAGTCGAAGGCCTTTTACCGGAGTAGGCTCGAGCTGCGCGCCAACCCTCAGTTCGCCCGGCAGCATCGCGTTGTACTGGATCCACGCATCGGTGACAGAGGCGGCCAGCGGGCCGACGTGATCGAGCTGGCGGCTCAGTGGCACCACGCCGGCCGCCGAGACCTGGCCCCATTCGGGCTTGAAGCCGACGACCCCGCATGCCGCGGCGGGAATGCGGATCGATCCACCGGTGTCGGTCCCGACGGTTCCGAGCGACATCCCCGTGGCGATCGCGATGGCCGATCCGCCGCTCGATCCGCCGGGCGATCGGGTCGGGTCTTTCGGGTTGCGCGCGGGGCCAAACGCCGAATCTTCCGAGGTCGTGCCGAACGCGAACTCGTGGAGGTTGGTCTTGCCGACAAACACCGCGCCCGCTTTGCGCAACCGCGCGGTCACGACGGCGTCAGCATCCGCCACGTGATCCCGGCGCACCGACGAGGCCGCGGTGGTCGGGAGGCCCTTCTGATCGAGCAGGTCCTTGAGCGAAACCGGAATGCCGTGAAGCGGGCCGAGGTAGCGTCCAGCTGCGATTTCCTTGTCGGCCTTGCGCGCGGATGCCAGCGCGTCTTCGGCCGTCACGGTAATGAATGCGTTCAGCTTTGCGTTGAGCTCTTCGATCTTCGAGAGGCAGTCTTCCGTGAGCTTCTCGGACTTGAGCTCGCCTTTGGCGAGGCGAGGCGCCGCTTCGGCGATGGTCATTGCTTGGGCTTGTCCTTATCAGCGTCGTCATTCCAGTCGGCGGCGCGCAAACGTTCGGTCGCTTGCGCCAAGCCTTCGAGCGCGGGAATCAATTCCGGCAGGCCGCGCTTTTCCGCGTCGGCCTTTGCCATGGCGAGCCAATCAGCGATGGTCATGATCCTAGTTTGACCGAAACGGAGACGCCGTCGCCGACCTGGAGGACTGAGGTGTAGAGGCGCGGGTCGGCGGCCAGCCTGCGGTTGAAGGCGGCGATCGCCGCGGTGTCGTCCGGGTCCTTCTTCGGTGTGGCGACGAAGCCTGGAATCACTTCGCCGTCCCACAACACGTTGTCGCAAACCAGCAGGCCGCCGGGCCGCAACAACTCGACGAGTCGATCGAGCATCGGCTCGTACAGTTGCTTGTCGCTGTCCTGAAAGATCAGATCGAACGGCCCCGAGATCTTGTGGAGAAACCTGGTGGCGTCGCCGACCATCACGCTGACCCGATCGCCGTAGCGGGCCGCTGCGAAGTGCGCACGGGCGCGCTCGGCGCGAGCGGCGTCGTACTCCATCGTGATCATCATCCCGTCGGCCGGAAGCGCCGTCGACAGCCACAGCGTCGAGTAGCCGATCGCCGTTCCGATCTCGAGGATGCGCTTCGCACCGCACGACCGCGCCAGCGTGTGGAGGAGGGCGCCGGTGTCGGGATAGACGAGCGGCAAGCCTTCAGCGCGTCCCTCGCGGTCGATCAGCGCAAGCCGCTCGTGAGGATCGCGCCGAAGGCCCGCGAGGTAGTCCTGCACCGGCGCGGGTGTCAGGGGTGGCACCTTATCGACCCTCACGGTCGCGATCACGCGAGGCTTGCTGCGCCTTCCAGTAGTCGCGGAACGCCTGAAGCCGCGGCAGGCTCTCACGGTCCTTGACCCGATTCGCCGCAAGCTTGCTGGCAATAATGTCGTCGGGATGGCATACCGGGAACCCCTCGACGTCGACCCGCCGCGCCCAGGCATCGTCGAACCGTTCGATGCCGTCTGGCGCAAACACCAGGTCGAGGTCGAATGGGCCGTTCTTCAACTGGACAAAGTCCCGGCCCCGCTCGATGTCTTGGGCTTGTTCATTCGTGAGCGCGAAGCCCAGATCGGTGAGCGCGGTGGCCAACGCACGTCCGTTGGCCGGCGTTTTCTCCACAAAGAGGTCCGCATCCTGCGTGGTGTCAGGGAATCCCAGAAGGATCGCGCCGGATTTTCCGATGAAGAGATAACGAACGCCGTAGTGTTGCAGCGTGTCGCGGATCTCCTGCGCTTGACGATACTCAAACGCGGCCATAGCCGAGCCACGACGGAAGATTCGCCTCGCACCAGTCGCGATACGCCCGTGTCGAATCGAACGCGCGATACGTTGCATCGTCGAGGATTGGCTTATAGGTGTGGATGAAGGCGTAGCGGAACCGCGTCTCGAGAGGCCGCCTGGCGGCCGCCTCGAACTCCTCGATCCATTCATCTTGGGACGGGTCGCCAGCCAGCCGCGTCATGCTCCGCAATTCTACTAGACGTGCAGGCGGTCCGAGAGGGCAAGCGCCAGTCAGAAGGCCGGTGGTCGGTGGCGCTGGCAGCGTGCGCCATCGGCGTGGGTGCCCTTGCTGGAGCACAGACGCCGGCCCCGCGTGGCCAGACCAGTTACGCGCCGGTGGCGCAAACCGAACCATTCGATCAGGTCATGGCGCGAATGCGCGCCGCGAAGTCCGCCATCACTGACCGTCACCAGACCCTGCTGGCGGACCGCTACGATCTTTCCGACCGCCAGGCCGCGGGGGCGTGCAACCGCATGGTCCGGGAGCGTCTCACCGTCGCGCGCACACGGACGTGTGTGCTACTTTCTGCGGCATGCTGATCACGCTGACGGTGAACGGCCGCGCGCACACGGTCGATGTCGACGAGACCTCGCCGCTGCTGTATGTCCTCGGCGACGAGCTCGCGCTCAACGGCCCCAAGTTCGGCTGCGGCCTCGGCCAATGCGGCGCCTGCACTGTGATCGTCAAAGGGCAGGCGATCCGATCGTGCGTCACGGCCGTGAAAGCCGTAGCAGGCGCTGAGATCACCACGCTCGAAGGCCTGGGCACACCCGAGAAGCCCCATGCCATTCAGCAGGCCTTTATCGACGAGCAAGCCGCGCAGTGCGGCTTCTGCCTGAGCGGCGTGATTCTCGAGGCCAAGGCCCTCGTCGATCGCACGCCCAAGCCGACCGACGAACAGATTCAGCAGGCGCTGTCGGGCGTGCTCTGCCGCTGCTTCGCGCATGGGCGGATGATTGCGGCGGTGAAGCGGTATGCGGAGGGGAGGCGCGTATGAGCACCTCCCGACGCGCGATATTGAAGAGCGGTGGCGCGCTCATTGTCTCTTTTGCCTTTACGCCTGCCGAGGTGTTAGGCCAGGCCCTGGCGACGCTCGTGGGCAATCCGAGTCAAGAGGTCGACGGCTGGCTGGCGATTGGCGCCGATGGCAGCATCACCGCGTACACGGGCAAATGCGAGATGGGGCAGGGGCTCTACACCGCGCAGACGCAGCTGGTCGCCGAAGAGCTGTGCGTGCGTGTCGAGCGCGTGAGGTTGATTCAGTGCGTGACCGGCACCACGCCCGACCAGGGCGTCACGTCCGGCGCGCAATCGCATCCGCAGAATTTCAATCACGCGAATCTTGCGCTCGCCGGCGCGACCGCGCGCGAGGCGCTGATGCAGATGGCGTCGCAGCATTTCGGCACGCCGGTCGATCAACTCAGCGTGCGCGACGGGGTTGTCACTCATCAGACGCGCAAGGTGACCTACGGCGAGCTGATCGGCGGCAGGAGGTTCAATCTCTCGCTCAACGCCGGCGCGACGCGGCGTCATCCGCGCGAGTGGACTGTGCTCGGGACGCCGGTCAAGCGTCTCGACATGCCGGAGATGGTGACCGGCCGTCTCGAGTACGTGCACAACGTGCGCGTGTCCGGGATGGTGCACGGCCGTGTCGTCCGTCCGCCGACGGTCGGCGCGACGGTCGTCAGTGTCGACGACAGCTCCGTCAGCGGCATGCCCGGCTTTATCAAGGTGGTGATCAAAAAGGATTTCGTCGGGGTCGTCTTCGAGAAGCAGTGGCAGGCGGTTCAAGCCGCGAATCGATTGAAGGCGACGTGGAAGCCGGGCCCCGCGCTTCCGCCGCAGGCGACGTTCCACGATCACATGCGCACGCTGCCGAGCCGCGATACGTTGCTGGTTGATTCCAAGGATGTGGACGCCAGGCTCGCATCGGCCGCACAGGTCGTGCGCGCGACGTATCTGCATCCGTATCACATGCACGGATCGGTCGGCGCCTCGTGCGCCGTCGCGGATGTGAAAGCGGACAGCGCGACGGTCTGGTCGCCCACGCAGGGCGTCTACCCGCAGCGCGACAGCTGCGCGCTGTTGCTCGGCATGCCGAAGGAAAAGGTGAAGGTGATCTACACGCGCGGCTCTGGCTGCTACGGCATCAACGGCGCCGATACGGTTTCGTATGATGCGGCGCTGATGTCGCAGGCCGTCGGCCGTCCCGTGCGCGTGCAGCTCTCGCGCAAGGATGAGATGGCGCACGAAAACTTTGGCCTCGCGTTCGTCGTCGATCAGCGCGCCGGCCTCGATCGCGACGGCAACATCATCGCGTGGGATTACGAGGCATGGTCTCCCGTTCGCGGCGGCCGTCCCGGATATGGTCAGCCTGGGAATCAGGTGACAGGTTATCTCGCCGGTTTTCCACCAGCCCGGCTCGCTCCGCGATCGCCGGCGCCTGCGCCGACCGGCCTGCTGGCCAACGGCCAGAACGTCGTGCCGTCGTACGTGGCGGGTGCGATCAACGGCGTCTCCGGCGGCACCGGCACCGTGACAGGCGAGCGCATGCTCTCTCACGTCGTCGAGTCCCCATTCTGGACTGGTCCACTTCGTTCGCCGAATCGCCTGCAGAATACTTTCGCTCATGAATGCATGATGGACGAGCTCGCCGCCGCCGCGAAGGCCGATCCAGTCGAGTATCGCCTGCGCCATCTTCGCGATCCGAGGCTACGAGCGGTACTTCAGGCAGCCGCGAAAGCCGCACACTGGCAAACCCGACCGTCACCGGCGCGCTCTGATGTCGGGCGGAACTCGAGCTCCGCCGCTTCCCGCATCGTCTCCGGCCGCGGCATCGCTTGCGTCTTGTACGAAGGCGACAACGGCTACTGCGCCATGGTCGCCGAAGTCGACATCCACCTCGACACCGGCGCCGTCGACGTGAAGCGCCTGACGATGGCTCTCGACTGCGGCCCCATCTCCAACCCCGACGGCCTACGCAACCAGGCCGAAGGCGGCGCCCTTCACGGCCTCAGCCGCACGCTGTTCGAGGAGGTGACGTGGGACGCTGAGAAAGTGACGTCGGTCGATTGGCGCACGTACCGCACCTTCCCGGTGGGTTTCAGGGTGCCGGCGATCGAGACCGTGCTCATCAACACCATGGATGCCGAAGCGAATGGTGCAGGCGAGACGTCGATCACCGTGACGCCCGCCGCCATCGGCAACGCGATCTTCGACGCGATGGGCGTGCGTTTGCGGCAGGTGCCCTTCACGCCCGAGCGCGTCGGATCTCGGGCTTGATTCAGTGCGGCCCGCCAAGCACAATGCCGCCACGCGAGGTATCTGATGAAAACGTGGCTCACGTCCGTCGCCTACACTGCTCTCGTCTCCGCAATCCTCATCGCGCAAGCGCCGGCTCCGCCGCCACAAGCACCAGCAGGGCCGCCACGCGGCTCGTCGGGTCCGCCCGAGCACGCCAAGGTGACGCCGATCAACAACCTGCCCAATCCGTACGAGACTGTGCGGAACTGGGGCACGCTGCCCGACGGCCGGAAGTGGGGATCGGTCAGCGCGATTCACGTCGATCCCGACGGCAAGCACATCTGGGCGGGCGACCGCTGTGGCACCAATTCGTGCGCCGGCTCCACCGTCAACCCGATCGTCAAGCTCGATCCGAGCGGGAAGGTCGTGCAGAGTTTCGGGGCCGGTCAGATTCTCTGGCCCCACGGCATGGACGTCGACAAGCAGGGCAATGTGTGGGTGGCTGATGCGCGCTCGGCGACGGCAGGCGAGCTGAAGCAGTTTCCGGATGCGAAGGGCAAGGGACACACGGTCATCAAGTTCAGCCCGCAGGGCAAGGTGCTCCTGACGCTCGGCACGCCGGGAGAAGCCGGCGATCCACCGGCGAAGTTCACGGAGCCGAACGACGTGCTGGTCGCGCCCGATGGCAGCATCTTCGTAGCCGAAGCGCACGGCGCACAGTTTCTCGACGCCGCCGGCGGCCCCGGCGCGATCGGACGCATCTCGAAGTTCGCCCCCGACGGAAAGTTCATCAAGACCTTTGGGTCGTACGGCTACGGCCCGAGCCAGTTCCGCGGACCCCATTCGCTTGCGATGGACTCGAAGGGCCGGCTGTTCGTGGCGGATCGCGGCAACCGCCGCATTCAGATTTTCGATCAGGAGGGCAAGCACCTCGACACCTGGTATCAGTTCAGCCGCATCAGCGGGCTCTACATCGATCGCAACGATGTGCTCTATGCGATCGACTCAGAGTCTGACGACAACTACAACCCCGGCTGGCGCAAGGGACTCCGCGTCGGCAGCGCGCGCACCGGCGAGGTGTGGTACTTCGTGCCCGAGCATGTCTCGAAGAATCCATCCGGCATGGGCGGATATGGATCGATGGGCGAAGGCGTCGCGGTCGATGCGCAGGGCAACGTCTATGGCGGCGAGGTCGGACCCATCCAGGGCCTCACCAAGTTCATCCCGCGCTTGAAGCGCTGAGGTTGCTGTTTTGGGTCGCTTTGGGGATAGTTGACTCTGGAGGCACTCGATGCGAATCCCGAAACAGATCGTGACGCTCTTTCTACTTCCGGCATTTCTCATCTCTACGCCGGCGTTTGCTCAGCAGTCCCGTGTCGTCGACGCCGCGCTCTTGAATCAGGCGCTCGTCAACAAGGCGGCATCCGAGACCGCGCAGCGCGACCTCGTGCGCCGGGTGCTGGATCGCTCTGACGCGCGCGAAGTCGCCGCCAGCCTGGGACTGAGCGTCGAGCAGGCCAGTTCGGCGGTACAGACACTGTCGGGTGCCGAGCTGAATACGCTGGCGCAGCACGCCAGTGCCGTCGAGGCCAACGCCCTCGCCGGCGGCGCGAACACGATCGTCATCTCGGTGACGACGTTGCTCCTGCTGCTGATCATCGTGATCCTGCTCGTCAAGTAGGGCACGCTATCATCGCTCGCCGCATGGCTCGCGGTGCGGGATCAGCGGCGGTTGCGCTGGCCGCACTGCTCGTGTGCGCGCCGGCCGCCGCGGGTTCCAGTCACGCCGGGAACCTCGCGGCGACCCATGCCGGCGATCCGGGTGGAAGCACACGCCTGCTCGACGTGCCGTATCTTCCGCAGACCGAAGACCTGTGCGGCGGCGCGGCGGCGGCAATGGTGTTGCGGTACTGGGGCGAGCGCCAGGTCTATCCGGAAGATTTTGCCGGGCTCGTCGATCGCAGCGCGTCCGGGATCCGTACCGACGTACTCGTCGCGGAGGTGACCCGCCGGGGATGGCGGTCGTTTCCGGTCGCGGCCGGCACCGACGCGGCCGGCCCATGGATTCGAGGACACATCGATCAGGGCCGCCCGATTGTGGCCCTGATCGAAGTGAGCCCGAACCGCTATCACTACATCGTGATCGTGGCCTGGACCGGCTCACAGGTGATCGTGCACGACCCGGCGCGCGCGCCGTTTCGGGTGATGCCGCAGGCCGAGTTCGATCGCGAATGGGCTGCGGCAGGGCGGTGGGCCCTGCTGCTCCTGCCGAGTGAGGACGGCGCCACTGCGCCTACGGCTTCCGCCACTCTCACAACAACCGATGTGCGGCGCGCAACCGGCACGTGCGGGCCGCTGATTCAGAATCTAGTCGAGCTCTCGCGCACGGACGTCACCGCGGCCGGGACGGGACTGGTTGCCGCTACCGAGCTCTGCCCGGAGGATCCCGCTGCATGGCGCGAGCTTGCCGGGGTGCGGTTTCTGCAGTCGCGCTGGGCCGAAGCAAGTGATCTTGCGGAGCATGCGGCGCGGCTCGATCCGGCTGACACAGAAGGATGGAATCTGCTCGCCACGAGCCGCTTCCTCAACGACCAGCCCGATGCGGCCCTCGGCGCCTGGAACCGGATTGGCCGGCCGCCGATCGATCTAGTGCAGGTGAAAGGGCTCGATCGCACACGCCAACCTGTGGTGATCGGTCTCATCGATCTGCATCCCCGCGAGCTCTTGACGACGGCGAGACTCGGCCGCGCCGCGCGCCGGCTGCACGAGCTTCCCAGTGCGGCCCTGACCCGGCTTAGTTACCAGCCTCTCGCCGGAGGGCTCGCGCAACTAGAAGCGGTCGTGGTGGAACGTCCCGTCGTGCCGCGCGGAGTTGTGCCCATCGCAGCGACGGCGGTCAAGGCGTGGCTGCACCGGGAACTCCAGATCGATGTCGCGTCGCCGACGGGAAGCGGCGAGTTGTTGACGGTCGCGTGGCGATGGTGGGAGTCTCGCCCCCGGGTCGCCCTCGCCCTGGCTGTACCGGCCGTGTCATGGCTGCCTGGAGTCACGACGATTGAAGGATCGTGGGAGCGGCCGTCATACGCGACGCCCGAGATCTCCAGGATCGAACGCCGCCGCGGCGGAGTGACGGTCGCCGACTGGGCGACGACCAGCATTCGATGGCGAGCAGGCGTCGCCCTGGATCGATGGGCACACGACAGTCACGTCTCAGCTAACGGGGCCGTCGACGTTCGCCTCGCCGACGATCGCGTGTCGATCGGTGCTGATGCCGCAGCATGGGCGCCGCTGGGATCGACCCTTCGACTCGCCGGCAACGACGAGTCGCCGCCTCGCTCAGGGCAGGCGGCACGATTCGGCAGGGCGGGACTGTCGTCCGCGTGGCGATCGACTCGTCAATTCGACCGCGCTTCGTGGACGATCGTCGCCGGCCTCGAAGCCGCGAGCGTGGCCGCCCCGTTCGACCTGTGGCCGGGTGCCGGAACGGGACATGCCCGGGTGCCGCTCCTGCGCGCTCATCCTCTTCTCAACGAGGGCGTCGTCAGCGGACCTGTACTCGGCCGCCGGCTGGCACACGCCACCATCGAGTATCGACATCCGCTGCGGACCTTGTTGGGTGCAGCGCTTAGCCTCGCTGCGTTTGCCGATACCGCCACTGCCCGGCACCGCCTCCGCGACGACAATCGCGCGCCAATCCACGTCGATGTGGGGACGGGTGTTCGATTGGCGCTACCGGGGGCCGCAGGCACCTTGCGCGCCGACCTGGCCCGCGGTCTTCGCGACGAGCGCGTTGTGTTCTCGGCGGGCTGGGCCGCTCCCTGGCCCGGGCGCCCGGACTGAATCACCACTTGAATGCGGTGGAAGCCGCCTGGGCCGCCAGGCGGCCTGCGAGGCCCGTCGCCACGGTGCTGTCCAGGTACGGGATGTCGACGCGATGCGACGTGACGGCGGCGCCCGCGGTATCGACCCGGAGGCGCGCCATCGCCGCCCGCCGATCGAATGGGGACTGGCGAAAGCTGACCGACTGAATCTTGTTGGCCCTCGCCAGGGTCTGCTGCCGCCAGATCCAGCCGCTGCGTAGCAGCACCACTTCGTCGTGCTCCGCCCACTGCAGATGCCTGATGTACTGGCGAGCCGCGATGGACGCCCACGCCACCGACAGCAGCAGCACGGGGATGGCGCCCGGCCCGATGGTGACGAACCAGGTGACCGCGACGCCGACCGCGATGGCGAGTCCCGGCTTCACGGCGCGCCGGAAAGCGCGAGGGTGCACGGGTTGCCACGTCACGGCGTTGAGATCGAATCCGGGTACGATCTGCTCGAGCAAATCCGGCAGCGCCGGCAGGCGAATCAGCGGTGCCAGCCACTGGCGATCTCGCGGGCCCTTGGATCCCGCACCAGCGCCGCCGGCGGTCTCGACGCGAACCGACGCGCGTGCCAACCAACGGTGCAAGGGACCCTGGTGAATCGTGATGGTCTGCACGCGGCGGATCGGGATCGTGGCAGCCACACGTGTGAGCAGGCCGAACTCGATGCGCAGGTCTTCGCGAACCCGGGTCAGACGGAAGTCGTACAGCCGCAGGAACGCCCAGGCCATCGACACCATCCGGACCAACAGCAGCAACGCCGGCAGTCCCACCAGCACCACCGTGATGGCCGCGAGCGGCAGCCCCTCGCCCGCGAAGAGACCCCGCGCGACGTCGCGGAAAAAAACACGGCCGAACGTTTCCGCGTCGAAGAACGGATCCGAGAGTCCGCTCAGAAGGCCGGTTTCCCAGGCGACGCCGAACGCGGCGCCGATCAGGATCATTCCCTTGTTCTCGAGGAACCCGCACAGCAGCAGCTCGCGAAGCGGCAAGTGCAGCAGCGTTTGTTGCGCGGTGTCCGCCGTGGGATGTACCGCTTGGTCCGTGGTTGACGGGACCGGCTCCGCCGATCGCCCCTCGAACACGCGCCGCCGCATTTCGTCGAAGGCCGCAATCGGCAACACGCTCAGCCGGGCCTCTTCGTCTTTGCCGCCGCCCGTTTCGACGCGAATCTCGACCACGCCCAACAGGCGGTGAAAGACGTTCTGCACGGCGTCGAGATTCTGAATCTTCGCGTAGGGCACGTGGCGGTCATTGCGAAACAGCAGGCCGGAGCGGATGACGAGCTCGCGCGTGTCGTAATGGAGCCGGAATGTCAGGTAGCGCAGCACGCTGGCCGCCACGGCGGGCACCAGCAGCACCAGCAGCCACCCTTCCCAGCCGGCGGGCACCCGGCCGAACATGCCGCCCGGACCCCCGGACGATTGCGAGGCGCCGAACAAGACCAACACTCCCGGAACCGCGAAGCGGCGGACGTGCTTCGCAATGTCGAATAAGAGCGTGGCCGGATGAAGGCGCTGCTCAGACGGCATCGGCGTCCCCGGATGGGAGGAGTTGCTGGCGAAGGCGCAGGGCCACGCCGTGCTCCAGTCCGGCGAGGTCCACCTTCGCATGGTCGGTGCCGGCGGTATAGATCACGAGCGTGCCGAGCCCGTAACGGCGCTCGAGCGGGCCTTGCGACACGTCGATGTGCTGCACGCGGGAGCGAGGGACGTTGATCGTCACGCGCCAGTAGACGCCCTTCTGGATCTCGATGCCCTGGGGATCGACGCGGTATGAGGTGTGCTCGTACGCGCGCCTGGGCCACCAGTGCGCGTGCCATGCCATCAGGATGATGGCGGTCAGCCAGAGCCACGGCAGCATGCGCCGCAGCCAGTCCGGCATATCGTCGCCGGTAAACAGACCAACGCCCAAACCGATGAGGGAGCCAGCGGCGATCACCGCGGTGAAGATCCAGCCGCCGAGCTGTTGCACGCGAATCGATCGAGGATCAACCCTGTGAGCTTCGCCGTCCGCAATCGCCGGGGTGTCGTCGTCCACGACTGCGATTCTACGTAAAGACGCGGGCTAATGACGCCGCGATTCAAACATCTTGATTCGACCTCGCGGAAGGCACGACAATCGGCCCCGAGGTTACATATGTTTCGCATGCGCATCGGAGGCATCGCCGCTCTCGCCGTCGGGTTCGTCGCGCTCGTCTCCGCGCAACAGCCGCCGGCTCCCGTTCCCGTGGACGATGGGGCATTGGTGGGAGCGGATTCGCGGCGAGGGGACTGGCTGTCGTACGGGCGGACCTACTACGAGCAGCGGTTCAGCCCGCTCGATCAGATCAGCGACGCCAACGCCGCCAAGCTGGGGCTGGCGTGGTCGTTCGAAACGGCGACCGATCGCGGCCTCGAGGCGACGCCGCTCGTCATTGACGGCGTGATGTACACCACCGGATCGTGGAGCGTCGTCTATGCGATCGACGCGCGCACCGGCAAGGAGCTCTGGAAGTTCGACCCCGAGGTGCACCGCAAGTACGACGCGCTGGCGTGTTGCGACGTGGTCAACCGTGGTGCCGCGTTTTACAAGGGGCGCGTCTATCTCGGCGCGCTTGATGGCCGGCTGATCGCGATCGATGCGAAGACCGGGAAGAGCGCGTGGCAAACGACCACCGTCGATCAAACGCAGGCCTACACCATCACCGGCGCGCCGCGCATCGCCAAGGGCAAGGTGATCATCGGCAACGGCGGCGCCGAGTACGGCGTGCGCGGTTATGTCTCCGCCTACGACGCCGAGACCGGCAAGCTGGCGTGGCGCTTCTACACGGTGCCGGGCGATCCGTCCAAGCCGCAGGAGTCACAGGCGCTCGAGGCGGCCCTGCCGACGTGGAAGGGTAACGACTGGTGGAAGTACGGCGGCGGCGGGACGGTATGGGATTCGATCGTCTACGACCCGGAGATCAATCTTCTCTACGTGGGAACGGGGAACGGATCGGTGTGGAGCCGCCAGGTGCGCAGCCCCGGCGGCGGCGACAATCTCTACCTCGCGTCGATTCTCGCCATCAATCCCGATAACGGCGAGCTGAAGTGGCATTACCAGACCACGCCGGGAGACACGTGGGACTACACCGCGGTGCAGCCGATGATGCTGGCCGATCTGGCGATCGGCGGCCGCATGCGCAAGGTGATCATGCAGGCGCCGAAGAACGGGTTCTTCTATGTGCTCGATCGCGCCACCGGAGAATTGATCTCTGCGGATCCGTACGTGACCGTGACGTGGGCCTCGCACGTCGACATGAAGACGGGCCGGCCCGTGGAGATCCCGGGGTCCGATTTCTTAACCAAGGGCGCCTACATCCGGCCGGGCCCGCTCGGCGGGCACAACTGGCAGGCGATGTCGTTCAGTCCGCGCACCGGCCTGGTCTACCTGCCGGCGCAGGACAACGGCCGCTACTTCGAGCAGCCGACGAATTTCCAGATGAAGCCGCTCGAATGGAACCTTGGGATCGCGCCGATCGGCCGCAACAGCGAGCAGTACGACGTGCCCTACAAGGGACGCTTGATTGCCTGGGATCCGATCGCGCGCAAGCCGCGCTGGACGGTCGAGTATGGCGGCTACTGGAACGGCGGCACGCTGGCGACGGCAGGCAACCTCGTGTTCCAGGGCACGGCCGCAGGCGACTTCTTCGCCTATCGCGCGAGCGACGGGCAGAAGCTGTGGTCCGCCTGGGTCGGCACCGGCATCATGGCGCCGCCGATCACCTATGAGATCGCCGGCAAACAGTACGTCTCGGTGATGGCGGGCTGGGGCGGCGCGTTTGCCCGCAAGACACGCACGTTTGGACGGCTGATGACCTTTGCGCTCGGCGGGACGACGGCACTGCCGACGAAGCCGCGGCCACGTCGCGTCACCGCGATCGCAAGCAGTGCGAGGCCGGAGGAAATCGCGGCGGGCGCAAAGCTCTACGCCACCTACTGCGTGCGCTGTCACGGCAGCAACACGATCCTGCCCGATCTGAGGACCTCAACCGCCGGCGTCTATGCAAATCTCGAGAAGATCCTGCTCGACGGTGTGTTGGTGGAGCGGGGCATGCCGCGCTTCGATGTAGCGGAGAATTTCGACAAGCAGGCGGTGGCGGCGCTTCGAGCCTACCTGCTCGACGAGCGCCGAAAGCTCGCGCAGGGCCAATAGCGCGGCCGAGCGATTGGTAACGCGGCTACGCCAGCCGTGGCGCGTTGAAGCGCCGGCGAATGTCGGCAAAGCGCGGATCCGAGCGCAGCGGCTCGAACTCCGGCCACCACGCATGCCACGCGGCAAACTGCAGGTCCCGCTCCTCGATGGCCTCACCGCAGTGCCGAAACGCTGCGTCGAGATCGCCAAGCGTGGCTGCGCACAAGGCAAGAATGAACGGCGGGACGTACTCGCGCGTCTGGCGATCGAGGAACTTCTCGTAGACGCTCAGCGCGTCCTTGTTACGCCCCACCTTGATGTACGACGGGACGATCCCCAACACTGCCCACGGGTGCGAAGTCCTCGTGTAGATCGGCTCGAGCACGGCGATCGATTCGTCGTGCTGTCCGTTCCAGTGATAGGCCATTCCGAATGCGATTTGTGCGACTAACGAGTCCGGATCCTGTTCAACGCCGGAACGCCCTTGGGCAATAGCCTCGTCGAAGCGTCTCACTCCAGAGAGACCGAACGACAGCACCCCCGACGTGTACGCAGACAATGGATCGATCGCGAATGCGCGCCACAGTTCCGCGAGACCCTCCTCACTGCGCAACACGCCCCAATGAAGAAAGAACAGCCCGTACCAGCAACGTCCCTGTATGTACTGCGGGTTCAACCTGAGCGCTTCGCGAAACTCGCGCTCGGCTTTCGGAAAGTCCCGTTCCCATATCAGCGACACGCAGGCCAGCGCGCTGTGTGCCTCTGCCGAGGTTGGGTCGCCGGTCACGGCACGTGTTGCGGCATCGAGCGCCGCCGGCATCGTGTCCCGCGGCCGGAGGTAGCCGCCAAAGCAGGCCTGCGTGTGCGCGTCGGCAACGCCCGCCCAAGCCTGTGCGTAGTCGGGATCGAGAGCGAGAGCCTGCTGGAAGCTTTCGAGGGCAGGCCGGATCCAAGGACCGCGCTTGTAAAGCATCGCGCGGCCCTTCAGGTAGAGCTGATACGCCTCCATGTTGCTGGTGGCGACCTTCACGAACCTCGAGCCAGCGCCGCCGAGCGCAACTTTCAATCGCTGAACGATCGAGCGCGCGATCTCGTCCTGTACGTCGAAGATGTCAGCCAGCTCGCGGTCGTAGCGCTCGGACCAGAGCTGATAGCCATTCGACGCATCGACCAATTGCAGGGTCACGCGGACGCGATTGCCTGCCTTGCGAACGCTTCCGTCGAGCACGTGCCGAATGTTCAGTTGGCTCGCAATCTCGCTGATATTCGCGCGTTTCCCCTTGAATGAAAATGACGACGCGCGCGCCACCACACGGAGGCCCTCGACGGCTGTCAGCGTGTTGATGATCTCTTCCGCCAGGCCGTCACTGAAATATTCGTTCTCCGGATCGGAGCTCATGTTCGCGAACGGCAGCACCGCGATCGAGGGCGTCTCTTGGTCGGGCGCAGTGGCCGCGCCTTCCAGAGCCGCCTTCACCTCCGCCATCGACGGGAACCGCTGCGACGACTCCTTCGCCAAACATCGCCGCACGAGACTGTCGAGCGCCGCCGGCACCGGCAGGCGCGGCGGCTCGTCGCGCAGCACCGCCGCGAGAATCTGGGCGATCGTCTCGCCGCCGAACGCCCGGCGACCCGCAAGCATCTCATACAAGACGGCGCCGAAGCTGAACACGTCCGACCGCGGATCCAGCGGCTTGGCGTCGGCTTGCTCCGGCGACATGTAGGCTGCGGTGCCGACCACCGTGCCGTCGGCGGTTCGAGTCACGTCCACCTCACCGTCGGTGAGTTTGGCCAGTCCGAAGTCGAGCACCTTCGAGCCCTGCTCGGTGAGCATGATGTTGCCGGGTTTGAGATCGCGATGGATGATACCGGCCTGGTGCGCCCGATCCAGCGCGGACGCTATCTCGATCGCATAGCGGATTGCCTCGTGGGCTGGAAGCGGGCCCCGGACGAGACGCGCGGCCAGGGTCTCGCCTGCCAAATACTCCATGACGAGAAAATCGATCCCGTCGTGGCTGCCGACGTCATACAGCGTGCAGATATGCGGATGATTCAGGGCGGCAATGGCGCGCGCTTCACGCTCGAAGCGATGGCGTGATTCCGGATCGTTCGAGAAATCGGCCGGGACAACCTTGACCGCGACGGTGCGATTGAGGCGAGTGTCGCGGGCACGGTACACCTCGCCCATGCCGCCCGCGCCGAGCATCGCTTCGATCGTGTACGAGCCGAGGCGTACTCCAGTTGACAGCGGCATTTCGTTGAGCGCCCGGGAATCCTATCGTGTCTCAAGTCCCGCCTCAAGCGACAACTTGGACGCCGCCGCGCTTCGATGTCGCGGAGAGTTTCGACAAGCAGGCCGTGGCGGCGCTTCGCGCCTACTTACTCGACGACCGGCGCAAGCTCGTTTTGGGGCAGTAGCTTGGTAAGTTGAAAGTTGAAAGTTGAAAGTTGGAAGTTGGAAGTTTCAGTTCAAAGTTTCAGTTCGAAGTTACGAGCGCGCGCGTAACTTCAAACTTAAAACTGAACTTCAAACCGAAACTTTGAACTTTCAACTTTCAACTTTCAACTTTGATCAGGCTTTACCCAGCACGTTCTTGAACACCACCATCGCCTTCTCCATGTCTTCCATTCTGCCGAGCGAGATGCGGGCGTAGGTTTTCTCCATCGGCGGGAAGTCGCGGCCGACAGCAACGCCCTGCGCGCGGCAGCCATCGCGGAATTCAACGGCGGGCCGTCGAATATTCACGAAGATGAAGTTGGTGTCGGAGCCCGGCGACTCGAAGCCCATCGCCTTGAACTGCCCCTGCGTCCAGTCGCGCACGCGCTTGTTCTCCATCTTCTCCCACTGTATGTGCGCCTTGTCGTTCAGCGCCGCGATGCCGGCGACCGCCTGCAGCTCGTTGATGCTGCCGAGGCCCCACGCATTGCCGACTTTTCTCACGGTCTCGGGCTGGCCAATCGCATAGCCCAGGCGCATGCCGGCCATGCCGTACGCCTTGGAGAAGGTGCGGGAGATGAACACGCCGGGCAGTTCGAGCGCCAGCTTCGCCATCGTGAACGCGCCCGGCTTCGTCGCGTACTCGAGATACGCTTCGTCGATCAGGATGCCGGTCTCCGGCGAGCGCTGCTTGATCGTGCGCACGGTCTGCTCGACGTCCGCCGACGTTTGTACCGTCGACGTCGGATTGTTGGGGTTACAGAGGAACACGAGGCCCGCGCCGATCGAGGCGCGGATCATGCCCTCGAGATCGAGCGCCAGCGACTTCGGATCGACGGCGATGAACTTCACGGGCGCCTTGATGCGCTGGGCGGTCTGGGCCGGGGACCCGTATGACGGATCACCTGTCACGAGCGACTTGTCGCCGTTGCAGTACGCCATGACTGCCGCGGTGAGGATTTCGCCCGAACCGGTCGAGATGATGACGTTGTTCGGTTTCGCGCCGTCCATGGCCGCGCAGGCGTCCACAAACCCGCTGACGTTGGGTGGCGGATAGCCGAGGCCCAGATCCTTCGACGGGTGCGACCGCAGGACTTCGAGCACCTTGGGGCTTGGCCCCCTGAGGTTCTCGTTGCTACTGAGGCGAATGGCGACGGGGGCGCCAGCCGGCCGGCCCTCGCGCTGCCCTTGGGCGTCGCCCGTGAACGCCAATAGTTCTTCACGGCCGTAGCCGATGATGTGAGACGCCGAGGCCACCGCGACCCCGCCGACCCCAAGCCTCCGAACGAAATCGCGACGTGAAAGCGCCATGTGACTCCCCTCCAAGTGCGAGCATATTAGCACCGACTGCCACCTGCGCGTCAGGCGTGCGACGCCCAGGACTTGTCGCCCGCCGCGTGCGGCGCGCACGGGTCGAAACGACCCGGCGTTTCGAGGTAGCGCATCGCCCGACACGTTGTGCGCTCTCTGGCAGGCCTCGTCCAGTTGCCGCATGCCGTTGCGAAACACCTGCTGCGACGGCTCGGAATAGGCAGGCTGTCGCCGCCCGCCAGCGCGGCGCCACCCAGCAACGCCGGCACCCGCTGCATGACTTCGCGGCGCGTGATCCCTGAGGTCTGCTGATCCACCGGTCGCTCCATGATTACAGGTTGCCGCGTTTGAGCTCGTCGACGGCGAACGCCGCCGCGCGCGGTGAGGGCGGGGTTCTACTTTCTGGCCGACCGATCGAATCCGACGCGGGTGGATTTCATGTTGTTCGAGGATCCGGAGGCGTACCCCTGCATTCTCGCGAAGCTCGATCAGCACCCGCCGAAGTACGTGGTCTACGGCTACACCTGGGATGTGGACGAAAAACATTTCCGGGATTACGCCCGTCCGATCGATCAGTACATCAGGACCCGCGACGCCATCGAAGCCGGCACCGATGGCTATGAGATCTGGCGGCGCATCGAAGGCGCGACCCGGGGAACGGAAGCGTGGCCGGCGGCCTGCCGACCGCGGCGGTTCAGGCTGCGCGATCTGATGTAGAGGCGGGTCTTTAGACCCGCCTGGACGCAAGCGCAGGCTGTCCCCGATTGCACACTGCCGGCGCTACAGGTTGAGTAGTCTGGCCTGAGGACTTTCAGTCAGGATCAACTTGCGCCTTATCACCCGCAACGACGCGTCGCTCGTCGTCGGCCTCATTGCCGGCACTGTTGTCGTGTTTCAGCGGCCACTGCGTGTGGTGTGGGATGCAGCGGGGGACATCCAGGAGCGGTACGACGTCGACCTGTTGCCGGCACTGACGATCTTCATCGGCGTCTTCATTTTTCATGAGGCCCGCAAGCGCCAACGCTCCAGGGCCGAGGCGGCGTTCGTCGCGGCCGAGGCGGCGCAGGCCCGGCTGCGCGCTGCGGAGCTGGAGCGGCTGGTCGCGTTCGGCCAGGCCTTGTCCAACGCGCTCGATCTCGCCACGCTCCAGCACGTCTGGTGGCGGCACCTGCCCACCTTTACCGGCGAACGCGAGTTCTGGGTGCTGGCACGCCGAAACGATACCTGGGAAACAATCGGACAAGACACCAACGCGCTCCGCGGGCGGCCACTCGAAGACCTCGAAGCGATGGCCGATCGCACGCTTTCCCACGACAACCTGATCGAGAACACCCTCGAGGGCCTGGTCGTGGCCGACGGCTTGTGTTTTCCAATGGTCGCGGGCGGCGTGGTGGTGGGCGTGCTGGGCATTCACGACGGCGCCGCGGTTGCCGGCAATCACCGGAAGGCGCTCGGCGTCGTCGCCGGCCTCATCGCGATTTCCATCAGAAACGTCCAGTTACTGATCGAGACCCGCGAACAAGGCTTCCGCGATCACCTCACCGGCTGCGTCAACCGCGGCTACGGGCTCGAGGCGCTGGACCGCGAGCTGCGCCTGGCACGCAGGTCGCGGCAACCGCTGTCGATCCTCATGTTCGACATCGATCACTTCAAGGCCATCAACGACGAGCTGGGCCACCTGCGCGGCGACGATTTGCTCCGCGCCGTCGGCGTGCAGCTGTCGCGCGTGGGGCGGAGCACGGACGTGCGGTGCCGCTACGGCGGCGACGAGTTCCTGATCGTGCTGCCCGACACGCCGCTCGACGGGGCGCTCCACGTGGCCGAGTCGGTCCGGAAGGCGATGCGGACGCTCGCGATGGTGGCGGGTGACCGAACCTTTCCGGTCACCCTCAGCATCGGCGTGGTCACCGCCGGCGGCGACGAACTGGGCATCACCGCATTGATTGAGCGGGCAGACGCCGCGTTATACCAGGCGAAACGCGACGGACGCGATCGCATCAGCACCGGCGCGGTTCCGGCCTCGGCCGAGTAAAAGGCATGTGGATCGATCCTCTGCTGCTCGGCGTGCTCAGCGCCGTCACGGTGACGGCAATCGCGGTGGCGCGGTTCGCCACAGTACGCGCCCGCGCGGCTCAGGCCACGGTCCGTGCGATGGAGCTCGAGCACGCCACAGCCGTGCGACAGCAACGGCGCACCGAGACGATCGCGGTCGGCGCCGTCCCGGTTCCATTCCTGGCAACGCCGGTCGATCTGGCCCCGGCCGGTAGTGAGGCGACGGCGAAGGTGCGGGTGTTGGTCGTCGAGGACGAGCCGGGGATGCGCGAGTTCATCCAGCGTGCGCTGATGCGCAGCGGACGAGAGGTGGTGACGGCCGTCGGTCCGCTGGCGGCTCTCACCGCGCTCAACAGCCGCCCAGCCATCTCGCTCCTGCTCGTCGACATCGTCATGCCTGAGATGGACGGCTACGACTTGGCCGCCGAAGCGCGGAAGATCGCCCCGGATATCCGCGTGGTGTTCATGTCGGCCTTTGCGCGCGATTCCAGCCGCCACCCCGGCAGGGACAGGTTCCTGTCGAAGCCCTTCACCGTCGAGTTACTGATCGCCACCGTCGACAACGCGCTCGCCTTCTGAATAACCTGGAATCGTGCGGCACACGAAAATCATCGCCACCGTCGGACCGGCCAGCAGCGAGCCCGCGGTGCTCGACGCGCTGATCGCCGCTGGCGTCGACATCATCCGCCTCAATTTTTCTCACGGCACCCAGTCGGATCACGCCGGCCGCTTTCACCAGGTGCGCGAGGCCGCCAAGCGCGCGGATCGCCACGTCGCCATCCTGCAGGACTTGAGCGGGCCGAAGATCCGGACCGGCCGCCTCGAGGGCGGGACGCCGATTCCGTTGCGCGCCGGCGATGCGCTGGTCATCACGGTCGGCGACGAAGTCGGCCGTGCCGGACGCGTTTCGACAACCTACGCCGAGCTGGCCACCAAAGTGTCGAAGGGCGATCACCTGTTGCTGGGCGATGGGAAGATCGAGCTGGTGGTGGAGTCGGCCAGCGCCACGGAAATTCACACGCGCGTGCTCGACGGCGGCGACCTGGGCGAACACAAAGGGATCAACGCCCCCCACGTGCCGCTGCAATCGGGCTTGACCGACAAGGACCGCAGCGACCTCGCGTTTGGCCTGGCTCTCGGCGTCGACCTGGTCGCGGTCAGCTTCGTGCAAACCGCCGAAGACATCACGCGCGTCCGCGCCTTGATCGTCGATTCCGGATCGCCCAAGGTGGCGATCGTCGCCAAGCTCGAGCGTCCCGAAGCCATCGATCACCTCGACGCGATCATCGAAGCGAGCGACGCGGTGATGGTGGCGCGCGGCGATCTCGGTCTCGAGATTCCGCTCGAGCGCGTCCCGCGCGTGCAGAAGGAGATTCTCAGAAAGGCACGCGCCCGCGGCGTGCCCGCCATCGTCGCCACCCAGGTGCTGGAATCGATGCGGCTCGAGCCGCGGCCGACCCGGGCGGAAGCCAGCGACGCCGCCGGCGCGGTCGACGGCGGGGCGGACGCGATCATGCTGTCGGGAGAAACGGCGACGGGTCTCTATCCGGTGCGCTCGGTCGAGGTGCTCGACGCGATCATCCGCGATGCCGAATCAATGGCGCCGCCGTGGATCGATCGGCGCAGCAGCCTGGAGAAGGTGAACCACATGCGGGCGCTGAGCGAGGCCGCCGTCATGCTGGCGGATCGGGCCGAGGCGCATGCGATCGTCGCGGTCACGCGGGAAGGTAAGACCGCAAAGCGGCTGTCGGCGATCCGGCCGCACGCGCCAATACTGGCGGCAACCGACCGCGCCGAGGTGGCCCGCCGGCTGAGCTTGTGGCGCGGTGTCGTGCCGATGGTGTGCGATCTGTCGGGCGACATCGAAACGGTGATCACGCGCGTGGTCGAAAGCGCCGCCCAACGATCGGCCGCACCGGAAAACGCCACGCTGGTCTTCGTTAACACGTCAGCCGATTTGGACAAAGGCGGCGCGAACTTCGTCCGCATCAGGCGGGTCTAACCACCTTCGCCCAGGCTACGGTGGTCCGCCGTAGCTTTAGTTTAGCGGAGGCGGAAGACCCGCCTCTGCGTCAGATCGTCGCTGCGTCATGCACCAGTGCTCCGCGATCGAAGCGGTCTGGCGCGAAGATCCCGATATCGAACATCGTGGAGCGGCCCGTCCTGACGAGCTCGCTGACGATCTTCCCGGTCGCGGGCGACATCATCAGGCCGTGTCCGCTGAAGCCGTTGGCGAAGATCAGGCCTTCGAGCGCGGGATGAAATCCCAGCACCGGGTTATGGTCCGGTGTCATCTCGTAGAGGCCGGCCCAGCTCGTGACCTCGGTGACGTCTTTCAACGCAGGTAGACGTCGCACCATCGCGGGATGGAAATCGCGCGCCCAGCGCGCGTCATCTGGCGCGAGGTTCTCGCCCGTCCGTTCGTTCCAATTCGTGAACGCAACGATGATGGCGTCGCGGTCGTGTGGCCCAACCGGATCGTCGTGACGCCAATGCACGCCGCCGGGATCGATCAGCATCGGGAACCGGTACGGCCATCGTTCAGGCAGCACGCACCGAAACAGCATTTGCCGCATTGGCTCGACGGGCACGCGCAGGCCCGCCATCGCGGCGACGCGGCCCGCCCACGGTCCGGCAGCATTGACGACGATGGCAGTGGATACCGTGCCGCCGCTGGCGAGCTTCACGCCGATCACTCGTCCGCCCGCGTGCTCGATACCGACCACGTCGTCGACACGGTATTCGGCGCCAGCCGCCTCGGCGCTTCGACGAAAGCCGAACAGCACCTCGCGCGGATTCGCATACCCGTCGTCCGGACCAAGGACACCGAACAGGATATCGTCGAGATACAGGTCGGGTGCGATCTGACGGATCTCATCGACCGAGAGCAACTGCACGGTGGCGCCGGCACGGCGCTCTTCTTCATAGCGCTTCATCAACGCCGCCGACGTTGCCGCGTTCGCGAGAAAGAGATAACCGCGTTGCCGGAACCACGCGCGCGGGCGTGTGTCGGGCGTGCCGAGTTGCTGATCGAATGTCTTCCACAGCCTGACGCTGAACTGCACCATCTGCAGGGTGACCGGGGTGCAGAATTGCTGGCGAATGCCGCCCATGGCGAGAAACGACGACGCGCGCTGGTAAGTTGGATCGCGCTCGACGATCAGGATGCGGCCGGTGAACCCATCCTGCCTGAGGTGCCACGCCGCGCTGGATCCCACGACGCCGCCCCCGACGATCACCACATCAGACGACTCGGTCATGCTGCGCGGCGCCGTGCGAACAGGTATAAGCCCATGCCGATGGCGAGCAGCAGTGCCGCCTGGCCGATCAAGTTCACTTCGTAGTTGACCGTGTTGGCCGTGTCGGGCGGCGGCACGAACACGAGGCCCAGCGCGATGAACGTGGCGAGCAGGCCGCAACCCGCGATCGCGAACGCGCCCAGCGTCCCACCGGGAAGACGGATCGTGTGTTGATCGGCCGGCATGTCGCGATCGAGCGTGCGCAGCTTGATGAACGCGGCAAACAGATACAGATACGGAATGAAATACACCAGGATGGTGAGGTTCACCATGATGTCGTAGGCCTCCTGGATGGAGGTCTGCCCGCCGCCGACCGACAGGTAGACGCTGGCCAGGAACAGCGCGGTGGCCGCGAAGGCCTGGACGATCAGCGCCACGTGCGGCGTGCGGTACTTGGGATGCAGCTTTGCGAACGCCGCAGGCATCGCCGCATCCACGCCGGCGGCAAACGGCACGCGCGCGGCGCCGGCCACCCATGAACTGGTGCCGCCGATGGCTCCCACGGCGAGCAGCAGTCCGATGAAGGCGCCCATGCCGGCGAGTCCGAGACGGCCGGAGATCAACTCGATGGCGTCTGCGATGCCGCTGCGCTCAGCGAGCTCGCTCGCCGGCACCGCCACCAGCACCGAGGCCGAGCTCAGGATGTAGATCGCCGTGATGGCGATCCCCGAAATGACGATGCTGCGCGGAATGGTGCGGCGCGGGTCGTGCACTTCCTGCCCGACCATCGACGAGATCTCGAATCCGGAAAACGCGAAGCACATTGCCGACCACAGGCTCAGCGTCGTCCAGAGATCTTCGTGCGGAATCAGTTGCGACGGCGCGAACGAGGTCGCGCTGCCGAAGGTGGCAAACGCGATCGCACCGCAGCCGATGAGCAGGGCCGCGGGAATCCACGTCGCGACGCTGCCGATGTGCTGCAGCCATTTGCCGGCGGAGAAGCCGACGATGTTCAGCAGCGTGCAGAACCACAAGGCGCCGACGACGAATGCCACCGAGTAGAGGCGGCTGTCTGCGAGTGCGGCGCCGCCCGATCCGAACACCAGCGTCGCGTTGGCCGCCGCGAACAACAGCAGGGCGGGGAAGTAGAACAGGTTGTTGACCCACATGCACCAGCCGCAGACGAAGCCATGCGCGGGACCGAAGGCACGCCGCGCCCAGGCGTAGATGCCGCCCTGCTCGGGATGCCGGCTCGACAACTCGGCCAGCACCGCGGCCAACGGAACGAAGAAGACGAGGCACGCCAGGATCCACAGCGTGACGGATGGCGCGCCGAGCCGGGCGCTGCGCGAGATCCAGCGCAGGCCGACGACCGCCACGATGTTCATGGCGACGACGTCCCACAGCCGCAGAGACTGGATGAGCCTTACGGGTTGATTCATCGCCGCAGATGCCACAGATACGGGGCCGCAGATGACACAGGATCTTACAAATTCCGAAGTGCAGCGCCGACGGCAACAACTTGCACGATTACACAGACGACCGCCAATTGGTCTTTCCACGTGTGCGGCAGGCCGTCGCCGAGTCCAAAGAGCACGACAATCACCGGCAACAACACCAGGGCAATCCCGAGCAGAACGCGGCGCCATGGTGCAAGGGGCAGAATCACCGCGGGCGGAGATGCATTCCCACGCCTCCACCACCAATACGCGCTTAGCATCAGCAGCGCACCGAAGAGGATTGGGCCCACGATGGCGAGATTGATGTTTGCGCCCAATGCATCGCCGCGAACGGACATCCGCTGGCCCTGCCGAATCACGCCGATGAGGATTGAGGCGAACCACACGGCGTTCAGCGCCACGAACAACGGCCCGGCGGCGCGGCTGCGGAGCGTGCCGAACACCACCGCGGCCCACGCCAGCAGCGCGGCGGCCACGACGACGAAATAGCCGGGTGTGATGCCTTGTCCGAACATCCCGAAGAGGCCCCATTGATATCGCGGCTGGACCGCAGCGCGATACACGATGAGCATCGGTAGCGCCGCTGTCAGTAGCGCCCACCCGCGGAGGAAGTTCAACAGCCGATCGCGCGCTCTCATACCGCCACCCTCCCGCCGGTTGACCGCGGTTGGCGCGTGTACCAGTACGCCCACGCGATCAACAAACCTTGCACCGGCAGCCGCCATAATAACGCCGCTGGCGAGATGGATGGATAGAGCTCCGGATGCATCGCCATGTGCACGTTGGCCGGGAATATCGCCACGAGCAGCGTGATGAGTCCCCAACCCGCCAGCACCGACCACCGCCGGAACAGCAGCAGTGCGCCGAGCGCGATCTCGGCCACGCCGCTGATGGCAACCAACTCGCGATGCCATGGCAGGTACGGCGGCATGATGTTTATGTAGAAGCCTGGGTTGCGAAAGTGATTCAAGCCCGCGAGGATGAACAGCAAGCCAAACAGCCAGCGGCTCGGCGTCCTCATCCTGTCTTCGTGCGCAGTGACTCCCGCTCCATGAATGCCTTCATGTCCAGCAGCGCGAATTCCCAGCCACGGCTCATGATCTCGAAGTAGCGCCCCCACCGCGGCCCTTCGCCCTCGGCGCTCTGCCGCACCGTCAGCATCGTCGAGCGGCCGTTGCCGTGCGGACGGCAATGGACCTCGAGCGCCATTGGGCCGAGCGGCTCGCCGTCGGGCGGCTGCCAATACGCTTCGCCGATGAAGAACGCGCCGTTCGGGCGGTAGTCGATGATGGTGCCGTGGAAGGTGCCGCCGAGACGGCCGAGCACCTCGTCTTTGAAATCGGTCGACTCCCATTCGATCGCGTAGGTGCCGAGCGGGCGCGCCACCGTGACCGAGCGCGTGACCTGCCACCAGTCGGCGAGATCCTTGCCGTCGAAGAACGCAGCCAGCACACGCGCGGGCGGCGCCTGGATCAGCTCGGTTCGCGTGACGTCGAGACGAGTGGCTTGAGCCATTGTGTCTTCGACAAACCTTCCGCCTTCGCGCAAGGCGCTACGGCGGACAAGAAGGTGTCGCCACCTATCGGTACTTGAGGTACTGCTGCCGGACCTCGAGAAACGGTTGCATCTCGCGCGCCCAAATTGGCGCCAGATCCTCCGCACGCGCGCCAGCGTCGATCGCCGTCCGCAGTGCGGATGAGCCGGCTAGTATATCGATTGGCTCCTTGTCGTGCTCGTACTCGTACGGCGGCTTGCGCCACGCAAATTCGGACGGTCCGGCCGCGCGAATCTGGTCGATTAACGCCACTCCCGTCAGTACCGGCTTGAAAGTCTGGCGATCCAGCACGTGGATCTGGCAGCCGCCGCACGTCTTCTTCGCATGCTTCTGGAACGTGGGCTCGAACACGGCTGCACGGAAATGCACCCCGGGCAGCTTGCGCGCGTTCATTGAGGCGGCAAACTTCTCGGCCTCGACCCAGGGCGCGCCGACCAGCTCGAACGGCCGCGTCGTGCCGCGCGCTTCAGACGCCATCGTGCCCTCAAAAAGTACGGTGCCGGGATAGACGATCGCGGAATCGAGCGTCGGGATATTGGGCGACGGCATTACGAACGGCAGGCCAGTGGCATCGCCGTAGATGCCGCGAGACCAGCCCTCCATGTCGATGACTTCGAGCGGCGCGTTGATCGTGAAATGCTTATTGAAGAACCTCGCCAGTTCGCCGATGGTCATGCCGTGCCGCATCGGAATGGGAAATTGGCCGACGAACGACTCGTAGCCCGGCACCAGCATCGGCCCTTCGACATCGCGCCCGCCGATCGGATTGGGCCGATCGCACACGATCACGTCAACGCCGTGCTTCGCGCACGCGCGCAGGCAGTTGGCCATCGTGTAAATGTAGGTGTAGATGCGCGCGCCGATGTCCTGCAGATCGATGACGAGCGCGTCGATGCCGGCCAGCATCTCGGCGGTCGGCTCGCGCGTCTCGCTGTAGAGCGAAAACACCGGCACGCGCCGCTGGCAATCGTTGCCGTGCGGCGTCTCGATCATGTTGTCTTGCAGGTCGGATCGAAAGCCGTGCTGCGGGCCGAAGATTGCGCCGACCGTCACGTCGGGCGCGGCCAGCAGCAGATCAACGATGTGCTGGAAGCCGGCGTCGACCGACGCGGGATTGGAGACAATGCCGACGCGGCGTCCTTTCAGACGTCCCGAGGCCAGAAGCGACGTTGAGCCAAGGCGGAGGGACACGGCACCGATTATAGGGTGCGTACGGTGCGTACTGTGCCTACGGTGCCAATGGGTGGGTGCTCGGAGTAGTCAGGCCCGCGGCTTTTAACGCGTTGTAGCCGCCGACCAGCGCGCGGGCGTCGGGCCAGCCGCCGCGCCGCAACTCGAGCGCCACACGGGCGCTCGTGGCCTCGTTCGGTCAAGCACAGAACACCACCAGCGTTGCCGCGGACGGGAGCTCGTGACGGACCGCATCGGCCACCGCATGATCCGGGCGGACGCGCACCGAGTCCGGAATCGGATCGCCGTCGTCGAACGCGCGCTCGGTTCGGCTGTCGACCAGCACCACCGGCGCGCCTGACTCCTTCATCGCCACGAAGTCGTCAATGGTGATCGTATGCGCGCGCGGACGGTCGTGGAGTACTTCGCGGACCGCCAGCGTCTTCGGCCTTGCACCTTGCTGTGGCGACAAACCTTTCTTGTCCGCCGACTTGTCCACCGAAGCGCTTGGCGCGAAGGTGGAAGCGCCCTGCGCGAAGGCGGAAGGTTTGTCGGTCACCTCTCCCCGGATCAGCACCATCGGCGAGAAGCCGTGCAGCACGACGGACACGAGCACGACGAGGCAGCAGACCTGCAGCAGGTATTCGCTGCCGTCGATGTTGGAGAACACCGCGAGCAGCACGAGCAACAGCGAGCTCAAGCCGCGTGGTCCGAACCACGCGATCAGCGCGCGGCTGCGCCACGAGATCGGCGCCGGAATGAGCGCCGGCAGAAAGGCGATCGGCCGCAGCAGCAACGCCGCAATCGTGAAGCTGATCGTCGCCGGTCCGATCACGGCCAGGCCGCCCCAGATGATCGACGTGCCGAACAGCACGAACGTGAAGAGCAGCGCCATTTCGGCGGTGGTCTCGCCGTATTCGAGAAAGCAGTCGCACAGCTCGACGTCGATCACCGAGATGGTGAGGCCGGCGGCGAACGCGGCAATGAATCCGCTGCCGTGCAGCGATTCCGCCGCGGCGTAGGCGGTGAACGCCAGGCCAATCGAGTAGATCGATTCGTAGTCGCGGCGCACGCCCGAACGCTTGCGCACCTGCTCGAGCACCTTCACGCCGATGAGACCGACGGCGACGCCCGCGCCCGGGCTGAGCACCAGCATGCTGAGGGCGAGCCGGCCCCACTCGCCGCCGGTCAGGGGTTCCGTGCTGGTGAGGATGGCCATCGCGACCAGCACGATCGGCAACAGCACGACGTCGTTGAGGCCGCTTTCGAGGCGGAGCGCCTGCCTCACCGAGTTGTGCAGCGCCGGCCGCCGCAGCAGTCCGCGCAGCAACACCGGATCAGTAGAGGCGAGCGCCGCGCCGAGAATCGCCGACAGCGGCGCGGAGAGACCGAGCAGGTACCAGGCCGCGCCGGCGATCAGGACGGCCGATAGCAGGGTGCCAGGACCGAGGACGAGGCCGGCGAGCAGCTTGTGCCCGCGGATTTCGGAAAGGTCCAGCGACACGCCGTCGGTGAACAGCACCAGCACCAGCGACAGCGTCGCGACGACCCGCAACACGTCGGACTCGACGCTGGCATCGAGCAGGCCGAGCACGCCCGGCCCGATCAGAAAACCCATGGCGAGGAAGACCGCCACTTGAGGGACGCCCGTGCGATCGACCCACCCCGACAGCAGCGCCGACACCACGATGACGGCGCCGATGAGCGCCAGCACCGCGAGGAACGATTCCATACGAGCTCAATTCAATCACGAAGAGCGGATCGTTTCGGCCACCACCTTGAGTTACTGTACGCGCATGGACCCGCTCTACTATGCGCGCACCGAAGACAGCCCGGTCGGGCCGCTACTGCTGGCCGGAAACGCGCACGGCTTGCGGGTGCTCTCGTTCGGCGTCGGCTCTCGCCCGCGCGCGATCGATCCGGCGTGGCTGCCAGACACCAAGGGCGTCTTGAAGAGCGTCCGCAAGGAACTTGACGAGTACTTTGCCGGCCGCCTGAAGGCGTTCACCATACCACTTGCTTTCGAGGGCACTCCGTTCCAGAACCAGGTCTGGAAAGAGCTGACCCGCATTCCGTACGGCGAGACGATCAGCTACCTGGAGCTCGCCAATCGAATCAAGAACCCGAAAGCGGTGAGGGCAGTTGGCATGGCCAACGGAGCCAATCCAATTGCGATCATCGTCCCCTGCCATCGCGTGATCGGATCGAACGGTTCGCTCACCGGTTTCGGTGGCGGCCTTCCCACCAAGCGTGCCCTGCTGGAGTTGGAACAGGGGCAACGGACGTTGCTCTAGCGTGACCATCCTCGGTTAGACTCCGCGGATGCGACGCATCTCCCGCCGTGATTTCCTCGCCACCAGCACCGTTGCACTGGGCGCGTTACCGGTCATCCGCGCAACCGAGTTGCGAGCTCAGTCTTCCGATCCCGTCTTCCGCCACGGTGTGGCGAGCGGCGATCCGCTGGCCGATCGCGTCATCCTCTGGACCCGCGTGACGCCGAAAGCGCCGAGCGGAGCGCAGACCGTGTCGTGGCAGATTGCGCGCGATCCGAAGATGGCGCAGGTGGTGTCGCGCGGCGAGACGCAGACCGGCGCGGCGCGCGATTTCACGGTGAAGGTCGACGTCACAGGCCTCGACCCGGGCACGCCGTACTACTATCGCTTCGAATCGATCGGCGCGCGGTCGGCAATCGGCCGCACCCGTACGCTGCCGGCCGCCGGCGTGGCGCGGATACGGCTGGGCGTGGTGTCGTGCTCGAACCTGCCGCAGGGCTACTTCAACGCCTATGCGTGCCTGGCGAAGCGGCCCGACATCGACGCGATATTGCATCTCGGCGACTACATTTACGAGTACGCCAACGCGCAATACGGCGACGGCACCAGGTTCGGCCGCATTCCGTCGCCGAACAAAGAGATGGTGGCGCTACGCGACTATCGCGAGCGCCACGCGCAGTACAAGACCGATCCGGATTCACAGGAAATTCACCGCCAGCATCCGTTCATCGTCACCTGGGACGATCACGAGTTCACGAATAACGCGTGGAAGGGCGGCGCCCAGAACCACAATCCCAGGGAAGGAGAAGGCGACTGGTCGGCGCGCCGCGCCGCGGCCGAGCAGGCGTACTTCGAATGGATGCCAATTCGCGAGGACGCGCAGACGCTGCAGGGGCGGATCTATCGCACCTTCCGCTTCGGCGACCTGGCGACGTTGTTGATGCTCGATACCCGGGTCGTCGGCCGCGATGCGCAGACGCCGCGCGAAGACACGACCACGATCGAGCAGCCCGGCCGCCAGCTGCTCGGCGCCGAGCAGGAAGGCTGGCTTGCCGAGCAACTGGTGACGTCGGTACGGGCGAAGTCGCCATGGACGGTGCTGGGCCAGCAGGTGATGTTCGCACCTCAAACCGCAGCGGGGGTGCGCGCCAGCAATCCCGACTCGTGGGATGGGTACCGCGGTTCGCGCGCGCGGGTCTTCGACATGATCGAGCGCGCCAAGGTCAGCAACTTCACCGTCCTCACCGGCGACGTCCACAGCTCGTGGGCCTACGACCTGCCGCGCCGGCCGTTCAACGGTTACGACAAGGCCACCGGCAAAGGATCGCTGGGCGTGGAATTCGCCGGCACCTCGGTGAGCTCGCCGAGCAATCTGGGCGCCGGCCCCACCGGCGAGAAGCAGCTGCTTGATGCGATGGCGGCGCGTCCGCACCTGCACTATGTGGATGGCCGCTACCGCGGCTACTTCGTTCTCGATCTGACGCGCGAGCGCCTGCAGGCCGACTATTACGCCGTGGCAACCGTGTTCGACCGCAGCACCGAGGAACGCTTCGCCAAGGGATTCATCAGCGAAGCGGGTAGAAACCATCTCGTAGAGGCATCGACCCAGGCGCCGGCGGCCAACGCGCCCGACCCCGCCCCTATATAATTCCGGGAGAATGTCCCGAACGGATACTTCGGACCCGAACTATTACCACAAGGTCGTCGACTGCCAGTGGGCGTGCCCCGCGCACACCAACGTGCCGGAATACATCCGCATGATCGCCAATGGCCGGTTCGACGATGCCTACATCCTGAACCGCGAGTCGAACGTGTTCCCCGGCATCCTCGGGCGCACCTGCGACCGCCCCTGCGAGCCGGCCTGTCGGCGCGGGCGCATCGACGGTAAGCCCGTCGCGATCTGCCGCCTCAAGCGCGTCGCCGCCGATCAGAAGGACGACATTACCGATCGCCTGCCGGCGATCCCCGCGAAGAAGAACGGAAAGAAGGTGGCGCTCGTCGGCGCAGGCCCGTCCGCCCTCACCGTGGCGAACGACCTGATGCCGCTGGGCTACCAGTGCACCATCTTCGAGAAAGGGCCGCGCCCGGGCGGCCTGATGCGCATCAACATCCCCGCCTTCCGCCTTCCCGAAGAAGTGCTCGACGAAGAAATCGGCTACATCACGAACATGGGCGTCGAGATGAAGTACGAGACGCCCGTCTCGAGCCTCAAGTCACTGGTCGATTCGAAGGACTACGACGCGGTCTTTGTCGGCAGCGGCGCGCCCAAGGGCAAGGAGCTCGAGATTCCCGGGCGGCACGACACCGATCAGATCTTCATTGGCATCGAGTGGCTCGAGTCGATCCACTTCGGCCACATCACGAGCGTCGGCACGCGCGTCCTGATCATCGGCGTCGGCAACACCGCGATGGACTGCTGCCGTTCCGCCAAACGCCTCGGCGCCACCGACGTGAAGGTGATCTCGCGCAAGACGCGGAAGTACTTCAAGGCGTCGCCGTGGGAGCTCGAAGACGCCGAAGAAGAGCAGGTCGACATTCTCGAGAACCTCTCGCCGGTCCGCTTCATCGTCGAGAACGGCAAGCTGACCGGCATGGAGTTCGACCAGTTCACCTCGCAGGAGGTCAACGGCAAGCTGGTGCAGGAGCCGGCCGGCCGCATCATCCTGCCGTGCGACTCGGTGGTGCTCGCGATCGGCCAGGAGAACGCGTTCCCGTGGATCGAGCGCGACATCGGCCTCGAGTTCGACAAGAAGTGGGACATGCCAGTGGTCGACAAGACCACGTTCATGTCGACACGCCCGGGCGTGTTCTTCGGCGGCGACGCCGCGTTTGGTCCGGCGAACATCATCTGGGCGGTCGAGCACGGGCACCAGGCTGCGATCTCGATCGATCTGTTCTGCCAGGGCCTGAACGTCGCCGGGCGGCCGCCGCATCGCCTCTCGCTCACCAGCACGAAGATGGGCCTGCACGAGTGGTCGTACAGCAACGACTACGACCCGGTGCAACGGCAGAAGATGAAGCACGTCAACCTGCCGGAGCGCTTCTCGAAGATGACGGTGGAAGTGGAGGAGGGCTTCACCGCCGAGCAGACGCGCGCGGAAGTCGAGCGCTGCCTCAATTGCGACGTGCAGACGCACTTCACCGATTCGCTGTGCATCGAATGTGACGCGTGCATCGACATCTGCCCGGTCGACTGCCTCACGATTGTTCCGGAGGCGCCGACCGAGCCTGATCTGCGGCAGCACCTGACGGCGCCGGCGGAGAACCTCGATCAGCCGCTGTTCCAGTCGGGGCCGCTCAAGCAGACCGGGCGGCTGATGGTGAAAGACGAAAACATCTGCCTGCACTGCGGCCTGTGCGCGGAGCGCTGCCCGACGTATGCGTGGGACATGCGCAAATTCGTGCTGGAGCTGCCATACGCTGGTACCGCCTTCATACCACTGGAGGCGGTTGGTAGATAACCGTCGAGATCTGACTTCTGAGATCGACATGAATACAGCCCCGCTGAGATCGACATGAATACCTGCACGCTGAGATCGACATGACTAGAGTGAATGATTTCGCGTTCAAGATCGCCACCGCCAATGGCACGGGTTCGGCGAGCGCCAATGGCCTGATCATGCAGGCGATCTTCCGCATGGGTGTGCCCGTCACGGGGAAGAACGTGTTCCCGTCGAACATCCAGGGCCTGCCGACGTGGTACGAGATCCGCGTCAACAAGAACGGCTACACCGCGCGGACGCCGCACTTCGACTTGATGGTGGCGCTGAACGCGGCGACCTACGCGAAGGACGTCGCCGAGGTGCGCTCCGGCGGCTACCTGATGTTCGATTCGTCGTGGCCGCTCGACGACAAGCTGCGCCGCCCCGACATCACCTACATCGCCGTGCCGCTCGCCGAGATGTGCAACGCCCTTTTCAAGGGCGTGCGCGAGCGCATCCTGATGAAGAACATCGCCTACGCGGGCGCGCTGGCCGGGTTGATTGGGATGGACACCGAGATCATCGCCAACCTCACCAAGGAGAAGTACGCCGCCAAGAAGTCGCTGCTCGACTCCAACGAGAAGGCGATCGCGCTCGGCTTCGACTACGTGCGCGCCAACTTTCAATGCCCGCTGCCGATCCATCTCGAGAAGATGGATGCGACCAAAGACAGCATCCTGATCGACGGTAACACCGCCGCCGCGCTCGGCGCGGTCTACGCCGGCGCCACGGTCGGCGCGTGGTATCCGATCACGCCGGCGACGTCGGTGATGGAGGCGTTCAAGACCTTCTGCATGAAGTACCGCCGCGACCCGGCGACCAAGCAGAAGAAGTTTGCGATCCTGCAAGCCGAAGACGAGCTGGCGGCGCTTGGCATGGTGGTCGGCGCGTCGTGGGCCGGCGCGCGCGCCTTCACGCCGACGGCCGGTCCCGGCCTCTCGCTGATGAACGAGTTCATCGGGCTGGCGTACTACGCCGAGGTGCCCGCGGTGATCGTCGACGTGCAACGCACCGGCCCATCGACCGGCATGCCGACACGCACGCAACAGGGCGACCTGATGATGTGCGCCTATGCGTCGCACGGCGACACGCGGCACATCTGCCTCTATCCGGCCGATCCGGCGGAGGCCTTCGAGATGGCGGTCAAGGCGTTCGACCTGGCGGAGCGCTTCCAGACGCCGGTGTTCCTCGTCAGCGACCTCGACATCGGCATGAACGACTGGATGATCCCGAAGCTGTCGTGGGACGACTCGTATCAGCCCGACCGCGGCAAGGTGCTGTCGGCCGACGAGCTCGAAAAGGCGAAGAGCTTCTATCGTTACCTCGATGTGGATGGCGACGGTATTCCGCAACGCTCGCTGCCGGGCGTGCATCCGAAGGGCGCGTACTTCACGCGGGGCTCGGGTCACAACAAGTTCGGCGGGTACACCGAGGATGCCGACGAGTACCAGGAAGTGCTCGACCGCATCGCGCGGAAGATTCAAGGCGCGACGCGGGCGGTGCCGCAGCCGCTGGTCAAGACCACGCCCGGCGCCAAGCTGGGCCTGCTGACGATTGGCGGCTGTCACGCCGCGTGTGTCGAGGCGCTCGATTTGCTCGCCAAAGACGGCATCGCGCTCAACTACATGCGCGTGCGCGGCTTCCCCTTCGGAGACGAAGTGCGGCAGTTCCTCGAGCAACACGACGTCACCTTCATCGTCGAGCAGAACCGTGACGCGCAGCTGCGCAGCATGCTGATGCTCGAGACGGGCGTGCATGTCGAGAAGATGGAATCGGTGCGCTACTACGCGGGCTTCCCGATGAGCGCGCACCATGTGATCAGCGGCGTCAAGGCGAAGCTGGAGAAGGCGGCATGAGCTACATCGCGAAGCCGAAAGTCCACCATCCGTCGCTCAAGAAGAACACGCTCGGCCTGACCCGGCGCGATTACGAAGGCGCGATCACCACGCTCTGCGCGGGTTGCGGACACGACTCGATCACCGCCGCCATCATTCACGCCTTCTGGGAGCTCAACATCGCCCCGCACAAGGTGGCGAAGCTGTCGGGCATCGGCTGTTCGTCGAAGACGCCGGCGTATTTCCTGCGCGAGGCGCACGGCTTCAACAGCGTGCACGGCCGGATGCCGGCGGTGGCGACCGGCGCCAACGCGGCCAACGGCGACCTGATCATGATCGGCGTGTCGGGCGACGGCGACTCGCTGTCGATCGGCCTCGGGCAGTTGTGCCACGCGATCCGCCGCAACGTGAACATGTTGTACGTGCTCGAGAACAACGGCGTCTACGGCTTGACCAAGGGTCAGTTCTCGGCGTCCGCGGATCCGGGTTCAACCGCCAAGAAGGGCGAGGCCAACACCATGCAGGCCATTGACGGCGCCCTGCTCGCACTGACGCTCGGCGCCACGTTTGTGGCGCGCAGCTTCTCGGGCGACAAGAACCAGCTCGTGCCGATCATCCAGGCGGGCATCGCACACCGCGGCTTCGCGTTCGTGGACGTGATCTCGCCGTGTGTGACCTTCAACGATCATGAGGGATCGACCAAGAGCTACGCGTACACCCGCGAGCACGCGGTCGAAGTGGTGCACGCGGACTTCGTTCCGCTTCGCGACCCGATCACGACCGACTACCCCGAGGGCACGGTGCAACACGTCACGCTGCACGACGGCAGTACCGTGAAGCTGCGCAAGGTCGCGAAAGACTACGACGCGACCAACCGCGATGCGGCCTATGCGGCGATCCGCGACCATCAGCGCCGCGGCGAGGTGATGACGGGCCTGCTTTACATCTCGCCCGATTCGCAGGACGTGCACGCGCAGAACGAGACCGTGCCTGGCCCGCTGACGAGCATTCCGCACGACCAGCTCTGCCCGGGGAACGACGCTCTGCAGAAGCTTCAGCAGCAGTTCCGCTAAAAAAGAAACCACGTTCCGATAGGCTGTGGGGACAAACCTTTAGGTTTGTCCTTCCAGTGCCTCCATGTCGCCGGAGCCGTCGCGCAGAGAGGCATCGCCCGGCGTTCGCTCTCGCTCGGCGGTCAAATCTCCTTCGGCGCATTAGGCGCCTTAGCGATGGACGCCAGAACCGCAAGACGCCTGCGTGGCCTCCAGTCGATTTGACGGTGTCGCTTGCTTCGCCTCGCTCGAACGCTCACGCCAGGCGATGCCTCTCTGCGCGACGGCTCAGCGCGATGTGTCGGCCCCTCCTCTCGCCGGCTTCCGCTCGCGCTCCAGCTGACGCCGAGCGGCCGTCGCTCATCCGCGCCGAGGACAACTGAGCATAGTTTTTTCCTGGTCTCCTGATCTCCTGTTGATTTCGTCGGAATGGGGTGTAGTCGCGTTATCATCCCGCCCATGTCAAAGATCAAGCTGGCGTGCGGGCTCGCGGCGTTGCTGTTCTCGGTCTCGATCCTCTCGGGCCAGGCGCCCGCCACTGGCGACTGGCGCCACTACACCTCTGACATCAAAGGCACCAAGTACTCGCCGCTCGATCAGATCAACGCCGGCAACTTCGGCAAGCTCGAGATCGCGTGGCGGTTCAAGACCGACATGCTCGGGCCGCGTCCCGAGTACAAGCTCGAAGGCACGCCGCTTGCGATCAACGGCGTCCTTTACACCACCGGCGGCACGCGCCGGTCGGTGGTCGCGCTCGATGGCGCGACGGGCGAATTGATCTGGGCGCATAGCATTCGCGAAGGCCGGCGCGCCGGCGTGTCGCCGCGCCAGTTGTCTGGACGCGGCGTGTCGTACTGGACCGACGGCAAAGGGGACGAGCGCATCCTCTACGTCACGACCGGGTACCGGCTGGTCGCGCTCAACGCCAAGAACGGCGCGATGATCAACGGCTTCGGCACCGGCGGAGCGGTCGACCTGAAGGTCGGTGCCGTGAAGGGCCGCGGCGATCAGATCAACCTCGAAGACGGCGAGATCGGCCTCCACGCGACCCCGGCCATCGTCAGGGACGTGGCCATCATCGGGTCGTCATTCCGCGAGGGCGCGACGGTCGAGACGCACAACAACACCAAGGGCCTGGTGCGGGCGTTCGACGTGCGCACCGGCAAACTGCTGTGGACGTTCAACACCATTCCGCGGCCGGGCGAGTTCGGCAACGACACCTGGGAAGGCGAGTCGTGGGCGGTCAACGGCAACGTCGGGGTGTGGACGCAGATCACGGTCGATGAAGAGCTTGGGCTCGTCTACCTGCCCGTGGAAACGCCGACGTCGGATTACTACGGCGGCCACCGGCCCGGCAACAACCTGTTCGCCGAGAGCATCGTCTGCGTCGATCTGAAAACGGGCCAGCGCAAGTGGCATTTCCAGCTGGTGCACCACCCGCTGTGGAATTACGACATGTCGTCGGCCGCGATCCTCGCCGACATCGTGGTGAACGGCAAGCCGATCAAAGCCGTGGCCGTCCCGGGCAAGCAGGGCTTCCTGTTCGTGTTCGATCGCGTGACAGGGCAGCCGGTGTGGCCGATCGAGGAGCGCCCGGTGCCGCAAAGCGATGTGCCCGGCGAGAAGACCAGCCCGACGCAACCGTTCCCGACCAAGCCGCCTGCCTACTCGCGCAATTTCCTCAAGCTGCCCGACGACCTCATCGACTTCACGCCCGCGCTGCGCGCGCAGGCGATCGAGCAGATGAAGCGCTACAAGGTCGGGCCGTGGATGTACAACCCGCCGATACTCGGCAACATGACCGGCCTGCTCGGCGCCATCAACATGGGCAACGCGATCGGCGGCACCAACTGGCCCGGCGTGGCGTACGACCCCGAGACGCACACGGTGTTCGCGCAGGCCAACCAGGTCAACATCACCGCGGGTTCACTGGCGCCGCCGCCGAAGGGTTTCTCGGACATCCGCCATATGTCGGGAATCGAAGGCCGCGAGTTCCGCGAGGTGATCGGCCCCGGCGATTGCTGCGCAGCCGATTCACCGCGAGCGATCGCGCAGATCGAGGCGGCGCGAGCAACGGCGATCGCCCAAGGCGCGAGTCCGGCCGTGACCGCACCGGCGACCGCCGCGCCAGCTGCCGCCGCGCCAGCCGCGAACACACCGCCAGGACTCTTCGGCGGGCTCGCGGTTGACGGCTTGACGATTCTCAAGCCGCCGTACGGCACCATCTCCGCGGTGAACCTCGATCGCGGCGAGATAGCGTGGCAGGTGGCTCATGGCGATACGCCCGATAACGTGCGCAACCATCCGGCGCTCAAGGGCCTGACCATTCCCAAGACCGGCCAGGCGGGAACGTCAGGCATCGGCCTGATGGCGACGAAGACGCTGGTGGTGATGGGCGACCCGCAGGTGACGACGACGCCGGAGCATCCGCGGGGTGCGATGTTGCGCGGTTACGACAAGGCAACCGGCAATCAGGTTGGAGCGGTATACATGCCCGCGCCGCAGAGCGGATCGCCGATGACCTACCTCGCCGGCGGCAAGCAGTACATCGTGGTCGCGATCAGCGGCGGGAATTATTCGGGGGAGTATCTGGCTTTCGCACTACCAGGGAAATAACCAATAGAGAATTACCAATAACAAAGGGGTCGCGATGCCCCCTTTTGTTATTCGCAATATTCGCAATTGGTTATTGGTTCTTCATAGTTGGATATGATGGCCGCATCATGAACACCCATCCGTCCGCCCTTGTGAGACTGGCCGCCACCGCTGCGTTTGCGCTGGCGACCGTTACCGTTCTTCCGGCCTCGGCACAGGAGCCGGCCCCGCAAGCGGCCGCGCAACCCGAGCGGCGCGATCCAACGCCAGAGCCCAGGCCCTACGAGCGTGTCATTACCAAGGACGCGCGATCCGACGAGGGCGTTTTTATGGTCCATCGCATTGGGGATCGGCTCTATTACGAAATTCCCAAGGCCATGCTCGACACGGAGTTCCTGTGGGTCAGCCAGATTGCCCGCACCACGCTTGGTGTCGGCTGGGGCGGCCAGGCCGCGGGGAACCGCGTCGTCCGGTGGGAGCGCCGCGGCAATCGCGTTTTGCTGCGGAGCGTCTCCTACGACGTCGTCGCTGACAGCGGTCAGCCGATCGCCCGCGCCGTGAAGGCGGCCAACAACGACACCATCCTGATGGCCTTCAACATCGAGTCCTTTGGCAAAGACGATGCGGCCGTGATCGAGGTGACGCGGCTCTTCACGACCGAAGTGCCCGAGTTCAGCGTGCGCAGCCGGGTGCGGTCACGCAACTTCGACGCGAACCGATCCTTCGTCGAGCGGGCGGTCTCGTTCCCCCAGAACATCGAGGTCGAGGCCACCCATACGTTCTCCTCTCCGCCGGAGCTTCAGAACCAGCCGCAGGGTCCGCCGTCGCCCCAGCAGGCGCAGAACGCGATTCGCCCGGGCAGCGCCAGCGTGGTCATGCACTACAGCATGGTGAGGCTGCCCGAACAGCCGATGATGCCGAGGCTGTTCGATGATCGCGTCGGGTACTTCACGGCATCGCAGATGGACTATGGCCAGGATGAGCATCGCGCGCCGCAGCGCCGCTACATCACGCGATGGCGGCTCGAAAAAAAGGATCCGGCTGCGGCTCTCTCGGAGCCCGTGAAGCCGATCGTGTACTACGTGGACCCTGCCACACCGAGTAAATGGGTGCCGTATCTGAAGAAAGGGGTCGAGAGCTGGCAGCCGGCGTTCGAAGCCGCGGGCTTCAAGAACGCCATTATCGCGAAGGACGCCCCGAGCGCGCAGGAAGACCCGGACTGGAGTCCCGAGGATGCGCGATACTCGGTGATTCGATGGCTGCCGTCGACGACCGAGAACGCGTCAGGGCCACACATCCGCGACCCACGGTCAGGCGAGATTCTGGAGTCGGACATCCAGTTCTACCACAACGTCATGAACCTCGCCCGCGACTGGTACTTCGTGCAGGCTGGGCCGCTCGACCCGAGGGCCGCCACGCTGCCGCTGCCCGACGATCTGATGGGACGGCTGATCGAATACGTCGCCGCTCACGAGATCGGGCACACGCTCGGCTTCCAGCACAACATGAAGGCCAGCTCCATGTACCCTGCCGAGAAAGTCAGAGACAAGGCGTGGGTCAAGACGATGGGACATACCCCCACCCTGATGGACTACTCGCGATTCAACTATGTCGCCCAGCCCGAAGACGGGATCCCCGCCGCCGACTTGATTCCAAAGATCGGGCCGTACGACGTGTGGGCGACGATGTGGGGTTACAAGCCGATTCCCGGCGCCCGCACACCCGACGACGAGCGCAAGACGCTCGATGAGTGGGCGCGTCAGCAGGACGCCTCGCCGTGGTTGCGTTTCTCGACAACAGGTTCGCGCGGTTCGGACCCTGGCGAGCTCACCGAAGCGGTCGGGGACGCCGACGCCGTCACGTCGACGACGTTGGGGCTGAAAAACCTCGAGCGCGTCTCGGCCATGCTGATGACGGCGACGGTCAAGCCCGGCGAGCCCTTCGCGGACCTCGAAGAGCTCTACGGTCGCCTGCTCGGCCAATGGGTGCTCGAAATGAACCACGTGGCTGCCATCGTCGGCGGGCTGCAATCGCAACAGCAGCACTGGGGGCAGACCGGCGTGCGCTTCACGCCGATTCCGGCGGCGCGTCAGGCCGAAGCCGTCGCGTTCCTCAACCGCCACGCGTTCGCCACGCCCTTGTTCGTCGTGAAACCCGAGATCCTGCGGCGCATCGAACCCACCGGCGTGCTTGAACGGATCAAGACCAGCCAGTTACGTGTCCTCAATCAACTCCTCAACAACGCCCGTCTCGCGCGACTCATCGAGCAGGACGCCATCGACAAAGACGCGGCGTACCGGCCGGTGGTGTTCTTTGGTGATCTGCGCAAGGGCATCTGGCGTGAGTTGGAGGCCGCTGCGGTCACGGTCGATCCATTCCGACGCAACACGCAGCGTGCGTATCTCGAGGTCATGGGCGAGAAGCTCAATGGCCGAGCCGCGCCGACCGACGACACGCGAGGTCTCGTGCGAAGCGAATTGCGCGCGGTCGATGCATCGGCCCGGCGTGCGCTGGTGAAAGCCACCGACCGTGCGACGCGCATCCATCTCGAGGATGTCCGCGACCAGATTGCCAGGATGCTCGACCCGAAGTTTGTCGCGGCCACGCCGGCCGTGGGTGGCGGCAACCAGGGTCAGCCTGGGATCGACGATCCTGACGTTTGTTGGCCCGACTATGCCGTGCGTCTTCGGGGGGACGGTCCGGAAGGCCGCTAGGGAACCGTGTCGGTGCCCCTGACCCAGCTCCTGCACGACCCTTGTCTGTTCGCCATCGAGTTCCAGCCGGGGCAGAACGGATTCGGTCATACAGATCAGTTCAGCTCGGCTTGCCGCGGCCCCTGAACTCTTTCAGCTTCGTTGTCGCGACGTGACGGACGATGCGGTCGACGAGAATGGTCGGGATGTGTCCTCGCCCCCCTTTCGTAGCCGACGGCCGCGGCTCTCAGGTCACGCGGCGACGGTGATCGAAGTATATGATCGCCGCCAGCGAGTCTTCGGTCGCAAAAACTTCCACACGCCCCCCGGCCCGACTCACGGAACGGCGGGTGGGATCGGGCCAAGGGCGCGGGCACCTCGTTGGCACGGAATTCGCTGGACCCGGCCACATGACGCCCCAACCGAAGCTCTTGGATCGTGTGCGTGACGCCGTCCGCACCCGTCACTACAGTCGCCGAACCGAGGAGGCGTACGTCGGCTGGATTCGGCGGTATATCGTCTTCCACCGCAAGACGCACCCTGCCCAGATGGGTGCGTCCGAGATCTCCCAATTCCTCACGTGGCTCGCCGTGGATCGCCGGGTCAGTGCGTCGACCCAGAATCAGGCGCTCAGCGCGCTGCTGTTTCTCTACAAACAGGTGCTGTCGATCGAGGTCGGCTCGGTGCCGCCGGTCGTGCGGGCGCGGACGCCCGATCGGTTGCCTGTGGTGCTCAGTCGTGACGAGGTCGGGGCGATCTTGAAGCAGCTCACCGGGACCGAGCGACTGGTGGTCATGCTGCTCTACGGTGCCGGGCTGAGGC
>JAUSDY010000111.1 GCA_030650395.1 Acidobacteriota bacterium | reverse complement strand
CGGGATGATCAAATGGGAGCAGATGGTCTTCCTCGGCAACCCCGAGTACGGCGTGTCGCTGGAGCCGATCGACTTCGTGCGGTTCGCGGAAGCGTGCGGGGGGATCGGGGTCCGGTGCGAGCGCCCCGACGAAGTGCGCGGCGCGCTGGAGGCTCTGATGCGCGCCGATGGCCCGGCGCTCTGCGAAGCGGTCGTGGATCCGTTCGAGCCGCCGATGCCCGCCCGCGTCACGGCCAAGCAGGCGTTGCACATGGCGGAAGCGCTGGCGCGCGGCGAACCGAACCGCGGCCGCATCGCGCTGACGCTCTTCAGGAACAAGATAGACGATCTCAGGGGTAAGTAAGGCGGATTAGCGCGCGCTTCCAGGCGCGCCAGTCCTCGAGGGTGGCGTCGAGCATCTCGACCGCCGCACGCAGGAGCCATCGCCTCTTGCGCGAGGACAGATCGCGCGCCACGGCCCGGCGCGCGCCGCGGCCGTGCATGTTGGCGGTCTCCCATCCCATCGCGCGAAGCAGCTTCCGCTCGTCGCGCTTCTTCGGAAGATCCGCGAGACTGATTCGCGAACAATCGGGCGCAAGTCGACGAAGGATCCACGGCTTGCGCACGGCGAAACAGGGATCGGCGGCGCGAATCGCCTGCGCCAGCAATCGGTCGACCGCATCCGCGCGCGGCGACGCCTTCGCCCACCGGGCCGCCGAAGGAACCCACGCTTTGGCTTCGCGCGCGATCAGCCCGCCGGCCCAGTCCGCGATCGCGACGAACCGCTCCCGCCCCAGACTGCCCACTCCAGCGACATGTTTGTGCACACGGTACTCGTTCACGCCCGACGGCAGCATCGAGCGCAGCGCGCCGTGCGGCGCGGTCCCGCGTGCCACGGGCAGCTTCAGCAGTGTGCTCCAGTAGGTCGACGGATCGCGGAGCTCGTTGAGCGCGATTTGGCGCAGCCAGGCGTGCCCCTCTTCGAGCACGACCGGACGGTGTCCACGTTCAAGGCACGCGGCATAGCCCTCGAGGATCGCGTCGCACACGACGCGGTTCGATAACGCAAAGTGTCCCTGGTGCACGGCGAGGCAGGCGCTGGTCGCGAGCCTGACGAGATCCTGCGTGTACGGCAGCACACACGCCTCGTCCACGTCGTTGACGCCCCAGATCAACCGCCCTGCCGCGTCCCGCCAGGTCCCAAAGTTCTCGACGTGGAGGTCGCCGACCGCGATCAGTGCCGGTGCGCCGACGAGCGACGCCGGCAGTGCGGACCATCGCTGCAACCAGCAATAGAAGGTCGCGCGCAGGAATTCGAGCGGGCTCTCGGCCATCCGCAGGTGCTTGAGGCGCAGGTCAGCGCTCACCACACGCGTCTGGGAGGCCAGCCACGTCTCGTAGGCGCGCGTCGAGCGGACGATGTCTGCGGACATGGCGTAAACGGGTTAGGATCCAGACCCTATGCTACCTGCTGATCTCGCCTGGCGTTTACTGCTGGCGGCCGGCCTCGGCGCCGCAGTCGGCCTGGAGCGCGAGTACCGCCAGAAGCCGGCGGGCCTGCGCACCAACATCCTGATCGCGCTCGGGTCGGCGCTCTTCACGATCCTGTCGATCTCGATGGGCCACGAGAGTGGGACCGCCGATCGCATCGCGGCGCAAATCGTCACCGGCATCGGATTCCTCGGCGGCGGCGCGATTCTGCGCAGCGGCAACACGGTCCACGGGATGACGACCGCGGCGACGATCTGGGTGAATGCGGCGATCGGCGTTGCCGCCGGCATGGGACAGTACGCGCTCGCGACTGCGACGGCGGTGCTCACGCTGGTGGTGCTGGGGGTCCTCCCGCCGATCGAGGCGTACTTCGAACGGAGAGCCGGGCTGACCGATCGTCATCGCCCCCCGTCGGACGCACAGCCATCCTGACGCCCGAACGCGCCACGGGCGTTTCACATCAGTGAAATCGAGATAGCTGTGGCAATTCGCGCGCAGCGACGATGTCGACAGACTCAATGCGACGGCACAGAGTCGTCGCTGGCAGGGCGACCTACTACCGACGATTCGCCGGGCAGCCGGCGTGTCCGTCTCCCCTACCGGTATCCCAGACGGCTACGACCAGCAGCTGAGGACACTTCGCTGTCGGCTACGACTCACGCAAGAAGGATTGGCGCGACGGATTGGCGCTGCCGGAAAAGCCGTCGTCTACCAGTGGGAGTCGCGAAAAGAAAACGCCGTCACCCGTCTTCTGGGAGCGCATCCTGCGACTCGAACACGGCGGTTCCATGAACCCACCGCCCTCGCCTGAGCCGGAGCAGGCGCTCGCGGCCCCGGTTGCTGCCCTCAAGCTTTCAACGAGGAGAACGCGCGAACGGATGTCGGCCAACTTGAACGCGCTCGAGCACAAGGTTCGGGTCGCCGTGGGCGGTGACAGCGGGGACGCAGCGCCCTCCCCTGGGCAAAGGCGCCTGTTGAGCACGGTCACCGCGGCCGCGACCGTTCGCCGCCTGAGGGCGTTGCCGTTCAGAACGGTGGCGGCGATTGGGATCGTGACGGCGTGCGTCGTCGCCTTGGGGGTTCGCCGGTCGCGACGCTGACAACGACGCCACCTCGGCGCGCCGGAGTGCGCTGGTCGAACAGCAGGCGGCAACGTCTTCGGGAATTATTTGGTTCCTCACCACGGACCGCATGCCAGAGCGACGGCTCGGCACGGGCCGCGACATGACGGACAGGTCATGGTCCGGGCGATTCCTCGATGACCGATGCCCGGGACCGGCCGCGGGAACCGTCGCTCGACCAGGCGTTCGCTGACACGTGTTCGTGCGGTCGAATCTACCAGTCGTAGCGGACGCCGATCTGCAAGCTGCGATTGCCGTTGGTCCCAAAGACCCGTCCGAAGTTGTCGGGCAACGCGAACGACAGGCTAGGGTTGCCGGCGTAGTGGCTGTTCAGGAGGTTGAAGACCTCGAACCGCACCTGCGCCCGTTGACTGCCAATGGTCGGAATTAACCTGACGACCGCGAAATCGACAGAAAATAAATTATCGTAGCGGAACGTATTGCGCGGCTGAGTGCCGCCACCGCCGATGTCCACGCAGTTGGCGCCGGCGCCAGGCTGCCGGCAGGTGGTCTGGTCAAAAGCGCCGATCGGAATGTAGATGCGCGTGGTGTCGGCGGGCGCGCGGGGAAAGCCGTCGATTTGAGTTCCCAGCACGCCGCCGTCGACGATATTGGCCCGGTCCTGGCCGATGCCGTCCAGGTTGCAGTCGCCGGCGTTCGCACTGCAGAAAACAGAGAACGGCACGCCGTCGCGGTACTGGGCTGACGCGGATACCGACCAGTCGCTCACAACGGCACCGATCACACCGGGGCGCCGCTTCCACGGCAGCACGTACGAACCGGAGACGTTGGCGACATGACGCATGTCAAAGCGGGACGGCCCGTAGAGATCGGCCTTGCGCAGGGCCATGCCGCGCTCGCGGTCGGCCACAAACGTCCGGTCAGCCGCCTCGTTCATCGACAGGTAATTATCGCCACTGCCGAAGCCCGGATCCGACGCCATGTCGAGAGCCTCGGACAGCGTATACGAGATCTGAAACTGCAGCCCCCGGGTGAGTCTCCGGTCGAATGCGATCTGCAATCCCTTGTAGTTGCCTTCCGACGCGTTGGCCAGCCGGCTGATGTTGCTGAACGCCGGATCCGGCCGCCGCGCCTGGCGATTGGCGAATGTTGCATCGGCACTCGGTACCGCACGGTTCAGGATGAGAGTAGCGGGCACATCGCGCGACGCCGTCCCGACGTACGAGACGCGTAGCGACGACGCCCGCCCGACGCGGCGCTCGACGGTGGCGTTCCAGGTATGGACCCGGCCGAGGTGAAAATCAGCATCGACCTCGTTCTTGGCGACCGGGCCCGACTGGATCTGACCCACGTTAGGCCCGAGCGACTCGACCCGCAGCGGCTCGGCGGTCGGCAGCAGCGTGATGGTCCGGATGTGCGGCGGCTGGAACTGGAGCGATCGCAGGAAGAAGAAATTCACCCGATCGAACGACAGCCCGTAGGCGCCACGGACCACCCACGAGCCGTCGCCATTCACATCCCAGACCGCGCCGACGCGCGGTGCGGGATTGAACAGGTCATCGCCATAGCCAAAGTCGGTGAGCCCATCCTTCTCTTTCCACTCGGTCAGCGATTCGAGGCGGAGTCCCAGGTTGAGCGTGAGGTTCGCCCCAAGCCGGACGTCGTCCTGCGCGAACAGCGCATAGTCCCACACCCGGAAATTCCGGTTGGGGTCGCCGATGGTCACCGTATACGAGGTCGGCGTTCCCGAGAGAAAGTTCTCGATGCCGCTCCTGCCGTAGCCGACGCCGAAGGCGATTGAGCCGCGCACGTTGTCGCTTTGAACGCCGTTGTTGAAGGTACGATGCAGATCGTAGCCGGCCTTGTAGGCGTGGCGCCCGCGGGTGTGGGTAATCGACCCGGCACCCTGCAGGTCATACAGCTGGCGCGCAATCGGGTACTGCACCGAGATCGGGCCAAGGGTGCTGAACCCGGTCACGGTGACCGTCGGAAACGTTTCGAACTCGCGCTCGGTCGGCACCTCGACGCGACGATAGCCGTATCCGAACCGGAACTCGCCGAGTGTGTTGGGTGAGAAGATGCGCGTCAGCGTCGCGCCGCCGGTATGTGCGCGGTCGACGATGTCGCCGCCGTTACTGCGGAAGATGCGCGTGATCTTGTAGTCCTGGTTACGGAAGTCATAACGCGCCATCATCCTGGTGCTGTTGCTCCAGTTGTAGTCGAGCCGTCCGAAGGTGTTGGGCGTGTCGTAGGCGAACGGCACGTTGGCCTGATAGCGCCGCGGATTGATCGCTTCGCGATTCGGCAGCGGATAGAGGGCCAACCACTCGCGGACGATGGCGTCGCCGCGCGCGGAGCCGGTATTGATCGTGCGCTCGGTCGCAAGCGGCACCGTGCTGGTGGCGGCGTTGGTGCCGCGGCGAATGTTGTTTTCGAACATCGCAAAGTAGAACAACCGATCGCGCAGCGCGGGGCCGCCCGCAGTCGCGCCGAACAGGTTGGTGCGGAAGTCGGCAAAACAGCCCCCGGGCGGGGCCATTGCCAGGCCTGAAATCTGATCGGCCGTGCACTTGCGCGCCTGAACTTCGGTCGCCTCCGACTGGAATCGCTGGTTGTCGTAGAAGTACTCGAACGCCGAGCCGTGGAAGGTATTGCTGCCCGACTTGCTGACGGCGCGGACCTGGGCGCCGCCGGCGCGGCCGAATTCCGCGTTGTAGTTGGCGGTCAGGACCTCGAACTCCCGGACCCCCTCGATGCTCACCGGCGTGCGGTAGTCGTTGTCTTCCGGATCGATGTTGGAGATGCCGTCGAGCTCGTAGTTCGTCGATCGCGCCGTCGTCCCGTTGGCCACGACGTTGCCGCCGCCGGAGCCCAGAAACGCGCGGCCGAAGCGGCCCCCGGGGGTCGTCACGCCCGGCGCTTTGGTGGCCACGGCGTAGACGTTTCGACCGGTCGCGTCTGACGTCGGAAGGTTGATCTCCTTCAGCGCCGCTTCGTCGTAAATGCGCTTCAGTTCCGATCGCGTGAGCTGCACGCCCGACGATGCGCCTTCGACCACGATGGTTTCCGAGACATCCCCCACAACCAGCGAGAAATCGACGACGGCACTGTCGTTCACGCGCACCTCGGCGCCCTGCCTGGTGGCGGCGCGGAAGCCGCTCAGTTCGGCCCGGATGTCATAGGTGCCGGAGGGCAGGAAAGAGATGCGGTACAGCCCTTCAGAGGTCGTCGCACCGGCGAAAGTGGTCGCGGTCGCGGTGTTGACGGCGGTAATCGTCACCCCGGGGAGCACCGCGCCTTGCGCATCCTTGACACGCCCTTCGACCGTTCCGGTCACAGCTTGCGCGCCGGCAGCCGTCGGCCAGGTCAGGCTGGAGAGCAGGAGCACGATCGAGCATCGGATCAACATGAATACATTCTCCCGAAGATGTGGGGGCCGCCGGACGGCGCCAGTGTATCGACGTTCGCGGCGCTCGTCCAGAGGCGGCTTGACGCCACAACAAGGCAGCCGCTCTCAGTAATCGTGAGGGCGTGGTCGATCGCAATGAGGCGCGTCGTCGATTACACTGACGGCATGGCCCGTGGCGCTCGCCCCGTCCTGACCCTCGTCGCCGAGCGCGCGTTGCGCGAATTGATTCAGCCGCCCAAAGACAGCAACGTGCTCGAGGCCAGCGGCGTGGTCGCCAAGGGCGGCTATTACTACGTCATCTTCGATAACATCCGCCGCATCGCGCGCCTGCATCGCAGTCTCGAGCCGGGCTCGAAGAAACACGCGTGGTTCGGCCGCACGCGAGAGGGCGATGGCTACGAGGACATCGCCTACAGCCCGCAGACGCGGCGGTTTTACCTCCTCATCGAAGCGGAGAAACACCCCGACGGCACCTATAAGGCGCTGATCGACGAATGCGACGAAAACGCCGGCTACAAGAAGCGGCGCTGGATCGACTTCACGTTCGAGAAGCGGAACACCGGCATGGAAGGGCTGAGCGTGATCCGCGTGAACGGCCGCGATTATCTGCTCGCGCTCTGCGAAGGCAACGGCTGTCATGGCGGGCGCAAGGGCACGAAGCCGGGCAGCGGCCGCATCCATGTGCTGCGGCGCGTGGGGCGGGTTTGGAAGCCCATGACCACGATCGCTCTGCCGCCAAGCGTGAAGTTCGAGGACTACTCGGCGGTCGCCGTGCGGGGCAACAAGATCGCCGTCATCTCGCAACAGGACTCGCGTCTCTGGATCGGAACACTGCGGATTCGCAGGCCACGGGCGATCGGTAGTGAGGCGAGCGACGGCTGGAAGATCACCGGGCGTGGAACGATTTACGACTTTCCGCGAACCAAGAAAGGCAAGCACAAGTACTGCACGCTGGAAGGCTTGTGCTGGCTCTCGCCGCGAACGTTTGTGCTGGTTTCGGATCTGTCAAAAGGCGACTATTCAAAGCGCTGCCGGAAGCACGACCAGTCGATCCACGTGTTTCGGCTGCCGTAACGGGCCGGCGCGGTGTGGCCCTCGCGAGACTCAGCGCGGGCGCGGCAGGCGCGGCACGTTCAATGGGCCGCCTTCCAACACCTTGCCCCAGATCCGCCGCCCCACCGCATCGGCTTCTTTGATGATGGCGTCTTCGTCCAGCGTCAGGACCTTGCCTTTGCGCATGACGAATTGCCCGTCGATCATGACCGACTCGATGTCGGACGGGTGGCCGCTGTGCACCACCGCCGAGACGATGCGTCCCGCGGGGACGAGGTAAGGCCGCATGGTGTCGATGACAAGCAGATCGGCCTTTTTCCCGACCTCGAGTGTGCCGAGCAGCTTTTCCTGATTCACCGCTCGCGCGCCGCCTTGCGTCGCGTCGGCGAGAATGTCTTCCGGCTGAGGAAGGAGGCCCGGCCTCTCGTCGTTGCGCCGGACTCGTTCGGTCAGCAGCGCGATCCGCATCACCTCGAAGACGTCGGTGGTGTTGTTGTCGGTGCCGAGCGCAATCGGGCAGCCCGCTGCCCGCAGTGCCGGGATGGGAGGAATGACGCCCCGGTTCGCGGCCATGCCGGCCTGGTGCGAAATGATCGTGCGCGAGCGGCCCAGCAACGCGATCTCGGAGTCGTCCACGTAACGGGCGTGCGCGGCGAACAGCCGCGGGCCGAGGAAGCCGTGCCGGTCGAGATACGCCGCCGGCCGGAGCCCATGGAACTTCACCATGAACTGCCACTCGGGCGTGCTTTGGTTCAAGTGGATCGTGTATCCCAAATCGTGCTTGTCAGCGAAGGCGCGGACGGCCCGCAACAGCTCGGGCGATGACGTCTCGGTCAACGCGGCGGCCGGGAACACGCTGATGCGTCCCTGGTTCTTGCCGTGCCAGGCGGTGAACAAGTCGTTGATGCGCTGCATGCCCTCGTCTCGCAGCTTCGCTGAGAACCTCGGCGTTTCACTCTTGGCGAGTCCCTCGGGCGACATCGGGCCGGCCACGTTCTCGCTGTCGCGGACCGACTCGGCGAACACGCAGCGCAGGCCGCTGCCGGCCAATGCGGCGGCCGATCGACCGATGCCCCCGACGTTCTCCACAATCGTGGTGGTGCCGGTGCGGATGGCTTCCAGCGCAGCGACGGTGACCATCAGGGTCGCCTCTTCGCCCTGAAGAAGGCTGGCGGGCTGGATGGCAAGGCGCGCGGAGTTGGGAAACCCGAAGTCTTCGTTGAAGCCGCGCTGGAGCACCGCCGCCATGTGGGCGTGGCAGTTGATCAGGCCCGGAAAGATCGCCTTGCCGCGTCCGTCGTAAACGTCGGCTCGCGGATAGGTCTTGAGGATCTGGTCGGTGGGCCCGATCGCCGCGATCTTGTCGCCCTGCACGGCCAGGGCGACGTCGTTCTGAACGGCATCGGCATTCGCCACGGTGGTGTGCGTGAACACGACCGTTGTACTTGGCGGCGCCTGCGCCTGCAGTCCGCTCTGCTCGAGGAGGAGGGCGGCGGCGCCCGCGCCGGCGCCGGCCAGCAGTTCGCGCCGGCTGATGTTGTTCGTGGCTGACGGCATGATTACCTCTCGCTAGAAATTCCAGATTTCCTTGAACGCCCGGTGGAAGTTGCCGCCAATCACCTTTTCGATGACGGCCGCCGGATGCCTCCGCTGCTGGAGTCCCCGTGCCACGCCTTCGATGCGCCGTGAGTGATTCAACTCCGGAATGAAGAGCGGCCGCGATTCGTCCGGAGCCGAGATCCCGCGTGAGATCCGCGCAGCGACGAAAGACTTTGCTTCCCGCAGATACTCCGGCGTCTCCTCGATGGCTGTGGTGCTGAGGTCGCTGCCGATGCCGACGTGGTCGGTGCCGCAGACCTTGAGCGCATGATCGATCTGCCGCATCAGCATCTCGATCGTGGGCGCGCCGCTGCCCTGCCCGATGAACGGCATGAAGTAGATGCCCACCACGCCGCCCTTGTCGGCCATGGCCTTGAGCTCGCGATCCTCCTTGCTGCGGGGATGACGGTAGACCTCGCGGCAGCCACTGTGCGTAATGAGTGGCGGTTTGGTCGACGCGGCAATGCCATCTGCCGTCGTCTGCGTGCCGCAGTGGCTCAGATCCACGGCGATGCCCAGCGCATTCATGCGCTCAACGACCTGGCGGCCGAAGACGCTCAGTCCTGCGTTACCCGGTTCCAGGCAGCCGTCACCGATGAGGTTGCGATCGTTGTAGGTGAGTTGGATGATCCGCACGCCAAGCCGGTGGAACACCTCGAGGCGCGCGAGGTCTCGCTCGAGCATCTCGGTGTTCTGGAAGCCAAGGATCAGTCCGAGAGTATTGTCTTTCTTGGCGCGGCCGATGTCCGCGTGACGCCGAACGACGGAGAGAAGCGCCGGATAGCGGTCAGCCTCGCCCTGCCAGAGCGCAAGGTTCCGAGTCGTGGCCTCGAACGTGTCGGCGCTGACCGTGACGTTGATAGCCGTGATGCCAGACGAGGCGATGGCCTCGCGCTGTTTCTGGGAGAGCGGACCGCGCGGCGGCCAGGACACGTTCATCGAGCCGGGATTGGCGAGCGCGTCGATGACGATCGAACGCCGGTAGACCCCGGCCACGTCGTCCGACGCCTCTTGTGCGGCGGCACGCCGGCTGGTCATGAGGAGCGCGCCTGCGCCCGCCGTGGTGGCGAACTGACGCCGGCTGATCGACCGATCCGAACTGGGCATGCCGCGGATTATCGCTCACACGGCCGTCCAAACGAGCCTTTGAATCTTCATCACGGGCGTGGCGCTATGTTACGACGGTATACTTCCACATGACCGAGGCGCTGAGGAATAACGAATAACCAATTACCAATAACAAACGACGTTTCGTTATTCGCTTTGGTTACCCTCTTTGGTTATTCGTAATTGGTTATTGGTTATTCTTTCTGAGGAGGAGGCGGCGATGATGCGACGATGGCTCGTCAGCGGAATGTTGCTGTGTGTGGCTGGTGCCATGGCCGTCGCGCAGCAGGCGCCGGCACGGCCGATGAGTCCCGAGGGCTCGACGCAGGTGCAGGTGTTGGGCACGTGGACCAAGGGGCCGCGCCCGGCGTTCACGCTCGGCCGTGAGACCTATCAAAACGGCAAATGGATCGAGATCACCTATGGCCGCCCGCTCGCGCGCGGGCGCGACCTGTTCGGGTCCGGCGCCAACTACGGCAAGGCCGCGAACGACGTGGGCGCACCGGGATTTCCGGCGCCGCCAGTCTGGCGCGCCGGCGCCAACGCCAGCACGCGCCTCAAGACCGAGGTGCCGTTGATGTTCGGCACCAAGGCGGTGCCGGCCGGCGACTACAGCCTGTTCATCGATCTGAAGCTGCCCGACAGGATCCAGCACAAGGCCGCACCCACCAGCGACATCGACAGCCCCCAGACGAACACATCCTGCGGCGTGGTGATGGTCCCGGGGAACCGCATGTGCCCCGTCGGGGGGTCGACCTCACCTTCGGGCACGTAAGCCATCACCGGCGCGACGAGCGCATTACCCAGGCGTGTGGCGACCTCGCCGGCCTTGTACTTGACCAGGTAGTTGTGTTTGCCCAGCACCATGTGGGGGCCGTTCTGTTCGGTGCCCCGGTGGGAATGATGATGGTGGTCTTGCCGGCTGCGACCGCGTCGCGCAGCTCGGGCCAGGTCAGTTCTTCCAGGAACACGGTGTCGGGGACCTGCGCAGGGCAGGAGTGGACAGGCATGTCGCGACGAGGAGCGCAACGGCGAGTCGCATGGATTGTCCTGGGAGTTGTCAGACGAACAGCAGCAGGTCTTCTTCGACTTCGGCGATCTCGACCGCCGCGTCCTTCACGCTGGTCACCCGGAAGCGATAGAGCCCACGCGGCGCCGGGCCCGACAGCCTCGTGCCGTCCTCCGACTTGAACGTGCTGTTGTGGCACTGGCACAGATAAACAGCATGAGCGACCGGGCGTCCAATCTCGTTCTTCACATCCTGCGGCAGTGACGCCGGGTCAGGCACGAACTCGACGTCGCACCCCTCGTGGGGACACCGCACGCAGACCGCGGTGAACGTTTCAGGCTGGTTGTCGCCGGCCGCCGTTCGCACCACCATGCCCGTGAAGCGGATCGGCTGATTGGGGGTGGCGGCGCTCGGCAGCGTCACGCCATCCGCGACGAACTGCCTGGCCCGCCACGGGGTCACCAGGTCGTCCAACGGCACCATCACCGGGCGGGCGAGCGGGCGAAAGCGAAGCGACAGCGCCTGCGCCCACACTCGCCGGCCGACGCCGGCGAGCATGAGCATCAGACCCTGACCCAGAAACCGTCGCCGTCCGACTGGCGTCATCTCCCGCGCACCCACGAGGCCAGCACCTGCCATTCCGGATGGTCCTGCGTCTGCCAGTGCTTGCCGCCGCCGTGCCAGTGGCTGCCACCTGCGTCGTGTTCGAGCGGATTGATCAACAAGAGGCTCTTGAGCGGTTCACCGGGGACCACCAGGCGCGAGACGCGCTCGAAATTGCGTCGCGACTGTTCCTCGGTGTACGCGGTGCTGCCCGGTGCCAGCGGTTCGAGATAG
>JAUSDY010000089.1 GCA_030650395.1 Acidobacteriota bacterium | reverse complement strand
CGAAAGCGCGTCACAGGCGATCCTCGGCAGACCGATCGTTTACAGTGAACCCGACCTGCAGAGGATCCTGAGCCCCGCCCACTTCGTGAGTGTGCGCACCACGTGGGGCGGCCCGGCGCCGTCGGAGACCACGCGCGCGATAGCCGAATCACGACGGTTGCTTGGTGCTGACCGCAACGCCTGGAAGGCCCGCCGCGATCATCTCGGCCGCGCTGAGGCCGCTCTCGAGGCCCGGGTCAAGCAGCTATGACGCCGATGGCGCGGACCTACGTCCGGGTCGTCATCGTGTGGGTACTCACCCTGTCGGCGCTGTACGCGTTCCAGTGGTACTTCACCCGATGATGTCCGCCATCGACTGGGCGATCATCGCGGCCTACCTGGTCTGGATCGTCTGGGACGGCATCCGGCTCACGAAGAACTCCTCGGAGATCGAGGGCTACTTCCTTGCCAACCGCAGCCTGCCGTGGTGGGCGGTGGGCCTGTCGGTGATGGCCACGCAGCTGTCGGCGATCACCATGATCAGCTCTACCGGCCAGGGTTACGCCGTTGGCATGGGCCTGCTTCAGCAGTACTACGCGCTCCCGATCGCGATGATCATCATCGCCGTCACGTTCGTGCCGTTCTTCCACAACGCGCGCATCTTTACGGCGTACGAGTACCTCGAGCGCCGGTTCGACGCCAAGACGCGGTCGCTGACGGCGCTGCTGTTCCTGTTCTCGCGCGGCATGGCCTGCGGCGCCGTCGTGTCGGCCCCGGCCGTCGTGCTGTCCGTGATAATCGGCGCCGACATCACGACCATTTGCCTGCTGATGGCGGTCCCCACCGCGGTCTACACCATGTTCGGCGGCGTGCAGGCGGTGGCGTGGACCGACGTCAAGCAGATGTACTTGATCGTGTTCGGCCTCGTCGCCGCGGCGGTTGCGCTGATCGTCGGCCTGCCCGACAACGTGGGCGTCGGCGAAGCGCTGGCACTCGCGGGGACCACCGGCCGGCTCCAGGTGTTCAACTTCTCGACTGATCCCACGATCCGCTACACATTCTGGACCGGCACGATCGGCGCGCTCTTCCTGTTTCTGTCCTATTTCGGCACCGACCAGAGCCAGGTGCAGCGCTACCTCACGGCCAAGTCGGTCGACGAAGCCCGCACCTCGCTATTCATGAGCGCCTACTGGAAGATTCCTCTTCAGGCCCTCGTGATGATCATCGGCGTCTTCACGTTCCTGTTCTACCTGTTTACGCCGCCGCCGATGCTCTTCAACCCGGCGCACGACCAGCGCGTCCGCAGCAGCGCGAGGGCCACCGAGTACGTCGGCCTCGAGCAGCAGTTCGGCGAAGCGATCGCCGCCCGCAAGCTGGCCGCGGAGCAGTTCGCGCTCGCGCAACGGTCAGGCGACGCGGTCGCGCGCGCCGCCGGCACGGCGGCCTTCGCCGCGCAGGAACAGCGCGTCATTTCGGTGCGCGGCGAGGCGGTGGCGCTCGTCAAGGAGGCATCGGGAGACTCGAGCTACAACGACATCAACTACGTCTTCCCGACCTTCATCGTCACGCACCTGCCAGTCGGACTCGTGGGATTGCTGATGGCAGCAATTTTTGCGGCGGCAATGTCGACCATTTCCGGCGAGCTGTCGGCGCTCTCGACGACTACCGTGATCGATTTCTATCGTCGCTGGATCCGCGACGATGGAGACCAGGCGCGCTTGCTGCGGGTGTCGAAGATGGCGACGTTGTTCTGGGCGGTGTTTGCGTCGGTGGTGGCGATCTGGGCCGCGGAGCTGGGGTCGTTGATCGAAGTGGTCAATCGCTTCGGATCGTTCTTCTACGGGTCGATCCTCGGCGTGTTCCTGCTGGCGATCGGCTGGAAGCGCGCCAATGGCACGGGTGCGTTCGTCGCCCTGTTTGCCGGCATGGGAGTCGTGGCCTACGTTACGGCTTATACGCAGATCGCATTTCTCTGGCACAACCTAATCGGCGCGGTCGTGGTGTTCGTGGCCGGCATGATCGTCAGCGAACTCGTTCCGAGTCGGCCCAACAATCTGAAATCTGAAATCTGAGATCTGAGATCTGAGATGGCCTCGCGCCCGCTGCTCGTCGCGCTCCTGCTCGTGATCGCCGTGATGGTGGGCTCGTGGATGCTGGGCGAGTACTTGCGTCAGCGGAAAGACAAGTAGGGATCAGGGATCAGGGATCAGGGATCAGCGCATCAGGGATCAGCGCATCAGGGATCAGCGCATCAGGGATCAGCGCATTTTGTGCGCTGACCTCTGATCCCTGATCCCTATCGGATCCCATCCAGGCTGTCCTTGCCGATTACCACATTCCACACCAGCAACTCGTACTGCGCTACACCGGCCTGGTAATAGGGGTCGGCGTCGCGGATCGCATCGAGCGCCTTCTGCGGGTTTTCGTCCGGCACGCGCACCAGGAACATCCCGCCAAACCGCGGCTCGTGTGGTCCCGCCGCGAGGATCGTCCCTTCCTCTTTCAGT
>JAUSDY010000084.1 GCA_030650395.1 Acidobacteriota bacterium | reverse complement strand
CGCATTGTCCGGATCGGGTCCGCCCGGCGCGCGCGCGTGTTCCTGGAAGTGTTCAATCTCCTGAACAACTCGACAATCTTTACGCGTAACGAGACCTTTGGAGAGCTCTGGTACAACCCGGTTAATCTGGTCGATTCCCGGCGGTTCCAGTTCGGCGTGCAGTTCGACTTCTGAGGCAGGCGGGGCGCCGTCGAAGCGGGCTAATCATTCCTGCCTGAGCGCCACGACTGGGTCGACCAGCGTCGCGCGGCGGGCGGGGATCCAGCACGAGAAAATCGCCACCGCAAACAGCACCATCGGCACGACCATCAGCACCGTCCACGCGCCCGGCCCGCCGCCGCTGAACAGGTGCAGCTGCACCATCGCCGCAATCACCCAGGCGAGGATCAGGCCCGCCGACGTCACCATCAATCCTTCCTTGACGATCTGCCTCACGACGCGGTTGCTCGTGGCACCAAGGGCGATCCGGACGCCGATCTCGGTGGTGCGCTGTGATACCGAGTAGCTGACGACCGCATAGATGCCAACGGCCACCAGCGCGAGCAGCAGCGGCGCGATGACCACGAACATTCGGGCCGGAATTTTTCTCAGGAAGAGATTGCGTTCGATGTGCTCGGCCATGGTCCTGATGTTGTAGACCGGCAGCGACGCGTCGATCTCGCGAACGGCGCGCTGCACTTCGGAGGCGAGCAGCGTTTCCGAGCCCGGCCTGGCGCGCAGATGGATTTCGCCGAGGTATCGCGGACGATCGCGATAGGAGAAGAAGAAGGCGGGGGTCGGCGGTTCACCGAACGCGTCATAGGACGAGTTCTTCACCACGCCGGCAATCGTGTAGGTGGTGCCGCCATTCACCAGCTGTCTGCCCAGCGGATCCGAGGGCGCAATGTAGCGGCGAACGAACTCTTCGTTGACGATCACTTGCGGCGGCGTGGTCGCATCAATCATCTCGGCAAAGTCCTCGCCGGCCACGAACGCTATCGCCATGGTCCTGAAGTAACCCGGAGAGACGATGTTACTGAGGGCCTGTTCCTGCTGCGCCGTGGTCTGCGCGCGTCCCTCGACGGTGAAGCCTCGTAATGGGAGCCCGTGAATATCGAGCGGCATCGCATTCGAGAGTGCCACCGACTCAACGGAGGGCACTCGCCGCAAGCGGTCCAGCAGGTCACGCGCAAACTGCGCGGCGTAGGCGTCGGTCGGCGCGCCGGGCCCGAGATCGTAGGTCGCCAGCAGCAACCCCTCGACGCGAAATCCCGGATTGGTGTCGCGTGATTCGACGAAACTCTCAAAGAAGAGACCCGCGACCACCAGCACCAGCAGCGCCAGGCCGCATTGCAGTGCCATCAGGCCATCACGAACGGCGCTGCGGCCGGCTGATCTCGATCCGCTTCGCAGTGCTTGCTGGGGATCGATGCGCCCGAGTTGAAAGGCCGGGGCCGCGCCGAAGAGCAGGCCGCTGCCGATGCCAAGAACGACGGCGAACGCGAGCCCGATGAGATCGAGACTGGTGTGGAACCGGACCGGGAACGCGCCATAAGGCGGCATCGAGCGTAAGGCTTCGGTGCCCCACCATGCGATCACGATGCCGACCGCGGAGCCGAACAGGCCGAGCAGTAAACTCTCCGTGAGCATCAGCCGGATCACGCCGGACGGGCCGGCGCCCAGTGCCAGACGGATGCCGACTTCGCGAGACCGCGTGCTCGCGCGCGCGAGGACGAGGTTGGCGGTATTGCCGCACACCGCGAGCAACACCAGCAGCATCACGCCTTGCAGGATGCCCAGCGACGCGAGAAACATCATCTGCGGGCCTCGCGGCGCCCGCCAGTACGGGATCAGCTCGCCGCTGATGCGGCCGTTGGTTTCGGGAAACGCTGCGGCCAGCTCGCCCATGGCCGCGGTCAGCTCCGCGGTCGCGCGCCCTTCGGCGGCGCCGTCGCGCAGGTGGCCCATCACCGAATAGCCGCGTTGCCCGCGCGAATCGAGCTCGCTGGATCCCGCAAACAGCGCCGGCGCAAGCGTGGCCGGCACCCAGAGATCGAACTGCAGCGCGAGGATGGTGCCCTGGAAGCCTTCGGGAGCAACGCCGACAATCGTCAGCGGGAGGTCGTTCACGCGAATCGTCCGGCCGACAGCGGCAGGGGCCCCGCCGAAATGGGTCTGCCAGTAGTCGTGTGACAAGACCACGACCGGTTCGGCGCCCGGCTGTTCTACTTCATCCGACCTGATGAAGCGACCCGCCGCCGGCTGCAGCTTCAGCGCGCCGAAGAAATTGCCGGACACCAGCTGCGCGTAGGTCCGCTCGGTTCGTCCGGATTCACCGACGTTGAGCGGCGCCATCCGGAAGGCGACCAGCTCCTCGATCGACTGCAGCTGCGGTTTGAGATCGCGGTACTCGATCCACGACATGCCCGGATAGGTGCCGGTGTCGGACTTTGGTTCGACGTGGTAGAAGCTCGCGCTGTTGTCGATCCCCGGGATCGGCTTCAGCACCATGGTCTGGATCCACGAGAACACCGCGGTGTTGACGCCAAT
>JAUSDY010000079.1 GCA_030650395.1 Acidobacteriota bacterium | reverse complement strand
GCAGGGCTTCCGTCCCAGGCGGTCTCCGCGAACACCGACAGCGACACGCGCCGGAAGGCGCTGGCGGATCTCCAGAAAGGGTCGCTGCGGGCGCTCTTTGCCGTGGACCTGTTCAACGAAGGCGTCGACCTCCCCGCCGTGGACACGATGCTGTTCCTGCGTCCCACGGAAAGCGCGCTCGTGTTCATGCAACAGCTCGGCCGCGGCCTCCGCCGCTTCGACGGCAAGGACTGCGTGACGGTCCTGGACTTCATCGGCCAGTCACACCGCAAGTTCCGGTTCGACCTCCGGTACCGGGCGGTGACTGGCGCCTCGCGGACGGAAGTGGGCAAGCAGGTCGAGCAAGGGTTCCCGTTCTTGCCGGCGGGCTGCACGATGCAGTTAGACCGTGTCGCCAAAGAGATCGTTCTCGAGAATCTGCAGACGGCGCTGCCGACACAGCGGCCCGCGATGGTGGGAGAACTTCGCGCCATCGCGAACTCCGATCGATTCGCCGGCAGGGTTCCTAAGCTGAGTGAGTTTCTCGAGGAAAGCGGTCTTGACCTCGTCGATGTCTACAAATCCGGATGCTGGTCCGACCTGGTTCGCAGGGCGGGACTGCCGGTGCCTTCAGCGGGGCCTCACGAGAGTGACCTCGGCGACGCGATCAAGAGGCTCCTGCACATTGACGATCCACAGCGCCTGGTTGCGTATCGGAACTGGCTCGGAGGAGCCCCGGCTGACGAGCGTCTCATTACGGCGTTGGTCCATACGCTGTGGGGTAGGGCGGCGCCCGCAACGTTGGAAGAGGCATCGGCAGCGATGCAGGCGCATCCGGCAATCGTCGCTGAATTGTTGGAGTTGCTCGATCTCCTCGACGAACGGGCGGACCATCTGACGATTCCACTTGAATTGGACAAACCTTCCGCCTTCGCGCATGGCGCTTCGGCGGACAAGAAAGGTTTGTCACCACATATCCCGTTGTCGGTGCATGCGCGTCATTCGTTAGTTGAGATTTTCTCGGCGTTCGGCCGCATCACCCCAGGGCAGTTCTATCAGCACCGCGAGGGTACCTACCGCGATCAGGCGACGAACTCCGACCTGTTCTTCGTGACGCTCGAGAAATCCGAACGCCATTACTCACCATCCACGCTCTACAAAGGACTATGCGATTTCGCCGACGCTGTTTCACTGGGAGTCGCAGTCAACCACGAGCCAGCCGTCGCCCACCGGCCAGCGATACATCCGGCATCGTGAGCTTGGTGGGAACATCTTGTTGTTCGTCCGCGCACGGAAGAAGCAGGACGGCCTGACGGTGCCTTACACATTCCTGGGCGCGGTTGATCACGAGTCCCATAAGGGCGAGCGGCCCATCGCCTTCGTCTGGAAGTTGCGACGACCCATGCCGGCGGATTTCTTCCGAGGCGCGAAGGTGGCGACGGCTTAGAGTTGTTGCAGGAATTGCCACATCGAAGCGCCGACCGCGTCGAAACAATTGCGACCAGTCGGATGACCTAAGCGAAAGAACACGAGGGAAATCGCTCAAAGTTCGGCGGCATGCGCTTCGCACGTCTACTCGGCATGCCCGAGATCTCTCGTTTCTACGGAATTGTCATTCGCATGTTCGCGGAGGCCGGCGCGCGCCACCATCGTCCGCATTTCCACGCCATCTACCAGGATCAAGCCGCTGCTTTTGCGATCGACACACTCGAGTTGCTCGGCGGTGGGCTGCCCATTCCGCAACGGCGCCTGGTCGAGGCCTGGGCGGAGCTCCACCGGGCCGAGCTGCTCGAGGACTGGACCCTCTTGCATTCCGGTCAACCACCCGTCAAGATCGACCCACTAACGTAAGTCAGGATCATGATGCAGCACCCAATGCACCGCGTCGTGTCGTTCGTCATCGTCGGCCCCCACGAGCTCGAGATTGGCTTCGAAGACGGCGTCGTGCGCCGCATCAATTTCCTGCCAGTCCTTGAAGGACAGCTCTTCGGCCCACTGAAGGACCTGACAATGTTCAACGCGGTTTCCATGAGTCCGGAGGGCTACACGCTCATCTGGCCGAACGGCGCGGACTTCGACCCGGCCACCTTGCACGACTGGCCGGAGCGTGAAGCCGAGTTCGTCCAGATGGCCAGGTCGTGGGCCGATAGCCGCAAATAGCTGGGTCGGGGTATATCCTGGGGATGATGCAATCGCTGCGGATCGAGATCGCCGAGGCCAGACGATCGAACTCAGTCCTTGATGACCTCGAAGTCCACGCGCGTGGCCTCACTCACCCGCTTCGAGGCATCAAGAATCTCAATGGCCACCAGGTCGCCGGCGCGATCGTAGTCCAGAATCGCACCGGGTTTCCCATCGTCGCTGATGGTGACCTCGGTCCGCTCCTTAAACACCACGGTGAGGGTGTCGGTTTTCTGATCGTAGCTGACCTTCATTGCACGCCTCTCCAATACTTGGTGATTCGAGTGGTCTTGTAGGTCGTCACGATCTCCAAGCCTTCCGGCCAGACGTCGATCACGACCCTCAAAAGATACACCTGGTGGTCCTCGCCCAAGGCGCGAATCGACTGGGCCAACACCCGGCCCATCCTGATGTCGATCACCTGTTCGGGAGCCTTGGCGACCGCGAGGACATCCTCTTCCAGTAGACGGCGGCGCGCCATCGCATCCCGGGCGTGATCGGAGAAGAAGATTCGCTTCACGCCAGCGGGAACTGCATCCGCAGTGCCGGGCGCTTTGGATCGAATTCACGCGGAAACCCAAGTTGTGGTCGTGAAGGCGTTGCAGAAGCTGCAGCGCGGAGGGTCGATTAGCGCCGCAGAAACTGCGACGCAGATCGTGTCGCGCGGTCCTAGCCGCGCCCGCGGCTCTTCCCAGGCCTGAAGCTCTTCTGACCCATCTTCTTCCCCACCGGCTCACCCATCCGCTTGTCGATCGCCTCCTGCGGCGGCGGCTTCCGATGCCGCTTCCCCGGCGCATCCACCGCTCCCCGGCTCGCGCGCATCGTCTCTGCCGCCGCCTTGCCGGCCTCCCGCGCCCGCGCGGCTTCCGCTTGAATCTTCTGTGCCGCGTGGCTCTCCGCGATCATCGCCGCCGCTTTGGAAATACTCATGCCGCCATTGTGATGACCGCAGGGCGGATGATGTGTGTCGTTTAGCACACCCCTGCGGTCGAAATGAAGGTGTTCAATCGCGCACGCAAGGGCTGGTGCGTTGTTTGCAATACTTCCTCTAGCGGCAGCGTGCCTAGAGCGTGCTCGACAAACCTGAAGGTTTGTCGCCACCGCCAAGAGGACAGCATTGATTCGACAAACATTCGCGGTAACCGTGGCCTTTTCGCTATTTCTCTCGGGATGCGCCAGCGGGCGCTTCGGGCCGGACCCGGATACCGAGGCGCCTAAAGGGCCGCGGACCCTGAAGAAACTGAGCGTCGCGGAGCGGCAAGCGCTGCTGCAGCGGGCACAGGTGTGGCAAGCCGTGAACACTTCTTCCCTGAACCTGGCCAGGGGCCCTGTCCTGCCGGCGCCGCTGCGCGTCGGCCCGGCGGTGGCGTGCGCGTTCGTGTTTCCCGACAAGCCGCTCACCGGCATGACGCCGAAGTTCCTGTGCGAGCTCAAGAAAGATGACGTGGTGAAGGTGAAGTACGGCGAGAAGAACGGCGAAGTCTACGCCGAGGTCGCCGCCAGCCGCCTGCTGTGGGCACTGGGATTCAGGGCCGACACCATGGAACCGACACGCGTGACGTGCAACGGCTGTCCAGCGGATCCGTTTGCGACCAGCGGCGCCGACTGGCAGCGCGGCAGCCCGACCGACGTGTCGACGAAGGTTTTCGATCCCGCGATCATCGAGCGCGACGTGCCCGGCGATCCGATCGAAACGCCGGGATACGAAGGCTGGGCCTGGCCCGAGCTCGAAGCGGCAAGCCAGCGCGCCGGCGGCGCGACGCGCGCGCAGATCGACGCCTTCAAGCTGCTTGCCGTCTTCATCCAACACTCCGACACCAAACCGGATCAGCAGGAGATCGTCTGTACGGCGGGGCAGCGGAAAGATGCCAAAGGGAACGAGACGTGCGGATCGCCATGGCTGGTGATCAAGGACCTCGGCGGCACGTTCGGCAAGGCGACGCTCGTCAACAACAGCAAGATGAAGCTGGCGGACTGGTCCGGCGAGACTGTGTGGAAGGACTCGAAGCAGTGCATCGGCAACCTGCCGCGCTCGCTCACCGGCAACCTCGACGATCCGAAGATCAGCGAAGCCGGCCGGCGCTTCCTGGCCGAGCGGCTCAACCGCCTCACCGACAGGCAGCTGCGCGACCTGTTCACGGTGTCGAACGTGATGAAGCGCGGAGAAACGATCGACGGCGCCGACGGGAAGAAGCGGCCGGTGACGGTCGACGACTGGGTTCGCGTCTTCAAGAAGAAGCGGGCGGAGATCACTTCTGCCCGCTGCGCGGCGTAGCGTTCCTCACGGAGGTTCCTCACGGGGGTTCCGGACGGGGGTTCCGGACGGAGGTTCTTAACGAAGATTCCTCCCTGACAGAGAGACTGAAGAACGACTAGACTTATATCCAATTTTATATAATCATCGCCTACAAGCCTCTCATCGGGCGCGTATTCCATGTCGCAAAGTTCAACGAAGGCGTTTACATCGCGAGGCGCGCGACGAAAGCGCACTAAGCCTGCCGATGCAAAGAAGACCGTGTTTGAAGAATCGAGCGGAAACGTTTACCTGGACCTGGGGTTTTCGCCGGCGGAGGCCGAGTATCTCATGCTGCGCTCAAAGCTGATGAGTGCGCTCGACGACGTGATTACCGAGCGTAAACTCACTCAAGCGCAGGCGGCGCGACTCTTCGGCGTATCGCAACCCCGCGTGTCCGACGTGATCCGCGGCAGGGTCGAGCGCTTCACGATCGACGCGCTCGTTGAGATGCTCGCACGAGCCGGCGTCCGACTCGATTTCGTCGCTCGGCCCACGTAAACGCATTGGCGGACAAACCCAAAGGTTTGTCCCCACGCACGGCGCGCACGCACGCGCGACGCACCTGTTTAAACTGAACAAGGTGGGCCGAAAAATCATAATCGGTGCCAACAACCGAGACAGACTACAATAGGGGGATGTTGTTGACCCCGAAAGACGTCGGCGCCCTCGTTGAACACACGGTCTGGCAGCGAGGCAAGGTACTCGACGTCAATCCGCCTTACGCGATTATCCATTTCATCTCGCTCGCCGACTCGCCGCAGGGGCCGGAACGCAAGCTCCGCGAAGACGCGCCGCAGATCACCCGCTCCAAGGTGCAGAGCGACCCCGACTTCGACGCCATCGGCACCGGCGCCTCCAAACCCAAGAAGTCCAAGGCCAAGGCGAAAGCCAAGGGCCTGGCGAACCACCTCGACGAAGCGATCGTGTGGTTCGAGAAGACCTACCCCAAGAAATTCGAAGACGAGAAGTTCGTCGACGCCGACATGCGCAACAAGCGCGCGGCGCACGATGTCTACGTCGCCAACTTCGGCGGCAAGAAGGGACCGGCGATGGTCGACGCCGGCAAGCACGGCGAGATCGCCGACGTGATCGACGCGCTGTTCCGCGCCACCAACATTCCCTCAACGTTCGAAGTGAAGGCCGTGCACAAGGGCCTCAAGAAGAACGAAGACGCTGGCACGCACATTCTCGAGGCCGCGATCCCGTTCATCGAAAAGCCCGACTCGGCCAAGTTCGCCCACCTGTTCGAAGCGGTGGCGCAGCTGCCGGCCGACGGCGGCAAGGTGCTGACGTGGCCGAATGTCACGCTGCTGCCGTTCCTGGCGAACCCGAAGAAGTTCATGGCGCTCAAGCCGTCGAACACCGAGCTGATGGCGGCGCGGATGAATTTTGATCTGCGTTACAGCACGACGCCGAATTGGCCCACCTACGAAGCTACTCTTCGCATGAGCAGCTTCCTGTTGGAAAGGCTTGCGCTTCTCGGCGCCAAGGACATGATCGACGTCCAGGCCTTTATGTGGGTTACCAGGGATCTCACGTAAAAACCACCGATGTAAGTGCATAATGGCGGCCTCGGATTCCCTGGAGGCTCTATGATTCTCGGACGACGTGAGTTCCTGGCAGGCGCTAGTGCCTTAGCTGCCACGTTCCCTTCAGCTTTGCGGGCCTCCGCCGCACAGGCCGCTCGGCCCGGCATCTTTCCTCCTTCCGTGCGCGCGGACTTTCCTTCCGTGCTGCGCGAGACCTACATGAACTCGGGGGCGCTGCATCCGATCGGCACGTTTGCGGCTGATGCGGTGAAGCAGGTGGTCGACTTCCGCCTGCTCGGCCCCGGCGAGGGGCGCGCGGATTTCGGGGCCGCCAAGCAGGAGGAGCTCAAGAAGAAGTTCGGCGCGATGATCAACGCCTCCGCCAAGGAGATCGCCTACACCGCCAACACCTCCGACGGCGAAAACATCGTCGTCATGGGTCTGTTCAGTGGACTAGGCGGGTCTGAAGACCCGCCTCTACGACTCCGCGGGAATATTGTGATCGACGAGCTGCACTTCACGACCTCGCTCTACATGTACAAAGAGCTCGAGAAGAAGGGCGTCGAGCTGAGGATCGTCAAGCACAGGAACTGGGCGATCGATCCGGAAGACATGGCCAAGGCGATCGACAAGAACACGCGCCTGGTGTCGATGGCGCTGGTGTCGAACGTCAACGGCTTCATGCACGACGCCAAAGCGGTGAGCGCGATCGCGCACGCGCGCGGGGCGCTGGTGTTCGCCGACATCATCCAGGCCGTCGGCGCGGTGCCGGTGGACGTCAAGGCGCTCGGCATCGACTTCGCCTCGTCCGGCACCTACAAGTGGCTGATGGGCGAACGCGGCATCGGCTTCCTCTACGTCCGCGAAGATCTGCAAGGGACGGCGCTGCCGACGACGAGGTATGGGCACCGGCAGGTGTCGAACTTCAACCGCGCGGCGCTGTCGTGGGAGCCGCTGCCGGGCGCGGCGCGGTACGAGACCGGCGGCATCCCGGTGATGATGGCGGCGTGCGTGAATGCCGGCATCGACTACGTCAACAAGCTGGGGCTGACGAACATCCGCGCGCACGCGAAGCAGCTGACGGATCGTTTGCAGAGGGAACTGCCGCCGCTCGGCTACAAGGCGCTGACGCCGATGGGCACCGAAACGCCGATCGTCGCGTTCGAGCTGAAAGACGCCGCGGCGACGACGAAGATGCTGCAGGCAGGAAAAGTCGTGGGGACGGTGGTCGCCAACGAAAACCGCATCCGCCTTGCGGTGTCGGTGTTCAACAACCACGACGATATTGACAGGACGATCGCAGTGTTGGGCGGCAAGACGTCGTCGATGTAACCGAGACGGGGTCAGACCCCTCGGCATTACTTGCTCGGGGTCAGACCCCTACTTGCCCCTACTTTGCGCGGCGGGTGATCACGACGATTTCGCTGCCGCCCATGGCAGTTTTGCCGACCGTCAGGTCGATCGCCTGGAAACCTTCGTCCGCCAGCTCCTTCAATTCCTTCTCCAACGTCGAAGTCTTGGTGGTCGCCACCAGCTTGTATTCGTAGCGCGCGGCGCCGGCGGCGCCCGAGCTCCTCTGGACGATGGCGACGGTTTCCTTGCCGCCGAACATGCTTTCGAAGACGGTCTGGCCGACGGCGTGGTAGCCGGCGTCGCTCGCCTCCTGCAATTCCTTTTGCAGCGTCGATGTCTTGCTGGTCGCAAGCAGGCGGTAGCTGTAGGTGTTCTTGTCGTCGGGCGATTTCTCGACGAGCACCACCACCTCTTTGCCGCCGACCGCGGTCTCGCCGCCCATCACCGCCACGAAGCGGTAGCCGGCATCGCCGGCCTCCTGCATTTCTTTCTGCATGGTGGAGGTCTTGCTGGTCGCGAGGATCTTGTAGCTGCGCTCCTCCACCCCACCGCGCAAAGTCCGCGCGGCGGGGACCCCGGGCTGCGCGAGGGCCGGGGCCGCCACGGCGAGGCAGAGGATGGCGGCGAGGGCGGTGCTGATGAGCTTCATGGGCGCCACGATACTATGGACGAACTGGACAGCGCCGAGGTGCTCGAGCTCGCTTTGCGGACGGGCCTCACCATCTACGACGCCGCCTACCTGTGGCTCGCGATGTCTCGAGACGTTGAGCTCGTCACGCTGGACAAGGAGCTGGCGCGCGTCAACCAGGCGCTTCGTGAGCTGCCTTAGATATAGCCGCGACGGGGTCAGACCCCTAGCTTGAGATCGATCGAGGCGGCGGTTTTCTCCCACGACATCACGAGTGTGGCGGAGGTCGCGCTGACGTTCACGAACCCGATCGTAAACTGCTCGATCGATGGCTCGCCGCCGCGCACCGTCATCGGCGCGCGAAGGACATCGAACTTCGGGTCGTAGTTGGTCGCGCCCGACAACCTGACCTTGTCGTTCGGGTCGAATTTCTCCTGCACCGGCTGCGTGCTGAGCACCAGCGTCCAGTTCCACCCCAGCGCGGCTGCCGCGCTGGGGGCCCGGTTGCCGGGCTTGAGATCGACGAACACGTTGTAGGTGCCCGGCGCGATGGTCTTGCCGCCGATCTGCAGCGCGGCCTGCGTCGTGAGCCGTGTGGTGTCGTTGGCACCGGCGCGCCAGAGAGGGGCGCCGGCGTTGACTGTCTTGCCGTAGTCGGCGCCCGCCCCGAAGATTTCCGTGCGCCCGCGCAGCAGCGGACGGCCGTAGTCCACGACAATCCACTTGCCATCGCGATAGCGCGGACCGTCGGCGGTCTTGTCCCATGTCCCGCCCAGTTGGATCGCGGCCTGGCCCTGGGGGGACGGCACCAACTTCACGTCGGGGATGGCCTGGGCCAACAACGCGGCGCTCATGGCCGCACCTGACACGATGACCGACAGCACGGATCGAATGCTCATCCACAGAGTTTAGCGTTAAACAGGTAGCGTGCCGAGCATCTGGTGATCTGTTGAGGTTGTGAGCTGGTGATCTAATCGACCGAGCTTTTGATCTCTCGAGGTCGTGATCTATCTTGCTACCTGGCGGAAGGGCGTTCAACAGATCGATCAACAGATCAACCGCTCACTAGATCTGCAGATTAGATCACGAGCTCAACAGTTCAAGAGACCAACAGCTACTATTTCTGCAGGACAAACTTCTGGACGCGGCGGCCGGTGCCGACCTCGCTCACGTACAAATTACCTCGCGAGTCGGTGGCGAGGTTGTGCATGAAGACAAACTGGCCGGCATAACGGCCGATCCGTCCGAACGCGCCAACCTCCTGCAGGCTCTTGCGATTGAGGATGTGGATGCGGCCGTTGCCCGCGTCGGCGACATAGAGCCAGCGCTGATCGCGATCCGGCGAGAACGCGGTGTTGAACGAGGTCCCCAGCAGCTGCGTTTTTCGCTCGATGAAGATCTCGCGCTCGAATTTTCCGTCAAGGGTAAAGACCTGGATGCGGTTGTTGAGACGATCGTTCACGTAGACCAAGCCATCGGCCGAGACCTTGATGCCGTGCACGGTGCGGAACTGTGGTGGGCCCGGTCCATCACCGGCGAACACCTGGGGCACTTGATCGTCCGGCGTGTTGCCGTAGGCGCCCCACATGCGTTTGAACGTCCCGGTGTCGGCGTCGTACACGATCACGCGGCGGTTGCGATAGCCGTCGGCGACGAACACCTCGTTGGTGGCCGGGTGCACCCAGATGTCGGCGGCGTTGTTGACGTTGCCGGTGTCGAGGCTGCCCTTGCTCATCCCGCGGCGGCCGATCTGCAGCAGGAATTTCCCGTCGCGCGTGAACTTGAGGAGGAAGTTCTCCTTGCCCTCACTCATGCGCGGGCCACCGGCGGACGACACCCAGACGTTGCCTTTGTGATCGACGTGAATGCCGTGCTCGTCCATCGGCCATTGATAGCTCCACCCCAGCGCGGCTGCCGCGCTGGGGGCCCGGCTGTCGTCGGCCGGCTTGCCGCCCCATCCCTGCAGGTAGTTGCCGGCTGAATCGAACTCCATCACCGGCGGCGCGGCGGAACAGCATTCCGCTTCCGGGTTCTTCGCGATCTCGTCGCTATTGAGGGACCACGGGCGCTGGAGCACCCAGACGTGATCCTGCGCATCGGTGGCGACGCCCGACACCTGGCCGAGAATCCATTGCTTCGGCATCTTCGGCCAGGAGGGATCGACCTGGAAGACCGGTGGGCCGTCACGACCGGCCTGCGATGCAGGCTCGAGAGCGCGCGCCGCGACCGACAGCCCGGCCATCGCGACGATGAAGAGCAGCGGCCGCCAGAGGTGTGTGCGCATATGGTGCCCCACTTTACATGCTTCTGGTCGATCTCAGATGACTGATCTCAGATTGCAGATCTCAGATTGCAGATTAATCTCAGATCTTCGATCTTAGATCTTCAATTGATCTGCAATCTGAAATCTGAGATCTGAGATCTGAGATCAGTTGTCTGAGATCGACGTCGCGCGTGCTATCTATAGTCCATGTCCATAGCCCCTGCTCCTGTCGATTCCGTTCTCCGTGCGATCGGTTCCACACCGGTGGTCCGACTGCAGCGACTCGTCACGCCGGGCTCGGCCGATGTCGTGATCAAGCTGGAGTACTTCAATCCGACCGGGTCGTACAAGGATCGGATGGCGCTCGCGATGATCGAAGGCGCCGAGAAGCGCGGCGCCCTTCGACCCGGCATGCGCGTCGTCGAATACACCGGCGGCAGCACGGGCTCGTCGCTGGCGATGGTGTGCGCGATGAAGGGCTACGACTTCCATCCGCTCTCGTCCGACGCATTCTCGGCTGAGAAGCTCGACACCATGCGCGCATTTGGCGCAGACCTCGAGCTGCTGCCGAGCGACGGCGGCAAGGTCACGCCGGCGCTGTTCGACCGCTTCAAGGCACGCATCGAGGAACTGGACCAAGATCCGAATACCTATTGGACCGATCAGTTCAACAACCCCGACGCGCTCGACGGCTACGGCAACATCGGCCGCGAGCTGGCCGAACAGGTCGGTAAGGTCGACGCGTTTGTCGCCATGGTCGGCACCGCGGGAATGCTGGTCGGTGTGGCACGGGCGCTCAAAGGGGCCGGCAGCTCCGCTCGCATCATCGCGCTTGAACCATCCACCTCGCCCTTCCTGACGACGGGCAAAGGCGGACCGCATCGCGTCGAGGGCACGGCAGCGGGGTTCTGGCCGCCGCACCTGACCGCGGGCTCGTACGACGAAGTACGAGTGATCGACGAAAACGCCGGACGTGCGATGGCGCGGCGTGCGGCAAGGGAAGAAGGCATTTTTGCGGGCACGTCGACGGGCATGAACCTGGCCGGCGCCCTCGATGTGGCGCGCGAACTTGGACCAGGAAAAGTCGTTGCCACGGTGGCAGTTGACACCGGGCTCAAATACCTCGCAGGCAATCTCTTTAAATAGTAGGTAGTAGGATGGCGTCCATGGTCAGACGCCTTCTGTCTCTTGTTGTCATCACCCTGTCGATCGCCGGATTCGCACAGGCGGGTCTTCCACCTTCGCGCTTCGCGCTTCGGTGGACAGGGACCAGCCTCTACGCGTCCACCTCCGCGCAAAGCGCTACGGCGGACAAGCAGGCGGCGGCTGAAGCCGCCGCCCTCCGAACGTCGGATCTGAGCGGCCTTCGCCTCCGCAACATTGGACCCGCGACGATGTCGGGGCGCTTCGTCGACATGGATGTCGTCGAATCCAATCCCTACACGATGTATGTCGCGTCGGCGACGGGCGGGATGTTCCGCACCACCGACAACGGCATCACGTGGACGCCGGTGTTCGAGCGTGAGGCCGTGCACTCGATCGGCGACGTGGCGATCTATCAGCCCGATCCCAACATCATCTGGGTCGGCACCGGCGAGCGCGCCAACCGGCAGAGTGTCGGCTGGGGCGACGGCGTCTACAAGACCACCGACGGCGCCAGGACCTGGACCAATGTCGGCCTCAAGACCTCCATGCACATCGGCCGCATCGTCACGCACCCGTCCAACCCGGCGATCGTCTACGTGGCCGCGCAGGGATCGGTGTGGGGACCCGGCGGCGAGCGCGGGCTCTATCGCACGCTGGACGGCGGCAAGACCTGGCAGCGCACGCTGCATGTCGATGACGACACGGGCGTGACCGACGTGGTGATGGACTCGCTCGATCCCAATGCGCTCTACGCCGCGTCGTATCAACGCCGGCGCAGCGCGTTCGGCTTCAACGGCGGCGGGCCCGGCAGCGCGCTGTGGAAGAGCACGGACGCGGGCGCGACGTGGACGAAGCTCACCGGCAACGGCCTGCCCGAGGGCGAGTACGGACGCATCGGCATCTCGGTGTATCGCAAGGACCCGCGCGTGGTGATGGTCAGCATCGAACAAGGCTCCCGCTACAACGCGTCCACGGCCTACATCGAGCGCAAGGCCGGCCTCTACCGCAGCGGCGACGCGGGCAAGACGTGGCGCTTCATGTCGAACTGGAACCCGCGTCCGATGTATGCCAGCCAGCCGACCATCGACCCGCAGGACGATCGCCGCATCTACATGCTCAATGCCTACTCGTTCTCGGACAACGGCGGCGAATCGTTCACGGCGCCGAACACCACCACGCACGGCGACGATCGATTCGTGTGGATCAATCCGAAAGACTCGCGCCATGTGATCAAGCTGGACGATGGCGGCATCGGCATTTCGTTCGATCGCGGGTTGAAGTTCCTCTATGTGCAGTCGCTGCCGGTGTCGCAGTATTACCGCGTCGCCGTGGACAACGAGCGGCCCTACAACATCTACGGCGGCCTGCAAGACAACGGCTGCTGGAAGGGCCCGAGCGCGAGCTGGACCACCAGCGGCATCCTCAACGAGCACTGGTCGCGGCTATGCGGCGGCGACGGCTTCTTCGCGGTGCCGGATCCGACGAATTCACGGATCGTCTTCTCCGCCAGCCAGTTCCTCGGCCTGCAGCGCAACGACACGCGCACGTGGACCAGCCAGGACATCCGCCCGGGCGATCCGCAAGGCGCCATCGGCGATCGCCGCAACTGGAACACCTGGGGCAAGAACGTGCCGGACGAGATCCTGGGCAACGCGATGCACCCGGCGAATTGGGACTCGCCGATCGCGCTCTCACCGTTCGATCCGGCCACCATCTACGCGGGCGCGAAGCACCTGTTCCGCTCGCGCGATCGCGGCACCACCTGGGAAGATCTTGGAGATATGACAACAGGCGTCGATCGGGCCACGCTGCCGCTGATGGGGCGGAGGGCCGACGAGACCGTGCTGTCGATCGACGACGGCGTGCCCTACTACCCGGGCATCGTGTCGATCGCACCGTCACCGCTGACGAAGGGTCTGATCTACGTCGGCACGGACGATGGGCGGCTGCGGATGTCGAGCGACGACGGCAAGACGTGGACCGACCTGCAGGATCGCCTGCCGGGCGCGCCGAAGTCGTCGTGGTTCGGCGGCATCGAGGCGTCGCGCCACAACGCCGGCACCGTCTACGTGGCGATGGACAACCACCGCAGCAACGACCTCGGCAACTGGATCTACAAATCGAACGATGGCGGTAAGACGTTTACCGCGATCGCGGGCGACCTGCCCGCCGGGCGCGTGGTGCGGACGATTCGCGAAGACGTCAAGAACCCGAACCTGCTGTTTGCCGGCACCGAGATCGGCCTGTTCGTTTCGCCGAACGGCGGCACGAACTGGATCGAGCTGAAGAACAACATGCCGACGCTGGCGCACAACGACCTGGTGATCCACCCGCGCGACAACGACCTCGTGCTCGGCACGCACGGCCGCGGCATCTGGATCCTGGACAAGATCAACGCGCTGCAGGAGCTGACGCCGCAGGTGATCGCCTCGCCCGCGCACCTGTTCACCGTGGCGCCGGCGTATCAGATTCGCCAGACCAACCTGAAAGCTCACACCGGCGACATGTGGTACCGCGGGGAGAATCCGGCCAACGGCGCGCTCGTCGACTACTGGCTGAGCGCCGCGGGCACCGCGCCAGCCGTCACGATCCACAACGCGGGTGGTCAGCTCGTGAACACGCTGAGGACGGCCTCGTCGAGAGGTGTGAACCGCGCGGTCTGGAACTTGCGCGAGGCCGACCTGCCGATTCGCGGTGGATCTAGCGGCGATGACGATGCGCCTGCCGCGGGAGCGGGGATGCCCGGGCCGCTGGTGATGCCGGGGACCTACACGGTGCGAATGGCGGCCGGTGGCAGGACGCTGGAGCAGAGGGTCGAGGTGCGGGAGGATCCGCGGCTCGACGTGACGCCGGCGGATCGCAAGCTGTGGACCGATGCGCTGTCGCAGGTCGCCGCGCTGGCGAGGACATTCGGGCCGGTGAACGATCGCATTCAGAAGGGTCCCGCAACCGGCGTGGACGCCGCCGACCTGAAACGCCAGTCGCGCGAGCTGGTCTCGCGGATCACCGGTCTGTATGGCGCGCTCGGAAGGTGGACGGGCGCGCCGACGAAAGATCAGATGTCACGGCTGGCGTATTACACGACGATGGTCAAGACGCTCACTGTAAAAGCGCCGTAGCAGCCCACGGACGTTAACCACGGAGAACACGGAGAGACACAGCTCTCGTCCTCCGTGGTTAACGTAGGTATCAGAACTCGATCAGTATTCCTGCAACTGGCAGCGTGTAGAAAGTGTGATCGATCGTCGGCGCCTGGCGCTGGAGACCGGCGCCGAACTTCACGCGCGTATTCGGACGCAGCTCCCATTCGCTCAACAACCACGGCGACGCTTCGGTCTGATCGATCAAACCCCCCTCGACTCCGGGGTTGCGGTTGTCGCTCGGGGCAAGCCAATGCTCGACGCGCACGCCCGGTGTGACGACGATTCGCGACGCCGGGGTCCAGCGATACTGCGCCCAGATCGCCTGCGACGAAGCGCCGACGCTCTTGTCGAGCAGCGTCGTTGATCTCGTGCCCGAGAAGGTGCGATCGATGCGATCGGCATCGAGCGACTCGGACGGTAAGGCGATCGCGCGAGCCGTCGCGGGTGGTGAAATCGAGGCGCGAGCCGAGATGCGAGCCGAGCCGCTGCTGTCGACGCCGTCAACCGCGATGGCGATGTTCGACGGGCCGAGTCCACGCACGGCGAACTCGGCGCGAAAGTCGTCGCCGGTCGCAACGCCGGGGAGCACCTGCACCGCGCGAAATGGATCGTCGGCGATCAGTCCCCGCAGTGCGAGCAGATCGCGACTGCCTAGCACGGTCTGGCTCGCCACGCCCGGCTCTGCTTCGCGGAAGAGGTGCCCGACACGGCGACATCCTCCACGTAAGTACTCGCGCCTTCCGCCACCGGGATGCTGATGTCGACCGCTTCTCCGCTGACGACGATGACGTCGCGTCGAACCAGGCCGAAGCCGACAACCGAGACGAGCAGCGTTTGGGGGCCCAGCGGGACATCAGCGATCTCGAAGCGGCCGTCCAGATCCGAGAAGGCCTGTTGTTTGGTGGACTGCACTTTGACGAGAACCGCGACCAGCGGCGCCCCGGTGCGCGCTTCGAGCACCCGGCCGGTCACACGGCCGGTCCCAGATTGCGCGGAAGCGTCCAAGGCGAACGACAGCAGAATGCCGAGAACCAGCGCGATGTGATGCCTTTTGTGGTCAATGCTCATGCCTAACCCACAGCAGAGCATGAAACGCGCCACCTTGTAGGCAACCCCAAGAAGGGGTTGCCTCCACAGCAGTCTTAGTTGTGGGGGCAACCCCTTGGGGTTGCCCGATCTAGACTAGTCGCTATGATCCGCCGACTAGTCGCCATTTTCCTTCTTTTGATCGCCGCGACAGTTCTCGGCGACGCACAGGGCCTCCAGTATCCCGATCCCACGCAGCGCGTGCTCACGCATCGCGAGCAGAATGCGCTCGTCACGCCGTGGATCAAGAAGCGCTTCGACACCTTACTCGGGCCCGTCATGACGCGCGAAGGGATCGACATGTGGATCATCCCGACCCGCGAGTACAACGAAGACGCGGTGTTTGCGTCGATGTCGCCGCTCACCTACTACGCCTCGCGGCGGCGCACGATTCTCGTCTTCTACAATCCCCCTTCGACTCAGTCGCAGGCTGGTTCCACCAGTCCTGCGACTTCGCTCAGGGTCGAGCGCTATTCGATCGGCCGCTTCGATTACGACGGCATCTACACGATGGTCCCGACGGCGAACGACGCGCAGCATGAGGGCTTGCGCAAGCTGGTCGACGAGAAGAATCCCAAGGTCATCGGCATCAACGAGTCCGACTCCTGGAACCACGCCGACGGCATCACCGCCAACGAGAAGCGGCGGCTGGTCGACGCGCTTGGCCCCGCGCATGCCGCGAAGATCAAGTCCGCCGAGATGCTCGCGGTTGGCTGGCTCGAAGTGAAGCTGCCCGAAGAGCTCGACGCGTATCGCCACGCCATGAAGGTGGCGCACATGGTGATCCGCGAGGCGTTCTCGAACAAGGTCATCACCCCGGGCAAGACCACCAACGAAGACGTGGTGTGGTGGATGCGCCAGCGTGTCGTCGAAATGGGCCTCGGCAAGTGGTTCCAGCCGTCGATCACGATCTGGCGCCAGGGCGAAAAGACCAACCCGCGCGGCGTCATTCTTCCCGGCGACATGCTCCACACCGACTTCGGCATCGTCTACATGGGCTTCTCCACCGACACGCAGCACAACGCCTACGTGCTGAAGCCGGGTGAAACCGACGCGCCGGCGGGCCTGAAGGCGGGACTCAAAGCCGGCAATCGTCTTCAAGATCTCACGATGCAATATGCGAGGCTGGAGAGGACCGGGAACCAGGCGCTCGCCGATGCGCTCGCGCACGCGAAGAAGGAAGGGCTGGTGCCGTCGATCTACTGCCATCCGGTCGGCTATCACGGCCACGCCGCCGGGCCGCCAATCGGCATGACCGACTATCAGCAGGGCGTGCCGGTGCGCGGCGACTATGTCTTCCGTCCGAACACGTGGCACTCGATCGAGCTCAACGTGACGCACAACGTGCCGGAGTGGGGCAACCAACCGGTCCGCTTCGCGCTCGAAGAAGACGCCGCGATCATGCCCGGAGGAAAATGGGATTGGATAGACGGACGACAAGAAAGCTTCTACTTGATTCGGTGATGATTGGATTCGTAGCGTGTGCGCCGGCGACCGTTGCGCAGCGACAGGCGGCGCCTGTTCACGGCGTCACCGTGGTCGCGTCGTTTCCGCATGATGCCGGTGCGTTCACGCAGGGCCTGGTCGTCGCCGATGGCCAGTTCTACGAGAGCACCGGCTTGAACGGCGAATCGTCGCTGCGGCGGGTCGAGATTGCGACCGGGCGCGTGCTGCAGGAGGTCAAAGTCGCGGAGAAATATTTCGCCGAGGGCCTCGCGCTGGTCGGCGACGAGCTGCTGCAGCTGACGTGGCAGCATCATCTCGGCTTCGTCTACGACAAGCAGTCGTTCAAGCAGAAGCGGACGTTCTCCTACAAGACCGAGGGCTGGGGCATCGCCTACGACGGCTCCTCCCAGCTGATCATGAGCGACGGCTCCGACACGCTGTCGTTTCTCGATCCGAAAACGCTCGCCGTCACCAAGACGCTCAAGGTGCGCGACGCCGCAACCCCCGTTGGAGGTCTCAACGAGCTGGAATGGATCGACGGGGAGATCTGGGCGAACGTCTGGACGACCGATCGGATCGCGAGGATTTCGCCGAAGACGGGGCAGGTGGCGTCGTGGGTGAACCTGGAATCGCTGTGGCCGCGCAGCCAGCGGACGCCGCCGGCGGATGTGTTGAACGGGATCGCCTACGACAAGGCGACGCGGCGAATCTACGTGACCGGCAAGAAGTGGCCGCGCGTGTATCAGATCGCCGTCGCGCCGTAGGACAAACCTAAAGGTTTGTCCCCACCAGTCAGGGTCTCAGCTTCAACCCGGTCGCATCCATCACGCGATAGATCGGATACGTCTGCCCCGCCGCGAGGCCCTCTTCAATCACATTCCACGTCACCAACCCGTCGTCGCTCTCGGGCTCGAGCAGGTAGAACGCCAGCCGCGCGAGCGGCTGGTTCGCGGGCACGAAGTACGCGCCCGGCGCGACGGTGAGCTGGATTTTGTCGAACGATCCCTTCAGCCGCGCTTCGCGATGCCCCTGGAACGGCCGCTCCGCGCGCGTGTAGTCGGCGATCGAGAAGCGTTCAACCGGCACCTGCGCCGCGTCGGCGACCTCCTGCATCTGCACGCCGTGCCAGCGCAGGCGATCGAGCGCCGCCGCCAGGCGCGGGTTCGCCGGAATCACCCAGCCCTTCGGCATCGGCAGCGACCTCGTGGCTGTGAAGGTGCCGTACTCTTTCATCGGCACCACGACCGACATGTCCGTCATCACCGACATTTCGCGGCCCGACTTGGGATTCAAGACCTTCTTCACGTCGCCGACGAGGATGTCGACTTTCTGTGGGAGCGCGCGAATCTGGAAGTCGACGCCGAGCTCGACCGGCCCTTCGACTCGCCGAGGGCTTAGTGTCGAAGCCCTCGCCTCGCTCAGGGCAGGCCGCGGGTTAGGCGGCGCGGTGAACTGCCGATCGGCCTGCACCGTCAGCGCCATGATGGTCTTGGCGTGTGACGCCGCCGAGCGCCAGACCTCTTCAACGAAGTCTTCGGTCACTTCGACGCGCCCCTTGAAATCGAGATAGCTGTAGGCCTCGGACAGGATCGCAATGCGATTGCGCAGCCCGGCGTAGTTGTTGCCGAAGCGCGGACGATGATCGAAGGTGCGCCAGGTGATGTTACCGGGATTAGCGGGGTCAACGCGCGAGCTCTCGCGCCCGCCGCCGTCTTCGGGCGCGAAGTTACCGTAGTAATAGGTGCGCCACTTGTGCGTGTCGAGCATCACCTTGCGAATCTGGGGCAGCATGAGGTCGCGCGAGAAGGCGATCAGCCGATCGTCGGCATTGGGGTTGAGGATCGGCGAGTAGGTCAGGTGGTTGGCGTGATACGAGCCGTTGGTGGTGTGCAGGTCGACCAGCACATGCGGGTCCCACTTGTTCATCAGCCCCACCAGCGCGCGCGCCTCGAGGCTGTCGAGCTTGATGTAGTCGCGATTGAGGTCGAGGCCCTTGCTGTTCTCGCGCGTGCCGACGCCGCCGACCGGACCGTTCTGCGCGGTGCGATTCATGACGTCGACCTTCTCGTTGCCGTCGGCGTTGTAATCGGGCGCGATCAGAATCACGAGCTGTCTGGTCAGCGGCTTGAGGTCGCCGGACACCAGCCGGCGCGCCAGCCTCAGGATCGCTTCCTTGCCTTCGACCTCGCCGGCGTGGATGTTGGCCTGCACGAACACCAGCGGCCGCCCCAGCCGCCGCGCCGCATCAGGCGTGGTCACCTTCGGATCCGAGATGACCATGAGCGGCATGTCGCGGCCCTGTTCGGTCTTGCCGAAGCTCTCGCGAGTGACGAGCGGGCTCGTCGCCGCGAGTCCGGCCATGATGCGCTCGACGTCGGCGTAGGTGCTGGTTTCTTCGTAGTTGGACGTCTCCGCGCGCGTCCGCAAATCAGGCGCTTGCTGTGCCATCAGTGCGGTCACAGAGAACAGACCGAGGGCGAATGTGATTAGCTGTTGTGTCATTGCAAGGTTGAAGTTGCCGATGGCTGCAGGTACTTGTTGAACCAATTCAGATACCGCTGCAGACGATCGCGCTCGTAGCTGGGGATCGACAGGCCGTGGAACTGGCCGGGATAGATCACCAGCTGCGTATCGACGCCGAGGCTCTTGAGCGCCTGGTACATCTGCTCGCCGCCGGCGATCGGCACGTTGAAGTCCTTCTCGCCGCCCATGAACAGCGTCGGCGTCTTGATCTTGTCGGCGTTGAAGAAGCCGTGCGACATCTTCGTCCACGCCTCCTTGTTCTTCCACGGCTGGCCGAGCTCCTGATCGTACTGAATGATGTATTGATCGACGCCGTAGAGGGACATGTACAACCCAACACCGGCGCCACTGACCGCCGCTTTGAATCGCGTGTCGGTGGCGATCGCCGCGTCGGTCGAGATGCCGCCGTAGCTCCACCCGCCGATGCCAAGCCGATTGGGATCGGCAATACCCTGCCGCACCGCTTCGTCCACCGCGCCGAGCAGGTCGACGACTTCGAGATTGCCCCAATCGGCAAGAATCGCTTTCTGGAACGCGGTGCCACGGCCGGCGCTGCCGCGATAGTTGATCGCCAGCACGACGTAGCCGTTGGCGGCGAGGAATTCGCGATCGAACGAGAAGGTGTGCTGATCCTGACCGTTGGGGCCGCCGTGCACGATCAGCAGCGTCGGGTACTTCGTGCCGGCCTTGTAGCCGGCAGGCTTCACGATCAGCCCGTGCACCTCCGCTCCATCCTTGCTCTTCGACTGGAAATCCTCGGTGGCGGCCAGCTGCAGTTCGCCGAGCAGTTTGTCGTTGTGTTTGGTCAGCTGGCGGAGGTTCGAGCCTTCAAGCGCGTAGACCTCGTTCATGTGGGTCGCCTCGGCCGCCAGCACCGCGAAGTTGCCGTCCCTGCCCGGACTCGGCGAGCTGATCACCCTACGGCCGGTGCTGCGCCGCTGCGGCGTGCCGTTCGGATTCTCGGCGTTCACGGTCGCGAGATGATTCGTCCGATCGTCCTGCAACAGGAACGAGAGGTGCTGGCCGTCGGCGGACCATGCGATGTTGGACACGGCGCGGTCGAGCGACGGCATATAGATCGGCGGCTTGGTCGCCGGCCCCGCCGAGGCGGGTGGATTCGACGGCACGACGATCAACTTGCTCATCGAGTACTGCGCAAACCGATCGGTGTCGCCAATCACGGCGGCCAGCCGGCCACCATCCGGGCTCCAGGCTGGTCGTCCGGCTTCGCCCTCCGCGGTCCTGGTAATCTGCCTCGGCTCCGCCCCGTCGCGCGCTTCGACCACCCACATATCTTCATTCGACGTGCGATCCGGATCGGCGTGACCGCGCTTGCTCAGGAACGCAAGGTGTTTGCCATCGGGCGACCACGACGGGCTGCGGTCGTCGGTCTTGCCGCTCGTGATCACGGTCGCCGTTTTCGTCGCGAGATCGAACACCGCGATGTGGCTGTAGAGGTGCTTCAGGTAGCCCTCACGGTCGGCCTTGAAGTGATAGCGATCGATCACGATCGGCGGCGCGGTCTTGCGCTTCCACCCTTCCTTCTTCTCCGGCTCGTCGTCGGGATCTTCGTCATCCGCGACAAACGCGATGCGCGTGCCGTCGGGCGACCACTGGATGTCGGACACGCCGCCCTTGACGTCGCTGACCTTCTGCGCCTCGCCGCCGGAGCGGTTGAGCAGCCAGATCTGCCCGCCCTTCTTCTTTTCCTCTTCGGTGCCGCGCGACGCGACAAACGCCAGGTACTTGCCGTCGGGGCTCCAGCGCGGAGACGACTCGCCATCGGGCGACGAAGTCAGCTGCAGCTGCTCGGTGCCGTCCCACTTCACCATCCACACGTCGGTGTTGCGCCGATCCTTCTCGGCATCGACCGCCGACACCGTATAGGCCACCCACACGCCGTCGGGCGAGCGCTGCGGATCGCCCACGCCGAGGATCTTCGAGTGATCGTCGAGGACAAGCGCGCGCCTGGTCTGCGCGCTACCGGACACAACCGACGCAAGAGCGATCGCGGACACGAGATGAATGAATGGCTTCATGCGGGACAAATTATCAGTTTCTGGACCGGCTTGCATACAATCGCAATCGGTAACCCCAAAGAAGGGGTTGCCTCCACAGCAGTCTCAGTAGTGGAGGCAACCCCTTCTTGGGGTTGCCTCTTACAAAGGGTGCTATTCTTCCAGCCGCTGCGGTCAGTGGCGCGACATGTCGCCGCACCTTGAGTGTCCCGGGAGGATCCATGCGCGTTTCTCGTTTTCTTATGGCGGCCGGACTAGCCTTACTCGTAGCCATCACGATGTCGGTGGCGCCGTCGGCACAGGCGAAGACGGATGAAGACTATGACAAGTTGATGAAGGGCGTCGGCGCGGCCAACGGTGCGATGCGAAAGGCCACCGAGCCTGATGCGATCGCAGCGGAAGCCAAGAAGCTCCAGGCGCTGTTCAAGGACGTCAGCGCGTTCTGGACGGCCCGCAACAACAAGGAAGCCGCCGACTGGGCGATGTCGGCCATGACGCACGCTGCCGAAATCGAAAAGGCCGCCGCGGCCAAGAACACGGAAGCGATCGCCGCGCATCAGAAAGAGCTCGGCGGCGTCTGCCAGACCTGCCACGCGAAGAACCGCGAGAAGACCGAGACCGGCTTTGCGATAAAGAAGAGTTAAGAGTTGAGAGTTAAGAGTGGAGGGCTATGCCACCCAGTCCGGAACTGATCTTCGAGACGATGCAGGCGTATCAACGCACAGCGGCGCTGCGCGCAGGAATCGACCTGGAGGTCTTCACCGCGATCGGCGAGGGCGCGGACACCGTCGATGCGATCGCCGCGCGCTGCAAGAGTTCCACCCGTGGCACGCGGATGCTGTGTGACTTTCTGACGGTCATCGGCTTAATCGGGAAAACCGGTGACCGCTACGAGCTCACGCCGGATTCGACGTTCTTTCTCAGCAAGCACTCTCCGGCATACCTCGGCGGCATCATGGAGTTCATGAATGCCCCAGCGGTGGTCGACAACTTCGACAGCCTCACCGCCATCGTCCGCCGTGGGACGATCACGCCGAGCGAAGATACGGTGTCGACGGAGAACCCGGTCTGGGAACGGTTCGCGCGCGCGATGGTGCCGATGATGATGCCGCCGGCCAAGGCGATCGCCGAAGTCCTCGGCGTCGCGGCCGCCGGGCCGATCCGCGTGCTCGACCTCGCGGCCGGGCACGGCATCTTCGGCATCGTCCTCGCCCAGCAGAACGCGGCGGCAGAAATCGTCGCGCTCGACTGGCCTAACGTGCTCACGGTCGCGTCGGAACATGCGGCGAAGATGGGCGTCGGCGCGCGCCATAGCACGATCGCGGGCGATGCCTTCACCGTGGATTTCGGCGGCGACTATGACGTTGCGCTGGTGACAAATTTCCTGCACCACTTCGACGGGCCGACCTGCACGACGTTTCTGCAGAAGGTCGCGGCCAGCCTGAAGCCCGGCGGACGTGTCGTGGTGCTCGAGTGGGTGCCGAACGACGATCGCGTGAGCCCGCCCGCACCGGCGGCCTTCGTACTACATATGCTTGTCGGCACCGCCGGCGGCGACGCGTTCACGCTCCGCGAATACCGCGGGATGCTTGATGCAGCGGGATTCCACGACATCTCGGTACGGCCTCTGCCCCCCAGCCCGTTGACCATCATCGTCGGAACGAAATAGGAGACCACGGCTGACGCTCAGCGCGCTTTGACGACGGCGGTGGTCACGATGGTGACGCCGCCGTCGGTCATCAACGTCAGCGTCACGTTTTCTCCCGCCTTCAACGCCTGCTTCACATCCATCAGCATCAAGTGCGGACCAGCGGCCGTGAGCTCGAGCGATCCGTATGACGGCACCGTGATGTCTTTCGCGGATTTGTCACCATCGCGCAGCTCGATCTTCCCCGCTGCTTCGCTCGTCGCCTTCACGACATAGATGTCGTACATGGTCGGATTGCTAATCGACAGGTATGCCGCGGCGGTCCCGTCGGCGCCGGATTCGGCGATCCACGCATCCGACGCGGTGATCGCAGGCTGTGCATGAACGATCAGATTCAGCAACAAGGCGACGAGGAAAGTACGCATGACCCCTACTTCGGCAGCGCCTGCGGCATGTCGGCAACGACATAGATCATCGCGGTGAGTGCGGCGGCCGCGCGCGACACTTCCTGCGGCTCGATGCGATCGACGGTGTCGGCCGGCGTGTGATGAATGGTGAAGTACTTCGTCGAATCGCCGGAGTAGGCCATCATCGGCACCTTGCCGAGCGTGCTGATCGGGCCGATGTCGGCGCCGCCGCCGCCCGACGTGATGTCCTGTAGGCCGAGCGGCGCGAGCAGCGTGCCGATGTCGGCGATCAGCGCCCGTGCGGCTTCCGATCCGCTGAAGCCGAGCCGCCCCGGCGCGAATACGCCCGAATCGGACTCGACCGCGAAGATGTGATTGGCGGCTTCCTGGGCGTGCGCGTCGCGATACCCGTTGCCGCCACGCAGGCCGTTCTCTTCGTTGGTGAACAGCACCACGCGCACGGTCCGCTTCGGCCGGATGTTCAGCTTCTTCATCAAGCGCGCCGCTTCCCACGTCACCATGCACCCCACGCCATCGTCCGACGCGCCGGTGCCCGGATCCCACGAGTCGAAGTGCCCGCCGACGAGCACGATCTCTTCCGGCTTCTCGCTGCCGCGGATTTCGCCGACAACGTTGAAGGATTCGACGTCGGGTTCGAAGCGCGCCGCCATCTTCACGCGGAGGCGGACACGTACGCCGCGGTTGACCAGCCGCTGAATGCGGTTTGAATCTTCGGCGGTGATCGCCGCGGTAGGGATCCTGGTGATCGGCTCGTCGCCGTAATTCATCCCGCCGGTGTGCGGCGTGCGGAGCCCGGTGGGACCCACCGATCGCACCAGCGCCGCCACCGCGCCGTGCTGGGCGGCCATGCGCGCGCCGCCGGAGCGATACGCCACGGTCTCGCCGTAGTTGGTGTAGGGAACGTTGAAGAGCACGATCTTGCCTTTCACTTCGGCGGATCGTTTGGCGAGCTCGTCGCCGTTGGCGACCACCATCACGTCGGCTTCGACGCCTGCAGAGGGCGTGCCGACACTGCCGCCGAGCCCGAGCATCGGCAGCACATGCTGCGGCGGCTCGATCATCTCGATGCTTTCCTGGCCGCGCACCCATCGCGGCACCATCACCCGCTCGGTGTGCACGTTCTCGAGGCCGTCGCGCTTCATCGCATCCGTGGCCCACACGATGGCGCGCTTGAGGTTATCGGATCCGCTGATCCGCTGCCCGAAGGTGTCGGTCAGCTCAGCGAGGCGGTTCCACGCAGACTGGTCGGCGGTCGCGGCCTTGATCAGCTTGTCGGCGTTGGCGCGATAGGGATCCAACCAGCCAGGCACCCCCAAAGAAGGGGGTGCCTCCACACGCCGGCCCTGGGCATGCGGGGTGACAGCAAGTGCAGTAAGGAGAAAGAGAAGACCAACGGCTCGAGGCATCCCTGAATTATAGGGGTGGGACCGCCTCACCACTGGGGCCAGTCGGTGCTAACATTTGTTTTTCCTAGGGAGCGCCCCATGAATTGCAAGACAGCCGTGACTTGGCTAATTTCTCTCGCGCTACTCGCCGCGCTGGCTATGCCCGCCGCCGCCCAACAGCAGACCGGCGCCATTACGGGCCGCGCGACCGACACGAGCGGCGGCGCGCTGCCCGGCGTGACGGTGGCCATCACCAGCCCGAACATGATCGGCGGCGCGCGCACCGCGGTCACCGATGAACAGGGCGTCTACCGCTTCACGCTGCTGCCCGGCGGCGAATACACGGTGTCGTTCACGCTTCCGGGCTTCAGCACGCTGAACGTTCAAGGCGTCAACCTGAACGCCGGCGCGACGGCGACGATCAACGGCAAGATGGAAGTCGCGGCGCTGCAGGAAAGCGTGACGGTCACCAGCCAGACGCCGACGATCGACCTCGAAAAGGCAAACGTCGCGGTCAACTGGGATCAACAGAAGCTCGACGAGATTCCGTACAGCCGCAGCTTGACCGGCCTCATCTCGCTCATCCCCGGCCTTTACGCCACGTCGTATGACGTCGGCGGATCGAACTTCGGCACCGGCTCGGGTCCCTCGGCGCGGACCTTCGGCCGCTCCGGCGGTGGCGTGGTCAGCTACGACGGCATGATCTGGGACCAGACCTACGGCGACTACGGCACCTACGAAGAAGCGCAGATCACGACGGCCGCCAAGGGCGCCGACGCGATGAACCCGGGGCTGACGATGAACCTGATCGTCAAGTCGGGCAGCAACAGCTTCAAGGGCGTGGGCTCGGCGAATTATCAGTCGGGCGATTTCCAGAGCGACAACATTACCGACGCGTTGCTCAAGAAAGGCTACGCGCCGGGCGTGAACAAGTTCACGTCGCACAAGGACTACTACGGCGAGGTGGGCGGCCCGATCCTGAGAGATCGCCTGTGGTTCTATGCGAGCCATCGTGACGCCTCGGCCGGCCTGCTCATCCCCGGGTTCATCCGGCTTTCGGATCGCCAACAGGCGGAGTTCTATACCAAGCTGCAGGACCCGACCGGCAAGATCACGTATCAGGTCACCAAGAACAACAAGTTCGAGGCGATGGCGCAGGTCGGCCGCAAGTGGCAGCCGTATCGCAGCGCGAGCCGCTACGTCCCGCTCGAATCGACGCAGAACCAGGACTCGTGGTCGCTGGTCGGTCCGTCGTTCAAATGGCAATCGGTGCTGTCGTCGCGCTCGACCTTTGACGCCAGCCTGCAGCGCGGCGGTTACTGGTGGCCCGACGTGCCATGGACGACCGACGTCCGCAAGACGGATCTGGCCACCAACAACGGCCCGACGCGCGGCGCGTTCCTCGAGACCGATCGCACGCCGCGGCGGTGGCAGTACGGTGCGACATACGCCTACTTCGCCAACCTGTGGAACCGGAATCACGAGCTCAAGACCGGCTACCTGGGCTGGCGCAACATGCAGTCGACGGAGAACCTCGGCTATCCGAACCAGCAGCAGTACCGCTATCGCAGCCTGACCGGCGACTTGAACTGCGACGAGGCCCACAACTACGACGGCTGCTTCACGCGGCCCGACTCGGTGCTGGTCTACGACTACCAGAACACGACCGCCTCCGGCGAATGGTACAGCTCCGGTTACTTCAACGACAAGATCACCCTCTCGCGCAAGCTGACGCTCAACGTGGGCGTGCGCTACGACCGCTACTCGAGCTTCCTGCCCGAGCAGGGCAACCCCGGCACCGGCCCGTTCGCGACCAAGAACATCTTCGAGTACAGGGGCGAAGACAACTACCCGATCTACTCGACGATCGTGCCGCGCGTGTCGGCGGTCTACGACATCACCGGTGAGGGCCGCGTCGCGGTGCGTGGCAGTTACGGGCGTTACGTCGGCGGCAGCTCCGGGGCGTCGGCCAACCCCGGACCGGGCGCCAGCAACGTAAACCCGAACGCGATCATCACGCGCACGTATTCGAACTGGGACGGGACGATCCCGTACGTGCCGATTCCCGCGAACCTGACGTCGACGTCTGGTGGCGGGACCCAGCGCACGATCGACGCGAATCTCAAGGGACCGTTCGTCAACGAGTACACCGCCGGCCTCGACCTGGGGCTGAGCCGGGTGATGACCGTGCAGTTCAACTACGTGCGGAAGATCGACGGCAACGGCAACCAGTCGATCAATGTCGCGCTGCCGTACGAGGCGTACACGGCGACCAGGACAGGCGTCGATCCGGGCCGCGACAACGTGACCGGGACGGCCGACGACCAGCCGTTGATTGTCTATTCCGTGCCGAGAACCTATCCGACCTTCGGCCAAAACATCGAGCGCATCGTCCAGGCGGAAGGCAGAAATCGCTATCACGCGATGGGTGTCACGCTGAACAAGCAGTACTCGAACAACTACTCGTTCCTGGTGGCGTTCGACGCCGACTACCGCGATCTGCGCGACAACACGCCGAGGAACCCGAACGAAGCGTTGTACGGGCCGCAGTCGGGCAACATTTCCGGAAGCAATCTGGGCACCGGCAACTACCAGTTCGCCCGGCCGTCGTGGAACTACGTGTTCCGTGTCAGCGGCAGCTACCAGCTGCCGTGGGGCTTCCTGTATGGCTCGTCGCTCGGCATGCAGAGCGGCGACTATTTCTTCCGCGAAGTGCAGGTCCGCGACGCCAATAACGTCAACGTCACCATTCGCGTCGAGCCGCAGGCCGGACGCTACGCGTGGACCAAGCTATGGGACAACCGCATTACGAAGCGGATCAAGACGTTTGGTAATCAGTCGATTGAGGGGGAGTTCAACCTCTACAACACGCTGAACACCAACACCATCACCGACCAGACCAACCGCGTCGGCTCGACTTACTTGCAGCCGACGGAGATCATCGCCGCGCGCGTGTTCAAACTCGGCGTCAAGTACCGCTTCTAACGGTGTAGTTCGGGGTCAGGTCAAGAAAATCACTGTTTGGGAGGATTGGGGACAGGTCTCGAGGTGCCAAAGCGGCCACTGACCTGTCCCCGGTCATCCCTTAATGTGATTTTCTTGACCTGACCCCAATCCTCCCTTGACCTGACCCCAATCCTCCTCCCTACACTGCAGGCGGATCGGATTCGCGGTCGTAGTGGCGATGCGCCGCGACGGCCGCGATAAACGCGTCGGCCACCGATACCGCCTTGCCCGGCGCGCCGACGATCAATCCGCTGTCCGGTTTCCCCGACGGCAGCGCGCGGTGAATGCCGGCTTCCTGCAGCAACCGCGTTGCGGCTCCCAGCACCAGGATCGGCTTGCAGTGACGGTACTGCTCCTTGAGAAAGTCCACCGCGCGGGCGTCTTTGGCCAGCGCGTCGACGGCCGCATCGCCGTCGGCCACGACCACGGCATCGAACACCACTGACGGCGAGACCTCGAGCGAGGCGTCGGCCTGTAACGCCTTGCCTGCCGCGCTCTGCACCGTGCCAAGCTTCGGCGCGACGAACACCGGCACGGCGCCGTCGAGCGTCAGCCGCTCGGCGATGGTGCGCGCTTCGCTGCCATTCACGCCGTCGGCGACGAGTATGGCGATGCGCCGCGCCTGGATGCCGACGGTGCCGGGGCGCGCAAAGAGCGACAGCGCCTTCGACTCGGCGACCTTCGGCCTGACCTTCTTCTGCATCACCTTCGGCATCGCCGCCGGCATCTCGGTGATGCCGAGACCGTCGGCGATTTCCTGCGCGAGCTCTGGCGCCACGTTCATCAACCCCGACACCATCCGCTCGCGGATCGCCGGCACCTGCACCTTCGAGAGCTCGAAGCGGAACGCGTTGATGATGTGCTGCTTCTCGACGTCGGTCTGGCTGTTCCAGAACAGCGTCGCCTGCGTGTAGTGATCCGCCTTGCCGCGGACCGCTGGACGTCGGCCGCGACTTAGCCGCGCCGCCGCTCTTCTTGCTCTGAGGTTTCTTCGACTTTGACATTGTCACCATCCATCCATTCCTTTGCGGCGCGCAAAGGTAACCGAACCGACGCTGCAAAAACGCCACCGCGCCTTGGCGCACGGCTCAGCTAGAGATCGGGCGATGCTCTTGCAGCCACGCATCGCATGGCTCTCGATCACAAAGAACAACTGACTGGAGATGACGCGCTGACGAAGTCCTCAAGCCCTCAAGCCCTCCGTTGCGACTTGCGACTCCATCTCATTTTTGGAGAATCGCACGCGCCTCCGGCATAGTCTGGTGGTTGATCCCGTTTCTTCTTGCAGCAGCGCTGGCTGCAAGCCAGCAACCCGGCGTGCCGGCCACCATTCCCGAAATGTGGGGCGCGTGGTGCGCGCGCTGTCATGCCGACGATGGCTCCGGGAAGGTGAACGAGCCCACTGTCACGGTGGTGCCGATGGACTTCACCGACTGCCGCGTCACCACACCCGAGCCCGACGCCGACTGGGAGCGCGCCATCGCAAAGGGCGGTCCCGCGGTGGGGCTCTCATCAGAGATGCCCGGGTTCGAGGATTCGCTCAGCCCTGAACAGATCACCGGGTTCGTCACGCACATGCGCGGGTTCTGCAAGGAGAGCGGCTGGCCGATGGGCAACCTGAACTTCCCGCGGCCGATCATCACCGAGAAGGCGTTTCCTGAAAACGAATTCCTGATTCTGCCGGCGATCAGTCACAAGACCGAGCCCGGTGCGCCCGCCCTCACCGAGATCTCGTTGGTTGGTTTGTACGAGCGCCGCATCGGCAAGCGCGCGATGTACGAGATCGCTGTGCCGCTGGCGACGACCGATTTCGGCGGCTCGCGCCGCGGCGGCCTGGGCGACATCGCGGCCGCCTTCAATTACACCACCTACGCGAGTGAAACCTCGGCGCGCATCGTCTCGGTTGGGCTCGAAGCGGTGATTCCGAGTGGCAGCCAGGACAAGGGCACCGGCCACGGCACTGTCATCTTCGAGCCGTTCGTCACGGCGGGCGCGATGCTGCGCGACTGGTACGTGCAGGCGCAAGCCAAGGTGGAGCTGCCGGTCGATCTCGTCAAGGCCGGCCGCGCTTATATCTACAACCTCTATCTCGGGCGCGACACGAGCGCGGCGCCCAACACGTGGACGTTCGGCGTCGAGCTGAATGGCGAGAACCGCGAGCTCGCGGTGACGCCGCAAGTGCGCAAAGGCCTGACGCGAACCGGCGCGCTCGCCGGATCGCTTGGCGTCATGATTCCGCTCAACGAACGCGAAGCACAGGGAGTGCGATGGGTCGGCTACTTACTCTGGGAATACTTGGAGCCTGTGCGTGCGCGGCCTTAGCGTCGGCTGGCGAGGCACCCCATGAAGGGGTGCCCTACGGAAACGCGCAAGCGGCGGGCAGCATCACCGGGACGATCACGACGAGCGCGAAGGGGCTTGCGCCCGTACGCGTCACGATCGATCAGAAGATCTGCGGCCAGGAGCTCCCCGACCTCGCCATCGTCGTCGACGGCCAGGGACACCTGGCGAATGCGGTTGTGATCCTGACCGGCGTCAAGCGCTCGACAGCGCTCGAGACGACGGTACTGAACGAGAAGTGCCACTTTGCGCCTCGCGTGCAGATCGCGAGGCCCAATTCGAGCGTGCGCACCACGAGCAAGGATCCGATCCTGCACACCACCAACGCGCAGCTCGAGAATGGCAAGACGATCTTCAACGTCGCCTTGCCGATCGCCGGCCTCAACGTCAGCAAGCCGATTGGCGGCGCGGGCACGGTGCGCCTGAGCTGCAACACGCATCCCTGGATGCGCGGCTGGCTGGTGGTGACCGACGATGCCGCCGCGATCACCGGCGCGGACGGCCGCTTCTCTTTGGAGAATATCCCGCCCGGGACCTACGAGCTTCGCGTCTGGCACGAGTCGTTGAAGTCGGCGCCGCAGAAGGTCACGGTGGTCGCCGGCAAACCGACCGAGTTGTCATTACGTATGCAGTAGCGCGGACCTTTAGGTCCGCGATCACCGGATCGCTAGTAACGCCTCGGCCGTTCGCCAATACCAGGTGCCGTCGACGAGGGCCGGTGATGCCAGCGTGCGCGCGCCGAGCTCGTTGACGTGCAGCAGCTTGAACGTCCGCCCCGCCTCCACCACAAACGTCTGCCCATCGTCATTGGTCAAGAACACCTTGCCGTTGACGTGGACCGGCGACGCCGAAAACCCCTCGCGCATCGCGACGCCGAGGCGGTTCTGGTAGACGAGCTTTCCGGTTGTCGCTTCGACCACGGTGAGGATGCTCTGCATGTCGTTGATCAGATACAGCAGATCGCCGACGACAATCGCTGATGGAACGAAGGGCGACCCTCTCGGCGAGCTCCACGCGACGTGGGTCGCGGTGACATCGCCACTGCCGCCCGGGCGAATGGCCAGCGTCGGGCCGGCGCGCCCAGACGAGGTGAAGACGAAGCCGTGCCCGACGACCGGCGTGGGAATCACTTCGTAAGTCATGCCGCGAACGGTCCACAGCTCTTTGCCGGTGTCAGGGTGGTACGCGGCAACGCGCTGCTGGCTGCTGATCACGAGCTCGTCGCGCGCGCCCGTATTGATCACGACGGCCGTGCCCCACCCGATCGTCTCGCGCCGCGGCGTGTTCCAGACGGTGTTGCCCGTCTTCTTGTCGAACGCGGCGACGAACGCGGTTTGACCGGGCACCGGGTTCTGATCCTGATAAATGAAGATGCGGTCCTTGTAGAGAACCGGCGAGCCGGCCGGGCCGTGATAGTTGTCGATCACGGCGAGCTTGCGATGCCACGCGAGCTTGCCGTTGAAGTCGAACGCGGCGAGGCCGTGCCGCCCGAACGAGGCGTAGACGAACTGGCCGTCGGTCGCAGGCGTCGCCGAGGCATAACCGTTTTTCTCGTGGACGTATTCCGTGCCGGCGGACGGGACGTCGGCCTCCCACAACTTGCTGCCGTCCTTGCGCGCGAAGGCGAGCATCGACAGGCGGCGGCCGTTGTCGCGCGCGGTGGTGAGGAAGATGCGATCGCCCCACACGATGGGAGACGAATTGCCGCGCCCGGGCACCGCGATTTTCCACTGCACGTTCAGCGTCGGCGACCAGCGATCGACATACTGCCCCGCCGGCACGTCGCCCTGGCCCGACGGCCCCCGCCAACGGGACCAGTATTTCGCGCCCTCGCCGGTGACTTCGAGCATCCGCACGTCGCCCGGGGCCGCCAGAAGCGCCGCAGAAAGGGCCACAAACGCCAATGGGCTCATCATCACCGCGCGATGCATGACCCATCGTAGAACAGGGATTGGTCGTTTTGTCCCCGAAGGCAGCGCCATTAGAATGGGGGATTGCATTTGTGGGGACGGACGGTGACACGAGCCTCAGATAACGCCGAAAACTCACCAGGGCCACAGATGACACAGATTACGCAGAGGGAAATACCAAATGCTTAAGACCTCAGGAGTATTTAGATCTGCGTTATCTGCGTCATCTGTGGCTTTGATGTTGTTTTCTGCGTCATCAGCGGCGCAAACCCAGTCGGCACCGACGGAGCGTGATTTTCTGAGCCGTGTTCGGCGCCTCACGGTCGAAGGCAAGCGCGCGGGTGAAGGCTACTGGGCACCGGACGGCAAGCGCCTCGTGTTTCAGAGCGAGCGCGAGCCCGGCAACCCGTTCTACCAAATCTACGTGCTGGATTTCGCGACCGGCGAGACCAGGCGCATCTCGCCCGGCATGGGCAAGACCACGTGCGCGTTCTTCCGTCCGGGCAGCGACGAGATCATGTTCGGCTCGACGCATCTCGATGCGAAGTCGAAGCAGTACCAAGACGATGAGCTTGCGTTTCGCGCGTCGGGACAAGCGCGCCGCTACGCGTGGGACTACGATCCCGAGATGGACATCTTCGCGTTCAGCGAGAAGACGGGCACGATGAAGCGGCTGACCACGGCGAAGGGCTACGACGCCGAGGGCGGCTACTCGCCTGACGGGCAGTGGATCGTGTTCTCGTCGATGCGCGATGCGTATAACCGCACGCTGTCTGCCGCCGAGCAGAAGCAACTGGCGCTCGACGCGTCGTACTTCGCCGAGGTCTACATCATGAAGGCCGACGGCTCGGATCAGAAGCGGCTGACCACCGACAACGGCTACGACGGCGGCACGTTCTTCACGAAGGACGGCCGCATCGTGTGGCGCCACTTCGAAGAGAACGGCTTGATCGCGAACGTCTGGACGATGAAGGCGGATGGCACCGACAAGAAGCAGATCACCGATTTCGGCGCGATGAGCTGGGCGCCTTACGAGCATCCGTCCGGCGACTACTTCGTGTTTGCGTCGAACAAGCTGGGCTTCGAGAACTTCGAAGTCTTCATGGTGGATAAGGCCGGCACGAAAGAGCCGGTACGGATCACCTATTCGGACGGCTTCGACGGCTTGCCGGTGCCATCACCGGACGGCACGCAGGTGGCGTTCACGTCGAGCCGGGCCGGTGGCGCGGGCGCGCCCGGACAGATTTATCTCGCGCAGTGGAATCATCAGGCTGCGATGGCAGCGCTTAAAGCTGCGCCGCTTCGAAAAGCTAATAACAAATAACCAATTACGAATAACGACACTACGAAGAATACGAAGAACACGAAGTAAAGACTTATGAAGACCTCTTTTCCGAAGCTCACGCTTACCTTCGCGGCTGTATCGCTCGTTGTCGCGACGGCGAACGCCCAGACAGCGACCGCGACACGCACCAAGACGCACGTGCAGACGCTCGCGTCCGACAAGTTCGAGGGGCGGCTCACCGGATCGAATGGCGAGAAGCTCGCGGCCGACTATTTGATCGCCGAGCTGAAGCGCATCGGCGCCAAGCCGCTGCCGGGGATGGCGGACTTCCGCGTGCCGTTCACGTTCACCGCCGGATCGAAAGACGGCGGCTCGAAGATCACCATCGCCCATCAGAAGGGCGACGCGTCGAACTTCGTCGGCAATACCAACATCCTGGCGCTGTCTTTTTCCGATACGGCGCAGGCCACCGGTGCAGTGGTGTTTGCCGGCTACGGACTGGTCGTCCCCGAAGCGCAGAACTTCGGCTACGACAGCTACGCCGGGCTCGACGTCAAAGACAAGATCGTCGTGGTGCTGCGTTACTTCCCCGAGGATGCGGATCAGAAGACGCGCGCCATTCTTGCCCGCTATGCCGACCTTCGCTTCAAGGCGCAGGCGGCGCGCCAACGAGGCGCGAAGGGCATGCTCGTGGTCACCGGTCCGCGATCGCCCAACGCCGGCGAAGTCGTGCCGATGAGTTTTGATACCGCGATCGCGGGCTCGGGCCTGGTCGCCGCCAGCATCCGCGGCACCGTGGCCGCGCCGATCTTTACCGCCGCCGGCAAGTCGCTCGAAGAGGTGCAGAAGGAGCTCGATAGCGGCAATCCGCACGTCGCGGGCTTTGCGATCCCGAATATCACCGTCACGTTGAACGCGAATGTGATTCGGCAGCAACAGACCGGCAACAACGTTGTGGCCTACCTTCCGGCGAGTGGCTCGGTCGGCGGCATCAGCAAGCCGTGGGTCGCGGTCGGCGCGCACTACGATCATCTCGGGCGCGGCACCACCGGCGGATCGCTGGCGGGCAAGGACGAAGCGAACCAGATCCATCACGGCGCCGACGACAACGCGTCGGGCACGGCCACCGTGCTGGCGATCGGCGAGGCGCTCAGCGCGCAGCCGCGCAAGCGCAACCTGCTGCTCGCGTTCTGGTCGGGCGAAGAGCTCGGCCTGCTCGGCTCGAACGCGTTTGTGACCAAGCCGCCGGTGCCGCTCGACCAGATGGCGGCGTACCTGAACTTCGACATGGTGGGCCGCGTCAGCGACAACAAGCTCACGGTACAGGCGACCGGCACGAGCGCGATGTGGCCGAGGCTGCTCGAGCAGGCTAACGTCGCGGCCGGGTTCGATCTGGTGCTGCAGGAAGATCCGTATCAACCGACCGACGTCGGCAGCTTCAATAGCGCGAGCGTCGCGTGCCTCACCTTCTTCACCGGCGCGCACCAGGAGTACCACAAGCCGAGCGACACCTCCGACAAGATCAACTACGAGGATCTGGACCGCGTCGCGCAGTTCGCGACGGCGATCGTCAAGCGGCTGCTGGATGCGGAACAAGTGCCGCAGTTCACCAAGGTCGAGCAGAAGACCGACACCGGCGGCCGCGCGGGCCTGCGGCTCTTTACGGGCACGATTCCAGACTACGCATCGGATCTGAAAGGCCTGCTGCTGGGCGGCGTGATCGGCGGCGGCCCTGCGGAACAGGCGGGGTTAGCGAAGGGCGACGTGATCGTCGAGATCGCCGGCCAGTCGATCACCAATATCTACGATTACACCTATGCGCTCGAGCTGCTCAAGATTGGCCAGCCGGCTAAGGTCGTCTATATGCGGGCGGGCGCGCGCAAGGAAACGACGCTCACGCCCGCGGCGCGGAAGTAACTTGAGAGTTGAAAGTTGAAAGTTGAAAGTTAGAAGTTTCAGTTCGAAGTTTCAGTTCCAAGTTTCAAGTTTTCGGAGGGACCATGAATCGCGTTCGTATCACTACACTTATCGTGTTGTCGTGTCTGGCTAGTTCGGCTCATCTCAACGCCGACGTCCGCACCGATCAGCGCGTCAGGTTTCAACTCGGCGGCGCCATCGGCAAGCTCGTCAACATGTTCGGCGGCAAGGGGGCGCGCGAGGGCGTGACTTCCGTCGTGGCGGTGAAGGGTAATCGCAAGGCGACGATATCTGACACGACCGGTCAGATCATCGATGCTCAGCGAAGAGAAGATTTACGACCTCGACATCAGGAAGAAGACCTACAAGGTCACGACCTTCGCCGAGCTGCGCAAGCAGATGGAAGACGCGAAGCGCGAGGCCGAGAAGAACGCGCGCGAACAACGCAGCGCACCGGGCGAGCCGTCTCAGCCGTCACAACAGGACCCGAACGCGAAGGAAGTGGAAGTTGACTTCGACGTCAAGAACACCGGCGCCACCAAGTCGATCAACGGCTTCGACACCAAGCAGGCGATCGTCACCATCACCGTTCGTGAAAAAGGCAAGACGCTCGACCAGGGCGGCGGCATGGTGATGGTCACCGACATGTGGCTGACGCCGAACGCGCCTTCGACCAAAGACCTGATGGCATTCGACATGAAGTACGCGGAAAAACTGTACGGCCCGATGGTCACCGGCGCGTCAGCGCAGGATATGGCGATGGCCCTGGCGATGTACCCGCAGATCAAGCCGGCGCTCGACAGAATGAAAGCCGAAGGCGGCAAAGTCGACGGCACCGCGATCATGACGACGATGACGATGGAAGCAGTGCCGCCTGGCGCTGCGAACACGACGGCACCGGTTGCGGCTGCTGAGCCAGCGCCGAAGAAAGGCCTCGGCGGCATGCTCGGCGGGTTGAAGAAGATGGCGGAGGCGAAGAACGAACCCAGCGGAAAACCCCAACGCGCCATGATCCTGACGACCTCCGTCGAGGTGCTGAAGCTCACGCCGGATGTCGATGCCGCATCCGTTGCGCTGCCGGCAGGATTCCGCGAAGACAAGTAAAGGAGCCGGCGTGGAATTCATCGCCGTCGGCAAGGTCGCTGACTTCGTCCCAGGTTCGGGAACCATGGTCGTCGTCAGCGGCCGCCACGTTGCGCTGTTCCGGATCGGCGACGAGTTCCACGCGCTCGACAACATGTGCCTGCATCGCGGCGGGCCGCTGGGCGAGGGCGACATCGACAACGGCGTCGTGACCTGCCCGTGACACGGCTGGTCGTATGAAATCAAGACCGGCACGATGGTGCAGGACCCGCGGGTCGGCGTGTCGCGCCATGACATCCGCGTGCAAGGCGACGAGGTCGCGGTCAAGCTGACCGACTAACCGCTCCGCCTTCGCCCTGGGGCTTCGGCGGGACAAGGCTGCTTACAGCCGGCGCTTGGCGGCGTCGATGCGAGCGACGTTCTGTTCGAACGACGCGGCTGCCGGGTCAGCCTCCGGATCCGGTGGGAAATGATGACTGGCGTAGACGGGATACGCCTCGCTGCGCAGGTGCGCGAGCATGTGATGGCCGCGCCGCGAGGCCCGCTCGTGGCGTAACGCCGTGACGTCAATCGGCGCGACGACGATTCGTTCTCCGGGCCCGGGCGACGCCTCGGCCAGCATCCGGCCGTCGAAATCCACGACCTGCGATCCACCCGGCCATGAGTAGGGCGGATAGTGCCGCAAGCTGACGCCCTGGTTCGCCGCCACGACGTAGGCGATGTTCTCGATCGCCCGCGCGCGATTGATGATCGTCCACCAGTTCATCGGCTCGGTCGCGCCCCATGGATCCATGTAGGCCGACACCCGCACCAGCACCTCTGCGCCGTTGGCGGCGAGCTGTCGAATCGCTTCCGGAAACAGCCAGTCGTAACAAATCGCACAGCCGATGCGGCCGATCTCGGTATCGGCTACCGGGAACAACGGCTCGTCGTAGCCCTGCAGATCGTGCGGGCTGGCGTGCACTTCGTACGGAATCCAGGGATTCACCTTGCGGTATTTGTAGAGCAGGCCCTCAGGACCGATCAGGCACGTTGTATTGAACGCGACGCCCGGATATTTCTCGTCGCACTCGATCATCGAGCCGCTTTGCACGTAAACGCCAAGCTCCTTTGCCTTGCGGGCGATCAGATCGGTGTGCTCGTTGGGGATCGGCACCGCCAGCTTTTCGAGCAGCTCACCGACGGTGGCAAACACCGGAGCAGCATGAGCGAACTCCGGGAACACCAGCAGGCGCACCGGCAGGAACGGCGCGCTTCCGGCGACCGCCGAATCGATCATGCTGAGCATGCGATCGGTGTTGGCGCGCATCTGGCGCCGCTCGATCGGATTTGGCAGGTCGGTCTGGCAGGCCGCCACGGCGTAGCGAAGATGAGTAGTCATTGCTTCTTCTAGTTTTTCTTAATAATTGGCGGCAGGCCGGGGCCCCCGCCACGCGGACTTTGCGTGGTGGGGTGGAGGAGCGGCCACCACGCACGTGAGTTGTATCGCTCACGATAGTCACGGTGAGCGGCGGAGTCCGGGTAGCGCTGCTCGGCGGGCGGCGGATAGCGCGTCATCGCATGAAACGGCAGCGGCTCGACGCGATCGGGGCTCGCCGAGTTGATGTCCATTTCCTTGCTGAAGCCGTCAGACATGAGCAGGAACGTCCGCGTCCAGCCGGCGGGTAACGCCGCGTCTGTGGCCGCGTCGAAGCTCAGGGTGATCTCGTCACCCGGCTTGGAGATCACGAACATGTCGTCGGCGCCGGCCAGTAGCTGCGCCACATCGCCGGCACGCGTGAACCGCCCGGCCATCGTCTTCCACGGAGAGCGGGCCGTGACGCGGGAATAGTCGTAGGTTTCCGGCTCCTTGCCGTCGGGCTTGAGCGGCAGCGAGAAGCCACGCTCGTGCAGCCGCGCAGCCAACACGCCAACGCTGCTTGCCGGTTCGGGAGACGAGGCGAGACGGGCGACGGCGATCCGATCCCAATAGATCCGCATGTTGGTGCGAATGCGCACTTCGTGCTCGCCGGGCCGAAGAACAGTGCTGAGGTCGGCGACGATGGTCTGGGGACGTCCGACGGGAATGCCGATGTCGGCAATCGCGGTGCGCCACTTTCCTGCAGCGTCCTTCACCTCGAGCGCGGGCGGCAACAACGCGAGCCCGGCCTGGTGCGCGGCCAGGTTGTCGCTCGAAAACGCGTAATCGGTCCACCCCGTCATCAGCAGCACCGACGGCCCCGTCACGGCGCCAAGGTCCAGCGTCAGCGTGTGATCATCCGCGTAGCCGCGAAAGGCTTTCAATTGGAAGTCGTCCGGGTACTGCCGGTCGACGTGCGCGAGCTTCGCCGTTACGACGTGACCATGATCGTCGACCGCACTCACCGGCGATGCTTGATCCGTCACCGCGTAGAGCCGGAACGGCTTGGGCGGAACCGTCATGCCCTCATTTGGAAACACGCCAACGCCGATCGGGTGCGCGACCGATAGCAGCTGCAGCCGATCGACGAACAGTGTCTCTTCGAGCTCGTTGGTCACGCGGATCTCGTAGCGCCCGTCCTTTGCCCGCAATTGATCGCCGCGGATGCGGACGTACTCGACCGGGTCCGGCCGCGACGCCGGGCCGGGCGGTTGCCACGCGCCCAGCTCGCCCCCGCCCATGAAATCGGTCACGAACTCAAAGCGCTCGCCGTTCCAGGTGTAAAGGAAAGGACAGGAAGAGGGCTTGCGATCGAGCTCTTCGATCGTGATTTCCTGCGTCACCGGAAACTCAGCCTGCAGGACTCCCGAAGGCCACAGCACTCGCACGACGTCAGCGCCCGGCCGGCGGCCGAGGCCAAACAGTACGCCCGCAGGCGCGGCGGCCGGCGTCGATGCCGACGTCTCGAGCCGTGCGATCAAGCTGCCGGCGCGAACCTGAACTTTCGCGCCAGCCCCCGAACGGTTGCTGACGCGGCCGCGCAGAGCGACGCGAAGAAACGCATTTCTCGCGTCACCGCTGTTGCGCCAGACCGTGACGGATCCACCGCGGCTGCCCGCGAGCATGTCGGCAGCGCCGTCGCCGTTCACATCGGCTGCGGCGAGCATGCGCGACGACAGCGGAACCGCTTCAGCGCTCGGCGCGACACCGGCCGTCGCCGCCGGCGTCACATCGACCCAGCGGCTGCCGGCGTTTCGAATCACGCGCGGTCCCGTGGCAGACCACGACACGACATCAAGCAGGCCGTCGTTGTCGTAATCGAATACCTGTGAGGCGACCGCATCGCCCGTGCCTTCGATCGTTTCGGCAGTGAAGCGGCCGCGTCCGTCGCTTCGAATCAACACGCTCGGCGCGCCGGCCCGCCCGATCACAAAATCCGGCGCATCGTCCTTGTTGGTGTCGCCGGTCGCGACGCTGGTGATCCGGTCGCCGTCGCGCACGGCGGCCGCGAGCCCGGTGTCTTGCGCGGCGTTGTGGAACGTGCCGTCGCGCTGGTTCTTGAACAGCAGGGGCGCACCGGTGCGATTGACGATCAGCAGATCGATGTCGCGGCGATTATCGAAATCGGTGGGAAGGATCGCCATCGCCCGCGTGAGCGCGTCGAAGCCGGCCTGCCGCGTGATGTCGCTGAACGTGCCGTCGCCGTTGTTACGGTGCAGCTGCATGGGGGCGGCGGCGAAGTCGTCCGGAAAGGTTAGCGTGCGGCCCAGCGCGCGGGATCCGCGGAGGTCTGCGAGCCCGGCGATCGCAATATCCAGATCGCCGTCGTGATCGATGTCGGCCAGCGCGGCGGCGCCGGGCAGCGAGGGGTACGGCGCCAGCCCCGCTCGCGCGGTGACATCCGAAAAATGTCCGTTGCCGTCGTTGTGATACAGGCTGCTTGCGCCGTAACGGAGGACGAAGAGATCCGGCAGGCCGTCGTTGTCGACATCCGCGGCGACGCATCCGAGGCCGACGGCGCCCGCGGGCGCGGCCGCAAGACCTGATTCGCTCGTTACATCCGTGAACGCCCCGCGCCCGTCGTTGCGCCAGACGCGCTGTCCACCGGAAGACACCACGATCAGGTCGAGCGATCCGTTGCGATCGATATCGGCGAGCGTCAGTCCGCCGCCGAGGCCCGCCGCGATGCCACGAAGTCCTTCGTCCGACAGATCTGCGGGCGCGTACTGCCGGCCAAACGGCGACGTCGTCACATCACCTGTCGCCGCAACGCCGAGCGGCGGCGCCGGCGTGAACCCCGCCGGGGGCGTCGCGCCATCAACCAGTTCCGGCTCGGCGCCAGTTGACGCGACCCCTTCGGCGTAGCGGCCCTGCTCCATATAGCCGTTCGACAACGTCGTTCCGTAACCGCTGTCACGCACCACTTGCGACCGCTCCATGAGCCGCCGGCCCTCTTCGGCTTGACCAGCGCGGCTCAGCGCGAGCCCCAGGTTATAGGTGGCCGTCACGTTGTACGGCTCGTCGAAGACGAGGGGGCGCAGCGTGGCGATCGCCTCGCTGTAGTTGCGACCTTGCAGGAGGATTTGGGCGAGGTTGATCGCCGTCCCGACATCGGCTGGATCCATTTGCCGGACGCGCTCGAAGAATCGCATCGCGTCTTCGTCGCGGTTGTCGGCACGCGCGATCAAGCCGAGCACGTATGGCGGCTGCGGCGCCGACGGAAGCAGCGAGGCCGCCGCCGTGGCCTCGCGCGCGGCACCCTCGAGGTCGGGAAGATAGTAAAGGGCGATGCTCAGATTGAGGCGTGCGATGGCGACGCCAGGATCGATCCGAAGCGCTTCGCGAAACGCCCCGGCGGCGCCTTCGTAATTGAATCGCTCGAGCAACGCCACGCCAAGGTTGTTACTGCGGTAGGCGCGCTCGCGGTCAGCGTTGGCCGCTGGCGCTACGGGCGATGCCGGCGAGCGCCTGAACACGCCCATCGAGCCCGCGACGAGCGCCAACGCGATGAGCACGGCGCCAAGCACTGCGACGCGACGCATATCAGCGCGTCCCGCGCTGGATGGGCACCGTTCGCAACACGCCGGCACCCTCCTTCAGCGTCACCGTCTGGTCGGCCTTGATGGCGCCGGTGACTTCGCTCTTGCCGTTGGGCCAGGTGACGCGGATGCTGTTGACGGACGTGACCGCCCCGAGACCGAACGTCAGCGCCAGCTCGCTTTGCGATGCGTAACTCGACCCGGTCTTGACGACCTGCCACGGCTTCGATCCGCCGGCCAGTTGCAGCTCGACCCGCGCGCCAATCCCGTCGCGATTGGACGAAGTGCCGATCGTCTGTACCCGCAGGACATGACTGGCGGGCTCGCTGTTGTTGCGGAAGAGCCGCGCCGGCCCGCGGTTGGTCGTGACGAACATATCGAGATCGCCATCGTTGTCGTAGTCGGCGTAGGCGGCGCCACGCGCCACGAGAGGCTGCTGCAGTCCGGCCGCCCGCGGCTCTACGGCGTCGAATCCTTTTTTCCCGACGTTGCGAAACAGCTGCGGCCGTTGCGCGTAGGTCACGCGCGACTGCAGCCGCTCGATGTCATCGGCGACGTGCCCATTGGCCGCGAAGATGTCGGGGCGGCCGTCGAGGTCGTAATCAAAGAAGAAGCACCCGAACGTGAGCGTCAGCAGCGAGGTGCGGCCGATCGCGGATCTCGGCGCCTCGTCGATGAAAATCCCCGTGCCCTCGTTGTGGTAGAGCGCCATCATTTCGTTTGAGAAGTTGCCGATGACGAGGCTCGGCCGCCCCGACCCATCGTAGTCCACGGCATCGACCCCCATACCCGCGCGCGCGACGCCCGCTTCGCTCAACGCGACTCCGGCGCCGATGGCGACGTCGACGAAGGTGCCATTGCCGCGATTGCGAAACAGGCGATTGGGTTCCGTGTCGTTGGCCACGAACAGATCCATACGGCCGTCGCCGTCGTAGTCGAGCATGGCCACGCCCAGGCCCTTCGACGCCGGATCGACAAGCCCGGCCGCCTTCGTGACATCTTCAAACCTACCGTTGCCACGATTGTGAAACAGCGTCGGACTCTGGCCCTTGTACGATTCGGGCGTGCAGTACGACTTGTTCTTGCCGTCGATCGTGCAGAACAGATCGTTCTCGATGCTCCAGTCGACGTAGTGGGCCACGAACAGATCGAGCCGGCCATCCGTGTCGTAGTCGAACCACAGCGCGCTGGTCGAAAAGCCGCCGCTTGCAACGCCGGCCGCCTTCGTGACGTCGGCGAACTTCCCGCCGCCGAGATTGCGGAACAGGCGATTGCCTGAGAGTGCCGTGACGTAGACGTCGACCTGGCCATCGTTGTCGAAGTCGCCGGCAGCGCCGCCGATGCCGTAGAGCTCGACGTCGAGCCCTGAGCCTTTCGTCACATCGCTCAGCGAGCCGCGGTTGTTCTTGTACAGCGCGGCCGTGGTCCGCGCGCCGCCGCGCCCGGGCCAGTGGGCGGAATTCACGAACAGCGCGTCGTTCCAGCCATCCGCGTCGATGTCGAAGACGACGACGCCCGAGCCGATTGTTTCGGGCAGGTACTTCTTGCCGAACGCGCCGTTGGTGTGGACGAAGGTGACGCCGGCGGCCGCCGTGACGTCAGTGAATGCCGGCGGCGGCGCTGCCGCGGGCATGCGGACGACGGCGAAGGCGGCCAGCAGCGCGGTGGTCAGTGCGAGTGACGGTCGCACGGCTTAGTCCTTTCTCATGCTTCTACTGCTATGTTCGTGCACTTGCTGCCGCTCGTTGTTGTCGTCGGCTGACTTGAGGCGGAACAGACCGGTGATCGCCTGTGCCGACTCGTCGGCCTTGAATCGCAAGTACAGCGCCTGCTCGCGCGCGGCCGCCTCGGTGTTGCCGAGGCCCTGGTAGCAGAGCATCAGGTTGTAGTGGGCCAGCAGATCTTCCGGATCGACCGCGAGGACGCGCTCGAAGCTGGCGATGGCGTCTTTGAATTGGCGTTGAAGAAACTGGACCCGGCCGATCTGCCCCAGCACCACGCGATCGCGCGGGTACTGCGCTGCGGCGGTCTGCAGATGCGTAAGGGCTTCCTCATAGCGGCCGAGCGTCTTCAACGCCGTGCCCATGAAGTAATGCGTCTTGGCCAGGGCGGGATCGATCTTGAGCGCCCGCTCCAGCATCGGCATGGCAGCGGCCATGTTGCCTTCCTGGATGTGCACGCGCGCGACGTTGACGGGGCCGTCGGCATAGCCTGGCTCCATCGCCACGACCTTCATGAACGCCGCCTCGGCGCCCCTCAGATCGCCCTGGAGCAGCAAGCCAATCCCGTAGTCGTTCCACCGCTCGCGGACCGAGGCGTCGAGGTACGGCTTCACCTCGGGTATTGCCGCTCCCCTGGCCGCGACGACCAGCGTTGACTCCGCTTGCGCCATCACCGTGGTGGGAATGTCCGGAATGGCCTTGATGCTGCCCGACACCTTCGAGGTGTCGCCGCTGAACACCCACTTGCCATCGTCGTGCGAGCGCGTCACGTCTGGCGCCGGGTTCGATGGGTCGCGGACGCCGGCGTACGCCCACTGCGTGTTCCACCACGCAAACTTGCGGTAGTTCACCTTGGCGCGCAGGTAAATGCGATCGCCCACGTCTTCAGGAATCTGCAGTCGATAGTGCACCGTGTCGGCCGCTCCCGGAGGAATGAGCCGGACGTAGGCCACCGATCTCGTCATCCATGCATTGCGCTTGTTGATCGGGTTGCCGTGGTCGTCGAGCTGCAGGCTGCGATAAAAATGCGCGGCTGGATCGACCGGGCCCTTGCCGCCGTCGGCCACCGCGCCGCTGTGGAGGATCACGCGGCCGCGATCGTCCACCGCCTCGAGATCGACCCAGACATCGAACGCGTCCACGGTTCCGCCAGGGAAGAAATGTCCGACCTTGCGCGTGCGCACGACGACTTCGACACGCACCGATTCGCCACGCCTCACCGTGGCCGTGACTTTGTCGAGCGGCGCGATCACATCGACCGCAGGCGCCAGCACCGCGGCGGCGCCGAACTGCGCCGATTCCTCGCCCACCGCGAAGGTGCTGGCGATCTGCGGCTCGGCGGCGCGGGCCCCTCTCACTTCAATCGCCTCCGGCGCGGCACCGCGCGCGATGCCAAACACATCCACCGAAATCTGCCCGTCGCGCAAGAAATCCTGCACGGTCTTGAGCTGCACCGGATCGCGATTGACGAACGGCAGCGCGGTGTTGGCGCCGGGAAACCGATGCGATCGGACCTTGCCGTCCTTGGCTGCCGGGTCGTTCGACGCCACCAGCGGCATGTGGCAATCCGCGCAGCGTTGCGGTTTGGGCGGGTAATAGAACGACCGCGCGCCCTGCCCTGACACCGCCGACGCCTGCCAGTTGTCGTAGTCGTTGAAGCCGCGGAACCAGCGGTAGCTGTTCACCGGTAGATCGAGGTGGACCTTATGACAGCTCGAGCAGAACTCGGCCGTCTGGTCGCGGTGAAACGGCTTCATGAACGTATTGCGGTGAGGCTCGGGCGACAGATAGAGCAGCGCATCGTGCGCGCGCATCAGCACCGGGTTGTCGCTGACCGCGAGGTCGTGCATCGGCGGATACTCGACGGTAAAGTCGCCCTGCCCCATCGAGCTGCCGACGTGCACGATGGAATGGCAAGACGTGCAGGCGAGCCCGGCCTGCGCTTCGGGCGTGTCGATCTGCTCCTTGATCGGACGATCGAAGCGGCCGTTGAAAAACACCGCGTGGTCGTGGCACCCGGCGCACCATTTCGACGGCTGTGTGCCGACGACGTCCTGCATGTACTCGATCGACTTGCGGTACCACTGGTTGTTGAACGACGAGAAATGGTGCGCCGACGACTGCCACTGGTCGTAGATGTCCTTGTGGCAGCGGCCGCATGACGTGCTCGTCATGAAGAAGTTCGCGGGGATCGTGCCGCCCACGTTGGTGCGCGCCGATGACGGGAAAAATGGACTGGATCGACCGCCGCCTTCCCCGTCCATCGCCACAGGTGCGGTGAGCGGATTGACAATGCGGTGGCTCTCGGCCCACCGGCGTTTCACGATCGGCTTGACGACGATCGGGACGGCGACCGCCAGGATCAGCAACGCCGCCGCCACGGCAAACAGGCCGCGGGAACTTGCGCGGCCGGCGCGAACCGCCGTCACACCGAACCACACCGCGAGCGACAGCGCGCCAAGAGCGGCCAGCGCGCCGTGTGCGTCCAGCACACGCTGATGCGACAGCGTCGCCCCTGTGTATGCGAGCCAGAGGCCGACGCCGGCGCACGCCGCGAAGGGAATCCACACGAGCGCCGCCTGTCCTGAGCGAGCGGACGCGAGCCCCGGGCTCGCGTCTGCCAGTCGAAGGGCACCGAAGGTCCGCCGGCGGACCGCCAATGCCAGGTAAACGAGGACGCCCACCGCCACGACGCCGAGCACAACGTGGAGTGCGACGTTGGCGTAGTAGAACAACGTTGGCGCGGACCACGCCGCCAGGTAGGCGCTGTTGGCGCCCACCGCGACTCCAAGCGCCGCAATCCAGTGCCGCCGGAGGGTGGTCATGACACGCATTGATTGACGCGGAAAGCATACATGCCCTCGGACTCGCCCGCGCGCGTTGCCTCGTAATCCGTATTCAGCTAGAGTCACTGGCGCCGGGGCGCCGTCCCTTTCATGTTGACCGTCATTGAACGCGTACTCTCAGGCGCGCTGCGCGCGACCATGTCTCCTGATGCCGGAGCGTGGCTCGATCACGCGCGGGCCTGTCCCGCCGACGGCTCCCGCGCGACGCTGCTCGACGCCTACGCGCGCGCGGCCCTGCACGTCGGCCGCGGCGCGCTCACCATCGAAGACGAGGGGCTGCGGCAGTTACGAGAGGTGGCGCCGGGCATCGGATTCGAGCGCTGGACGCAGGACGATGCGGCCCGCGCCGTGATCCTGATCGGGCGCCGGCACACGGCCCGTTCAGGACGTGCCTTCGTGGACGACGCCGTGGCGTGCTTCGAAGAGGGTGATGCCCGCGAGCAGCAAAGCTGGCTGCGCGCGCTCGCCCTATGGCCCGATGAAGCCGCGTACTTTCTTGCTTACGCCATCGATGCGTGCCGCAGCAACATCGTGCCGGTGTTCGGCGCGCTGGCCTGCGAGAACCCGTACCCGGCGCGGTATTTTCCCGAGCGCAATTTCAATCAGCTCGTGCTGAAGGCGCTGTTCAATTCGATCACGCTCGACCGCGTGGTCGGCCTCGAGACGCGCCTGAACTCGGAGCTGTCGCGAATGGCCCGCGACTACGCGGCCGAACGCACCGCCGCGGGCCGCACGGTGCCGGCGGACATCGCGCTTGCAATTGGCGAACCGGCGAAACAACGAGGATGAGAATGGCCGCGCCATGCTATTGTTTGAGCCTTCCCGGAGGCAATCACATGGCACGACTGATTTCGCTCGCTCTGATTCTTGGGCTGGTTTTCACGGTCTCTGCTCGCGCGCAAAACAGCGTCGCGGGCAGTTGGGACCTCGCGATTAACGGGCCCGAGGGGCCCATCACCGCCGGCGCCGTGCTCAAGCAGGACGGCGACAAGGTCACCGGAACGCTATCGAGCCCGCAAGGCGAAACCGCGGTCGCCGGCACCATGACCGGCACGACCATGGCACTGGCCTTCACGGTCGCGACGCCTCAGGGCAACCTCGACATCAAGGTGACCGCCGAAGTGAACGGCGCCGAGATGAAGGGCATGATGGATTTCGGCATGGGCCAGGCGGATTTTACGGGCAAGAAGAAATAGCGTTCGAAGGGTGGGCCGGCGCGGCAGATCCTCCCCGGATCTGCCGCGTAGCAGCTCGAACTCGCGCGCCCGCTACGCGGGACGCGGAGAGAGGCCCTCCCGGCGTTCGCTCTCACTCGGCGGTCAAGTCTCCCTCGCCACATTGATCACCCCAGCTATGGACGCGCCAAAGACGGCAAGACGCCTGCGTTGGCTCCGGTCGACTTGACGACAGATTCTTGTCGTCGCCTCGCTCGAATGCTCACGCCGGGAGGGCCTCTCTCCGCGCCCCGCCGAGCGGTGTCGGTCCGGACGAGCGTTCGAGTGAGCCGAGAGACAAATGGAGCGGAAGCTGCGCAGGCGCCATGCGGACTTAGACGTCCATCGCTTCAGCGATCAATGCGCTGAGCGACATTTGTCCGGCGAACGAGAGCGAGTTCGGACCGACA
>JAUSDY010000071.1 GCA_030650395.1 Acidobacteriota bacterium | reverse complement strand
GCCGGCGCCGGAGCCGTTGCACCCGGCGGGCGGAGGAGTGTTGCGGCGGTCGCCGTGGTGAAGCCGCCCGGGAACCGCGCCGTGAATCCGTCCCTGAGGAACGACGGTCCTCGTACGACCAGCAGCTGGAACGCGCCGCCGCTGTCTTGCACCCAGACCCCGGTCGCGCCGGCGCCGGCCGCCGCTGCATCGAGCTGATCGACGGAGCCGCCGAGGAACACGACCGCCGCCTGGCCGCTCGCTCCAAACAGCGGGGGCGCAGCGAAGCCGCCCTCGGACGCGGCCTGCGCCTCCACGATGCTCACTGCGCACATCGCGAACAGCAAGGCTGCCACCGCGGCAGCGGCGGTTCTCGTTCGCATCGTTCGCATCGTCACCTCGCGCTCGCGTAGTTGTGGCGACTCTATCGTGCGGCAAGCGAGCGCGCGAGGCCACGCGCTACCCGCACCACCGCTTCTTCGATCGAAACGCCGGGGGCGTGGCAACCGTTCGCCCTCGCACAGGCGGGCTCGGCTCAGCCGACCCCGATCGCCTCGGCGACGGCGGACCAGACCGGGCCCGCCTGTCCTTCGCCACCGCAGGTAGGTCGTCGTGACCGCGAGCGAGCTGTGATCGAAGAAGGCGCTCACCGCCTCCACCGACTCGCCGGCGTCGCGGCGGAGCTTCGCCGCCGTGTGGCGCAGCACGTGCAGCCCGGAGGGCGGGAGGCCCGCGTCGCGCAGATAGCGGCGCGCTTTCCAGCGTTCCGTAACACACTGTGCGCTGCGGCTGATCGGCGCTCGATGGGCGCGGCGATGTAATGTCTTCGAAGCGTACGCCGGCGTGCCGTTCCGCACGCCCCTGGTGAACCCCGCAACGCGCCCGACCCGTGGGCCGTCCGGGCGGCGTGCAGGTGCGTCTAAATGGAGGTGCGAGATGCGTTCCATCGTGCATGGGATGGCGTTGGTGCTGGCAATGATGACGGCCGCGCTGACGGGCGGCTTCCTCTACGTGCTCTGGACCGGCCGGGCGCTCGACACCGGCGAGGCCGGGTCGCTGCACATGCTGTTCCAGGCGGACGGCACGGAGATCGCGAAGATCGTAGCGAGCGCGATCGCCGGCGCGGTGCTGTTGCTGCCGTCGCTGCTCGTGCTCCTCGCGTTGCCGCGCCAGCAGCGGCTAATCACGTTAGGTGCGAGCGGGATGCCGTCGGCCCAGGTGCCCGCGAAGACGCTGGAGCATCACGTCGAGGCCGCCGTGCGCGGCGTCGACCACGTGCAGGACGTGGACGTGCACGTCAAGCAGCAGGGCGACCACGACGTCGCGCTCAGCCTCGACATCCGCGTGGACGCCGACGCCGACGCGGGGGCGATGATGGGCGCGGTCGAGGAGCGCGTCGCGGCGGCGCTTGCCTCGCCGTATGGCATCACGACGCAGCGCAAGCCGAACGTCTCGATCCGCCACACGAACCGCCGGCACAAGGACGGCGAACAGCCCGCCGCGTAGCGTGCGCGGGTATCCCGCGCGGCTCCCGGTGAGACCCTAGCTTTGCCGGTGCTTCGGTGCGCGTGCCTAGAGTCGGTGAACAGAGAGTTCCTCCGTCTCCCCGGCGTCTGACGACGGCGAGAAGCGACTCCGTTCTGCAGCTGCCTCGCGCCGCGACTCACGCGCTTGCAGTAGTCCAGCACACCGCCCGCCGTGCAACAGGTGTTGCCGGTGCACAGAGGACGGCGACGTTACCGCGGGATGCGCAGCACCTGACCGAGGCTCAGCATGCTGTCCTCGGTGAGCCCGTTCGCGTTGTAGAGCGTCGAGGAACTTCCCGATCGAGACATCGGGGCCGTGGAAGCGTTCCGCGATGCTGGAGAGTGAATCGCCCTCGACGACCGTGTAGCTCGATGGCGCGGTCGCGCCGTCGGCGTCACCGATGCAGCCGACCGGCTCACCGCGCTCGGCGCCTGGCTGCTGCCTCGGGCGTTCGCACGAGAGTGGGACGGCGACTTCGACGACTGACGGATGCTGCCCGTCGACTCGGGATGGGGTTGGCAGATTGCCTACGGGTGCAGCCACCGCTGGAACAGCTTCTTGCCCTCCTCGGCCCACAACACGATGCTCGCGAGTGCCACGCAGACCAGCCAGTCACCGATCCCTAGCGAGGTCGTGCCGAACGCGTCGTTCAGGAACGGCACTTGCACTACTGCAACCTGTACCACGAGCGACAGCGCGATGGCTCCCCATAACAGCGGGTTCGTGAGGAGGTGGTGGAAGGCGCTCGTGCGATCCGAGCGGGCGTTGAAGCAGTTGAAGAGCTGGGCAAGCACGAGCGTGGTGAACGCCATCGTGCGGGCTTCGACGATGTCGCCCGAGCCGCCCAACACCCCACCGGAGAGATGAAGGTCGATCGCCACGAGCGTCACCGCGGCCATCACGAACCCGATCCAGAAGATGCCGAGCCACATCTCGCGGTCGATGACCCGATCGGTGAGCCGCCGCGGCGAGCGCTGCATGACGTCGTCGGGTGGAGGATCGACGCCCATCGCGAGCGCCGGTGCCGTGTCCGTGAGCAAGTTGATCCACAGGATCTGGGTGGCGAGCAGCGGCACCGCCACCGCTTCCCCCGTTTCGTCGAGGCCGATCACGTTGGCCAGCACCACGCCGAAGAACATCGTGAACACCTCGCCGATGTTCGACGACAGCTGGAAGCGCAAGAACTTGCGGATGTTGGCGAAGATGGCGCGGCCCTCGCGCACGGCGGCGACGAGCGTGGCGAAGTTGTCGTCGGCGAGGATCATGTCCGCCGCCTCCTTCGTCACGTCAGTGCCGGTCAGGCCCATGGCCACACCGATGTCCGCAGACTTCAACGCCGGCGCGTCGTTCACCCCATCGCCGGTCATCGCGACGATGCTCCCGTTGGCCTGCAGGGCGTCGACGATCCGCAGCTTGTGCTCGGGCGCCACCCGGGCGTACACCGAGACCTTTCGCACCGCGGCCCTGAGCCCCTCGTCGTCGAAGCCTTCGATATCGGCTCCGGTCAGCGCCCCGGAGTCGGAGTTGGCGATGCCTAGGTCGCTGGCGATACGGGCAGCGGTGCGCGGGTGGTCGCCGGTGATCATGATGACTTGCACCCCTGCGGCTGCTGCCTCGGCGATGGCCGTTCGCGCCTCCGGGCGCGGCGGGTCGATGATCCCCACCATCCCGAGGTAGACAAGCTCCCGCTCGACCGACTCCTCCTCCGACGGACGCTCGCCGTTGAGCAGCGGCCGGTAGGCGACGGCCAACGTGCGCAGGGCGAGATCGGCGAGCCGATCGACGGTGGCGAGGACATCGCTCCTGCGGACATCCGTCAGCGGGCGCACCTCGCCGGCGATCCGCTCAGCGGTGCAGCGCGCGAGCAGCACGTCAGGAGCCCCCTTGGTGACGACGACGACAGCGCCCTCGCGCTCCGCGTCAGCTTCGAGCGTGGTCATGAGCTTGCGCTCGGAGGTGAACGGGATCTCCCCGACGCGCGCGAACCGGGATTTTCGCGCCTCGGTCAGTCCTCCGATCTTCGCCTCGGCGACGAGGAAGGCAGCCTCAGTGGGATCGCCCTGGATCGTCCAGTCCCCGCCGTTCTCCCGTAGCACGGCGTTGTTGGCCAGGCTGCCGCCCGCGAGCACGAAGCGGACCTCGTCGAGCAGTACGGGGTCATCGAGCGGGCGGCCCTCGGCTCGCAGCTCGCCCTCGGGGCGGTAACCCGTGCCGGTGACGTCCACCTCGCCCGAAGCGGTGACTACCTTCTCGATCGTCATCTCGTTCTTGGTCAGGGTCCCCGTCTTATCCGCGCACACCACCGACGCTGACCCCAGCGTCTCCACCGACGACAATTTCTTCACGATCGCCCGCCGCCGGGCCATGCGCTGCACGCCAAGGGCGAGCACGACCGACAACACGGCCGGCAGCCCCTCGGGCACGGCGGCGACCGCCAGCGACACGCCGACGAGCAGCACCGCGACGAGGTCGGAGCGCTCCTCGATGTCGGCGGTGAACAGGATCGCGGTCACAACGACGGCCGCGATCACGAGCACGGCGATCCCGAGCGTGCGGCCGATACGGCCGACCTCGCGCTGGAGGGGCGTACGCTCCTCCTCTGTGCGGTCGAGCAGGTGGGCGACGTTGCCCATCTCGGTGGCCATGCCCGTGGCGGTCACTACCGCCCGGCCACTCCCACGCGTGACGGCTGTGCCGGCGAACACCATGTTCACCCGGTCGCCCAGACCGGCGGCCTCGGCGAGCGGAGCAACGTCCTTCAACACCGCCTCGCTCTCGCCGGTGAGCGACGCCTCGGCCACCATGAGGGAGGCGGCCTCCACGAGTCGGGCATCCGCGCTCACCGCGTCGCCCTCCGCCAACAGCAAGACGTCACCGAGCGTCACATCTGCAGCTGCGATGCGCTCCTCGCGCCCGTCCCGTACGACGCCCGCTGTTGCGGACGTCATGTGCTGGAGGGCAGCAACCGCCTGTTCGGCGCGTGCCTCCTGCACGTAGCCGAGCACGGCGTTGAGGACAACGATCACCGCGATGACGATCGCCTCGAACGGCACCTCGTCGCGGCCCTCGAGGACCCACGCTACGAGCGACACGACGACGGCGGCGATCAGGAGGTAGGTCATTGGGTCGGTGAACTGGGCGAGAAGCTTCCGCCACGCGGGCACCGCCTGGGCGGCCTCGAGCTCGTTCGGCCCATGGCGCGCCAGGCGGGCAACCGCCTCCACCGAGCTCAGCCCGAGACGGACATCGGTACCCAACTCGGCGGCGACCTCAGCCGCGTCGCGGCGCCAGGGCTCGTGTGCAACCGGAGCGGCCACTAGATCCTCGCCATATCAACCCGTCCGAAGGCGCGCGGGGTTAGCTTAGTCGCTATCGGCTCCGGCTGACGGGCCGACGGAACCTCGCGGTCGACCTCCGCCCGAATCGCCCGCAGGCAGTAGGGAGGGCCCCACTCACGCCTCGCGGACTGCGCGCTCCAGCGCAGCGGTGGCCTCGGCGTACGTCGTGTCGGGCGCGAAGCGCAGCGGCGCACCGAACGAGATGCGGACGCGGCCGCGCACCGGCGGGAGCCAGCCACGGCCATCAGGCGATCCCGGGCGCAAGACATCGAGCCGCATGGGGAGCACCGGGACGCCAGCCTCCACGGCCAGCAGGCCGGTCCCGCTCTTGAACGGCTGCATCGGCCCGAGCATGGTGAGCATCCCCTCCGGGAAGATCAGCACGGCCCACCCCTCCTCGAGCGTGCGAGCGCCGTACTCGAGGCTCTCGCGGACGCTGTCCTTGGAGAAGAGGAAGGCGTTACCGAGCAGCGCTTGGGCGACCCCCGGCGCGGCCGCCGCGATCGCGATGCGCCGGCGCAGCCGCCCCGGCATCGCCTGCAGCAGCAGCGCCGCATCCAGGTGCAGGATGTGATTGCTCGCCACGAGGCACGGCGTGTCGAGGGCGCGCAGTCGCTCCATCCCGCGCACCTCGACGGCGTACAGGAGCCGCAGCAGCGGGAAGATGACCGCCGACATGAGCACGGGCCGCACCCACACCGCCGGGAAGCGCCGCGGCCATTCCGGGAGGCGCTGCGAGCGGGGACGGGGCTCCTTCAGCGCAACCAGCGCGCGCAGCGCGGCCACAGTCGTGTGCGGCCCCACCTTGGTGTCGTCCACGTACACGCCCAGTTCGTCCTCGAGCGCGGAGAGCAGCTTGGCGCGTACGAGGGAGTCGAGGCCGAGATCGTCGCCGAGCGCCATCGCGTCGGTGATCATGCCGTCGCCCTGGCGGGCCTGCGCGACGATGCGCAGCAGCGGGTCGGTGTCGGGGGGCAGCGCGGGCGGGGAGGCGGCGGGGTACGCCTGCTCCTCGACGTACGCGATCACCAGCGGACGCCGGATCTTCGCCGTGTGCGTGCGCGGGAAGTGCGGCTCCGGCCAGACGGTGTAGTCCATCACCTGCTGCCGCGCGTCCAGCAGCGCGTTCGCGGAGCGGACCGCCGCGGCGGCGGCGCCGGGATCGCTTTCGATCAGCACGGCGTGCACACGCACGCTCCCGTAGCGGCCGACGCCGATCACCACCGCGTCCGCAATCCCCGGCTGCCGGCGCAGCACCACCTCGACGTCGTCGGGGTTGACGTTCTGACCGTCGGGCAGGACGATCAGGTCCTTCTTCCGGCCCTTCAGGTGCAGGTATCCGTCCCCGTCCACCTGCCCGAGGTCGCCCGTGCGATACCAGCCGTCCTCGAAGGCGGTGGCGGTTGCCGCGTCGTTCCGCCAGTAGCCGGCGAAGACGTTGGGGCCCCGCGTCAGCACCTCGCCGTCGGCGGCCAGCCGAATCTCCTGGCCGGGCAGCGGTTTGCCGACGCTGCCGATGCGTCCGGCACCCAGCGCGTTCGAGGTGATCACGGCCGCGCACTCGGTGGCGCCGTACCCCTCGAGGACGTCGACGCCCATCGCTTCCCACTTGCGCTGGATCTCCGGGTCGAGCGCACCGCCGCCGCTGATCACGAACTCGAGCGCCCCGCCGAGGCGCGCGAGCACGCTCGCGAACAGCAGGCGGCGCGCCCGCCGCGGCAACCGCGCCGCCAGTTTCCGCAGGCGCTCGAGCAGCCCGAGCCGCCCCCGCGCGGCGGCCTCGCGCTCGATGCCTACCATCACCAGCGACAGCAGTTGCGGCACCCCGGCGAGGATCGTCGGCCGCCAGTCGCGCATCGTGGCCGCGAGCGCGAACGGCTGATGCGTGGAGCGGTAGCGGATCGCCCCCCCCACCGCGAGCGGACAGAAGCAGCCCCCCACCTGCTCGAACACGTGGCTCAGCGGCAGCAGCGACAGCATGCGCGCATCCCGCGGCACGGGGATCGCCCGCAGCACTGCGGCGACGTTCGAGGCGATGTTGCCGTGCGAGAGCATGACGCCCTTAGGATCGCCGGTTGTGCCCGAGGTGAAGACGATCTCGGCCAGCGTCTCGGCGGCGACCGGCTGGATGCGGGCGGCGCGGCCGTCGGGGACGCGCTGCGTCTCGAACTCGAGCGCAGGCACGGAGAACTCGCGCAGCACCTCGCCGAATCGCTTCGTGGTCAACGCCAGTTTCGGCTCGGTCTGCCCGATCATGCGCGCGACTTCGTCGAGCGTGCAGGTCACGTCCAGCGGCACGAGCACCGCCCCGGCGAGGAAGCCGCCGAACATTGCCGCCACCCACTCCGGCTGGTTCGGCGACCACAAGACGACGCGATCGCCCGGCCCGATGCCGTGCTGCTGGAGCAGTTGCGCGTACCCCCGCGCGCGCTGCTCGAGCTCCGCATACGTGTAATGGATGGTGCGCAAGCCGATCCGCATCACGGTCGCGGTGCGCCGCGGGTAGCGCTGCGCGGAGGTCTGCAGCAGATCGACCAGCGTGCTCATGGCGTCACCCCTCCAGCGTGCGAGTGAGGTCGTGAACGAGACCATTTGTCCCCCGCAGGATCGGGGGGAAGTGGCTGAGGCAGAGCGCGTCGAAGGCGGTCCGCGCGAGGCGACGGATCGAGGCGAGCGCCCCGGTCATGTCCTCGGTGAAATGGCAGCTGGGCGGCGCCAGCTGCGAGCGGCGAATCTCCATGGCGTCGCCGGCCGCGCATCGGCTCATCCGCCGACAGGTCTTCCTCGGCGAACGCGCGGATACGGTCGCGGAGGGCTGCGAGGTCAGGGGGCAGGCTCTCAGGCACGCAGACTCCTCGCGCCACGGTCATCGAGTTCGCTGTGCGAGGGCTACCCCTTGCCCTGGCGGCGCGCCTCGTCGTCCGTGGGGTGCACATGGTGCTGCGGCTCCAGGGGGGCGGAGCCGTCGCCCGCCTCCGCCGGCGGTGGCGCGGAGCGGTGCGGCGACTCGACCAGCGTGGGGCCACCGGGTGCGCGGTCGGGACGGGCGAAGGGGAGCATTCGCATCGTGTCGCCGATGCGTCGCACCAGACCTCGTCCCATCCAGCGGATCATGTTCATCGTTCGACCTCCTGCCCGGCCCACCCGCCCCGGTATCGATCACCGTGATCGAGGTGCCGACGACGAGGTGCGCCTGCGCGCCGCGCACCCGTCCTTCTATGAGGGGCGTGAACGCTTCGATGGTGATCCGCTCATGCCATCAGCGTACACAGAGGGGCGACCTGACGGCCGCCCCTCTGTGTACGACTTTGCTACCGTAGGCAGCTACGTCCGCTGCATTTCCATACCGCAGCAGCACTTCGGCGCCTGATCGCCGCCACCATTTCCCGCACCCTTCTTCACTGTAATCTCGCAGCCGCAGCTCGCGGTCGGGCAGCGATACGTCTCCCCTTGCTTCAACGCCATCGTTTCAACCTCCTCTTGCCTATGTGACCCAATCGTCACGGTGATCGGAGCAAGAGAATGATCCCATCCAGCCGTCACTCGAACGTTATATCGTTGTCACAAGGGCCGGACCCGGTTCCGTCAGAACTCAGGTTCCGGTGGGCAATGTAGCCTCGTCCGTCTGAGACGAGGAGCGACCCGATGCTCGTGTCCGGCGGCGGGAGGCAAGCGGATTCTGTTCGCGGGAGCGTCACCTACGCGTGACAGCCCATTCCGGGCCGGCCGGGCGAAGCGTGACCTGGGTGGACTCGGGCCCCGGCCCCTGTGACGGCGGTGTAACGTTCCAATGACGGCTGGATGGGACACTTTCTCTTGCTCTGGTCACCGTAACGATTGGCGAGCGATGTCCACTTCACTTTCGCTGCTGCCGAAACCGCAACGGTCGGTAATCATCCCACGGTTGCCAGATGAGACAGCGGACGGCTTCAGGCTCTCCCTGCTTGGTGCATTCGGACTTGCCGAAGGCGCCGTGCCTCTCGTCCTGCCCGAGAGCTCGCAGCGGCTCGTGGCGTTTCTAGGGATTCGTGATCGTACCGTCTCACGAGCGGTGGTCTCAGGTACCATGTGGCCTGATGCATCGGACGCACACGCTCACGCAAGTTTGCGGTCCGGCCTCTCGCGAATAGATCGCGTGACTCGCAGTGCGCTACAAGTTGACG
>JAUSDY010000063.1 GCA_030650395.1 Acidobacteriota bacterium | reverse complement strand
ATCGGGCGCGCGCTCAAAGAGCGCAAGATCACGCCGCACATCAAGTTTCGCTCTGAGCTGTTGGGCAAGTCGAAAGAACAGGTCGCCCGCGAACAGGAGGGCGAGACCGGAAACCGGCGGATAGAAGACGCTGGAATCTATCAGGCATCGGCGTGGGTCGACGGGCAGTTTCCGAATCCCGCCGAGCCCAAGGCGTGGCTGAAGAAACGGCGGCCGGATCTCTATGCCGAACTCTTCCCGGGCGACAAATCGCCGGTGGGCGGCGGCATGGGCGACGGTGAAGGCGGCGGCGGTGAAGGCGGCGCGGCGAAGAAGGGCGCGCCTGCTCAGAGCGAGCAGTACCGCAATCGCAATGCGATTGGCGACGCCATCAAGAAGTACCTGACCGCGCATCCAGAGATCCGCGGCGCGTTCTGGGGCAGTGGCGGGTCCACGGGACTGCGCCGGCAGCTCTATCCGATGACGGACAAGTTCCTCGGCACCTTCGTCACCGACAACATCTACAACCTTCAAAGCCTGATGACGTCGTATCCCGGAGACGTGTGGCAGCTAGCGGAAGAGCAACTCCTCGAGCCGCTGGTGTACGTCGATCGCATGGAGGCGAAGGATCCGGAAGGGATCGACGTCTACGCGGACATCACCGAAGAGATGGCGCAGCGGTGGGCGCAGGGCGCGTATCAGCGCGGCCACTTGTACATGTTCCCCAACCAGGCGACGGGCCGCTTCGGGTACTCGTTCGTGGACTACCCCGCGTTCCAGCCAAAGTGGCTGGCGCGCGAGCCGATTGCGAGGCTCAACGGCACAATCGCCGGCACTCAGGGCCACGGCGGCTTCTACCCGCGCTGGGAAGTGATTTTCAAGGACGGCTTTATTTCCGAAGTGAAGGGTGGAGGCGCGCAGGGTGAGGCGCTCCGAGAGTTCCTGAAGTACCCGGGACTAAACGAGCGCACCTATCCGTTCCACGATCAGCCGGGTTACTGGTATCTCTATGAGATTGCGTTCGGGTCACACCCGAAGGGGTTCCGGCAACCGCTCGCGTTGCTGGAGAACGGCAGCACGAGCCCGGAGCGTGTGCGGAGCGGCGTCGTCCACTGGGGCCTCGGCATCCGGCTCTGGCACGATCCGTCCGGGCCCACTGAATCGAAGGTGTGGTCGGACTTCTCGGAGAAGTACAACGTCCCTAAGGATCACGGCTGGCATACGCACACCTACTTCACGACCTACAGGGTCCGGCTTCGCAACGCGAACAAGTGGGTGAACCTGCTCGACAAGGGACACATGACAAGCCTTGACCATCCCGAAGTGCGCGCGCTGGCGTCGCGATATGGCGACCCGGACTATCTACTCACCGAAGACTGGATTCCCGAAGTACCAGGCATCAACTCGCCAGGCGACTACCTGAAGGATTACGCGCAGAACCCTGGCGGCTATTCGTTGAAAGTGCTGGAGAAAGCCCAGAACGGCACCTACACACACTACTTCCCGAAAACTGCCGGCAGGACCAAGTAGCCCGGTGCCGCGGCTAACGCGCCTCATGGCCGTCCTCGGACGGCGTGCGGGCCTCACGTTTGGCGTCGTGACACTACTCGTGTCGGCGCTGCTCGCGACGGTGAACATTACGTCGCGGTACGCGCTGAAGGTGTACGTCGACGATCAGCTCGAGCGCATTCCGTGGGACGTTGCGGTTTACCAACCCAGCGCCAGCGGTGATGTCGGCCAGATTCAAACCCGGTTGCGCGCGGTAGACGGCGTGCGGCGCATCGAGAGCCTGGCGTTTCTCCGCGCACGTTTTCCCGATGCCGGCGAGGTGGGCATCGAAGTCGGCGGCAAGCCCCTCACGACGCCCTGGCTGTCAGTGTTGGCGGCGTCGGACATGTCGATCCTGCCCACCGAGTTGGGGTTCGCGCTCGCCAGTGACGATGCGCGACGCAAGGCCGGCGCGGTGCTCGCTCTCGTTGGCCCTGAGCGCGCCATGGGTCCGGCGTTTCTTGCGCTGCAGGGTGCGCGCGACTTCAAGGTGCGCGTCAAGGTCAAGCAGCAGCACCGCCTGCTCTTCGAAACCCCCGTCCAGTCCGTAGTGCGTCTCGACCGTGACGAGCTCAATCGCTGGCTCATGGATCAGACCGGATCGGTCAGCTACATCCCCTACATCGGCGTGATCCTGCTGATGCCGTTCGACTCCCAGATCCTCTCGCGCTTCGACTCGGTGGCCAGCGGGCTGCTGCCGTCAGATCTGGCGAACGAGGAGGAGCTGGAAGAAGGGCACATCCAGCTCGCGGAATACCACCCCGAGGTGGCGTTCCTGGGCCGGCTCGATCGGGCCCGGCTCATTTCCGGCTGGGACATTCCTGGCTCGCGTGCCCGCGTGGCCGCGCTCAACCGTCGCCTGCGTGTGGTGACCGAGTGGGCGGCCAGCGCGCCTGCGTCTGAGACCGTTCCTCCTCCCGAAAGCGACGATCGGCTGGCGGCATCGGACACCGACGCGGGCGGCTCGCCGCAGAAGGGAACATCGCCCTCGGGGTTTGTCGTCGACAGCACAACGCAAGTGCTGCTGGCGCGCATGGAAGGCATCGCGCGACTGGTGGGCGTGGTGTCGCTGCTCGTGTCGTTACCGCTGCTCTGGATGGGCTGGGTGCTCGCGTCGAATCTGTGCGGCCTGCTGATGCTCAATGAACGCCGCACGCTTGGCTTGATGCGCCTGCGTGGCGTGCCGGGACGCGAAATGGGGCGTGCGTTCTTGTTCGCCGTGATTGGCGGCGGGTTGGTGGGAGGGGCACTGGGACTCGTACTGGGATCGGTGGGCCCATTACTGATTTACGAACGAGGCCGGCTCCCACTCGATGTGCTGCTCGATCGGCAGCAACTGCTGTTTTCCGCGGCGTTCCTTGTCGTGAGCCTCGGGCTCGCGCTCGCGGTCAGCCGGCGGCTGGTGCGTTTTGCCATCACGATCTCGCCGCTCGAGGCGTCGCGGCGCGTCTCGCCATCCGAACTGGCTCACGCCGCGGCCCGATTCGGTCCCGTTCAGGCACTTGCGCTGTTGCTTGGACTGTACACGCTGGTCATCAGCTGGATCTTCGGACAGGCCCTCTCCCGAAGCGTGGATTCGCCGCTGCTCGTGGGCGCGGACCGGCTCCTGGACTTCCTGGGCATTCCGCTGCTGCTCTACGGCGTGGCCACGCTGCTGGCCTCGAACCGTCACGCGATCCAACGGCTGCTCGCGCTGGTGATCCGGCCCATCGCCGGCGCGCTCGGCCCCTTCGCGGTGCGCCACCTGTCGGTGAAACCGCATCGTACGGCGGCCTTCGTTCTGATCGTCGCGCTGATGGCGAGCGTGACGCTGTACCCCACGATCACGAGCCGATCCTTCGCCGACAAGGCGGAGCGGGGCGCCAAGGTCCAACTCGGCGCCGATTGGCAGATTCTGTTCAACTCTCCGGAGCTCGTCGACGTCTCCAGTTTGAGGGGGTCACTCGGTCACCAGCTCGGTGCCTTGCGGCCAGAGGTGGAATCGCTCGTCGCCCGGATCAAACAGGCGCCCGGCGTGCGCGATGCGACGTATCTTTATGAAGCCGTGCTGCCGCAGTTCTATCTGCCCGGCTACGGCCTCAAGGGCGTGCCGATGTTCCTCGTCGGAGAGCCCGACCATTATCTCCAGCGCGTCTACTCCGAGCCGGTCGTGGGGTTGAGCGATACCTTCGAAGGCGTGATGCGTCCGCTGTCGAGCGGACAGGTTGCGGCCTCGCCGCCGGTGGCTGACTTCTGGAAACTCGAGCGCGGTCTGCCGCTGCTGGTCGGCATGGACCACAATCGCGGTGCTGTCTCCGCAACCGCCAGCGGTGTGCTCGCCTATCTGCCGGGAATTCCTCCACGAACCGTCACCGACCGGCAAGGCTACGTGCAGGCGCGGATCGATTATCTGAATCACCTGTTCAGCAGCAACGCCTACCTGGTCAGCGCCGCCGCGAACAACGATTTCGAACACCTCGAATTATTGATCCCGCGCGTCATCGTACTGGCGTGGACCGATTCCGGCATGGCGACTGCCGATCAGCAGCGGGCCTTGCTCGCCGCCCTGCCAATCCGTCCCCTCGAAGTCCACAACCTTCCGGCGGAAGTCGCCAAGGTCGGCACCGACATGTTCATCGCGCTGGCGCTCGCGAACCTCCGCATCTACCTATTGGGCGGCCTTATGCTCGCCGTGATCGCCATCCTGTCCATCGCGATGGCCAACTACACTGAAGACAAGCGTACCCTGGCGCTGCTGCGAATTCGCGGCGTGTCGCCGTTGCAGATGTGGCGCTTTCTGCTCGGCACGCTCCTTTCGCCCGCGACACTCGGCTTGGCGGTTGGAGGCGTGACGGCGGTGGTGGCAGGATTCGGCCTGGCCAACTACGTTTGGCAACTTCGGGAGATTCGGACGGTTGTGCAATTGCTGCCGACCCATCTGAGAATGTCGTGGATCACCGCCCTGGTGGCCATGGTGCTCGTACTGCTCCTCGTCAGCGTGGCGTCGGGTTTCAGTTGGTGGGTCTATCGGCGGACGGCCCATCAGCGCGTCAGGGAGGCGTAAACGTGTCGACTTCGTTTTTCACGACCCGTGGTGTGGACGTGGCCGTTGCAGACGTCAGCAAGACCTACAAGATGCCGGCCGAGGACGTGCAGGCCCTCCGGCATGTCGACTGGGAAGTGCGAAAGGGACAGGCCGTCGCCATCATGGGCCCGAGTGGCTGCGGCAAGTCGACCCTGCTCAATCTGCTCGGCGGTGTCGATCGGCCAAGCGGTGGCCGCGTCGAGGTCGATGGCATGGACGTCGGGAGCATGGACGAACGCGGCCTCGAAGTGTACCGGCTGCGCAAGGTGGGCTTTGTCTTCCAGTTCTACAATCTCATCCCGAGCATTTCGGCGATTGAAAACATCGAGTTGCCGATGATCATGGCGGGCCAGTCGGAGGCGCAGAGTCGCGAGCGCGCGCAAGCCATTCTGGACCTCGTCGGGCTCGCGCACAAGGCGCTGAAGCGTCCCGAAGAGCTGAGCGGCGGAGAGCAACAGCGCGTCGGCGTCGGACTGGCGCTCGCGAACGATCCGGCGCTGATTCTCGCCGACGAACCCACCGGGAATCTGGATAGCGTCAACGCGGATGCCATCGCGCGGCTGCTCGTCTCACTTTCCAGCGATCACGGCAAGACCGTGATCATGGTGAGCCACGACGCGAACACTGTCGCACATTTCCCCACGACCTACGCGATGCGCGACGGCCGTTTCGAGTCGTAGCGGCCATGGCAGGCACCGCCGGCGTCGGCGCCGCCCATCGTCGCGCGATGGCGCTCGGCCTACCGGCCGCGCTCGCCATCGCGATGGCCTGCAGGTCCCAACCGCCGCCTCCTGACCCGGCAGCGGCGTCTGCCGCTGCAACGCCGGCGCCCCCGGCCGCGCGCTCCGCGGACCCCGACAGCCGGCCCGCGCCCCTGGTGCCCGGCGATGCCGTCCCCGCATCGGTGCTCGCCGGTGTCCGGCACTGGGAGCGGGGCGGCGCGGCAGGCAATCGTGTCGTGGTCGTCACCTTCACCTACACCCGCTGCGCCCAGGGCAACGTGTGCGCGGACGTCGAGCGGAAACTCCGGCGGCTTCAAGACGAAATACTGAAGATGGCTCTCCTGAAAGGATCCGTCGGACTCCTGAGCCTGAGCATCGATCCGTCGTTCGACGTGCCTGCGGTGCTCAGAACGCATGCCGACCGCATTGGTGCCGACGCCGAGGTGTGGCGGTTTGCGGCGCTGTCGAAGAACCAGGTCGACGACGTGCTGGGACTGTTCGGCGTGACCGCGCCCACCACCTCGACCGCCATCGTTGATACTGGTGGACGGCTGGCCAGGATCGATACTGGCAGCGAATGGACCGTCGCGGACATGGTGCGCGATCTGCAGAGTCTAGTCCTGCGGGCGGATCCCGCGGTGCTCTCTACCTACGTGGCCGCGCAAGAAGCGTTGGCCGGCGACGACCTCGGTGGGGCGAAGCGGGCATTGGCACGGCTCGCCAAGGCAGTGGGCGAGCCCGCGGTGTCGCGGCTTGCCGATCGGGGCGCGAGCGCGCCCGACCTTCCTGCGATGCGCGCCGCCTTCAAGCCGCTGTCGGAGGCGCTCGTGCGCCTGCCTTGGCCGCCGGAGTATCAGGCGATGTATTGCCCCATGTTCGATGGCAACCGCGGCGCCACCTGGGTGCAGAAGGCCGGTCCGGTCACCAATCCGTACTACGGGCGGGCGATGCTGCGGTGCGGTACTGATCTTTCCGCCGGCGCGCACGCCGACCATTCGCCGAAGTATGGCGGCGTCCTCTTCATGGCCGCCGACGCCTTTCATCATGTCGAAGGCACCTACACGCCTGACGGCATGTTTCGACTGCGGGTCTACGACAATTTTAGAAAGCCGATGCCGGTGGCCAATTTCCGGGCGCGCGTCGTGTTGAAAGAGGAATTCGATACGGCGCGTCTGGACTTCCGCGAGCTGGTCGCGTTCCGCCTGGTGCCAGCGGCCGATCGCATGACGCTCGACGCGCACGTCGGCCAAATTCCGCTACCGGCCGAAATCACCCTGAAGATCACCCTCGATCCTCGCGGATCGGAGGAGCGCTTCGACTTCGTCTTTGCCGCCTACTCGCCGAAGGGCGGCTAGAGACGCTATTTCTGCCGCTTGGCAATCTCCTGCTTGAACTCGTCGGCGATCTGCGGCAGATCGGGTTCGAGCTGGTCTTCGAACCGTAGCCCGAGTCTGGTCACCAGAATCGGTGCGTTGATTGCGAGGTAGCGGGCCGGTTCCGCGCCGGGGTTCAGATGCTGGTGGTACCAGTAGATGGGCGGCACAAACAGCGTGCCCTCGTGCCAGTCGACGCGCACACGCTTCTCGTACTGCCCCTCGGGCCACGTGAGGGAATAGCCATCCCCCGAGAGCAACATGACGAACGCGTCGCTACTGTGCCGATGGGCGCGCTTGTATTCCTTCGACGGCATTTCCGAGACGTGCAGGTCGATCATCGTGTTGCCCGCCATGCGCCAGTGCATGTTCGTGCTGCCCTTGCCGCGCGCTTCCCACGAGTCGAGCTTGAAATCGAGGGCGTCGGGCACGACGTTGGTCACCGTGAGACGGTCACGGACACTCTCCGACTTCTTGAGGTAGTCTTCCTGCGCGTCGTAGCGGTCCTTGAACTGGAACGCGTTCTCCCACACAAACTTCTCGTTGTCGGTGGAGTTCATGACAAACGGGAAGCTGGTGACGGCGATGAAGCGGACCGGCTTGTCGCCATCGTTAAAATGTTGATAGCGCACGTTCAGCGGGATGGAGATCAGCGAGCGGTACTTCCAGTCGATCCGCTGGGGCTGCTTGCCTTCCTGCTGGATGATGGTGTGCCCGGGGCCCCCGAAGAAGTACAGGCCGGCCTCGAACATGTGGCGCATCGGCTTGGTCGAACCCTTGCCCGGAATCTCGATCACCCAGCCGTCGATGATCTGGTAGTCGGCCATCCGCATGTAGAGGCCGTTTGTGCCCATGTCGGCCCAGGGCTTGAGCGGCACCGTGCGGACGTCCTGGATCGCCATGCCGTCGAAGGTCGGCATCTTCGCCTTCGTTCGTTCGTACCAGCGATCGTACGGCGTGTCGACGGGGATCACGCGAAACGCCGTTGGCCCGACCTTCTCGAGACGCTCGTTGCGATTGCTCTGGCGTTCGCGTTCCTGGGGCGGCTGGCCGGCCGGCGACTGTGTTTCCGTGACAGCAACGGCCGAGCCCAACGCCGCCAGAGCGAGCGTGATACCGGCGAGCCTTCGAAATTGTAGCGTCATGCTTTTCGTCCTCAGGGTGGTAGCTTGCCCCGCCAGGGCGTCGGAGTCAAGCGTCGTCCACCGATCCGTTCACGTGAGATCCCCGAAAAAGGGAATCGCTCAGTAGATGCATGCATCCAGGATCGACTGTCGATTGAATAAGTCGTTGCTGACGACGAGAGCGGGACGACGCCAGCGTTGCTCGTGACCTGATTGCGGGTCGAACGTGAGGGCGATCAGCTCTCCCTTACTCGGGACATAGTCCGCCACCTACCAAACCTCACGGCCGACTGGGGAGCCCCAGTGAAGCTCTCCAGGCTTGTAGCCCTTCGGGACGCGGCGAACAAGATCACGCAGGTCGTGCCCGCCCCGCACGCGCCGCACGGGGGTCACGATCAGGGCGCCCTTGTGCACGGCCACATCAACCGCATCGCCGACATCAATGTCGGCGTCGGACAGCAGGGTCTTGCTTAACCGCAGCCCCTGGCTGTTTCCCCACTTCTGGATCTTGGTGATCATCGTTTGGCCTCCAGAGGCTATCCGAAGTATAGCCCCGCGAGATCCAGCAGGGCAACCCGCCCCTGTAGCGCTAACGACCTGCCGCTCAGCCGCGAGCGGCGCTCACGATCGTGAATTGGACCGACGCCCGGCGCGCCGCTCGTCGGCTGCAGCGGCCTGTTGGGCGGCCCGCCGCGTCACCAACCACGACGAAAACTCCTGCAACCAACGTTGTTGTTCTTCGGTCTCTGGAACATCGAGCCCCCGCGACTCTTTGATCGTCCTAAGTGCGCCGGGGACGTCCTTACCAGTGGCTAGAAGCACACCCCCGACGACCATGCCTGATCGACCGATGCCCTGGCGGCAGTGCACCGCCACGTTCTTTCCCGTGTCGAGTGCATCGATGATGTCGTCGGCTAGTTCGGCGACTGATTCTCGCGACGCAGGCACACCGCGGTCGGGAATTGGGAATGCCCGGAAATCGATGCCACTGGCGGCCGCAGCAGCAGCTTCGCCTTCGAGTACTAGCTGCGCTTCCTCCTCCGCCTCAAGCAGGGATACCACCATGTCAATGCCTGCGGCACGCCAAGCCGCGGTCTCGTCCCCCAACCAATCGCCGCCTCGCGGCCGCGGCAGAATCCCAAGTCGTCCTCGCCATGGGCCAGTGACCCAAAACACTTTCGCTTGCATGATGACTAGCCTTCAGGTGTCTGCGGGATCAGTTCGCGAGGCAACGTGTCGATATCTACGCCGCGTTCGCGCAGCACCGTGAGTCGATGGTGCCCTTCCAGCACGGTACCGTCGGTTCTGGCCTTCAACGCGGCCGGTTGCCCCGGATGGAGCGACTCAAGGAGCCGATCAGTAGTCATTTTGCGAAACTCACCAAGTTTGACTTCGCTGAGAACAGCCGCTGAATGAAGGAACCGGAGAGGTGGCTCGGTCAATCGGATACCACACGCTGATTCTACAAGGGATTGCCTTCAGGTAAATTACGGGTCCGCCCAACAGGCCATGAGTAGACCGGAACGGATCGCGCGCGGGGTACAACGTCCTGGAGTTCGCGTCTCGATTACCTCCATGTACAACGAACGCGGGATGATAGCACGCCAGATATGACCTTTGCCGTCGCTCCGTTAACCCGCGAGCAGATGGGATACGCGCAGGCTACGCGCGCATCCACGCGACCGAACGCACCGCGTGCGTCGGCGTGAACGGTTGAACGGAACGGCGTTACTGCCCAACATCGCCGGCGTTGATCGGCGTGAATATCGCGCGAGCCACGGGGGCTAATACGACAACGACCCCATCGATTCACTCAATCGGCAATCGCGCAATCTCCAAACAATCAATCAATCGGTCGATCGCTCGATCGGCAATGGCAGCGACACTCGCGGCCACACGACCCCTTCATCATGTGAGATCCCCGAAGAAGGGGATGGCGCGCAAACCAATCGCGAGCAGCAGTAGCGCCGCCGCGGGGATAACAAACATCGCATACGCCGGGTCGCTGTGCACGGCCACGGTGCTGGTGAGACGGCCGCGCTCCATGGCGTCGATCCGCTCGTAGGCACCGCGCAACTCGCGCGCCGTGTCGGCGTTGAAATACTGGCCGCCAAGACGTCGCACGGTTGTAATCAGCTGGAGCACGGCCGGCTTCTTCTTGACCTCGTCCTCCAAGTCGATGCCGATCACGTGCACGCGCAAACCGGCGGCATCGGCTTCAGACAGCGCACTCACCGGATCGCGGCCCGTGTTGTTCTCCCCGTCGGTGAACACGACGATCAGCTTGTGGCCGCCCTCCGCCGGCGACTGGCGCGCGAGCAGCTGCGTCGCCAGGCCAATGCCGTCGCCGATGGCCGTCATCCCTTCACCGCGAAGAATTTGATCGTCGATCATGTCGACGTACTTGAACAGGTTGTCGTGGTCGAAGGTCAGGGGACTCACCAGATAGGCATGGTCCGAAAACACCACCAGGCCGAGCCGGTCGCCGTCGCGCCGCGCGATCAGATCCTTGAGCGCCGCCTTCGTCGTCTCGAGCCGTGTCTGGCCCGCGAGCCGGCGTGGCGCGTTGTCGCGGCTGGTGAACGTCAGGTTGGCCATCGACTGCGGCGGCGGCGCGAGGCCCATCACTTCCTGCATGCTGGACGACAGATCGACCACCAGCACGATGTCGAGGCCCTGTGCGGTGACCTGCGCTTCGGAATACGGCACCACTGGGTCCATCAGGGCGACGAAGAGGAGCAGGAACGCGGCGCCCGAGGCGACCGCGGGAAGCCGTCGCACCACGGACGGCCTGTGGCCGAGGCGATGAATCCAGTCGGCCGTGCTGAACGCCACAAACGTCCGCCGCCGCCGCCACCGCCACGCGAGCACCATCAAGAGAACGGGGACGGCGACCCAGAGTACGCCAGGCTGACGGAATGTCAGTTCGGTCATCGGGCACCCGCGAACGCTTCGGCAGCCGCGTCGAGCGTGGCATGGAACCGGTCTTGACCAGGCAAACGCTCGAGGGGCTGATAGCGCGCGTCTTGGCAGTCGCCCAGAATGCGGCCAATCGCATCGGCCGAAAACGGCGCTGGGCTTGCGGCCAGGCGCTCTCGGCACTCGACAGGCGTCAGCGCCGATCCCGGAAGCGCAGTGACACTGCCGACGTGACGGCGTACCGCGGCCTCGAGCGTCGCGTACGCGGCGAGCCGGTGACCCGAACTGCTCACGTCCGCGTCTCGCAAGGCCCTGAGAGTGCCCTGCAGGTCTCGGACCGATTCCCGATGGAGCGAGCGCCGTGGCTTGCGTGTGCGGCCGGCGGACATTCGGGTGAACAAGATCCAGCCGAACACGCCGGCCGACCCGGCGAGCAACGCGATGCCGACCGGCCTGACGGCGCGCCACCACCGCGGCGCCGGCACGACCACGCGGCCGCTTCTGGCCTCCAAGGTCTTGAGCGCGGCAGGCAAGGCGCTTCGCCACGCCACGACCGCGCCTGGGATTCGAAGATCGCGGGCCGGTTGGCTGCCGCCCTGAGTACCGGCACCGGCGGTGTAGCGCACGGTCCAGTCGCCGATCGTCAGCGTTTCAGCGCCCGGCTCGAACGTCGTCAAACGGTAGGCAACGTCGTAGTGCGTGCGTCCGTCCGGGGTGACCCGGCGGTTCAATGCATGACCGACGACCTGCAGGCCGTCGAGCGTCAGCTTGTCGGCGCCCAAATCCTCTTGCAGCACATCAACACCGGGCTTGCACGTGAGCGAGACCGTGAACGTCACGGCGCTGCCCAGCCAGAGCGCGGTCTGGCTGAGTGAAGTCCGCACCTCGATGTCTGCCTCGACGGCCGGCGCGCTCGCCACCCCCGGCTCCTGGCTGCCGGCACCGGCACGCGCCATGGCCAGCGGCGTTGTCGACAGCAGCAGGAGGACGACGGCCAAGGGGCGTAGGGATCTCATGACAGCTTCCTCGACATGAACAGTCGTAACAGCGGCTCGACGGCGTTCTCGTCAGAGCGCACGAAGACCGGATCCATCGGGATCTTGTAAAACGCCTCGGTCAACGCCAGGCGCTGCGCCACCGCCGTCTCGCGATAGCGGCGCCGAACCCCGTCGCCAAGGCCGACACTGAGCGATCGGCCCGACTCCATGTCTCGCACCCGCACCACACCGTGTCCGTCTGGCAGCGACGCTTCGGCGGGATCTTCGACCACCACACCGACCAGGTCGTGTCGTGCCGCGACCATCTTGAGCTCGCGCGCAGCACCGAAGACGTCCGAGGTGATGAAGTCCGACACCACGCACACCAGGCTCGTGCGCTTGAGCCGTCCGGCGAGCAGCCGGGCTACTGGTGCAACCGATGTCCGTGTCGCCGGCGCGTCGAGCGACCACAGTTGCTCCAGCGCCTCCCAGGCGTGCGCCCGATTGTGGCGCGGCGGGAAGTAGGCCAGCACTCGATCGGCGAACGCGACGAACCCGATATTGATACGATCCGCGAGGGCCGAAAACACCAGGCATCCGGCGATGAAGAGCATGGCGTCCTTCTTGGATCGGCGGACGGTGCCGAACCCCATGCTCGGCGACAGATCGAGCGCGACGATCAGGTTGAGCTCGCGCTCCGCGTCAGTCACCCGCACGAACGGCGCGCGCAACCGTGCCGTGACGTTCCAGTCAATCCTGCGGACATCGTCTCCCGCCCGGTAGGGCCGGTGTTCCTTGAAGTCGAAGCCGCTGCCGGCGACACGACTCGTATACGCGCCCACCCGAAGGTTGCGAATCCGCTTGGCCGTGTACATCTCGATGTACCGGAGCTCGCGTCTGACCTCATCGGGCAGCATCGGGGCAGCTCTCCTACGGGATCGGGACGGCGTCCAGGATGCGGGCCACCATGCTGTCGGTTTCAATGGCCTCGGCCTCGGCGCGAACGCTGCGGACCAGCCGGTGACGCGCCACGTCTGGAAAAATCGCCTTCACGTCTGCTGGCAACACGTGATCGCGGCCTTCCAGAAACGCGGTGACGCGCGACAGCGCGAGCACGTGCTGGTACGAGCGCGGCGACAGGCCCAGAAGCAGCAGCTCCTGCAGGTCCTCGAGGCCTACGTCGGCGGGCTTCCGCGTCGCATGACCGAGCCGGACGATGTACTCAGGAATCTTGTCGTCGACGTGCACCTGCTGCTGAATGAGCTGGCGAATGGCGACCACATCGGACGGCGTCACGAGGTGTTCCAGGGTGACGTGTGAGGTGCCTTGGCGAAGCATCCGCAACTCGTCGGCCTGCGTCGGATAACCGACCCGTACCATCATGGAGAAGCGGTCCAGCTGCGCCTCGGGCAGGAGGTAGACGCCTTCGTGCTCGACAGGATTCTGGGTCGCCAGCACCCAGAACGGATCCGGCAGCGTGAAAGTGGCGTCGGCAATGGTGACCTGGCGCTCCTGCATGGCTTCGAGCAGCGCGCTCTGCGTTTTCGGCGTGGCGCGGTTGATCTCGTCGGCGAGCAAGATGTTCGTGAAGACCGGCCCGCGTTCCACCCGGAACGTGCTCGCCGTCGCGTCGTAGATGCGGGTGCCGATCACGTCGGCGGGCATCAGGTCCGGCGTCAGTTGAATGCGCTGGAAGTCAGCAGAAATCAGGCGCGCCAGCGTCGTGGCCGTCAGCGTCTTGGCCACGCCCGGCACGCCTTCGATCAGGACGTGCCCGCAGCCCGCCCGTTCTTCGCCCGAGGCGAACGAATAGGGAATCGCGGCAAACAGGGCCGTGAGCAGGCGCCGCATCAGCCCCGACTGGCCCACCACCACCTGTGACAGCGCCTCGTCGATTCGGCGCAATCGGTCCAGTGCGTCGGCGGGAGTGAGGGCGCCGGTATCGCTCGTGGCGGCTTCGAAAGGGGTCATAACAAACAGAGCAGGAGGCCCACGGCGACCGCGGCCACCATGAGGCTTTCCCGGTAGAAATCCTTGTACTCGGTCGTGGTCTTCATGGCCAACAGCGGCCGTTCGCGCAGAACCAGATCCCGCAGGGCGAGCGAGAGGTCCGCCCCCGTGACCGATCGCACGTAACGCCCGCCGGTCTGCGACGCAATGTCCCTGAGCGTCGATTCGTCGAAGCCCGCCGTCAAGAGACGGCCGTCCTCGTCCTCGAGCAGCGTTTCGACGCCCATCTCGTTCACGACCGGAATCACCGCCTCGCGGTCCGCGCCGATACCGATCGCGTAGACCCGGGTTCGCTCGTCGCGAACCGCCGCCAATTCCTTCGCCAGTTGCGTGCCCTGATCGGCGCCGTCCGAAATGACGAGAAACACTTTGGTGGTCGAGCGATCGTCCTTGCGGACCAGTTCGCGGGCGGTCGCCAGGGCCCCGCCGAGATCGGTCCCGAAGCGCACCTCAGGACTCTCGCGGATCCAGTCGAGATAAAACGACAGGCTGTCGGTGTCCCGCGTCAGATGCGACAGGACGAGCGACGTGCCGGAAAACTCCACCAGGCCGACGCGATCGATGATGTCCGGCTTGTGTGCAAGAAAGGTTTTGATCTCCTGCGCGGCTCGACCGAAACGTGACGGCGGCACGTCACGCGCCGCCATCGAGGCGGAGTGGTCGAGCACGATGACCAGATCCTCGCGCGCGTAATCAGGTGTCTGCGACTCGACCAAAACCTGCGGGCGCATGAGCGCGATCACCACCGCCGTCCACGCCGTCGCGGCGCAGACGAGCACGGCCGCATCACGCCGCCACGTCGTGAGCCGGGACCGTGTTCTGAGCGCCGGTGGCATCACCCTGTTCCGAAAATTGGTACGCGCACGCGTATGCAACGCCCAGGCCCCGAAGACAACGGGAAGCGCGAGAAGCCACGCGGCGATTTCCGGGTGCAAGAATCGCATCTACCTACCGGGGCGGGCGCGGCGTCAGCCGATCCTCTTGACCGGCTTGTTGCCTTCCTTGGGCTGCGGCCTGAGCAATTCCAACAGCTGCTTGGGTGGGGTCTTGGGCTTCTTGCGCAGCTCCTCGAAGAGGCGCTTGGTCAGCTCGTAGTTATAAATCGCGTCCCAGTTCTCCGGCTCGATTTCGAGTACGGCCTTGAACTCATCGGTCGCGCGTCCGAGCCAACCGAGACGCGCGTCGGCGTTTTGCTCCGCCCGGCTCTTATCGAACAACGCCGAACCCGTCCAGAAATGGCTCGCCGCGGTCGCAGGCACGGTCTCGGCTTTTTCGAGCACGGCGTCAAGCGCGCCGAGGCGGTAGTGGGCGGCCAGTTGATTGGCGAGCGTCGCGCGGTACACCGCCGGAAACACCCGCTGCGAGAGCGGCCAGTCATTGAAGCGCGCCTCGGCCGCCGCGTAGCGCTCGAGCGCGCGGGGCCAGTCGCCCGTCGTCGCGGCGGCCTCGGCGTCCAGCAGGGGTTGCCGCCACGCTGAGAACCAGATCAGGGCCGCGCCCGACAACAGCGCGACGATCGCGGTAGCCCAGGCGAGGACCGAAGCCCCACGCGCTGTGCGGCCGTTACGGGTGAAGTCGATGTTCTCTATAATGCTGTGACCTGTGCGGGCAGATTCTGCCATCTTCCTTCGCGCCGCACAAGGCGCTTTACGGCGACCCGCGCAGTTGCTGGTCGAAACGCTCGAGCATGCGCCGCGCGATTTCAGCCTGCTCGGAGTCTGGAAAACTCTTCATCAACAGTCGGAGTTGCTGTCTCGTCAGATCACGGTATCGATCGCGGTTCGCCGCATCGCCGGCTGAGTGATAGTGGTGGTACAAATCCCGATAATCGACGCTCAGCATCATGTGCACTTCCACGGCGGCCGCGAACGCGCGATGCTGCCGCAGGAACCCGCGCTTCCGCTCCGCCGCCGAGAGGATCGCGGCCGTGTCTGTGGCCGACGATTGGAAGAAGTCGCCCTCGATCAATTTGAACGCCGCCTCCGCCGCGTGCGCACTGCGGGAAGCCACCACGAGGTATTGTCGAAAGGCGGCGTTGTCGTAGAAGAACTTTTTCTTGCCCGCGTCGTAGCTAATCACGACGCCGAGCTCACGGGTCCGGTCCACAGCCAGGTCGATCAGCGGCTTTTCCTGAGAGCCGTGGGCCGCGACTTCATCGTTGATGCGAGAGGTCAGTCCGTCGGCTTCGATACCGAGCTGGAACAGGGCCTCCGCGCGAGCGGCGCCGGTCTGGGAGCCGAGGGCTTGCTGCAGGCGCTGCATCTTCTTCAACGTGTCGTTGACGACGGTGGCGGACAGGATGACATCCGCCATGACCGGCGTCGCCATCGCGAGCAGAGCCAGCACTACCGGCACCACCGCGGACCTCACGCGAAGGCAGGGAATTCGCATCTCACATCATCCGCTGGACGAACCAGCCCAGGCCGCAGACCGTGATCACTGCCGACGTCCATCGCGTCACCGGGGCAGCGTACGACGACCCTTGCACCCATCGCAAGAGGGGCCATAACAGCACGACAACGCCGAGCTGCCCGATTTCGACACCGAGATTGAAGGTGAACAAGCTCGACGCGAGCGCTTGCCGCGGCAGCTCCATCTCGCGCAGCACGTTCGCGAAGCCGAAGCCGTGGACCAGACCGAAGGCAAACGCGAGCTTCCATCGGCCGCGCACCTCCCTGGCGAGCAGATTCTCGATTCCCACGTATGCGATGCTCAGCGCAATGACGGCTTCGACCAGCCGTGGCGGGGGTGAAATGAACCCTAACGTCGCGGCCGCGAGCGTGAGGCTGTGCGCGACCGTGAACGACGAGACGATGGCGACCAACTGCGGAATCCCCCGGCCCGCCACCAGCAATCCGACGAGGAACAGTAGATGATCGTAGCCGGTCAGGATGTGCTCGACGCCGAGCGCCAGAAACGTGCGAGCCGCACGCCACCAGCCGGTCGAGACGGCGGTCCCCTCGAACGTGTTGCCGTTCTGGAACACGAACTCCTCTCGGCGCGGCCCCCATTCGATGTCGCCCAGCGTGCGATGGCCGGCATACAGGTCGCTCAAGACCCGCACCTGAATCGCGACCGCAGCAGGCGGTCGAACGACCGGGTAGCGGAGGGTCGCCTCGACATACGGGAACCCGGTGCTGTCCGGCCAGCGTGCGGTCTTTTCGAGCGCGCCTGCGCCGGCGACGCCATCGGCGCGCAGCACGATGTGCGCGCCGAGATACGCATGGAGCGCGGGCGCCGCCGCCGAAATTTCCCCGTCGGACACCGAGCCGTCGAGGTCCCGATCGAGGCGAAGCAACAGGTCCATGTCATCGAGCGGCAGCCGCATCGTCACGACGACGTCAACATCACCGATTACGATGTGCGCGTAACTGACGCTCAAGGGGTGGGCCGTCAGGCACACGCCCGCCAGCGACAGACAGAGCGCCGCCAGCAGCAACGAGGTCGCACGACCCTTGCGGCCGCCCTCGTGGCCTTCTGCGTGTTGGTCGGTGTCTCGGCGCAGGCGCAGGCGCCCGCTGCGCTCACCAAGACCGCCCGCGCGACGCGGACAAACGCGGCGCTGACCGTCGATGGCGTTCTGGACGAGGCGGTCTGGAACCAGGCCGAGATGATAACGGATTTTGTTCAGCAGGAGCCGCACGTCAATGACCCGGCTACCCAGCGCACCGAGGTGCGCGTTGTGGTCGGCGAGGATGCGTTCTACTTCGGCATCACCTGCGCGGACGCGAAGCCCGTCACCGCCCGGGAACGGCGCCGCGATAATCCGTTGATTGACGACGACCGGTTCGAGATCGTGCTCGACACGTTTCACGATCATCGCAACGGCTACCACTTCGCCATCAATCCCCTCGGCACGCAGTACGATGCGCTGACAACGGACGAGGGGCGCGATGTCAACGTCGAGTGGGACGAACGCTGGTGGTCGGAGACACGCGTCACCGCGCAGGGATGGACCGCCGAAATCAAGATCCCGTTCACGACCCTTCGCTCCGACCAGAACCTCGACACCTTTGGCGTGAACTTCCTGCGATTTACGCGCCGCACGAACGAAAAAGTGCTGTGGACGGCCTGGGATCGTGACTTCCAGTTCCTCCAGGTGTCACAGGCTGGGCACCTGACCGGCGTGGACGGCGTTCAGACCGGTCTCAAGCTGCGCATCAAGCCCTACGTGCTCGGAGGGATGCGGCGAGACCCCGGCGGCGCGAGCGCCCGCGTTGCGGATGTCGGCCTCGAAGTGGCGAAGTTCAGCCTCACGCCAGCGCTGACGGCCGAGATCACGGCCAACACGGATTTCGCCCAAACCGAAGTGGACGAGGCCGTGGTCAACCTCACACGTTTCCCCCTGTTCTTTCCGGAGAAACGCGAGTTCTTCCTCGAACGCGCCGGCATCTTCGAGTTCGGGCTTGGCGGGCGCCGCGGCGGCCAATTCGAGCGCAATGTGCAGATGTTCTTCTCGCGACGCATCGGTCTCACCGATGATCGCCGGCCGGTACCGATCCTCGGCGGAGCCAAACTCGTCGGCCGGGTCGCAGGCCTCGATCTCGGCGTGTTGTCGGTCCAGACGGGCGCCGTCGGCCGGACGCGCGGCAGCAACGCTGCCGTCGTCAGGGTCAAGCGCAACGTGCTGGCCCGTTCGAACATCGGTGCGTTTCTGTCGAACCGGCAATCAAGCCCGGACGAATACAACCGAGTCGCCGGCGCGGACGCCACGTTGACGCTGTTCAAGAACACGGACCTGCAGGGTTTTCTGGCGCGCGCCTGGACGCCCGGCCGTAGCGGCGATGCCTTCGCCGGCCGGGCCAAGTACAACTGGTTCACCGACAAGTACGAGCTGTTTGTCGAACACCTCTACGTGGGGCCCGACTTTCAGCACGACTTGGGCTTCGTACGCCGCGCCGATATGCAGCGATCCAACGCGGCGGCCATCTGGCAGCCGCGGCCCGGCATTCTCGATATCCGCAACTTCGTGGTCCGGACGGAGGTGGTCTATCTGACCGACACCCGGGGCAGGCTGCAGACTCGCGATCAAGTGGTCCAGGCCACGTCGCGCTGGCAGTCGGACGATGCCGTGCGGGTCAATACGACGGCCATCTTCGACCGGCTCGATCGTCCTTTCGAGATCGCGACCGGTGTCACGCTGCCGCGCGGAGACTACAACTACCGCGAGCACTTCGTCGAGGCCGAAGGCGGAGGCAAACGCGTCCTGTCGGGCCGCGTCCGCTACGGCGGCGGCACGTTCTATTCGGGCCGGCGTCAATTCGTGCGCGTGACGCCCACGTTCAAGCCCGCCGACGTTCTGTCAATCGAAGCCAGCTACGAGTTGAACGATGTCACGCTGCCCCAGGGAGCGTTCACCACTCACGTCCTCAACACGCGCGCCAACATCAACCTGTCGAACCGCTGGCTCACGACCGCGCTCCTGCAATACGACAGTGCATCGCAACGCCAGGTCGTCTTCGCGCGCCTCAATTACATCTATCGCCCCGGAGACGACGTCTTCGTCGTCGTCAACCGGGCGGCTGATCGCGGCACCGGCCGGCCGGCCGAGTACACCGTCCTCATCAAGATGACGTACTCGCTCGACTTCTAGCGGGGCTTTTCCTCGTAGGCGCCGCGCGGCACGATAGCCAGATACCGAAGCGGATCGGTGCCCGTACTGAAGTGCTGGTGCCAATGCGGGCCCGCCGGTACGCCGCACAGGGTGCCGACGTCGTACGGCGCGCTTTGTGCCTGCTTGGCCTTCACCGCGGCCTCGTAGGCCTTGAGATCTGAGGCCTCGGACCAGACGTCGTAGCCCTTGCCCTTGAGGATCACGAACATCGGCTGATTGCCGTGCTTGTGCGCGAACGCCTCCGGCCCCGTCAACTCACTGATGTGGACGTTGGGGTGCGTGCGATGGCCCGCCGTTGCCATGGTGTTGAAGAACGCGGTCTTGTTGCCGCGCGCCTCACGCATGGCAACCGGGTGTTCGCGCAAATCGTCGACGTAGTGTCCCGGGTAGGTAGTGCGGGACAGAGTCGCTGCACGCTCCGCGGGACCCTCCGCGGGATTCTGCCGGCCGGATCGCAATTCTTCGGCGACATAGGGATACATGTTGACGGCGTAGCCGGTCGTCGCCAACAGGCGCAATGGCTGCGCCTTGTCAAGGTTGCGGTGCTGCATCTGGTGATCGACCGGAATCGCGAAGAGCGAGTTCTTCTTCCAGGTGTACTTATTCGTCGGCAATCCACCGGGAGAGCGAAACTCGGTCTCGCCGCGTCCCGACAGCACGTAGAACAACGCTTCGCCTTCCCACCCGTAGCCGTGCCACTTGGTTTGACCTCCGGGCGGAATTTCGATGAGCTGCACCAGCTGGCCCACGCCTCCCGCCTTGAGGATCACTGCCTTGTCGCCAAGCTGAGGCCGGTCGACCAGCGGCAGCGTCGGCAGATCGAAGCAGTACCCCGTGCGCGCGGCGGTCTGCTGAAAGGGTTTCCACCATGCGTTGACGGCCGCCTCAGAATCATTTTCGACGGTGAGGACATAGTCGATCGACTCCGTCTGTCTGACGTAGCGCTGTCCATTGAGGACACCTGGCAAGGCCAAGAAAGCAAGGACGGTGACGAGCACTCGAGTCGGATTCATGGATGACTTCCCCCAGAGCAATGAACTCAGAACAGCAGCACGACGACTGAACCTGCGGCCAGCACTGCCAACCCGGCGACCAAAACCTGCCACGCGCGAAATCCCGCCACCGATAGCCCGAAGATTAGCGCGGGCGATTGATGGAGCGCGAGCATCGTGCTACCTGCGTACGCCCACGTCGCGGCCGACCCCTGGACGCCGGCCGGTCCGGTCAACGCCGGAAGCCCCGGCTGAGCGCCATCGGGAGAGAATAGCCGATATGCCGTGGTAGTCCAGTACGCGACCAGGCTGTCCGGCAGCACGCCCGCCCACTGATTGCCCATCACCCACAGGTGCGTCAAGGCGTCCACGGCCTTGGTCTCGATGAGCACCATGGGAATCGAAATCGCGGCGCCCGCAAGGATGATGGCGAGCGGATCCGGATTGTTGGCCCCTTGTCCCGTTTGCGTGGCAAAACCCGGCAGACAGCAGACCAGCCCGGCGCCCAGACCCACGAGCGCCGGCGGGATGCCGTGGAAGGGTGTGGTGGCCCAGAGGCCCGCCGCAATCGCGACCGGTGCCGCCACCCTCAGGTCGAGAGCGACCGGCGCGAGTCCGTCCGGCGCGACCGTGGCGCTTGCGGCGGCGCTCGACGGTGTCGACAACCAGACGAGGCCCACGAGCAACGCCACTGCGGCCGCGACGTCCCATCCCATGATGGCGCCCGGACCGCCCGGCATGTCCGCGTGGCCAAACATGGCGGCGCTGTAGGTCGCCGTCAACACGAGCCCACCGGTTGCGGCGGCTCCCCGGTTGAGCGATTGGCGGCCCCACGCCACCGCCAGCATCGAGACGAGAGTTGCCCGCGCGAGGCTCGACGGGACGACGAGGGCCAGCAGGTACGACAGCGCGATCAGGGCGAGGCCCGCCGTCAGCGGCGATCGCAGGAGCGGGCGAGGCGTGTGCGCGCCCAGCCAACCAATCAGGCCCGATCGATCGGCCGCGCTGAACAGCAGCAACGTGCCGTACAGAAACCAGGGCGTCGTGGTGCCGAAGCCGCCGAAGGCCGTGCCGAACTCAACGTCCCCCGTGGCCCGAAACAGAAAACATCCGACGAATCCGACAATCGCCGGGTGCAGGACATCGGCGACCCAACACAACACCATCGCCACGGCGATGGCCAGCGCGCTACGCGCGTGGCCGTCCATCTCGATGGGCGCAAGCAGCACGGCGGCTGCACCCACAACGGGCACCAACGCCCGGCCAACATCACTCGATGTCGTCACCATCGCACCCTAACCAATGCCGAGCAGCGGCCAGTAGAACGGCACCAGCAGCAGGAGAATAAGCGACTCGACGATGGTCAGCGCGAGACCGACCTTGAGCATGTCGCGGGCTTCAAAGTAGCCGAACGAGTATCCAACAATCAGCACAGCTCCTTGGTAGATGAAGATCTTGCCGCCGGCCGCAAAGGTCCAGATCATGCCAATGGCCAGCGGATCGAGACTTCGCGCCTTTGCAAATTCCATGATTACCGGCAACGACGTGCTCAGCATCGCCGTCTCGTTGCCGAGGAAGAAGTGATACGCGAACGCCGTCCAGTAGAGCACGATGGCGCTCGAAAGTGGCCCGGTCACGAGCGGATCGATAACGGCCGTGACGATGTTGGTGAGCACCTCGAGGCCCTTGGTCGAGGTCAGGAGGCGAGCCAGGCTCAGAGCCGCGGCCGTGAACCAGATGGCCGAGTAGTTGAGCTTCTTCAGGTCGGTCACATCGAGCAGGCCGACGCGAGGCAGCACGCCCAACAGGCCCACCGACATGCCGATCAGCGCCGGGCTGATGTGGTGCAGAAAGTCGCTCATCCACAACGTGACGGCAATCAGCAAATACACCGCGCATTTTTTTTCGGCCACCGACCAGGGGCCGAGCGCGTCGTACTGTTTCTGCAGGTGCTGGCTGTCGTCGATGGCCGGCTTTTCCGGCGGGTAGAGCCAGAGGATGATTCGCCAGCAGCTCACGATGGTGATGATGTCGCAGGGCAGGTAGGCGAGAAACCACAGGCTGTAAAGCACCGTCACGCCGCCGGCATCCTGGATGATGCCGCGCGCAAGAATCGAGGCGGCGCCGGCGATCAGCATCTTGTCGAAGATGGTGGCGGCATAGGTGATGATGATGAAGAGGCCGCGGCCAATGTTGCTGCGGGGCCCCACCTTGAACGCCTCGACCACGCCAATGGCAATCGCGCCGAGAATGGTGACGCGGGCGATGCCCGACGGGACGATAAACGTCAGCAGGAAGTCGACGATGATAAAGCCGAAGAGCAGGCGCGAGTAGGAACCGCCCGTCCGTGCCATCACCGCGAAGGCGATGCGTTGCGCCAGTCCGGACTTGCCGGCCATGGTGCCGATCAGCATCGCGCCCAACAGGAACCATGGCGTCTCGCCGGCAAATCCGGAGAAGACCTGGTTGATGTTGCCCAGTCCCGTGGCCCAGAACAGGAACAGCCCGATCAAGCCGGCCGTGGCGTGGTCGACGGCCTCCGTGATCCACAGCACGATCGTCAACCCGGCAATCGCCAGCGCATGCTGGGCGATTGGCGAGTCATGTGTCGGGAGGAACCACAGGACCAGGCACACGAGGGGTGCCAGCACGAAGCCTGCGAGCTGCCGCGGGCGCGGGCCCCCGGCAGTCTCGTGGGTGTGCGCCGTTACCACTGAAACTTGACGCCGAGCTGTGCCTGACGCGGTGCCGATGCGAGCGTGGTGATGCGGCCGGCGTCGGCGAGACGGCTACCGTTGGCCGCAAACAGTGACTGCGACGGAATGCCGAAGTTCGCGCGGTTGAGCAGGTTGAACACCTCGAATCGCAGTTGCAGGCTCTTGCGGCCCCCACCGAAGGGCACGTTCCGCGAAGTCATCAAATCCCAGGTGATCAGACCCGGGCCAATGAGCGAGTTGCGCGGCGCGTTACCGATGACTCCGGGTGCGGGCAAACTGAACGCCAATGGGTCGAAGTACTTCTCCGGACCGCCAAGGACCGGATTGGGCTTGGCGCCCGGAACGAGGTCCGGGTAGACCGGCGACCACACCTGCAGGCTCTGGTCGTAGCCGACAAACACCGAGAACGGCTGTCCGCTCCGCACGCGAACGAGGCTACTGACCTCCCAATCGCGGATCACCCGCGAGAGCAGGGTCGTACCCCCCTGTCCGAACGGCAAGAGATAAGACACACTGGCGACAAGAGACTGGCGGATGTCGTACGGAGACAGTCCACGGTCCGGGGTGAAGAGGTAGCGAGAGCCGGCCCCTTCGCCGTCGAAGTCGTTGCCGCCGAGCGCCGACGCGCCGGTGTCCTCGGACTTCGACCACGTGTAGGAGACTTGCGTTGACAGGTTGGAGGCCCGCTTGGAGAGGCTGGCGGTGAGTCCTTTGTACCAGGAATCGGCGTCGCTGACGCGGTAACGCATGCGGCCGAACGCCGGCTGAATGAGCGGCGTGTTCGGTAGCACCGTCAGACGGCCGTTGACGTCCACGGCGTTGCGGCCATTGGTGAAAATCTGCCGGAAGAGGTTCTTCCCGCGGGTCCCGGTGTAGCCGACCTCGAGTGTCGTCCGGCCGGTCAGCTCGCGCTGCACATTGAGATTCCACTTGTACATGACGGGCTGGTCGGGTTCGGAGACGATCCCTTCGAGCTGGGCTTGTCCCGCCAGCTGCGCCGACTGGGTGGCGTAGGCTTCGGGGAAGTTGATCGGCGCCGTGGCGCTCGCGACCAGCCCGCCGCGATTGAAAAACGGCGGGACGCGGACGGCGGTATTCTGCACGAAGGGCACATTGAGCGTGATCAAGTCGTAGAAAACGCCCGCGCCCCCGCGCAGCACCATCTTGCTGCCGCCGGTGACATCCCAGGCGAATCCCGCCCGCGGCGCGAAGGTCTTGCGCGAGGGATTCGTGAACAGGGTGTTGACCTTCGTGGTGTCGTTCAGCGTGGCGGTCGGCGCCGTGAAGTCGATGAGCTGCGCGAGCCGGTTGCCCGTGTCGGTCGTGTCGGTGGTGGGCTCGTAGCGGACGCCGGCGTTCACCGAGAGGCGCGACGACAACTGCATGTCGTCCTGCACGAAGAACCCGAACACCTTCTGCCGCAGGTTGCGCGTGGCGTCGGACCCGGGCATGACGGCGTCAAAGGTACGGGGCACGCCGTTCAGGAAGTCAGTGACGGAGTTGAACGTGTAATTCCCCATCGACGTGAAGTCGGAGGTGAGGTTGAACTGCAGCAGCTCCATGTGGGCGCCGGCCCGGATGCTGTGGAGCCCCTTGGACAGGGTCACCACATCGCTGAACTGGTAGTTCGCGAACTGGTGAATCTTCGGGTTCGTCGTGCTGCCGCCCCAGGGCGCGATGCCGCCGCTGATCGAGATGGCCGCGATGCCGCGGTTGATGTCGGTGAATGTCGTTCGGGGCAGCGCGATGCCGTCGTAAGCGTAGTCGAACCCGTCGAGCTTGCTTCGGGTCACCCCGAGCTGCGCGCGATTGACGAACGAATTGCCTTTGATCCACTGGTGTGACGCCGTCATGAACTGGACTTCCGTCCGTACTTTTTCGCCGGTGGTGACGCGGACAGGGTTGGTGACCTCACCGACGTCATACGTATACCGAACAAACGCCGACTGGTTTACCGACAACTGGGCGTCGGCGCGAAGCACGGCGTAGTCCTCCGCCGTCTCCCGGTTCGCCTGGCGGATGAACTGGCCACGGTTGGCGTCGATGGCGCGGCCGTTCGGCAGGGGATACGAGAGCATGAACGGCAGCGTGGGCGAGTTCTGCGCCCTGGCGCGGTCGCGGATCGCCTCCGAGAAGACGTTGAAGGTCCGGGAGGTGCCGAGCGTCTCGCGCAGGCCTTCGTAAGTGGCGAACACGAACAGCCGATCCTTGCGTACCGGGCCGCCCGCCGAGAAGCCGAGTTGGTTGCGTTTGAAGTCCGGCTTGGCCCGATCCGTCGGATCGAAGTAGCCCCGCGAGTTGAGCCGGTCGCCCCGATGGAACTCGAAGAGCGACCCGCGGAAGGCGTTGGTTCCAGACTTGGTGACCGCATTGACCACCGCGCCGGTGTGCCGGCCGAACTCCGCGCTGAACGAGTTGGTCAGCACTTGAAACTCGGCGATCGCTTCGACGCCGAGCACGTTGCCCGACGCGCTGCCCGCCTGGTTGAACTGGTCGTTGAGCGCCGTCCCGTCGATCGTAAACAGATTTGCCGTATAGCGAGACCCGTTGACGCTGAGCTTCGCGCCGAATCCCGTGCTCGTGCTCCGGCCGCCGTTATCGGTGAGCTGCACGCCCGGTGTCAGGTTCGCGAGTTCGATAAAGCTCCGGCCATTGAGCGGGAGGCTAGCAATTTGTTCCTGGCTGATCAGGGCGCCGGTTGACGCCGACCGGGTGTCGACCGTCGGCGCTTCGCCGACCACCGTCACCTGGTCCTGCAGGGTGCCAATCGTCAGGGCGAGGTCAACGATCGCGTCACGGCCGACGGTCAGGCGCACGCCGCTTCGTGTCATGGCGCCGAACCCCGTCAGCGTAGCCGTCACCTCGTACGGCCCGGGCGGCAGATTGGGCGCGGTGTAACGGCCGCGGACGTCCGAGATGACTTCGCGCGTCAGACCGGTGTCGGTCTGCTTGATGATCACGGCGGCACCTGGCAGCACTGCGTCGGTCGTGTCTTTGATCGTTCCGGAAATCGAGCCCGTGCCTTGCGCGTACCCGACCGGCGCCAGGGCGAGTATCATCACGAGGATTCCGACAGTCACCGTCAGGGATCTGTTGGTCATATTGAACCTTGGGCGCACCCGACTGCCCGGCGGCCGCCAACGGCAGATTTCTTGGCCGGACGCTGGCGGTAGACTACATCACACATCGCCGATATTTGGAGAGAAACCGACCGTGGAAAAAGTGCTTGCAGCAGCGAAGGTGGGCCCGAGCAAGATCGAGTTACGCGAGTTCCCGATGCCCGAGATGTCTGACGACAGCGCCCTGCTGAAAATGGAGGTCGCCGGTATCTGTGGCACCGACGTCAAGATGTTCAAGCAGCCCCTCAAGGGCGCTCCGGTGATCATGGGTCACGAGAACATCGGCTACATCGCCAAGGCGGGCCGCGCTTTCACCGAACGCAAGGGCCTCAAGGAAGGGGACCTGGTGTTTTTGGAACACTATGTAATGTGCGGCAAGTGTGAATGGTGCCACTCGGGCCAGTACCGGCACTGCGCCAATACCGACTGGCGCGACAACCCCGACGGCATTCGGTATGGCTACACGTCATCAGAACGGCCTCCCCATTTGTGGGGTGGCTTTGCCCAATACGTTTACCTGCCGTGGAATTCGGTCATTCACAAGGTGCCGGATGGCCTGACGCCTGAACTGGCCGGTCTGGCGACGCCGATGGCCAACGGCGTCGAATGGTCGCTGTTCGATGGCGGTGTCGGCTACGACTCCACCGTACTCATCCAGGGGCCAGGCCAGCAGGGGCTGTCGCAGACCGTGATTTGCAAGCAGGCGGGGGCGTCTCTCATTATTGTCACCGGCACCTCCAAGGATGGCGCCCGTCTGGCCGTGGCCAAGAAGCTGGGAGCGGACCACGTCATCGACGTCCAGCAGGAGGATGCGCTCACGCGGATCATGGCGATCACCGGCGGGAAGGGCGTGGACGTGGTGCTCGATTGCACGGCCGGGGCCGGCACCACGCCCGTGCTGCTCGGCGTGGACGCCCTCAAGCGGAAGGGTGGCACGATGGTCGTTCAGGGCGAGATGAACGAGTTCCCAAACTTCCCGATCGCCAAGGTCACCCTCAAGTTCATCACCATCAAGAGCGCCCGTGGACATAGCTACAAGGCCTGCGAGCTTGCCCTGCGGCAACTGGCCTCGCACCGCTTCCCTTTGGAGGTGGTGACCACGCACACCTTTGGCCTTGCCGACACGGCGCATGCCATCAAGTCCGTGGGCGGCGAAGGTGCCCCCGACGTGATCCACGTCTCCCTCATGCCGTGGAGGTAGGGGCTGCGATCGCATGATCATCGATACCCACTGCCACTACACGACCGAGCCGCCAGCGCTCCAGGTGTTCCGCGACAAGCAGCTCGCCGGACTGGCCGATCCCGCCCGGAAGCCAGCGTCGACGGATCTGGGCATCACCGACGAGGTCCTCGTCGCCAGCGTGGCGCCGCAGCTCAAGCTCCAGAAGGACCGCGGCAGCGACCTCACGATCTTCTCGCCACGTGCCGCCGGCATGGCCCATCACGTCGGCAGCGAGGCCGTCAGCCGGCAGTGGACGACGGTCTCCAACAACCTCATTCATCGGATCTGCACGCTGCTCCCCGACAATTTCGTCGGCGTCGCCCAGCTCCCGCAGTTCCCCGGCGTCCCCCCGGCGAACTGCCTGGCCGAGCTCGAGCGCGTCGTGAAGGAGCTGGGGTTTGTCGGCGTCAACCTGAACCCGGACCCGTCGGGTGGGCATTGGACAGAGCCGCCCCTGACCGATAGGTACTGGTACCCCATCTACGAAAAGCTCTGCGAGCTGAACGTCCCGGCGACCATCCACGTGTCGTCGTCCTGCAACCGCAATTTTCACCATACGGGCGCGCACTACATCAACGCCGACACCACGGCGTTCATGCAGCTCATTCAAGGCGATCTCTTCAAGGACTTTCCGGCCCTCAAGCTCATCATCCCGCACGGCGGTGGCGCCGCACCGTTCCATTGGGGCCGCTACCGCGGCTTGTGCCTGAGCATCAAAAAACTCCCGTTGGTCGAACATGTAATGCAGAACGTCTTCTTCGATACGTGCGTGTATCACCTGCCCGGCATCGAGCTGCTCACCAAGGTGGTCCCGGTCGACAACATCCTCTTCGCTTCAGAGCTGATGGGCGCGGTGCCGGGCGTCGACCCGGAAACGGGTCACCATTTCGACGACACCAAGCGCTACATCGATCAGGTGAGCACTCTCAGTGACGAAGACCGCTACAAGATCTTTGAGGGCAATGCCCGCCGGGTATATCCTCGACTCGACGCGCTGTTGACCAAGCGCGGTCACGCCGGCCAGACGAGCCACTAACGCACCCGCCTGGGGCCCATCGAGGAGACGGGAACACTTCACATGGACGACACACTCGCCGCGTCGTTATCGGCCATCCGGCGCGACTTCGAGCGTGTGTCGCCCGCGATCGTGGAGCGCGCGTCCAGGTTTGCCGCGTCCATCCTCGCCGATGTCGCCGGACGCCGCGGCACACTGGACGGCCGCATCTCTCCACTCACGCCCGCCACGAGATTGGGCGGCCCCGCGTTCACGATCGAAGTTCGCCCGGGCGACAACCTGATGATTCATGCCGCCATGGCGATGGCCAAGCCAGGAGACATCCTGGTCGTCGACGGCAAGGCCGACACCAGCTGCGCCTTGATGGGCGCGATCATGATCAGCGCCTGCAAGGCGCTGGGCTTGGGCGGAGTGGTCCTCGATGGGGCGCACCGCGACACCGAGGAACTTCTTGCCCTCGGGTTTCCGGTGTATTCCGTGGGGGCCAATCCCAACGGCCCGACGAAGAGTATTCCCGGACGCATCAACTGGCCGATCTCGTGCGGCGGCGTCGCCATCAATCCCGGCGATCTCATCGTCGGTGACGCCGACGGGGTCGTGGTCGTCGAGCGGGAGAGAGCCGCGTCGCTGCTGGCGTTGGCGGCGCAGAAAGTCGAAGACGAGCGGACGCGCCTCGCCGAGATCGTCTCGGGCACCAACGTGCGTCCGAAGTGGCTCGACGGAGCGCTGCGTGCCGCCGGCGTGCTGCGCGACGGCGAGACGTTGTGAGGGGGGCAGGACAAGGACCCATGGAGTCGAATCAAACCCCCGTCACGATTCCCTCGCTCGGGCAGATGAAACGCGACGCGCGAAAAATCGTGGGCGTCGTGGCGTGGGACTACCAGATCGCGCAGATCGTCGACCGGGCGGGCGTGGAGATCGTCTCGGTCGGAGACACGGTGGGCGTCAACTTGTGGGGCCAGTCCAGTCCATTGGAAGTGACGATCGAGGAGATGCTCGTGGTGTGCAGGGCGGTGCGCCGTGGCGTCAAGCGGGCGCTCGTGAGTTGCGATTTTCCTTTCGGGCCCCTTCAGTCCGGCACGGACGGGGCGCTCGGTGCGGCGATCCGACTGGTCAAAGAAGGGGGCGCGGACATGGTCAAGTTGGATGGCGCGGCCGCTTTCCCCGATGCCGTGCGAGCCATCGCGCGAGCGGGCATTCCGGTTTTTGCGCAGTTCGGCATCACTCCGCAGACGGCGCTGCAATACGGCATCCCGTACAGCGCCGCGTCGACGCCCGCCGCCCAGGCGACGCCGGAGATGACCGCACGGCTCGTGGACGAGGCGAAGCGGCTCGAAGACGCGGGCGCGTCGCTGCTCGACTTCACCAACTCGGGCCCGGTGGCGGGCGCCGCGGTCGTGAGTGCGGTGTCCATTCCAGTGATCGGGGGGTTCGGCGGAGGGCCGTGGCTGGATGGCCGAATGCGAATGGCGCACGCCGCCATGGGCTATGCCGCCAGCAACCTTGATGCCCCGGCGGAGACCTACGCCAACGTGGCGAAGGTCGCCTTCGATGCGATTACGGAGTTCGCCAATGATGTGCGCGGCGCCCGCCACATCAAAGGCGCGCGTCCGAAGCCCTGATTCCCGATCCACGTTCCCCAATATGCCCACCGCCATCATCGACGGCATCACGACACGCTATGAAGTCGTGGGCTCGGGGCCGCCGCTCCTGATGTTCTCGCCCGGTGGCTTCGACGCCACGCTGGAGAAGTGGTCCACGCTCGGCGTGTACGCGAAGACGAAGATGCTGGACTACCTGTCGAAGCACTATCGCTGCATCATCTTCGACCGCCGCGAAACCGGCCAGTCGGGCGGCAAACTGGAGCCCGTCACGTGGGCCCACTACGTCGCGCAGGGCAGGGGATTACTGGACCACCTGAAAATCGAGCGCGCACACCTCATGGGCGGCTGCATGGGCTGCTGCCCGGCCGCGGCGTTCGGCGTCATGCATCCCAGCGCGACGCTCAGCATGATTCTGTATTGGCCGGTTGGCGGCGCAAGGTACCGCATCAACAGCCAGCAGCGATTTGCGGAACACCTGGCCTTTGTCAATCAGCATGGTCTCGAGGCGGTCGTCTCGCTCGTCGCCACGGAAGGCAAGTCGTTCGGCGCCGATCCGCGCGGCGGGCCGTGGGCCGCGGTGATCCGGCACGACCGCGCGTTTGCCGACGCGTTTGCGGGGCAGGACGTCGATCAGTACAAGCTGCTGGTCGCCGGCCTGGGGCGCGCGCTCTTCGACCGTGACACGGCGCCCGGCGCCGATCCGGAAGACTTGATGCGCCTCGATATTCCGGCGCTGGTCGTTCCAGGACGGGATGCCTCGCACGCGACGTCCGCCGCGCGGTATCTCGAAGAATGCCTCCCCCGCGCCGAATACTGGGATATGCCCGTGGACGGCCAGACAGAAGAGACCGTCGCACCCCGTCTGCTGTCGTTCCTCGGGGCCCGCTGATTGTTGTTGACAGGGCCAAACACCTCGACCAAGGTTCGCAATGTCCCGCTCGGGCCAGGACATTTGTAAGGGAGATTTCGACATGCGCATGACTTCTGCTGTATTGCTGGCGGCTCTGCTGTGTGCGCCGGACGCCCTGTTCGCGCAGGCCACCACGGGGAGTATTTCGGGCACTGTGGCCGACGAGAGCGGCGCCGTGATGCCCGGGGTCACGATCACTGTGAAGAATATCGACACCGGCCTCGAACGCACGCAGGTCAGCGACAGCAACGGCCGCTATCGCGTGCTCAGCCTGAGTCCAGGGTCCTACGAACTTGTCGCGGAACTCCAGGGATTTACCCAGGTGAAGCGCACGGGTTTGACCGTCGCCATCAGCAAGGACGTGCTCGCGGACGTCCAGCTCAAGATCGGAAATTTCAGCCAGCAGGTCACCGTCGCGGGCGAAACGAGCACCGTGTCGCTCGGGGCCACGACGGCCGGCGGCGTGGTCACCACCAGGCAGATTGCGGAATTGCCGCTCAACGGCCGCAGCTTCATGCAGCTGGCGACACTCCAGCCTGGCGTGGTGGTCAGCCGGGCCACCTCGCGCGACTTCACCGGGGGCTTTGGCAGCACACAGCTCTCCATCGGTGGTGCGCGGCCGGAGCAGACCGGATACCTCATGGACGGCACCAACATCGCCGACATTTCAGACAAGGCGCCCTCGAGCCTCTCCGGCGTGCTGTTGGGCGTCGACACCGTGCAGGAGTTCAGCGTCCAGACGCACGGCTACAGCGCCGAGTTCGGCCGCGCCGCCGGCGGCATCATGAGCGCGGTCACCAAGTCGGGGACCAATCGGATCCATGGCACGGTGTTCGAGTTTAACCGCGACGCGGCGTTCGACTCCCGCAACTTCTTCGACGAGGGCGAGCTACCCGATTTCAAGCGCAATCAGTTCGGCCTGACATTGGGTGGGCCGATTTTCAAGAACAAGCTGTTTTACTTCGGCAGCTACGAGGGCCTCAGAGAGCGGCTCGCGGTGACGCGCTTCGCACGACTTCCGAATGCGCAGTCACGGCAGGGGCTGGTGCCGAACGCCCAGGGGCAGCTGGTCAATGTCGGCGTGCATCCGGCGGTGCGCCCCTATCTTGACCTGCTCTTCCCGATTCCGACGGGCCGTGACTTTGGTGACGGCACCGCCGAGCAGGCCCACTCGAGCCAGGACCCGACCGACGAGAATTTCGGTGTTGTGAAATTCGACTACAACGTGGGAAGGAAGGGCACCTACATGGTGCGCTGGTCGCGCGACGTGTCCGACACGAAGATCGCCCAGACGCATCCACTGTTCTACGAGACGGTCGGCACCGACACGCGCTACTTCACGACGCAGTACCAGCACATCTTCAACTCGAGGCTGCTGAACACGCTCAAGTTCGCCGCCAACCGCACCGGACGTGACAACGATCTGTTGTCGACAATCGACATTCCGAGGTCGCTCTACTTCAGCGAAGATCCGCACTGGGGCGCCATCAACATCCTGAATGTCTCGACCGCCGGCTCGATCGCCACCATTCCCGTTGACTACCGCCAGGATCTGTTTCAGCTGAGCGACACGCTCACGTGGAGCCGGGGCGGCCACGTGATCAAGGCCGGCTTCGACTGGCAGAAGACGCACTTCGACGGCTTCTCGTTCTCCCGTTACGGCGGCGAGTTCCGCTTCCGCAATCTCACGGAATTCCTGACGCTCAATCGCGGCGGGGGCGCGCAGGCCGACCGGTTCACCGGCAACTTGCCCGGCACGGACACGTTCCGGAAAATGCGGCAGCACTATGCGGCGTTTTTCGTGCAGGACGACTGGCGGGCGGGCGACTCGTTGAGCGTCAATTACGGGTTGCGCTACGAATTTGTGACCGACCCCAAGGAGCTCAACGGAAAAGTGGCGGGACTCCTGAGCCTCAACGACCTCGAGAACGGTCCGAAAGGGATCACCCCCGGCACGCCGATGTTCAAGAACCCGTCAAAGAGGAGCCTGGCGCCGAGGCTTGGCGTCGCGTGGAACCCGTTGGGCAACAAGAAGCAGACGATCAAGGGCGGCTACGGGGTCTTCTATCAGCCGCTGACCACCTCGTTTTATCGCGGCACTACGTTCCGCATCTACCCGTACTTCGCCGGCGTCGACATCCGGCAGCCGACCGTGTTCGGTCCGGGCATGATCACTGTCCTTGCGGCGGGCGTGAACCCCGCGACCGTGCAGAAGCGCTCGGAGTTCATCGAGTACGACATCGATCAGCCCTTCTCACAGCAATGGCACGTGAACTTCGAGCGGGACCTCGGGCACAACCTCGTGGCCGAGGCCGGGTACATCGGGTCGCGCGGCCACCATCTGCCGTTCTACGGCGACCCCAATACGACGCCGTCGGCGTATGGGTCCGATGGCGTCAAGCGCCTCGTGACAGGCGCGGCGCTGCGGTATCCGAGCTGGGGCCGCATCCGGACGCGCACCAACGTGGCGCGGTCGAACTACCAGGGCATGACGCTCGCACTCAACAAGCGCTATTCAGACGGCTGGCAGTTCCAGGCGTCCTACACGCTCGGTAACTCCAAGGACACGTGGTCGGGCGGCCTGATTGGCGGCAGCGACTTCGACAGCGGCGCCGGCAGCGCCACCGACTGGTTCGATCCGGAGTACGAGTACGGACCGTCCAGCTACGATGTCCGGCACAACTTCGTGTTCAATGCGGTCTACCAGCTGCCGTTTGGCCGCGATAGCACCGGGCTGGTTGGGGCGCTCCTGAAAGGCTGGAATATCGGCGGCGTGTTTCAGGCGTCGACCGGCCTTCCCACCACGCCATACCTGTCGTACGACCAGGTGGGCGATCGTCAGAGCGACACCGGCCTGCAGAAACCCAATGTGAACGGCGAAGTGACGTACCCGCGCACGGCGCTCCAGTGGTTCGATCCGTCGGTGTACACCGTGCCGGCTGCGGGCGTGTTCGGGAACGCGACGCGCAATTCGATCCGGGGGCCAGGCTTGAAGGTCGCGGACATTTCGGTGTTCAAGAACTTCGCGATCGGCAGAACGGTCGCGCAGTTCCGTATCGAAGCCTTCAACGCGTTCAACTGGGTGAACCTCGGGCTGCCCAACAACACCATCTTCAACGCGGGTGGTGTACGCAATCCAACGGCCGGCGAGATCAACAACACCTCGACCGCCGCGCGGCAGATCCAGTTGGGCGTGAAGTTCAACTTCTAGTTCCGAAGTTCCGAGGTTTCAAGGTTCTTGTTGTTCCGAACCCCGACAATTACGCGCGCAGGGCGCGCAGCATGTCCTCGACGTACTCCGCGGAGCTGGCGATCACGAGCATCAGCATCCACGGACGTAACTCCGCCAGCGTCGTCGAGAGCGCCTCGTCCGCGCTCTCGATCCCGCCGAGAATGAGGCCCGTCGTCTGCACGCGCCTGGCACTGCACGCTTCGCCGATCAGGGCTGCGTCGCGAGCGTCCTCGCCCGCCGTGGCCACGACGACCACAAGGTCCGCGCTGTCGATCTGATCATCCAGCTGCGCCCTGGTCAGGGCACGCAACGCGAAGAAGGCCGCACGATTCCATTGCCTCCCCGCCAGATCCATGACGACCCGCTCGCTCGGCTGATCGAGCGCGATGACCGTGATCGCGCGCGGCCGCGAGTTCGGCCGGTCGATGCGGAACCGCGCCTCAGCGGCGCTCGTCATCCGGGCGCTTTCGGTAACCACGTCAGACCGTCACGTGTTCGGCGTCCGGCTGGATCGCAAGGGCGTCCCTGGCGGCGTCCTTGAAATGCTGGTCCGCCGGCAGAACGATCGAGGCCGAGCGGCAGCGTTGATGGGCGGTATCGACGCCCGGCGGCGTCGCGCCCTTCTCCACCAGGGCCTTGACGGCCCGCAGCAGGCGGTGGCGGGCCATGATGATGCCATTGTCGGTCGAGACCAGGTTTTCCTTGGTGCGATCCACGATCGGCCCCATGCTTTCCTGCAGCGACGCGTCCTGCATGCCGATGCCCTTGATACCCGAGAACGTGTCACCGCGCTTCTGGGCTGCGCGATCCATCAGATAGTCGTTGTCCTTGTTCGCCAGCGGACGGAAGCTGCCTGGTTCGTAATCGACGTGAATGCCCTTGCCCGCCCGCATCGCCTCCAATTCGCTCGGCGCCAGCGGCCGCGTGACTTTGTAGTCGAAGCTCCACGCCCAGCAGTTCTCGTCATCGATCGGCACCCAGAAATGCCCGTGCACCGGATGATCGCCGCGCGGCGGAATCATCGTGAACGACGGCATCACCCACTGGGTGATCCGCCAGTAGTAGTGATCGGCCTCCGCGTTGCGGCGGGCGCCGATGTGCAAGCCGCCCGGGCTTTCGACCACTTCGAACACCGGCCGCGCATCCTGAAGGTTGTATTGATTGCCCTTCGCGCCCTTGAACAGCGGATCCTGACTCAGGTCGCCGCGATGCAGGAATGAGACGTGGCTTGAATCGATGCCACCCTCCATCGCTTGCAGCCAATTGGACTCCTGGATCCGCTTCGACATGAAGCGGCGGTCCGGCGGCATCATGGCGAATTCCCATTCCGGCAAGGGTGGTTGCGCCTCGGGTGGGCCCAGGTACGCCCAGAGGACGCCGCCGCGCTCAACCAGGGGATAGGACGCCAGCTTGATTTGCTGACAGAAGCCACTCTCGACGGGCTCCGAGGGCACCTCGATACATTGGCCGGTGTGGTCGTACTTCCAGCCGTGGTACGGACAGCGCAGCCCGTTCTCCTCGTTCCGGCCAAACCACAGCGAGACGCCACGATGCGCGCAGAACTCGTCCGTCAGTGCGAGGCGGCCTTGCGTGTCGCGCCAGGCGATCAGGCGTTCAGACAAGATCTTGACCCGGACCGGCGGGCATTCGTTTTCCGGCAGCTCGTCGGCCAGCAGGGCCGGCAGCCAATAGCGCCGGAACATCTGGCCCATCGGGGTGCCTGGCCCGCACTGAACCAGAAGGTCATTCTGTTCTTTTTTGAGCATACGAGGACTCCCTATCGGGTCAGGCGTCGTGCGTCGAATTAAAAAAACTGGTCGAAGTGCGCCTGGCTCATAGGAACTTTAGCCTGCATCAACATCCGTTGCACAGCCAAGGTCATTGGCGGCGGGCCGGCGAAATAGAACTCGAAATCAGCCAGCCCGGCGCCCATGGTCTCCGCCACGGCATCGTGCACCAATCCGGTGCGTCCGCTCCAGGCAGCGGGCGCCACCGTTTCCATGTCTGACACAACCGGTACATAGGTCCATCGGCTATGCAATTGCGGCAGCGTCCGCAAGACGTCTTCGCCGCAGATGTCCGAGGGCGCCCGCCCGCCGTAAAAGAAATGGAGGTGCCGACCCTTCAGCGACGCGCACTCTGCCAAACCCCGCGCGATCGACAACATCGGCGCGATGCCGGATCCCCCCGCGATGCAGACGATGTCACGCGCGGCGTCCGCACGCAGATACCCGTGGCCGAATGGCCCATCGAGCGTAATCTCGTCACCGACCGTGAGCCGATCGAACAATACGCCGGTTGCCCGCCCGCCCGGCACCCGCTTGACCTGGAACTGCCAGAGCCGGCCGCCGGCGATATTCGACATCGAGTAGGCTCGCACCGTCGGTACACCAGGTAGGCGTAGCAGCGCGTACTGGCCCGGAAGAAATCCGGCCGGCGCCGCCAGTGCGAAATCGAACTCGCGGATGTCATGTGTCAGATCTCGGGTACTGACCAGCGTGGCCGCCTGCTCCGCAGGGCGTGGCATCGCGGGCGCGGCCGGATCAACCCGGACCTTGATCACGCAGTCGCTCCTGGGCTGGGCCTGGCAGCCGAGCACGCGGCTCTTGGCGCGGTCGCGGTCCGACAATGCCGTGGAGTCGGGACGCAGCGACTCGATGTCGCCGGACATCAACTCCACTTTGCAGCTGCCGCATGCGCCGGTATTGCATTCGTACGGCAATGCCACGCCCGCCCGCAGCGCCGCGCGCGTGATCGTGTCGTGGGCCGCGCACGGAAATGCCGTCATCGAGCCGGCCAGGGTAATGGTAAACGCCATTCACCCCACCAACCCGTGCGTCGTGGCGGGGAACATGTCTTCCGGAGCGATCGTCCGGGTAATGATGCCCTGCGTTCGCGCGTGATCGATGAGGTCCTCGAGGACCCGGCGATTTGGCCCGATGCCGTACGGCAGCGGGTCGCCTGTGATCTCCATCACCCGCTGGTGCATTCGGTCGACCTCGGTCGGCGCGTCGATCGCACCGGCCGTGAGCCGCTGAAGATAGCGGCGCTTGGCCTCCGTGAAGGTGTTGAAGACATCCTGTGCGAGATCGGGCGCGCTCTCGAGCCGGTCGTCCTTGACCACGATGAGGTGATTGATCGGGTAGTGGCCGCGGTGACGCAGGGCAGCGAGGCCCGCGTCCTCGCCATTGGGGATCAACGGCATCACGTCGGCGTGGTCAACCTCCACGCCGATGGCGGCGGCCAGCTCCCCCGTCGCCACCATGTTGGCGAGCGTCTTTCCCTGCGCCATCGACACCACGTTGGCGGGAGGCCGGTACTCCGCGACATGTTCATCGCCCGAGAGCACCCAGGTGATCTTGCTCAGGTCGACTCCGTGCTCATCCTGAAGGATGCTCCGCGCCCACAAGCCTGTCGTCACGGTGTAGCCGCGGTTCACGCCGACCTTCCGGCCTTCCAGATCTTTGGGTACGCCAATGCCCGCCTTCACGTTGTAGACGATGGCGCCGTGGTGGAAGGCCCGCACCAGAAAGATGGGCAGGGCGGTGAAACGCTTGCCGTGCTCCCTGGCGCAGAGGTAGGTGGTAATCGCCATCTCACAGATGTCGAACTCCCGCTCGCGGACCATCCGCCGGAACGCATCGACGAGGACGGGGATTTCCTCGAAGTCGAAATCGAAGGTCTTCGGTTTGACGCTTCCGTCCTTGAGAGCCTGGTTGTTGCCTTGCGTGCGGGTAACAGTTTTCAGCAGCATTCGTTTCCGAATCCTTCGCGGAGCGACCGGCCCGCGATGAGACTGAGAATCTTACGTGATACCCGCAAACGCAACCGGGCCTCCATCACGATCGATCTGGCAGTGAGGACTATTTGGCAGTGAGGCGCAGACCGCCGCCAAATGGATTCACGCCAACCTTGTGCCGTGCCGCGACCTTCATCTCTTTCAGGTCGATCACGCACACGTCGCCCGCGCCGGAATTCATGACGTAAAGCTTCGCCCCGTCGGGAGAGAACACCGGGAAGCCCGGGCCGCGCCCGATGGTGATCGTCGCCGCAACCTCTTTCGTGACCGCGTCGATAATCGCCACATCCTGGGAGCCCCCGTGGGTCGACGCCGCCCACTTGCCGTCCGGCGACACGGCCATGCGGCCCGCGCCCGTTCCCAGGCCCTTGATCACCTTCACGACTTCGTCCTTCTTGCCGTCGATTACGTGCACGGCGCCGTCACGGTCGTTGTGAATCCAGACCTCACCGTTCGGTGCGAACCCGACGCCGACCGGTCCGCCTTCGATCACGATGATCTTCACGATCTGGTCGGTCCTGGTGTCGATCACCAGCACGCGGTTGTCTTCCCGCATCGGGTAATAGAGCTTGTCGGTCTTCGGCTGGATCGCCAGAAAATGGCCGCCGCGCAAGACGACGTCGATCTTGCGGAGGACCTTGCTGGCCTTGGTGTCGTAGACGACGATTCCGGGGATGTCGGCGTTCTCGAGCCCGACATACAGCTTGCCTCCGTCGTTCGTGAGGGCGATGCCGTGCGGAGACGCGGATCCGTTCTCTCGTGACGACTCGAAAAACGGCGACTCGATCTTCCCTTTCTCCTTGAACGTCGCCGCATCCAGGATCACGACGTGGGGCCCGTTCGGGATCGCGGCATAAAAGGTCTTGCCGTCCGCCGACGCGACGCCCTCGTGCGGCTGATTCACCGCGGTGAACTTGTTCAGGATCGTCCCTGAGACCGGGTCGATTTCGTAGGCGGTGTGGTCGCTGTGGCTGAGCGCGACAATCGTGTGCGGTTGGGCCACCGCCGCGGCCGGCGCGAAGAAAAGAAGGCACGCGGTGAAAAAGAACGCTTTGCGCATCAAGCACCCTCCTGTGTCGGATTGCGCCGCATGATACAACAAGCCTTGAAGAGAGGACATCGTCATGAAGACGCGCGTTGTCGGCCTCCTGCTGTTGGCCTTGTCCCCGTGGGCGGGCGTCCGCGCCTCAGGGCAAGCCAAGCCCGGCGATCAAGCCGTGTTCACGGTCGGGACGGCGAAGGCGTCACGTGGTCAGACGGCTACCGGAGGCATCGAGGTCCCCGCCGGCAGCGATGCGGCGCTGTCGATTCCCGTCGCGGTGGCCCACGGCGCCAAGGCCGGCCCGGTACTCGCACTGCTGGCCGGCGCGCACGGCACCGAATACGCCTCGATCATCGCCCTCGAGAAGCTGATCTCCGCCATCGACCCGAACCAGCTCTCCGGCACGGTGATCATCGTGCCGCTCCTCAACGTGCCATCGTTCGTGAGAATCGTGCCGCACCTCAATCCCGTGGACGGCAAGAACATGAACCGTATGTACCCGGGCAGCGCCAACGGCACGCAAACCGATCGCGCCTCACACCTGATCACCAGGCAGGTCGTCGAGCCCGCCGACCACGTCATCGATTTCCATGGCGGCGACATCGACGAGAGCCTTCGGCCGTATGCGTACTGGAACAAGACCGGCCGCGCCGCGCAGGACGCCATTTCGCGCGGCATGGTGCTCGCGTTTGGCCTCGATCACATCGTGATCTCGACGGGTCGCCCTTCCGACCCCGCCGCCTCCGTGTATTTCGAGAACACTGCCACCACGCGCGGCAAACCGTCGATCATCGTCGAGGCCGGTCATGCCGGGACGGTGGAGGCGGACGATGTGGCGCTGATGGTGAACGGCAGCCTCAGCGTGATGCGTCACCTGAAAATGCTGCCGGGTGCGGCCGTGCCGGTCGAGAATCCGGTGTGGATCGATCACCTTGCCGATGTCGCCAGCGAGCAGGGCGGGATCTTCTATCCCCTGGTGAAGCGCGGCGCGTACGTCGCCGCCGGCATGAAGCTCGGATACGTCACCGACTATTTCGGCAAGACGATCTTCGAGGCGCGCGCGAAAGAGGGCGGCGTGTTGTTGTACGTGCGGGCGGTGCCGTCGATCTCGAAGGGCGACCCGATCGCCAGTGTGGGCGTCGTCGGCAAGGCACCCTAACAGGAGACCAGAAGAAAACCAAACAGGAGTTCAGGAGGTCAGGAGAAATATTTTCTCCTGACCTCCTGGCCTCCTGTTATTTGATCGCGAAGACCCAGATCGCCCCGCCCTCGGGCACCTCCGGGTAATCACCCGGCATCAACCGGTTGAGCCGGAGCTGCACCGCCCTGGCGTCGACGCCCCAGCCCGACATCACGGCGATGTACTGCTTGCCGTCGACCATGAACGACGAAGGCTGGCCGGTGATGCCGGAGTTGGTTGGAAACTCCCACAACAGCTTGCCGGTCGACGCGTCGAACGCGTGAAACATCCGATCGTTGGTACCGCCGGTAAATGCGAGCCCGCCGCCGGTGGCGAGCATCGGTCCCCAGTTCGCCGACTTCGGATAATTGTGCGTCCACACTCGCTTGCCGGTGTCGACGTTCCACGCTTGCACTTCGCCGATATGGTCGGCGCCGGGGGTGATGACCAATGTGCTCGTCGCGCCGGTATAGCCGCTGCCTGGCGTGTACGCGACGTCACGGCCGACCAGCGTGCCGCACAGGTTCTCGTTGGCGGGGATGTAGATCAGCCGCGTCTTCGGGCTGTACGCAATCGGCGGCCAGTTCTTGCCGCCCCAATGTGACGGGCAGAAATCCGCGGTCTTGCCGGTGCCGGGCTTGCGCGCCGGATCCACGTCGGGCCGTCCGGTCTTCGGGTCAAGGCTCCTGAACACGTTCTGCCTGACGAACGGCGTGCCTTCGACGAAGTTGATCGCGCCGTCGGTGCGCTCCAGGAACCACAGATAGCCGTTACGCGCGACGTCGATCAGGCCCTTGATGGTGCGGCCGTTACGCTGGTAATCGACCAGGATCGGCGGCGAGACCTCGTCCCAATCCCACGAATCGTTCGGATGATATTGATGGTGGCCTTTGATGCGCCCGGTGGCGGCATCGACGGCGACGACCGACGCGGTATAGAGATTGTCGCCGGGCCGCTGATCGCCCATCCACGGTCCACCGTTGCCGGTGCCCCAGAAGGCGAGATTGGTTTGCGGATCGTAATTGCCGGTGACCCACACCGGTGCGCCGCCGGTTCTCCACTGGTTGCCGTTCGGCCACGTCTCGCTGCCTGGCTCACCGGGCGCGGGCACGGTGTAGGTCTTCCACACTTGCTTGCCGCTGTCGGGATCGTAGGCGGCGATGAAGCCGCGCACCCCGAGCTCGCCTCCCGACACGCCGACCATCACCTTGCCGTCGGCGACGAGCGGCGCCAGCGTCATGTAGTAGCCGCTCTTGTTGTCGGCGACGGTGGCGGTCCACAGCTGCGTGCCGGTCCTGGCGTCGAGCGCGACCAGCACCGCATCGTTGGCGGCGAAGAACACCTTGTCGCCGTAGAGCGCGATGCCGCGCGTCGTGGGATGCGGTGCGACGATCGGATCGGCGACTTCCTTGATGTAGCGCCACAGCATCACACCGGTCCTGGCATCGAGGGCGGTGACGCGGTGACCCGGCGTCGAGACGAACATCACGCCGTTGTTGACGATCGGCGGCGCCTCGTGCCCGCTGTTCACGCCGGTTGAAAACACCCACGCCGGCTGCAGCCGGGAGATGTTGGCCGGCGTGATCTGATCGAGCGGGCTGTAGCCCCACCCGTCGTAGCTGCGCCGAATCATCAGCCAGTCCGCGTCTGCTGGACTCTTCAACCGTTCGGCCGTGACTGCCGTGTAGCTCTTCAGCAGCGCAGGCATCGGTGCCGCTACCGGCGGGGGCGGCGGTTGCAGTTGGCGCGCCGACAGCAGGGCGCCCCCCATCAGGACGAGCGTCACGATGTGGGGACAAACCTTTAGGTTTGTCCGAAGGCTGAGGTTCTTCATACCGCGCACAATACTTGATGAAGCCTCATAATGGCGACCTCTGGAAGGGAGATGAACTTGGTTATTCGCAATTCGTTATTGGTTATTTGTGCCTGTTTACTCTTCGGCGATGGCGTCCGTGCACAGGCGCCCGCGCCCGTCACCGCCATTCGCGCCGGCCGCTTGCTCGATCCCGAAGCGGGACGAATCCTCACCAATCAGATCATCCTCGTCGAGGGCACGCGCATCCGCGACGTCGGACCAAACCTGGCGATTCCGCCGGGCGCGCAAGTGATCGACCTGTCGGCGATGACCGTGATGCCCGGGCTCGTCGAGGCGCACAACCACCTCGCGCTCACCTACAAGCCGGTGCCCGAGAACAACGTTTACTACTACACCTACGTGCAGGAATCGACGGCGCTGCGCGCCATCCAGGCGGCGTCGAACGGCATCCAGATGCTGGCGTCCGGATTCACGATCGTCCGCGACATGGGCAACAACGCCCTCTACGCCGACACCGCGCTGCGGCAGGCGATCGAGCAGGGCTGGATCCCCGGGCCGACGATCATCAACTCCGGCATCATCATCGGCGGCATGGGCGGGCAGTTCTTTCCGACGCCCGAAATGGTCACCGATCACAACATCGTCTATCCGGAGTACCTCGACGCCGACACGGCGGATGAGATCGTGAAGGCGATCCGCCAGAACGTCCTGTTCGGGGCGAAGGTGATCAAGATCTGCGTCGATTGCAAGCCGTACGGGTACACCGCGGATGAGATCCGGCTGGTGATCCGCGAGGCGGCCAAGTCGGGGATGAAGGTCGAAGGGCACGTCCAGACGCAGAACGGCGCCCGCAATGCGATTGAGGCCGGCATCTGGTCGATCGCGCACTCGGGCGCGCTCACCGACGAGTTCCACAAGCTGATGGCGCAGAAAGGTATCTTCCGCGCCGGCACCGAAACGCCGCCGGGCCTCGAAGGCCATCCGGTTTCGGCGCAAGCCTACGAGCGCACGGTCGCCGGCCTGAAGAACGCGTTTGCCAACAAGGTGCCGCTGACCTTTTCCACCGATGCCGACTACTGGGTGCCCGGCAAGACCCGCGGCGAGTTGTGCATGGAATTCCTCAAGACGTGGATCGATGCCGCGATCCCCAATGCCGACACGCTGCGCGCGATGACGATCAACGGCTACAAGCTTAGCGAGACGGAGACTACACGGGGACCGATCAAGGCGGGATTCTTTGCCGACATCATCGCCCTTCCCGGCAACCCGCTCGATGACCTGAATGCGTTGAAGAACGTCCAGTTCGTGATGAAGGACGGGATGGTGTTCAAGAAAGACGGCGTGATGACGCCGGCGGCGTTCTTCCACGGCGGGCCGGTCAACGGCTGGCGGATCCGCTGAAGTTATCGTGCAACCAAATGGTTGCATTAGACGGTCGCGCGGCGGTAAAGTGCAACCAAGAGGTTGCATATGAGCTCAGACCGCATCCAGAAAACCACGGTGATCCGCGCGCCCCGATCGCAGGTCTGGCGCGCGATTACCACTGCCGAGGATTTCGGAGCCTGGTTCGGCGCCAAGGTTACGGGAGCGTTCGTTCCGGGCGCGCAGATCTCCGGCCCGATCACGACACCCGGCTACGAGCACTTTACGCTCACGATGCAGATCGAACGGGTCGAGCCGGAGCGCGTGTTCGCGTACCGCTGGCATCCCTATGCCATCGAACCTGGCGTGGATTACTCGAGCGAGCCCACAACGCTCGTCGAGTTCCGCCTGGACGAAGTCGCCGAGGGCACACGCCTCACGGTGGTGGAGTCGGGTTTCGATCAGATTCCGGCCGCTCGCCGGGACACGGCCTTCCGCATGAACGAGGGAGGATGGACCGAGCAGCTCAAGAACATCGATCGTTACGTCACCAGTCGGGCGGGCGCCCGTTGAGCCGCAAGCCGCGCCGGGCTGTCAAGCCTGCCGGCTTCGCGCATGCCGCGCCCCTCTTCGCCGCCCTTGGCGACGAAACGCGGCTCGCGCTGGTCCTGCGTCTTGGTTCGGCGGGCCCCCATTCGATCGCCCAGCTGGCCGCGGGGGCCGCAGTGACCCGGCAGGCCATTACGAAGCATCTGCAGGTTCTCGGCGCCGCCGGACTCGTCCGCAGCGCCAGGCTGGGACGGGAGCGCATCTGGAACGTCGAGGCCGACCGGCTGGACGAAGCGCGTCGTTTTCTCGAGCAGATGTCGTGCCAGTGGGACGAGGCACTCGGCCGCTTGAAGGGGTTTGTCGAGAAGGGCAACAGGACTGACGCGAGTTTCTGCAAACCGCGGAACTAAAGTTCCGCGCTACGCTGTCCTGTGCGCGTTAGAAATCCTGCCGGGCGAAATTAGTGGCGGCGCCGTATAAAATCCCCGCCGACACCGTGGCACTCGTCAGCAGACCGGCCCACGGCACCGCGCCACCGCGAAATAGGAATCGCCGCTCATGATCCCGAAGATGCCGTAGAACTCCCCGGGGATCCGTTCGATCAGCATCAACATCACAGCCACTGCGCACGTGATCAGCAACGGCCGCCAGATATCACTGAACATCGTCGAAAGAAACAACGCGACGCTGAAGAACACCGAGCCGCCGACGAAGATGCACGTGGCATGCACAGCGACATCGCGGAGGCTGTAGTGCTGAGCGATCGCCGGCGACAACACAGGAAAGATCAGGTAGGGGACGATCGCGAGCACCAACAGCTCCGCGAGACCTGTTGCGGCCCGGACCCACAACACCTGTTGACGCGAAACGGGCAGCGCGAGCGTGAAGAGCGGCGCTCCTCCGGACGCGTGCGCCAGCAGCCCTCCGCTGCCGAGCAGGATCGCGAAGATCGTCCACGTCTGCGTTAGGTTCTGCCGGACCCATTGATACCAGACGTAGCCGCGATACTGGCGCTGCACCTCAATCGCGTCCTTGATAATCTGTGCGATTGGACCCTTCGCCTCCACTTGCTCCGCGATGGGCATCAGCTCCTGCACGGCCGGGTAACCGAAGACGGCGCCGCAGGCGAGCAGCGTCAGCACTCCCAGGCCGATCAGGAACCGCCACCGGGTTTCGAGCCACGATTTGTACCAGACCATGTCAGTCCTCCGCGGCAACGGTTTCGAGAAAAATGTCTTTCAGCGTGACGGGGACGACGTCGATCGAGACGGGACGGTAGCGTTTGGCTTCGTCCAGGATTTGCTCGGTCCCGGCACTGGAGAGAATCGTGAGGACGCGGCCCTTGCGCTGCACGCGCCTGACGCCGGCGGGGTGGAACTTGACGTTCGGCGCGTCGCCCTCGAAGACCAGTTGGATGCGCCGATAATTCTGGCGCAGGTCGTCGAGCGCACCCGAGATCGCCAACTGCCCGCGATCGATGATCGCGACGTGATCGGCGATTTGATCGACCTCGCTAATCTGGTGCGACGAGAAGAACACTGTCATCGCTTCGCCGGCCACGCCGGAGACGAGCGCCTGCAGCACCTCTTCGGTCACGACGGGGTCGAGGCCCGAGGTCGGCTCATCGAGGATCAGCAGCTCGGCGCCGCGGCACAGCGCGAGCAGCAGCGAAAGCTTGGTGCGCATGCCGCGCGACAGTCCTTTGATCGGCCGCTCGCGTCGCAAGTCGAAGCGGCGCAGTTGCCGCTCCTCCATGTCGGCGCGCCATTTCGGGAAGAAGGAGGCGGTGAACCGAATCATCTCGCCCACGGTCATGTAGTCGTAGAGATCCTTTTCGTCGCTGACAAACGCCGTGCGGCGTCGGATCGCGACGCTCGCCGCCTGATCGTCGGCATCGAGCCCGAAGACGTGCGCCTTGCCGCTGGTCGGCTTTGCCAGGCCGAGCAGGATCTTGATCGTCGTCGTCTTGCCGGCGCCGTTTCTGCCCAGGAACCCGAAGATCGAGCCAGCCGGCACCTGGAGGGTCAGGCCGCGCAGCGCTTCGATACCGTCGTAGTTCTTGTGGAGTCCGGCCGTCTCGATGATGAACGGATCACTCACCGTGTCCTCCCGTCTTCCGCAATCCCGCCAGCTCCGCCTCGAACATCCGCCGAATCTCGTCGTGCTTTTCGGCCTGTTTTTTGCGATCGGCCTGCTCTGAGGGGAGCGCCTGCCCTGAGCGAGATCCCGCCGCTATAGCGGCGGGATCGAGTCGAAGGGTAAGCTAACGCTCCGACTATGACGACCCCGGCTTCTACCCTGAACGACGCACTGTTTGGCACCGACAAGACCCGCGCCTTGCCGACGCCGGCAGTCATCCTGGCGTTGATTGACTCGGGCGACGGCATCAGCGACCTGGTGTTCTCACCCTGGCGCCCGCCGCAGGTCGAGCGGCACGGCAACTTGATGCCCGTCTCGGTGCCCGAGCTGCCGGTGCTGCGGCCGGAAGATACGGCCGGCATCGCCTGCGACCTGATCAACGGCAACGAGCACGTGTTGAAGACGCTGAAAGAACAGGGCGCGACCGATCTGTCGTATTCGCTGCCCGACCGGTGCCGGTTTCGCGTCAACGTCTTCAAGCAGCGCAACACGTTCGCGATCGTGATGCGGATGATCGCGTCGAAGATTCCCAGCATCGAGGAGCTGAACCTGCCGCCCGCGATTGCCGACACGGCCACGCTCAAGAACGGCATCGTGCTGGTGACCGGCCCGACCGGCTCCGGCAAGTCGTCCACGCTGGCCGCGATCATCGATTTGATCAACGAAAGCCGCGCCGAGCACATCCTCACCATCGAGGACCCGATCGAGTTCCTGCACGTCCACAAGATGGGCACCGTCCACCAGCGCGAGCTGCACAACGACACGCCGACGTTCGCGCTGGCGCTGCGCGCCGCGCTGCGGCAGGCGCCGAAGGTGATTCTAGTCGGCGAGATGCGCGACCGCGAGACCATCGAGATCGCGTTGACCGCGTACCTTTACGCCACCAACGCCGGCAACCTGCGCGTGCAGCTGGCGGATGTGCCCGATGAAGACTCGCTGATCATGAGGTAGGGCACCCCTCGATCGGCTCACCGGCGTGACGCAGTTGTTCGAATCAGTCTCCACCGGCCGCGGGCACTTCGGCGGCAAGATTGCGTTCGACAAGAACGGCTTCCTCTTTCTCACGCTCGGCGATCGCCAGGTGCCGCCGGAAGGCAAGCTCGAAGCGCACCCGGCGCAGGATCTGTCGAACCACCACGGCAAGACTATCCGGCTGCATGACGATGGCCGGGTGCCGGCCGACAATCCGTTTGTGAACCGCGCGGACGCGCGGCCCGAGATCTGGAGTTACGGGCATCGCAACGTCCAGGGACTCGCCATTCATCCGGAAACCGGCGAGGTGTGGGCGAACGAACACGGGCCGCAGGGCGGTGACGAGCTCAATCGCATTCTTCCGGGCCGCAACTACGGCTGGCCGGTGGTTGGGTTCGGCGTTAACTACACGACGGGGCTGGCGATTCATTCGGGCACGCACCGCGAGGGCATGGAACAACCGGTGCAGGTCTGGGTCCCGTCGATCGGCATCTCCGGGATGATGTTCTACACCGGCGACAAGTTTCCGCAGTGGCGGAACCATCTCTTTGTCGGTGGCATGGTCGGCCAGCAATTGGTGCGGCTGACGCCGACGAGCCCGCGCGAAACGCTGGTGCCGCAGATGGGCCGCATCCGCGACATCCGCCAGGGACTCGATGGGTTGATCTACCTGGTCACCGACGATCGCGACGGCAAGCCGACGCCGGTCTACCGGATGGAACCGATCGATCGGTCGTCATCCAAGGATCCAACGACGTCCTGACGTTTTCGCCCGACGGCAAGCTGCTGGCGACCGAGCAGGCAGTCGACGCCGGTAACGATGGCCTCGTCATCGTTCCCGACGGCACCAAGTACGTCAGCAGCGTGCGGCAGGGCACCGTGTCGCGCATCCGCCCGGGGCAGAAGGCGGAGATTATTGCTTCCGGCATTCCAAGCGCGGCGTCGATGACCTACGACTCGAAGCGCAATCGCCTGGTGATTCCGATGAACGACTGGAACGCCATCACGATCGTCGAGCTGGGGAAATAACGATGTAGGGCACCCCTTTATGGGGTGCCCAGATCGACCAGCCGGCCCTGACTCGTCGTCCGCATGTCTTCCTCGAGCAGCTCGAGTAGCGCCTTCGATACCGGTCCGGGCTTGCCGTCGTGGATCGGCTTCTTGTCCCACTCGACGATCGGCGCCACCTTGATCGAGCTGCCGAACAGCATCATCTCCCGCGCGGCGCGCGCGTCGGCGACCGGGATGTCGCAGACCTCAACGCCTTTGATGAGACCGCGCTCCACCAATCGGGGCGCGAGCTCGAGCAGCCGCTTGGACGTGCAGCCCGACAGGATCTGATCGAACTTCGGATGGCGGAACACGCCGTCCTGCGTGACGAACGCCACGTTCATGTTCGAGCTCTCGCCGATGAAGCCGTCCTTGTCGATGAAGACGCCGTTATCGAGACCGACTTCTTTCGCTTCCATCTGCATCAGCACGTTGGGCAGATAGTTCGTGCTTTTGGTGATCGCGTAGAGCGCCGGCTTGATCGGGTACGTCGTCGTCATCACCTTGAGCCCCTCGTTGTACCAACGTTCGGGGTACGAGAGGCCGGCGAAGATCATGACGAAGAACCCGGGATCCGCGCCGGCGGCCGGGGTGAGATCGAGACTGCCGGGCCCGGATGAAAGCCAGTAGCGGATGCCGCCGTCGGGTTTGCCGCTGGCAGCGGCGGTGGCCATGATGATGTCGCGCATTTGCTGGCGCGTGCCCGGCAAGCGAAGCTTGGAACGCTCGGCCGATGCGATGAAGCGGTCGAGGTGAGCGTCGAGGTCGTAAAGCTTGCCGCCGACGATCGCCGCGGTGTCGAAGATGCCGTGCCCGCGATGGACCATGTGGTCGTCGAACGGCAACACCATCAGCGCCGGGTCGGTGACGATGCCACCGAGCTGGCTGGAGTAAAAAGCCCAGTATTTGACCGGCTGGCGTGTCCTGAGGCCGCGCAGGGCCTCCAGCACATCCTCGGTCTTCAGGATCGGGAGCGTTGAAGTCATCCCTGCATTCTATTGCTGTCGATCGCGGAACTAAACTTCCGCGAACGTGCCAAGAAATACACCAGCGTTCCGGCCGCAAGGCACACGCCGAAGCCGAGCCACTCGTCGCGCGTCAGGCCGGTAAGCAGCCACACGATCACGGCGCACGCCAGCCATGGCACCACGTCGCCTGCCCTGAGCGAGGTCCCGCCCCGAAAGGGGCGGGAACGAGTCGAAGGGCCGCTCACGCCGAGCTGACGAAGCCGCCACGACGCCAGCGCGCAGCCGAAATACAGCGCCAGCGCCGAGACGTTGGCGAGGATGGCGAGTTTCTCGAACGTGCCGGAGATGGCCAACACGAGCGCGAGAAGCGACTGCGCGATGATGGCGGCCTGGGGTGAGCGATGCACCGGGTGCACCGACGCCAGCGCGCGCGGCAGGAAGCCGTCGCGGGCGAGTGCGAACAGCATTCGCGGCATCGAGAGCGTCATGCCGCCCAGGTAGCCGAACATCGAGACGGTCGCACCGGCGAGCAAGAGTGAGCGTGCCCAGCCGCCGAGTGAAGCGCCGGCGGCGTCGGCGAGCGGCGACACGGTGGCGTGCGCGAGGCCGCTGCCAAGAATGCCCTGCGCCACCACTTGCAGCGCCACGTAGAGCGCGGTGATGCCGAGCATGGCAAGCGCGATCGCGCGCGGAACCGTGCGCGCGGTGTCGCGCACTTCGCCGCTCGGCACGAGCGCGCATTCGATCCCCGCGAAGGCGAAGATCAACAGCAGTGAGGTGCGAGCGACGTCCGCCGCCGCGGGCATCGACACGATGCGCAGGTTCTCGCTCTGCACGAAGAACGCTCCGCCGATTGCCACCAGCAACAGCGGCAGCAGCTTCGCCACCGTCGCGATCGAATTGAGCCGCACGCCGAGTGTGACCCCGCGCAGGTTGATGAGCGACCAGAAACCGTAGGCGACCACCAGGATCGCGATCTCCATCGTGCGGCCGGCCAGGGCCGGCATCAGCAGCCCAAGGCTCGAGGCCAGCACCGTTGACACCGCGGCAGTCGCGAATGTGCCGAGCATCCATAACAGCACGCCCGAGATGAAGCCGGCATACGGCCCGAACGCCGTGCCGACGTAGGCGTACGGCCCGCCGGTGAGCGAGACCCGGCTGCCCGCGTCGGCGATGCACAGCACGATCAAACCCATCGCAACGGCGCAGACGAGATAGGCGATCGGCGCCGCGGCGCCGAGCGATTCAGCCACGTTCGCAGGCAGGCGGAAGATGCCGCCGCCGATCGTGATGTTGATGATCCCGGCGGCGAGCCCGAACGTGCCGATCGCGCGGACCAGCGATTCACTCGGCGGCGCCGAGCTGGCGGAAGACATGCCGCGTAGGGTACACGCATACGCCCTTTTGCCTTCTGCCTTTTGCCTTTTGCCTTTATCGTGTTTTCAACATGCCGCGCCTTTGGGACATCTCACCGCCGATCTTCCCGGCGACACCCGCCTTTCCCGGCGACACCGTCTACTCGCAACGGTGGAACGCGCAGATCGGCCCCGGCTGTCCCGTCAACGTCAGCGCAATCACGATGTCGCCGCATCTGGGCGCGCATGCCGATGCGCCGCTGCATTACGCAGCCGGCGCCAGCGCGATCGGCCAGGTCGATCTCGATCCCTATCTCGGCGCGTGCCGCGTGATCCACGCCATCAACCGTGGCGCGCTCGTCACGCGAGCGCATCTCGAGCACGCGGTCGCCGCCCTTCCGCCCCGCGTGCTGGTGCGGACGTGCGTGAACGCGCCGGCGAAATGGTCGGACCAGTTCTCGGCATTCGCGCCCGATACCATCGACTGGCTCGCCGGCCTTGGCGTGCGGCTGGTCGGAATCGACTCCCAATCCGTCGACCCGGCCAGCAGTAAAACGCTCGATAGCCATCAACGGCTGTTGAAGCACGACATGCGCGTGCTGGAAAACCTGGTCCTCGATGAAGTCGAGGCCGGCGACTACGAGCTGATCGCGTTGCCGCTAAAGCTGATCGACGCAGACGCCTCGCCGGTGCGGGCCGTGTTGCGATCGTTGACTCTGAACTCTTAACTCTGAACTCTGCACTGATGTTTTCAAGAAGCGACTCTGCCGCTCGCGACGCCGCCGACCCATTGGCACCGTTGCGGAGCCTATTCGCGCTGGAGCGGGTTGACGAAGCGGCCGTCATCTATCTCGACGGCAACTCGCTCGGCGTCGTGCCGAGGGCAACCGCTGTCCGGGTGCGCACGGTCGTGGAAGATGAGTGGGGCGTCGGATTGATTCGCAGCTGGAACTCGACGGCGGGCTTGTCCCGAGCGAGGTCTTCCGAGTCGAGGGGATGGATTGACCTATCGCAGCGCATCGCCGCCAAAATCGCGCGGCTGATCGGTGCAGGTGCGGGCGAAGTCGTCGTTGCCGATTCGACGTCGATCAATCTCTACAAGGTCCTGAGCGCGGCGATGGCGATCAGTACCCGCAAGCGAATTGTCTCGGAGCGCACCAACTTTCCCACTGACTTGTACATTGCCGAGACGCTCGCACGCGACCACGGCTTCGAGCTGGTGCTCGTCGATCACAGCGAGCTCCCCGAGCACCTCAACGATCAGCTCGCCATCCTGATGTTGACGCACGTCAATTACCGCACCGGCCGCATGCACGACATGGCTGATGTCACGCGCGCCGCGCACGACGCCGGCGCGATCGTGATTTGGGATCTTGCCCACTCTGCGGGAGCGATGCCGATTCGTCTCGTGACCGGCGACACCAACGAAGATGCCGACTTCGCTGTTGGCTGCGGCTACAAGTATCTGAACGGCGGTCCGGGTGCTCCCGCGTTTGCGTGGGCGCATCCGCGTCACATCGCGTGGATGGATCGCACCGGCTGGCGGCAGCCGCTGTCTGGCTGGCTCGGCCACGCCGCGCCGTTCGATTTCACCCCCAACTACCGGCCTGCCGCCGGAATGGCGCGGTTCGTCTGCGGCACCCCGCCGGTGTTGTCGCTGGCGGCGCTCGAGTGCGGCGTCGATACCGTGCTGGCAGCCGAGGCCCGCGGCGGGCTCGCGGCGATCCGGCAGAAGTCGGTCGCGCTCACCGATCTGTTCATCGAGCTGGTCGAGTCGCGCTGCGCGGGGCTGGGTCTCGAGCTGGTCACCCCGCGCGACGCCGGCGCGCGGGGCAGCCAGGTGTCGTTTGCGCATGCCGGCGGCGCCTACGCGATCGTGCAGGCGCTGATCGCGCGAGGGGTGATCGGCGACTTCCGCGCGCCAGACATCCTCAGGTTTGGTTTCACCCCGCTTTACACGCGGTTCGTCGATGTGTGGGACGCGGTCGATCGCTTGCACGAGGTCCTGAAGGACGGCGAATGGGGCGACCCGCGCTTCAGCGTGCGCGCGGCCGTGACCTGATCCGTGAGCGTGGCACCCTTCCTGCAGGTTCCACAGCCATAACCGCCAGTTACGAGAGGACCCGCACATGAGTTACATCACCACGCGCGACAACGTGAAGCTGTACTTCAAGGACTGGGGCAAGGGCCGCCCCGTCGTGATGATGCACGGCTGGCCGTTGTCGTCGGCGACGTTCGACGACCTTTCGATGGCGCTGGCCGACGCCGGCCTTCGCGCTATCTCCTACGATCGCCGCGGGTTCGGCCGATCGCAGCAGACCTGGGACGGCTACGACTACGACACGCTGGCCGACGACCTCGCAGCCGTGCTGGCCGAGACCGGCGCTCGTGATGCCACCCTGCTTGGCTTCTCGATGGGTGGCGGCGAAGTGGCCCGCTACCTGTCGCGCCACGGCGCCGCGAATGTGAAGCAGGCGATCCTCGTTGCGTCGATCGTTCCCTATATGTTGAAAACGGCTGACAATCCCAAGGGGACCGACCAGGCGGTTTTCGATCAAGCGGGCGCGGCCATCAAGGCCGACCGCGCGAAGTTCTGGGCCGGATTCTTCAAGGACTTCTACGGCGTCGGCTCCGGCAAGCAGCTGGTCAGCGATGAAGTGCTCGAATGGTCGCGCGACCTGTCAATGCACGCCGGCCTCAAGGCCACGCTGGCCTGTGCGGGCGCGTTCGCCACCACCGACTTTCGTCCCGACCTCAAGGCCTTCACGGTGCCGACGTTGATCATTCACGGCACCGAAGACAAGACGGTGCCGATCGATGCCTCGGCGCGCGCGGCCGCAGCCGGCATCGCCAACAGCAAGTTGATCGAATACGAAGGCGGGCCTCACGGCTTGCTCGCCTCGCACAAGACGCGGATCATCGCAGACGTGCTGCAATTCGTTCGGTGAGCGTAACATTGCTGTCGCGTGCCTGAGCTGCCCGAAGTCGAACGGACGCGGCGAGAGCTCGAGCCGGCCATGCAGGACGCGCGCTTCGAGCGCGTGCTGCTGCGCCGGCCGGACCTGCGCACGTCCTTTCCCCGAAAGTTCGCCGCGCGGCTTCGCACCCAGACGGTGGTCCGCGTCGATCGCCGCGGCAAGTACCTGCTCATCGAGTTGTCATCGGGCGACACGCTGGTGATGCATCTCGGCATGTCGGGCTCCTTCAACGTCGAAGCCGGATCATCCGCCCGCGCAGAGGCCGATAAACACGATCACGTCGTGTTCGAGATGTCGCCGAGTGCGACCATTACCTTCAACGATCCACGGCGCTTCGGTTTCATGGACCTGGTGACGCGCAAGGCGATGGCGGGTCATGCCACGCTCAGCAAGCTCGGACCCGAGCCCCTGTCCCCGGACTTCGATGCCGCCGTACTCGCTCGCGCCTGCAAGGGCAAGAAGACCTCGCTCAAGGTCGCGCTGCTCGATCAGCGCGTCGTCGCCGGCATCGGCAACATCTACGCAAGCGAGGCACTGCACCGCGCCGGATTGTCGCCGCGGCGAAAGGCATCGACCATTGCCACGCGCGGCGGGGCCCCGCTTGACAGCGCCGTCCGTCTGACGGCTGCAATCAAGGCCGTCCTGATCGATGCCATCGATTGCGGTGGCTCGTATGCCGCGGACGGCGGCCGGTTCCGCGTCTACGAACGCGAGGGAAATCACTGTCTTACTAAAGGGTGCCGCGGCAGCATCAAGCGCATCACGCAGATCGGCCGTTCGACCTTCTTTTGTCCTGTTTGTCAGAAGTAAAACCTATTGGACATGAGACCACCTCTACCTATTCAATATCGTCATGAATAACGCGGACATTGCGTGGATGTTGGTGGCCACGGCGCTGGTGCTGCTGATGACGCCCGCCCTCGCGTTCTTCTACGGCGGCCTCGTGCGCTCGAAGAACGTGCTCAACACCATGATGATGAGCTTCGTGGCGCTCGGCCCTGTCGCCGTCATCTGGGCGCTGCTCGGCTACTCCCTCGCGTTTGCGCCCGGCAACGGAGCGATCGGATCGCTCGCCTTCGCCGGCCTGCGCGGAGTCGGGATGGAGGCGCACGGCGCGATTCCGCACTTGCTGTTCATGGCCTTCCAGGGCACGTTCGCGATCATCACGCCCGCGCTCATTTCGGGCGCCGTCGTCGAGCGCATGCGATTCAACGCCTACCTGGCTTTCATCCTGTTGTGGGTCGTCGGCGTCTACGCGCCGGTCGCCCATTGGGTATGGGGCGGTGGTTTTCTGGCGACGATGGGGGCGCTGGATTTTGCGGGTGGTGCGGTCGTGCACGTGAATGCGGCGACGGCGGCGCTGGTCGCGGCGGTGGTGGTGGGCCCCCGCAAAGACTACGGCCGCCACGCGATGCTGCCGCACAACGTGCCGTTTGCCATGCTCGGCGCCGGCCTGTTGTGGTTTGGATGGTTCGGCTTCAACGCGGGTAGCGCCCTATCAGCGGGACCGACCGCGGCGCTGGCGTTCACGAATACGCTGCTGGCGCCCGCCACCACGCTGGCGGTGTGGACGATGTTCGATCTCTTCCGTGGAGGAGCGGCGACCGCCGTCGGCGCGGCCACCGCCATCGTCGTCGGCCTGGTGGTCGTGACGCCAGCGGCCGGCTACATCAGCCCGCTTTCGGCTATCGCCATGGGCGCGCTGGGCGCCATTCCGAGCTACTTTGCGCTGATCTATCGGGCCAAGACCAAGCTCGATGATTCACTTGATGTCGTCGCCGCCCACGGTTTGGGAGGCGCGACCGGCGCGATCCTGACCGGTGTCTTTGCCGATGCGGCGTGGAGCGGCGGCCCGAGCGGCCTTATCGACGGGAACCCGGGGCAGGTGCTGACGCAGGCTGCCAGCGTGCTGATCGTGCTGGCCTATAGCGGCGGTGCGACCTTCGTGATTCTCAAGGTCCTCGCGCTGATGATGCCGCTCAGGATCACCGGACGCGTCGAGGGCGTCGGCCTCGACGTGACCCAGCACGGCGAAGAGGCGTACACTGCCGGCGACGGAGCGATCCTGGTCAAACCCAAGGAAGCGTCGATCGCTCACGGCGTCGCCGACGTGGTTGTCTCAGAGAGTGGAGGCGGGCTGTGAAGCTGATAGTCGCGATCATCCGGCCCGAACAACTGAGCGACGTGCTCGAGGCGCTGTTTCACGCCGACGTGCGCGGGGTCACGATCAGCAGGGTGCAGGGGCACGGCGGCGAGATCGAGCACGTCGAGAACTACCGCGGCACCAGCGTCAAGATGGCGCTCGCCGAGAAGGTGCGGCTCGAGATCGGCGTCTCGAACCATTTCGTGCAGCCGACCATCGACGCCATCTTGAGCGCTGCCAGGACGGGCGAGGTCGGCGATGGCAAGATCCTGGTGCTGCCGATCGAGAAGATTTACCGGATTCGCACCGGTGAGCAGGATCAGGACGCCGTCACGCCGGTACACAGCGACTCGTGACTTGTCCCGCCGTCTTGTCCACCGTAGCCTTGGCGGAGGTGGAAGCCTTGGCGAAGGGGGACCCATCACTTTTACGCACAATTCTTATAAATAGATTGCGCTTTTGTTATACATCGCGTTTCTCTCTAATAGGTCCCCAGAGAGATCGCCATGGACGACCCAAGTGACCAGCGGGGCTTATACCGCTCCAGTGATGAGCACGACGCCTGCGGCGTCGGTTTCGTTGCGCACATCAAGGGCGTCCGCTCGCACGCGATAGTCAGCCAGGCGCTCGAGCTCCTCATCAACCTCGAACATCGCGGCGCCTGCGGGTCCGACCCCGACACCGGCGACGGCGCCGGCATTCTCGTGCAGATGCCGGATCGGTTCTTCCGCAAGGCATTGCCGTTTGCGTTGCCGCCCGCAGGTGCCTACGGCGCCGGCCTTGTCTTTTTCCCGCCCGACTCGAAGGCCCGCGCCCAACTGCGCGCGCTCATCGAACGCATCACGATCGAAGAAGGGCAGACCATCCTGGGATGGCGCACGGTTCCGACCAGTCTCGCGAAAGTGGGGAAGAGCGCCGCTGCGGTCGCCCCTGTTTTCGAACAAGTATTCATCGGCGGACACGACTTGTCCGCCGAAGCGCCGCAAGGCGGAGGAGGCGGGGCGAAGGTGGAACGCCGCCTCTACATCATCCGCAAGCGCATCGAGCTCGCTGCCGCGCAGATTGCGCTCGGCGCCGACCACCTCAAAGACTTCTACATCGCCAGCCTCTCGGCCAACACGCTGATCTACAAGGGCATGCTGACCGCCTCGCAGATCGAAGGCATGTTCCCCGATCTCTCCGATCTCGAATTCGAGTCAGCCCTCGCGCTGGTGCATCAGCGCTTCTCGACCAACACATTCCCGTCGTGGCCGCTGGCACACCCGTACCGCTACGTTGCGCACAACGGCGAGATCAATACGCTGCGCGGCAACATCAACTGGATGAAGGCGCGCGAGGCGCTGCTCGAGTCGAGCGTGTTCGGCGCAGAGCTCAAGAAGGTCCTGCCCGTCGTGACACCCGGCGGTAGTGACACCGCCACGTTCGACAACGTGCTCGAGTTCCTCGTGATGGCGGGGCGCTCGCTGCCGCACGCGGTGTTGATGATGATCCCGGAGCCGTGGGCCGGCAATCCGGCGATGGATGCGGCGGTGCGCGCGTTCTACGAGTACCACTCGTGCCTGATGGAACCCTGGGACGGGCCGGCGTCGATCACGTTCACCGACGGCACGCTGATTGGCGCCGTGCTCGACCGCAACGGCTTGCGGCCGTCGCGCTACTGCATCACGACAGACGATCTCGTGATCATGGCGTCGGAAGTCGGCGTGCTCGAGATCCCGGCCGATCGCGTCGTGCGGAAAGATCGCCTGCGTCCCGGCAAGATGCTGCTGATCGACACCGGGCAAGGGCGCATCATCAGCGACACCGAGATCAAGCAGACCCTGGCCGCCGAGTATCCGTACGGCGACTGGCTGCGGCAGAACCTCGTCGATATGGCGGACCTGCCGAGCGCGGCCGCCGAGCGGCCCGATCACCAGACCGTGCTGCGGCGGCAGCAGGCGTTTGGTTACACGCACGAGGATCTGCGCGTGCTGATGACGCCGATGGCGCAGAACGGCGAAGAGGCGCTCGGCTCGATGGGCACCGACACCGCTCTTGCGGTGTTGTCGGATAAGCCGCGGCTGCTCTACGACTACTTCACGCAGTTGTTCGCGCAGGTGACCAACCCGCCGCTCGATGCGATCCGCGAAGAGCTCGTGACCTCGATGGGCGGCACCATCGGCCCGGAGGGCAACCTTCTCGAAACCTCGCCCAGGGCCTGCCGGCAGATCCAGGTTGATTTTCCGGTGCTGCACAACGATCAGGTTGCCAAGCTTCGGCACCTGCCGCCGGGGTCGCCGTTCAGATCGACAACGTTGCCGTTGCTCTACAACCCGGATGACGATGGCCCGGGCCTCGAGCGCGCGATGGCGGAGCTATGTCGCAAGGCGAGTGCGGCTGTCGCGGCCGGCTACGGCATCCTGATTCTGTCGGACCGCGGCGTCGACGCGATGCACGCGCCCATTCCGAGCCTGCTGGCCACAGCGGGCGTGCATCATCACCTCGTGCGCGAAGGCACGCGCACCAAGTGCGGCCTGCTGATCGAAACCGGCGACGCGCGTGAAGTGCATCACGTCGCGCTCCTGATCGGGTACGGCGCCGGCTCGGTGAATCCGTACCTGGCTTTCGAGACGCTCGACGACCTTACGCGCCAGGGGTTGATCGGCATCCCGCTCATTCAGTCGATCGCCAATTACATCAAGGCGCTCAACAAGGGTGTCTTGAAGGTGATGTCGAAGATGGGGATCTCGACGCTGCAGAGTTACTGCGGCGCGCAGATCTTCGAAGCGGTCGGCCTCGATGGCGAGTTTGTCGAGAAGTACTTCACGTCGACCTCGTCGCGCCTCGGCGGCATCGGCCTCAGGGAAATCTCGGAAGAGGTCCGCCATCGCCACGCCCGCGCCTTTGGCACGCGCGCGACCACCGACGGATCCCTGGCCCACGGTGTAGCGTGGAACTTTAGTTCCGCGAATTCCGCGAACGCTTTGGAAAGCGGCGGCGAATATCAATGGCGGCGGGACGGCGAAGTCCACCTGTTCAATCCGGACACGGTCTTCAAGCTCCAGCACGCGACCCGCACCGGTCAATACAACATCTTCAAGGACTACACGCGCCTGGTCGACGATCAGAGCAAGCAGCGCGCCACGCTCCGCGGGTTGTTCACCTTCAAGCCGGCCGGTCCGTCGCTCCCGCTGGACGAAGTCGAACCGGTCGAATCGATCCTGCCGCGCTTCTCGACCGGCGCGATGTCGTACGGATCGATCAGCCAGGAAGCGCACGAGACGCTGGCGATCGCGATGAACCGGATGGGCGCCAAGTCCAACACCGGCGAGGGCGGTGAGGATCCGGCGCGCTACGTGCCTGATGCCAATGGCGACTCGCGCCGCAGCGCGATCAAGCAGGTCGCGTCAGGGCGGTTCGGCGTCACCAGCGAGTACCTGGTCAACGCCTGCGACCTGCAGATCAAGATGGCGCAGGGCGCCAAGCCTGGTGAGGGCGGCCAACTGCCGGGGCACAAGGTCTATCCGTGGATCGCCAAGGTGCGGCTCTCCACTCCTGGCGTCGGGTTGATCTCGCCGCCGCCGCATCACGACATCTACTCGATCGAAGATCTCGCCCAGCTGATCTTCGATCTGAAGAACGCGAACCCTGTGGCGCGCGTGCACGTCAAGCTGGTCGCCGAATCCGGTGTCGGCACCGTCGCCGCGGGCGTATCCAAGGCGCATGCCGACGTGGTGCTGATTTCCGGCCACGACGGCGGCACCGGCGCGTCGCCGCTCACCAGCCTCAAACATGCCGGCGTTCCGTGGGAGCTCGGCCTGGCCGAGACGCAGCAAGTGTTGCTGATGAACCGCCTCCGCGATCGCATCGTCGTGCAGGTCGACGGCCAGATGAAAACCGGCCGCGATGTCGTCGTGGCCGCGCTGCTTGGCGCAGAAGAATTCGGTTTTGCCACCGCGCCGCTCGTGGTGATGGGCTGCGTGATGATGCGCGTGTGCCACCTCAACACCTGCCCGGTCGGCATCGCGACGCAGGATCCCGAGCTGCGTAAGACCTTCGGCGGCAAGCCGGAGTTCGTGCAGAACTTCTTCCACTTCATCGCGCAGGAAGTGCGAGAGCTGATGGCGGAGCTGGGGTTCCGCACGCTCGACGAGATGATCGGCCGCGCCGAATGCCTCGACTTCGAGCGCGCCACCGAGCATTGGAAGGCGAAGGGCCTGGACCTGTCGCCGATCCTGCACCTACCCGAGATGGTAAGTAGGGCGCCCCTTTATGGGGCGCCGGGGGGAGTGGCGCGGCGTGCCGTGCGCAAACAAGATTCCGGACTCGATGCGGTCCTCGATCGGAAACTGATCGCGCAGGCCAGGCCCGCACTCGAGCATCGCGCGCCGGTCGAATTGTCGTTCCCAATCCGCAACACCGATCGCACGGCCGGCACCATGCTCGGCTACGAGGTCACCCGGCGTTTCGGCGGCGCGGGTCTACCCGACGGCACTATTCACGTCAGCTTTACGGGCTCGGCCGGCCAGAGCTTCGGCGCGTTCCTGCCACGCGGCATCACGCTGTCGCTCGACGGCGAAGCCAACGACTTCGTCGGCAAGGGTCTGTCGGGCGGCCGCATCATCGTGCATCCGCCGCGTGACGCCGCGTTTGCGGCTGAAGAGAACGTCATCATCGGCAACGTCGCGCTCTACGGCGCGACCGGCGGCGAGGCGTTGGTGCGCGGCGTGGCCGGCGAGCGGTTCGCGGTGCGCAACAGCGGCGCCAACGCGGTGGTTGAAGGCGTCGGCGATCACGGCTGCGAGTACATGACCGGCGGGCGCGTAATCGTGCTGGGCCGCACCGGCCGCAACTTCGCGGCGGGTATGAGCGGCGGCGTGGCGCACGTGCTCGATACCGACGGCTCGTTCGCGCTCAACTGCAACATCGACATGGTCGACCTCGAGCACCTGGAAGACGCCGACGAGATCAAGATCGTTCAGAACATGATCGCCCGCCACGTCGAGCTCACCGGCAGCACCATCGGCGATCGGCTGTTGCAGTCGTGGCCGATGATGCACCGTCAGCTGGTGACCATCATGCCGCGCGACTTCAAGCGCGTGAAAGCCGCGGAAGCGAAAGCGCGATCCGAATCGCGCGAGCCCGCGTTCAGCGACCTGGTGGCATAGCTCTTAACTGTTAACTCTGCACTCTGAACTGTCACGCAATGGGTAAAGCCACAGGTTTCATAGAGTTCTCGAGGGTGAAACAGCCCTCCAGACCCATTGCCGAACGTATTGGCGACTATCGGCACGTCTACAAGGCCTATCCGGTCGAGGACCTGACGCGCCAGGCCGCGCGCTGCATGGACTGCGGCATCCCGTTCTGTCACCAAGGCTGCCCGCTCGGCAACCTCATCCCCGACTGGAACGATCTGGTCTACCGCGATTCGTGGCGAGCGGCGATCGAGCGCCTGCACCAGACCAACAACTTTCCTGAGTTCACGGGCCTGCTGTGTCCGGCGCCGTGCGAAGGATCGTGCGTGCTGGGGATCAATAAGGATCCCGTCACCATCAAGTCAATCGAGCTCGCCATTGTCGATCGCGCGTTCGACGAAGAGTGGATCGTTCCGCAGCCGCCGCCGACGCGCACCTGGAAGAAAGTGGCCATCGTCGGCTCGGGACCGGCCGGCCTCGCGGCGGCCGCGCAGCTCAACGCCGCTGGCCACAGCGTGACCGTGTTCGAGAAGTCAGATCGCGTTGGCGGGCTGCTGCGCTACGGCATTCCCGAGTTCAAGATGGAAAAGCGCGTGCTCGATCGCCGCCTCGATCTGCTGGCGGCCGAGGGCGTGGTGTTCCGGACGCGCGTCGATGTCGGCGTGGACGTGACGGCCCAGGACCTGCAGCGTGACTTCGACGCGGTTCTTCTTGCCGGCGGCGCGGGCCAGCCGCGCGATCTCAACGTGCCCGGCCGCGGTCTCGACGGCGTCCACTTCGCGATGCCATACCTGACCCAGCAAAACCGCCGCTGCCAGGGCGATGACCTCGACAACGGTGCCGTAGAGCGGAGCTTTAGCTCCGCTAATGCCCTTTGGGCCGAAGGCAAACACGTCATCATCATCGGCGGCGGCGACACCGGCGCGGATTGCCTTGGCACCGTGCATCGCCAGGGCGCGGCATCGGTGAGCCAGCTCGAATTGTTGCCCACGCCTCCGCAGGAACGAGCGGCCGACAATCCGTGGCCGTTATGGCCGAACGTCTTTCGCACGTCGCCGGCGCACGAAGAAGGCGGCGATCGCGTCTACGCCGTTGCCACTACAGAGCTCACTGGCGATGACAGCGGACACGTCCGCATGCTCCACGGCCACCGCGTCGAGCGCACCGTCTCTGGTGGCCGCGTCAGTTTCGAGCCTGTTGCAAACAGCGCGTTCGAAATGAAAGCCGATCTCGTGCTGCTTGCGATGGGGTTCGTCGGCCCCGAGAAGAGCCGATTGCTGGCCGAGCTCGATGTTCGCATCAACGACCGCGGCACCGTCGCGCGCGATGAGCAATGGATGACGAGCGTTCCCGGTGTCTTTGCTGCCGGCGACATGCAGCGAGGTCAGTCGCTTATCGTCTGGGCGATTGACGACGGCCGGCGCGCGGCCGCTGCCATTGATCACTACCTGACCAGGTAGCGTCGCAACCCGCGAAACGCCGCCAGCATTTCCGCGCAGGTGAAGTTGGCATTGCGTCCGCTTGGATTGGGCAACACGAAGACCGCCGTTTCTCCGATTCGCTCGGATTGAATTCCGAGGGTCACCGCGTCTTTCCGCCCGGGAAACATCGCGCGGAACACCGTCACGCCGACCATCGCCACGACCTTCGGCTTGTTCTTCAGAATCTTCCGGCGCAGCTTGAGGCGGCCCTCGACGTACTCGGCCGGCGTCAGCGTATCGATGCCGGGCGTCGGCCGCGCAACGATGTTGGTGATGCCGAACCGGAACTCAGGCAACCGATCGTCATGCTCCAACGTGAGCCGCTCGGGAACGAGCCCCGACGCATACAGCAATAGCCAGAACCGATTCGACGGGCCGGCGAAGTGATGGCCGGTCTGCGACGACCGGATGCCGGGGTTGATGCCGACGAAGAGCACGCGCACGCCCGGCCGGATCCGATCGCGCAGCGGCGGTAGGGCACCCCTTTTAGGGGTGCCGGGGTGAGGCATGCTCCAGTCTGGCACGGCCAAACAGCCGAGGTTCAAACAGGTGTAAAAGGTGCACAATAGGTGAAGACCCATGCGCGGCATCTGCCTCGTCCTCGCCTTGCTCGGTGTGCCCGCGATTGCCGCGGCGCAGTACGTAGCGCCCGTTCAGCGGGGATCCGCCGTCGCGCCGATTGCCCAGCCGTTGCCCTCGCTCGGCTTGCCGCTTCCGTCGATCGGCTTGCCCCCCCGCGGAGCCGCCGATGAATCCAGGCGCGGCAACACAGGACAACAGCGAGGCCCGCAACAGCGCGACGGGCACCAGCGAGACTGGCAACAGAGAGAGTGGCAGCAAAGAGATTGGCAGCAGCAAGGCTGGCAACAGAACGGCCAACAGAGAGACGGCCGCCAGAGAGACGATCAGCGGAGAGACGGCCAGCAGAGAGGGTTTGGCAATCCATTCGGACCATGGCCGGGCCCCTCGTATATCTATGTGGGGCAGCCGTACCCTTGGGGCAGCATCGGGTCCTCGACGCAGGTCACGCAGGGCACCATCGTTCCTGGTGTGATCACGGTCGTGCCGGAACCGATGACGGGACGGCTCCGCCTCGAGGTTGAGCCTGCCGACATCCTGCAAGTGTTCGTCGATGGCGCATACCTCGGCACGCCGGCCGATCTTGGCGGCGAGCTCGAGCTGCAGCCCGGCTCGAGGCGCATCGAGTTTCGCGCCCCCGGTTACAAGACGCTGACGATCGATGCGCAGATCGTGTCCGAGCGGACCATCGTGTATCGTGCCACGCTCGATCGCATCGCGCCGACGCGCGTCGTTCCTCCACCCGTTTTCCCGGCCGCGCCGGCCGCTCCGCCCGCGCTTGCGCCGCCACCCGCGCCGAGCGGCAGCCGGACGATGTACCTGATTCCCGGTTGTTACATGGGCAACGTGCCGCCACAGGATCTCAAGCTGCCCTCCGGCTGCGATCTCAAGCGGCTGACGACGATCACGCCATAACGGCCAGATAAGTAACAGGAGTCCACGAGATCAGGAGAAAACTTTCTCCTGATCTTCTGAGTTCCTGTTCTGACGTACTTACACGTCGCTCGAGGCCAGATGAAATCGACAATGGGTGAAGGCGGGTTAAGCTCTCGTCCGGAGGAATCGCCGATGCGCGCTGTGCTTGTTCTGCTGCTGGTGGTCCATATGGGTGGAATTGCGCTCGCACAGGGCCAGCCCGCGCCGGCGGCTGAGCGCGACGCCGTGCTCAAGACGGTCCAGGCGTTTTTCGACACCATGGCCGCTAGGGATGTGGCGGGCGCACGCCGCACTCTGATGGCCGAGGGCCGCCTTTTTGCGGTGCGTCAGCAGGACGGCAAGACGGTGACACGCACCGTCACGAACGAGGAGTATCTGAAGGATCTCGCCGGCATCAAGCCGGCGCGCCGAGAGCGGATATGGAACCCCGACGTGCGCATCCGCGGCGTGATTGCCACGCTGTGGACGCCGTACGATTTCTGGATCGACGGCAAGTTCAGCCACTGCGGCGTCGATGCGTTCGATCTGATCAAGACCGATGAGGGCTGGAAGATTGCGGGCGGCGCGTACACGGTCGAAGCCAAGTGCGACCCGAGCCCTCTGGGACCGTTGAAGCAGTGATTCAAACAGGACGCGGGAGGCTAAGGGGTATGCGTCTCAAGCGGGTTCCCGTCGCATCAAATACCGCGTTCGCCACCGCCGCCAGCATCGGCTTGCACATCGTCTCGCCGGCGCCGTAGTGCTGCAGGTCGGGCCGGTTCGGGTTCGGGTCCCCATTCACCAGCACCACATCGATTCGCTCCGGCGTATCCGCATGCGTCAGCGTCGGATGCGTCACCCAGTCCACGCTCGTGACCTTCTCGGTGTCGAACTTCACTTCCTCGTGGAGCGCCCGGCTCAGACCATAAAGCGCGCCGCACTCGATCACGCGCGTGAGCGCGGCCGGGTTGATCACCAGCCCGCAGTCGTGCGCGATCACCAGGCGCTTCACCCAGACGCGGCCGGTCTTGCGATTGACCTCGACCTCGGCGATCTCGGCGACCACGGTCTGACTGCGGTACGCATACGCGATGCCGCGGCCGGTGAGAATATCTTCAGACAAACCTAAAGGTTTGTCTCCACCAACTGGCACCTTCGGTGAAGGGCGCGGGTCCCAGCCGAACTTCTCCGCCGCCGCCTTGATGCACACGATCGAGCGCGCGCGCTTGAAGCCGCTGTCGTCGCCCGTGCTCGCCTGCAACATCTTCAAGCGGAACGCCACCGGGTCCGCCTTCGCCGCGACGGCGAGCTCGTCGATGAAGCTCTCCGCCGCAAACGTTACCTGCGGACCATCGGGGTCGCGCAGGTTGCCGGTACGAAGAGGCGTCTCGAACGGCATCGGCAGCGGCACCACCCTCGTCGTCTGCTTGCGGTTCGGAATCACGTACATGTCCGACGGCAGCGACGCACGTCCGGGCGAGGGCGTCGCTTTCCGGATGCCCATCAGCTGCGAGATCAGAACAGTCTCGTGTTCGTTGTAGCCAAGATGATTGTGATCTGCAGCGCACGCGTCGTAGTGGAGCGCGACGACGTTGCCCTGGGCATCGAGGCCGCCGCGCATCTTGAACGCATACGCCGGACCCTTGGTGTCCCACGCCGTTTCTTCCTGCCGGCTCCACTGCACCCGCACCGGACGGCCGATCTCCTTTGCCAGATACGCCGCCTCAAACCCCGCATCGTCCGCCGCGGTGCGGCCGTAGCCTTGCGGCCCTTCCATCCAGACGACGCGGACGCGGTCGCGCGGCATCTTGAGGAACTCGGCGACGCCGTTGCGCATGCCGTACGACTTCATGTCGTTGGTGTAGATGGTGAGCTGATCGTTCGACGGATCGGCCATCGCATGCGCCGGGCCGATCGCGGTGTGGCCCTGGAACGGCACGTCGTACTCGGCTTCGATCACCGTGGCCGCACTGGCGAACGAGGCATCGGTCGCGCCGATTTCAGTTGGTTTACCAGTAGACGAGGGCGACGCCGCGCGCATGTACGTGAACAGATCGTCGGAAGCAGGGAAGGGCGCCGTTGCCGGCTTCTTCCAGTCGACCTTGATCTGCCTCGCCGCGCGGATCGCCTGCTCCTCGCGCTCGCACACCACCGCAACGTAGTTGCCTTTGCTCACCACTGTGATGAACCCCGGAATCCCGCGCACCGACGCTTCGTCGATGCTGACGAGCGTGGCGCCGGCGACCGGCGGCTTGACGTTGCGCGCGTGGACCATTCCCGGAGCCTTTACGTCCACCGCCCACTTCAGCGAGCCTTCAACCTTGGCGGGAATGTCGTAGCGCTGCGGCGACTTGCCGACGTTCTTCATCTCCTGCACCGGCTTGAGCGGCGCAACGCCCGTGGTCGCATCGGTGTTGCGGCCGGTCAACGTGACGTTGAACTTCCTGCCGCCGATCAGGTCGCCGTAGGTGATCGACAAACCTAAAGGTTTGTCGCCACGCGTAGGCGGGTCTAAAGACCCGCCTCTACGCACGGAGATCACACCGTCGCTCACAGCGAGGGCAGACACGGGAACGCCGAAATGGGTCGCTCCCATCTCGAGCAACACACGCCGGGCTTCGGCGGCGACGCGGCGCATCGGATAGCCATCCGTCTGCAACGCATCGGATCCGCCGGACCCGCCTTGATCGACGGTGTTGTGCGTGCTGCCCATCACGCAGCTGGTCTTGTCGTACGCGATGTCGAGCTCGTCGCACATGATCTGGCGGAACGCCGTGCCGGTGCCCTGGCCGAGATCGGTCTTGCCGACGAAGAACGTCGCGGTGTTGTCCTGGCGGATGACGATCCAGGAGTCGAGCTGGTGGAAATCGGGATCGGGATACGGGCCCGCAGCATTTTGGCCCCCCATAAAGGGGGGCCCTACGAATGCATCCGCAAGCGAGTTCGTCGCTGCAATCCCGACGACGAGCATGCCCGACGATTTGATGAAGTCGCGCCGGGAGCTCATGCGCGTTCTCCCTTCATCGTGTCGGCCGCAAGCCGCACGGCCTTCTGCACGCGGTAATACGTCATGCAGCGGCACAACGCGCCTTGCATGCCCTCGCGGATTTGCGCGTCGGTCGGGTTCGGGGTCTTGTCGAGCAGCACCTTCGCGGTGAGGATTTGCCCGTTCTGGCAGAAGCCGCACTGCGGGACCTGTTCGTCGATCCATGCCTGCTGCACCGGATGGAGCTTGCCGTTTTGCGCGAGGCCTTCGAGCGTGGTGATTTCAGCGCCCTGCACCTGCGACACCGGGCGGATGCACGACCGCACCGCTTCGCCCCTGATCAAGACGGTGCAGGCACCGCACTGCCCCAGCCCACAGCCGAAGCGCGGCCCCGACAAATCCAGATCGTTTCGCAGGACATAGAGCAGGGGAGTGGAAGGCTCCACGTCAACCGTATGCGCCTTGCCGTTCACCCGCAGATTGATGGTGGCCATGCCGGGAATGATACTCCCGAGGGCTTGAGGGCTTGAGGGCTTGGGGGCTTGGATGAAGAAGTTCCTCCTGGTCTCCTGACCTCCTGTTAGTATTTGGACTGGCGCTGGCCTGGCGCCTCACCTCGACATGGCCTCCCCCCGCGGGGCTGCGATCGAGGCAAAGGGGTCCACACCTCGGGCTGAATAACGTGGGTTCTTCACGGTCGCGCGGCCAGCAGGCGGGGGCTGGGGGTGGTGTGGCCAGAGAAGGACCGTTATGACCCGCGCCCGAGCCCTCAAGCAACTGATTCGCGATCGCGCCGCCAAGACCGGCGAGCGGTATACCACCGCGCGCAGACACATCCTCAAAGCGGTTCCGCCGCGCATCGCTCCGGTCAAGGACAAACCTAAAGGTTTGTCCCCACAACAAGGCCTATGAGCTACAGGATGTGCTTGCGGCAAAGCCGCAATCCAAGGGCGCCAAGCCAGAGCCCAAGACGAGGACAAAAACGACAGCCAAGCCCAAGCCCAAGCCGAAGAAGAAACGGCGATAGCCGCTATAATCGGCGGTCGGCAGGAGGCAGGCATGATGATTCGTGGATCGGTTCTCGCAGTCGCGGCGTTGCTGTTCGCTCTCTCCCCCGCGCCCGTCGCCGCCCAGGAGCACCAGCACGGCGCCCAGGCGGGTGAAGACGTCGGACGCGTCACGTTTTCCACCACCTGCGCCCCCGCCGTTCAGCCGGACCTGGAGCGCGCCGTCGCCATGCTCCACTCGTTCTGGTACGAACGGGCGGAAGCCGCCTTCGCCGCCATCGCCGGGCGCGAGCCCGAGTGCGCGATCGCCCACTGGGGCGTGGCGATGAGCCTGCACAAACCGCTCTGGCAGCCCCCGTCCGCGGCGGAGATGCAGCGGGCGTCGGCCGCCATTGCCCGGGCGAAGACCGCGAAGCATGCCGATGCGCGCGAGCAGGCTTACGTCCGGGCGGTCGCCGCTCTCTATCAAGATGCGACCCCGTACCCCGCGCGCGTGGCCGCGTACGAAGCTGCGATGGCGGAGGTGCATGCCGCGCATCCAAAAGACGACGAGGCGGCCGCGTTCTATGCGCTGGCGCTGCTCGGGAGCGCGGCCGGCTTGCCATCGGATCGCACCTTCGCGCGGCAGAAGAAGGCGGCCGGCCTGCTCGACGCCGTTGCTGCCGCACAGCCGCGCCATCCGGGCATCGCCCACTACTTCATCCACGCCTATGACGCGCCGGAGCTGGCGCACCTGGCGCTCGGCGCGGCCCGCTCCTACGCCAAGATCGCGCCCGGCGTGCCGCACGCGCTCCACATGCCGTCGCACATCTTCACGCGCCTCGGGCTGTGGGAGGACGCGATCCTCTCGAACATCGCGTCGGCCGAGTCGGCGCGGACCTTTGCGACGCGGAGCGGCATGGCCGGCGTCTGGGATCAGGAGCTGCACGCGCTCGACTACCTGATGTACGGCTACCTGCAGGGCGCGCAGGATCGTCGCGCCGCAGAGGTGCTCGAACGGCTGCGCGGCGTCACGCGAGCGGAGCCGCCGGTGATTGCCGCCGCCTACGCGCTGGCGGCGGGGCCGGCGCGTTACGCGCTCGAGCGGCGCGACTGGCGCGCGGCCGCGGCCCTCGCGCTGCCGGCGACCAACATTGCGTGGGAGCAGTACCGCTGGTCGGAGACCAACATCTACTTCGCCGCCGCGCTCGGCGCGGCGCGCACGGGCGACCTGCCGCGGGCGAAGCAGCAGGTGGCGACGCTCGAGGCGCGCCACCGGGAGGTGAACGGAAAAGACAAGTACGCCGGCTTGATCGAGGCGCAACGCCGTGCCGCCGCCGCGTGGATCGCGCAGGCCGAGGGCCGCCCCGACGAAGCGGTCACGCTGCTGCGTTCGGCAGCCGACCTCGAGGAATCGATCGAGAAGCACCCCGTCACGCCCGGCGCGGTGCTGCCGGCGCGCGAGCTGCTCGGCGATCTGCTGCTCGCGCAGCAGCAGCCGGCCGAAGCGCTGAAGGCCTACCAGGCGACGCTGGCGCATTCGCCCAAGCGCTTCAACAGCGTCGCGGGCGCGATGCGTGCCGCCGAGCGTTCGGGCGACGGCGCCGCGGCGGGGCGCTACGCGCGCGACCTCCTCGCCATGTGCGCGAAGGCCGATACCGAGCGGCCGGAAGTGTCGGAAGCCAGGAGGATCGCCAGCGGAACACCATCCTCGCAGTAGGGAGCTGCCAGGGTCGGCCATGAAGCGAGCGTTCGCAGTCATCGCTCTGGTGCTCGCTTCGGTTACTGGCTTGCACGCCCAGACCCAGCCGGACTTTTCCGTCACGCGCGCCGCACAACCGCCGATTATCGACGGCGTGCTGAACGACGAAGTCTGGCAGCGGGAGGCCCTGCCGCTGGGCGAGTGGCTCTCGTACCAACCGAACCGCGGCGACAAGATGCCGGCGGCTCTGCGCACCGAGGTGAAGATCGCCTACGACGATCGCAACATCTACCTCGCCATTCACAGCTTCGATCACGAGCCCGCGAAGATCCGCACCACGATCAGCAAACGCGACAGCGCGTTCAACGACGACTGGATCGCGATCAGCCTCGACTCGGCCGGCACCGGCCAGACCGCCTATCACTTGTTTGTCAACCCGAGCGGCGTGCAGATGGACGCGCTCAACACCTCGGCCTCCGGCGAGCAGTTCGACGCCGACGTCGTGTGGTACAGCGCCGGCAAGGTCGTGGACGACGGCTACGTCGTCGAGATCCGGTTACCTCTGCAGACGCTCAGGTTTTCCAGCGGCGATCAGGTGCGGATGGGCCTGGTGTTCTTCCGCAAGATCAGCCGTATGGGCGTTGCGTACTCGTGGCCGCCGATGCCACCAGGCCAATGGGTCTTCGATCAGCCGGCGCACCTGTTGTTCGCCAACCTGACGCAGCCGCGGCTGGTCGAGCTGTTGCCCAGCGTCACCTATGGCGTCCGCCAGGATCGCGAGACGGCCGAACGATGGAATGCCGCCGATGGCGACGTCCACGCCGGCGCCAGCGGCAAGTTCGGCATCACCTCAAACATCACGTTCGATGGCACCATCAACCCTGACTTCAGCCAGGTCGAAAGCGATGCGTTCCAGGTCGAAATCAACCAGCGCTTCCCGATTTTCTATTCTGAGAAGCGTCCCTTCTTTATGGAAGGCATGGGGCTGTTCAACATCGCCGGCACCGGCGGGCCGGGGAACATGCGGACCGCGGTGCACACCCGCCGGATTTCCAATCCGTTCTGGGGAACCAAGCTCACCGGGACCTCCGGCAAGACAACGTTCGGCGTGCTCAATGCGTGGGATGACAACCCGGAGGACATCGGCAACCGCGGCGGCGCCGTATTCGAACGCGACAAGCTGTACACGATCGGCCGCGCCACTTTTGCGCTGCGTCGTGCGGACTACGTCGGCGCCATCGTCACCGATACCGAGCACGCGGGCCGACACAATCGCGTGATCGGCGGGGACCTGTCGATTAAACCCTCCGCGACGCAGCAGCTGTCGGCGACGTTTCTGGCATCGCAGACGGGCATCGGATCGAGCGGCGACATCCGGGGCACCGCCGCGCAGGTCTCGTACAACTACGAGACCCGCCGCTTCTCCATTGGCAGCCAGGTCGAGCGCTACGGGCGCGAGTTTCAAATGGATACCGCGTTCTATAACCGCACCGGTTTTACCGTGGGAAACCTGTACAGCGCGGTCAATTTCTATCCGAAGCAGGGCACCAATTTCTGGCTGCGCCGTGTGACGCCGTCGTTTTTTGGCAAGCGGGGGCACGACGACGTGCAGGACGGCGATGAAGGCTTCGCCCGCGTCTCGCTCGACTTCAGCTTCACGCGCCAGGGCCACATGAGTGTCAGCTACGGCCGCGGGTTCGAGCCGTGGATCGGCCGGCGGTTCGAGACCGGCGGCGCCAACGCCTTCATCGGCGCCCAGATCCTCCGCTGGTTGAACGTCTTCAGCTACGTCAACTCCGGCCCTGAGATTTTTTACGATCGCGTCGATCCGTTCCAGGGACACTCTCACAGCGGCGGCTTCGGGTTCGGGCTTCAACCCAACCAGCACCTCAATCAGGAAATCTTCGTGAACATGGTGCGCTTCGACCGTGCGTCAACCGGCGAGCGTGTCTACAGCGTCAACATCGTGAATGCCAAGACGACCTATCAATTCGACAAGCACTTCCTGGTGCGGTTCCTTGCGCAGTACGACAGCTCGGCCGAGCGTGTGCTGACCGACCTGCTGGCCTCGTACGAGTTTGTGCCCGGCACGGTGTTTCACGCCGGCTACGGTTCGCTCTACGAGAAGGGCAGCGATCAGATCGGGGCGCTTCGACCGGACGACGGCCGCGCGAAGTATCTGGCGGTGAACCGCGGCCTGTTCTTCAAGGCGTCCTACCTGCGGCGGTTCTGAGAAGCCGCGCGCGATCAGCCGCTTCGTTCAGTCGATCTGGAAATCCGCCACCACCGGGAAATGATCTGACGCGCCGACCGCTGCCGGATCCCTCACCACGTCGCACGCCAGCACGCGTCCGGCATGAGGCTTGGGAACGAACACGTAGTCGATCCGGATGTGCGGATCGGTCGTCGGCAGGGTCATTCCTGGATCCGCAGGATGCAGCGACTTGAAGGCGTCGACGTAACCTTCGTCGATGATGGTTTGGATGGTGCGCCACCGCACGCTGCCACCGCTGAGCCACATCAATGGGCGCAACCGCCAGGGCAGGCGGTTGACTTCGAACGGGTCGCCAGGCGCGACCGTATTGAAGTCACCCGCCAGCACGTGAAACCCGTCCTTGTGATGAGCGATGCTGCGCAGCAAGGCGCGCAGCTCGAACACCCGCCGCTGTTCCGTCCACGCCGCGTGGACGGCGCTGAGGTGCACGCCGAAGACGCGCACGTGGTCGCCCGCGGGCACCACTTCAACGAACGCGTGCCGCGAGATCCGCGGACGGACCCATTGGCAGAACGACACCGGGCGCCGGCTCAGAAATCCCAGCGACTGCCGCCGGAACGCCCGCCAGTCTGCCATCCCGGTGGCTTGCGCAAGTCGCTCGACGTTTGCCGGATCGGTGGCCTCCTGCAGCAACACCAGGTCTGGCGCGCATCCGTTGATCACCCTCGCGATCGCTTCCGTGCGTCCCACTCCGCCGTTGAGGATGTTGTAGGTCAGCAGCCGGAAGGTCATTCAGGCATTGGGGGCCGGCTGAGCGACAGCCCCTCTGGTTTGGTGCACAGCGTCAAGTACGGTTGCCCAAGCAGATCGCCGCGGAACCGGGTGACGATGTCGCGTGATGCCTGGAGGTTGACGGGCCGTTTGACCATGTCCATCAGCTGCTGTCTCAGCGGCACGAGGTCCGGCGCGATGTCGGGATCGTCGTCGCTGAGTGGCCGTGAGTGCACGCCTGGAACGTAGAATCCCGTCAGGTTGAAATAGTGGATGCCGCCGTCGCCGACGAGCGTAATGTCGAGGTCGCTCGTGCCCGGGCCATCGGCGTCGAAGGGCTCGCCGTCGCGCCAGCGCAGGCCGGTCACGGCGCTGCCTCGCAAGATCACGTTGGTGCCGGGCGGCACGAACTCGTCGAGAGTGCGGCAAAACGTGTCGAACCGTTCGGATTCTCCGCCGAACGCGAGTCGAACGACGTTGTCGCGCTTCTCCTGCTCTGAAAGTCCCCCTTGGATATCCTCGCTAGAATCTTGAACCGGGTCAGCCATAGGGGATAACGTACTCAAAGATCGAGCCAGCCTTAATCGGTAAACGGGAACAGGTGCCGGCGATTTGCGAGCGCGAGACGCAAGAAGACTTCCGCCGGCTGGCTCCAGCCGCGCTCCCTGGCCGCCCGCATCACCAGGTCGATCAGCATCGCGGTACCCTCGCGCGCTTTCTTCAGTGACTGATCGTCCGTCACCAGAGGGATGCGCCCCTGAACGCGTGTTCCACGTTCCGTCAAAGGCGTAAAGGGCCATGAGCGTCAGCCTCTGAAATCATAGACGGTCAGGCGGGCCGAGTTTCTCTCGCCGAGCCAGCTAAAAGGACGCGATTTGCCCGCTGTTCGGCCCGTTACGTATAATCAGAGGTTCCAACCTACTGGGAGGTCGTTCAACGGTAGGACAGCAGACTCTGACTCTGCTTATCGGGGTTCGAATCCCTGCCTCCCAGCCAAGTTCGAAACCCGGGTCGCACTCCGACAGAACGTCAATCATTTCGAGACCGACCCCGTGCGGCACATGAACATGGCGCAACAAAGACCTCGCCAGAAAATGGGCCAGCTCACGCCGCGATTTTCCTTTTTCCTGAATCCGCATAGGCACGAGGCGTTCACCCGGTGCCCCCGCTGCAAGGCGAAAACGCGCGTCCGCAAGATGGTGCTCGCCTTCGGCCTCGACGGCGATCAATGCGGTGCCCAAGCAGACGCGCTCGCACATGACGTTGCGCCGCCTTCGATGAGGATGTAGACATGAGCCAGGACAGCAAATGCGGCGCGTGCGGTAAGGCGCTGGGGTCGTTTGATTCGATCTCGGTTGCCGGAGAGGGCGACCGCTGCCACCCATGTTTCAATCGCGAAATGGCGGATCGGCTGGGCGTCGCCTTCGACCACACGCCGCTCCAGCCAATCGTGATCACCGATGCAGACGGAGTTCCGCACACCTTCCAGATCCGGTCAATGCTCGTGGCGACCGGCCACGAGATGGAAGCGCTGGAGATCACGAACGACCAGCAACTCGGTTACTGCTTCCGTGTGCTGGGAGAGATCGAGACCGACGCATGGGAACTCTTTCGACATTTGTACGCCGACATGCGTCGCGAGATGGCGCGGCGCCACGTCGAGCGTACCGAGTTCGGCTGGCAGCTCACGTCCGACCAGCGTCTTGTCGGACGCATCGAGTGGGACTCTGACACGAACGGCGCACTGCCTCTCATCGTCATTGACGGCAAGCCATTCACGTGGGAACAGGTCGGTCGGATGTTGATGACGTTCGAAGGGTTCACTCTCGACGCGCGAGTCGAGGACACCATCCAAGTCGTTGGCGATCCCGCCTGAAAACCCCCAAGATAATCTCGGCCGTGTGACGGCGGCCGCGCCTCTCGGGCAGTCGCGTCTACGGGCGAAATGGCCGTGTCCGGAAACGTGACCACTCCCTCCGCCTCTTCGACTCCCTTGGGAGTCTCAAGCAGCACGATGCGGCCGTTCCGGTACACCCCTTTGACTGTCATCGACATGGCACCCCTCAGATGCTGCTCGAAGCAGCGGAGAGTTCATTCGCGATCTGCTCCGCGTCCCCAGGTGTCGGGTTCACCTGCGCCAGGTGTCGATCAGCCGCAGCACGTCGGGCTAGAGATCTCCAGGCCCGATGATCTGCACTACGTGGCCTGCGCCGCGGCGCAGGCGAGCGTCCACCGTGAAGAGACGGCAGCGCGCCATCCGTGCCAGCGCGACGTACTCAGCGTCGTACGTCTTCATCCAGCCGAGCTCCTCGGCGACTCGCCACGCTTCGCGGCGCAACCGCTTCGGGCTGCGCCGCGACACCGGAGCCCCGAGTAATCGTTCGAACGCGATGTCCGCCAGCTCTGCGGAGATCTCCTTACGCCAACGCATCTCGTGCAACGCCGACGACACCTCGGACCAGAACAGCACGGGCGCGATGAGGCGCTCGCTTCCGAACAGGTCGAAACCGCCGGCCGCCAGACACGCCTGGACGGCCGCGCTGGCGTCGAGGACGATCACGGGTCAGCGCCCTTCGCGCGAACGGCGGACGGCGCGGACGACGTCGGGCATCGGCTCACCCGTGGCGGTCCTGCGCCACGTCGCGGGCAGGCGAATCTCGCCCGGTGGGACGAGCGCTCGCAGATCCGACTCCTCGATGAGGTGCTGCGTCCCGGCGCGGCGCGACGGGAGACGGCCGGACCGAATCCAGCGCCGGACGGTCTCCGGGTTGCAGCGCACACGGCGGGCGGCCTCGGGGACGGTCAGCATGGGAGTAGCATACTACAACAGGTGGGTCAGAAGATGTGACATCCGGCCTGCCGCGTGACGAGTCTAGGATCTCCAAGGTGCTCAGCTCCACCTTCGCGATCTGTCTCGTTGTCGTCGAGTGTCATTTCGAGTGTCATTGCGCTGGCAAGACCCGACACAGGACGCAAACGGACGAAAGCCGACGACAGGGTCCGAAAACGCCAAGTCGCTGGCGTTATGGCGCTTGCTAGAAAACGCCCGTGTTTACTGGGTTTCTTGAATCTCGCGTAGAGACTCCCTGCCTCCCAGCCAGCCTCCGCTCACGCTTCGCATGAGCTTCGGCCAGGCGGGCTCCTGATCGAACAGGATGTCGAGCATCTCGCGCGCCGAAACGGGCAGCATGCCGCGCGCTTGTAAATCACGCGGCACAGCGCCACCAGCCCGTTCGCCGTCCACCATGGTGCCACCCAATGGGTGGTATATGTATGGTATAGATAGGGCATGACAAAGACCACCGTCTATCTGCCGCGTGAGCTGAAGCGGGCGCTGGGCAGGACCGCGCGGCAACGGGGCTGCAGCGAGGCCGCGCTGATGCGCGAAGCGGTGGCGCGGATCACCAGCGACGCCGGCACACCGGCGCCGACGCTGCCATTGTTCCGAGCGGCCGGGCCGTCGATCGCCGAGAACATCGATGCGGCGCTGGACGGCTTCGGCCGCCAATGATCGTCCTCGACACCGGCGGCCTCTACGCGGCGCTCGACGCCAATGAGCGCCTGCACAGCCGGGCGGCGGCGGCGCTCGTGGCGTCGAGGCCGCCGCGCATCCTCTCACCCCTGGTGCTGGCGGAGCTCGATTATCTGATCGGCACACGCGTGGGTCATGCCGCGCAGATCGCACTCGTCCACGAAGTCCACCGCGGTGCGTATCAGCTCGAACCGTTCGCCGCCGATGACGTCGCGCTGTGCGGGCGAATCATGGAAAAGTACGCCGACCTTGCCGTCGGCCTGGCTGACGCCTCCGTCGTGGTCCTGGCGGACCGCCATCGGACCCTCGACCTGCTCTGCACCGACGAACGCCACTTCAGGACCCTGCGCGGCGCAGGCGGAAAGCCGTTCCGGCTGCTCCCGATGGATGCGTAGTTCCGGGCGACGTGTCGGGAAGAAGGCGCGCTACTTGACGACACCGGCACCGGCCTTCGAGATCTGTTCATCCTCGATGGCGCGGACGCCGCTGGTGCCGACCGCGCCGATGAACTCCGTGCCGCGCATGATCGGGACACCGCCGGCGAAGGTGATGCCGTTGGGCACTTCTTTGACCGTGCCGGCCTTGAGCTGTTCGCCATAGGCCGACGTGGCCAGCTTTGTCGCCACGACGGTGGCGGCCTTGCGCGTCGCGATGTCATACGAGCGCGGGCTGGCGCCGGTCAGCCGCCGCAGCACCACCGGCACGCCGGCGGCGTCGGTGACGACGATGGTGACGTTCCATTTGTTCTTGCGCGCCTCGGCCTCCGCCGCATCGATCACCTGCTGTGCCATTTCATACGTAAGCGCCTGAGCGGGCGGCGCCGCCGGTGCCTGCGCCGTCGTTACCTCGGAACAGAGCACCATGCCAATCAGCAGACACGCCAGCGCCAGTCGAGCGGACGTCACACGATTCATAATTGCTCCTTGATTGATCGGGCGCGCCTCGGGTCCGGCCATACCGCCGTGACTTCGTACATACCGAGGCGCTTGCCGGGGACGAGGGTCAAGTCTGTGGATCATACGCACAGCAGCGCTAACCAGGCCGTGGCTCGACCATACACCGCGCCTACCTTGGTTGGGTAACGGACCAAACTCGCCCCCGGGATACCCAATAACGCTCTAGCTCAAGCGGCCTGAGCGTGGTCGGAAATTTGCAAGAGTCCGAGACATGTCGAACCTTGCGAAAGACCTCATGACCGCCAATCCGCAGTGCTGCAACGCGGACACCACCCTCAACGAAGTCGCCAAGCTCATGGTTGAGTGCGACTGCGGTGAAATTCCCGTCGTCGATGCCGACAAGAAGCTCATCGGCGTCGTCACCGACCGCGACATCGTGTGTCGCATCGTCGCCAAGGGCCAGGACCCGTGCGGCAAGACCGCCCAGGACGCGATGACCCAGCCGGTGATCTCCGTCAAGGAAGATTGCACGCTGGACGATGTCGTCGCGACGATGGAAGAGCATCAGATCCGCCGTGTGCCGGTGGTTGACGCCAGCGGCTGCTGCTGCGGCATCATCTCGCAGGCTGACGTCGCACTGGTCGCGAGCGAGAGGGAGACCGGCGAACTCGTCAAGGAAGTCTCGCGCGAGTCAGTCGCCCACTAGCGGCCCACTAGCAGCGCGGCCTTTTCGCCGATCATCACGCAAGCGGCGTGGGTCGTGGCGTTCACGACCTCCGGCATCACCGACGCGTCGGCGATGCGGAGCCCGTCGACGCCGCGGACGCGGAGATTCGAGTCGACCACGGCAGCAATGTCGGTGGCCGGCCCCATCTTGCATGTACCGGCCGGGTGATAGATCGTGTCCGATGCCCTGCGCGCGAACGTGGCGATGTCGGCGTCGTTCTTCACCGCAGCACCGGGCTCGATCTCTTCCGCGCGCAGCGGCTCGTACGCTTCCGCTTCGCCGAACCACCGCGCCAGCTTCACGCCCCTGACCAGCACGTCGACATCCGCCTGCTCCTGCAGGTAATTGCCGCGGATGATCGGCGCGGCGGCCGGATCGCTCGAACGAAGCCGCACCTCGCCGCGCGATTTCGGTTGCGCGAGCGAGATCGTAATGGTGACGAACGTGTCGGGTGTCTCGAGGCCGCGTCCGACATAGAACTGCAGGTCGGGGATCGTGCCCAGTGCCCCCGGAATTGTTCTCGTGAACATGCCTGCGGTGACCGTCGAGCCTGGCAGCTCCGTCTTGCCGGTCCAGCGGATCGACAGCTTCAAGTGATCCTGCAGGTTTTGCCCGACGCCCGGCAGATCGACAACGACGGCGATGCCGTTGGCCTTGAGATGATCCGCCGGCCCGATGCCGGAGAGCATCAGAAGCCGCGGAGAATCGATCACGCCCGCTGACAGCAACACTTCACGTGCGGCTCGCGCGCTTTCGATCTTGCCGTCGCGCAGGTACTCGACGCCGACGACCTTGCGGCCTTCGACGATCAGCTTCGTCGCGTGGGCGCGCGATCGCACTTCGAGGTTGGGACGCGGCAGCGCCGGCTCGAGATAGGCCTCAGCAGCGCTATGCCGTTTCCCGTCGAGGATGTTCTTCTGGTAATAACCCGCGATGTTGTTCGGGGCGGGCTCGTTGAAATCAAACCGCGCGTCGGCCTTGAATCCGTTTTGCCAGGCGGCGGCGAGAAAGGCGCGGTGGCCCGCATGCGGATCGGTGCAATACGACACCGCGAGCGGCCCATCCCCGCCCCTGAACTCGTTGCCGCCGCTCTCGTTTCGTTCCGACTTCTTGAACAGCGGCAACACGTCGTCGTAGCCCCAGCCCGTGTTGCCCATTTCCTTCCACTTGTCGAAACACAGGCGATGGCCGCGGATGAACGTCATGGCATTGATTGCGCTCGACCCGCCAAATACCTTGCCGCGCGGAAACGTCAGCCGCCGGTTGGTGAGTCCCGCTTCGGGTTCTGTTGTGTAACCCCAGTCGTATGGCGAGCCGATCAGCGAAACCCATCGGCCCGGCGTGGTGATGGCAGGGTTGTCGTTGTCGGGCCCGCCGGCTTCGAGCAGCAGGACTCGAATCGACGCGCCGGCCGACAAGCGATTGGTGAGCACGCAACCGGCCGATCCAGCGCCGACGATGATGTAGTCGGGTTCCTCACGACGGTTCTGCACGAAGGTTCCCCACGAGGGTTCGATACGAGGGTTCAGGGCAGCGGCGCCCGCGAGGCGGATGAAGTCACGTCGTTTCATTTTTTCAAGGTCGAGACGAAACGTGCGAGCCTCGCAATCACGCGCTCGCGGCCGAGCAAGACAAGCATTTCGAACAGTCCTGGACTCACCATACGACCCGTCATGGCCAGGCGTGTACCGTGAATCAGCGCACCGGCTTTAATGCCGCGCGAATCGGCCAGCGACCTGAGCGTCTGCTCGAGCGTGGCCTCGTCGAATGGCGACACGGTTGCGTAAACGTCGCGCAGCGCGTTCAAGTGATCGGGCATCTCCGGCGCGGAGAGGTGCTTCTTCACGCCTTCAGCATCGTACTCCGTGGGATCGACAAAGAACGGGCGGAGCTGGTCTGGAAAATCCGTCAACTTCTTGCATCTGGGCCGCAGAAGGGAGAGCACCTTCGAGAGGTCCTTCAAGCCCTCGAGCCCGTCCAAGCCCTCAAGCCCTTTCAGCCGAGCCACGAGCTCTTGATCGGTGAGGCGAAGCAAATGCCGGTGGTTGAACCAGTCGAGCTTCTCGGTGTTGAAGACCGCGTTGCCGCCGCTGATCCCTTCCAGGTTGAAGCGCTGGATCAGTTCGTCCTTTGTAAACAGCTCGTCGTTGCTGCCCGTGCCCCAGCCGAGAAGCGAGAGAAAGTTGAACATCGCCTCGGGCAGGTAGCCTTGCTTCTCGTATTCCATCACCGAGGTCGCACCGTGGCGTTTGCTGAGGCGCTGTTTGTCGGCGCCCATGATCAACGGCACGTGCGCGAATGACGGCGGGGTCTTGCCGAACGCGTGGTAGAGCAACACTTGCTTCGGCGTGTTTGAAATGTGATCGTCGCCCCGCACGACGTGGGTCACGTCCATGTCAATGTCGTCGACGACAACGGAGAGGTGATAGGTCGGGTGCGTGTCGGAGCGCAGGATCACAAAATTCTCAATGTGCTCGTTGTCGAACTCGATCGGGCCGTGCACGCTGTCGGTGAACGAGGTCTTCCCCGGCGGCACCTTGAAACGGATCGCGCCCTCGTCTTCGAAGGCGTGGCCATTCGCCACCAACTCGCGCGCGGCCGCGCGATAGCGCTCGAGCCGTTGCGATTGAAAATACGGCGCGTGCGGGCCGCCCACGTCCGGGCCCTCGTCCCAGTCGATGCCGAGCCAGCGCAGTCCGTCGAGGATGCCCGTGACCATCTCGGGCTGATTGCGTTCGACGTCGGTATCTTCGATGCGAAGAATGAACGTGCCGCCGTGCCGGCGCGCGTAGAGCCAGTTGAACAGAGCCGTGCGCGCGCCGCCCACGTGTAGGTAGCCGGTGGGGGATGGGGCGAAGCGAAGGCGAGGCACCCCGTTATTATGACGCGGCCCGCGGACTCGACATCGCTAGGAGGGTCGCCCGCTGCGCCCCGGCTTGGTTCGATACATCGCCTCGTCTGCCGCCTTCAGTGCTTCGTCCGGATTTCCTCCCGGTGCCAGGTGCCCGATGCGCAGGTATTCGCTCAGCCGGCTCTTGAGCTGCACAACGTTGGTGGTGGTCGTCGACACATGACCAGTTGGTCATATGCTGTCGAACTGCCGTTCGAAAGAGGAACGCTTCTTGTCTCCATGGATCACCTCACTGCCATTGCCGGGGTGGCGACCGATGGCGATGGAGCTCGGCGCTCGCCAATCTGCTGCCGCCACATCGCGTAATACAGCCCCTTGCGCTCGAGCAGTTCATCGTGGCGTCCCGATTCCACAATCCGGCCCTGCTCCAACACAAAGATCCGGTCGGCATGAAGGACCGTCGACAACCGGTGCGCAATCATCAGCGTGATCACGTCGCGGCTGGCGGCCACCGCGCGAATGGTCTCGGTGATGCCTTCCTCCGTCAGCGAGTCCAGCGAAGAAGTGGCCTCGTCGAATAACAGCAATTGCGGCTTTCGCAACAACGCGCGCGCGATCGACAGACGCTGCTTCTCACCACCCGAGACCTTCACGCCGCCCTCGCCAATCAGCGTATCCAGTCCTTTATCCGCACGCGCCAACAGGCTGTCACAGGCGGCCTGATGCAGGACCTCGAGGCAGTCGGCGTCTGATGCGGAGGGATTCACGAACAGCAGGTTCTCCCGGATGGTGCCCGAGAACAGCTGCGCGTCCTGCGTGACGAACCCGATACCCTCGCGCAATCCCTCCAGATCGACGTCCGTGCTCGGCTGTCCGTTGTAAAGGATGCGCCCGCTGTTCGGCGTGTACAGGCCCACCAGCAGCTTGACGAGCGTGGTCTTGCCGGCGCCCGACGGTCCGACGAAGGCCACCGTCTCGCCGCGCGACACCTCGAACGAGATCTCGCTGAGCGCCGGCGATGAAGCGGTCTGGTGTTGAAACCCGACCGCTTCGAACGCCAACGACGTCAGCGGACCGATCGACACCGGATGAATTGGCCGGCGCTCCTTCGGAATCGCGAGGATGGCCTCAAAATTAGCGAGCGACGCTTCGGTTTCCCGATAGGTGTTAATGACGTTGCCGAGCTCCTGCAGCGGACCGAAGATGAAGAACGAATAGATAAAGAGCGAAAAGAACTGCCCGACCGTGATCTGCTGCGCGAAGATCAGATACAGCATCAGGAACAGGATGCTGGTCCTGAGGAAGTTGACGGCCGTGCCCTGGATGAAGCTCAGGCTCCTGAGGTAGCGCACCTTCCGTAACTCGAGTCGAAGAATCTTGTCGGTCGTTCCGTTCAGCCGCCCGATTTCCTGCTGAGCCAGGCCCAGGCTCTTGACCAGCTCGATGTTGCGCAGCGACTCCGTCGTCGAGCCGGCCAACGCCGTCGTTTCGGCGACGATGACCTTTTGAATGACCTTGATCTTGCGGCTCAAGACCGAGCTGAGGATGCCGAGCACCGGCACCGTCAGGAAGTAGACCGGGGCGATCAGCCAGTGCACGCTGAAGGCGTAGACCATCACGAAGATGATGCCGACCAGCGACGTAAACAGCACGTTGATCGACACCGCGATCAGCTTTTCAACGTCGGTCCTGACCTTTTGCAGTTTGCCGAGCGTTTCGCCGCTGCGCTGATCTTCGAACGTCGAGTACGGCAGGTCGAGCGAATGCCGGATGCCGTCGGCGTAAAGCTGAGCGCCGAGCCGCTGCGTGATGACGCTGATCACGTAGTCCTGGAAATTCTTGGCGACGCGCGACACAAACGCCACGCCCATCGCCGCGGCCAGCAGCCAACTGACGCCGCGAAAGAACTGTCCGGTCGAGTAGTCCTGGAAGCGGGTGGCGTACTCGTCGATGACGTACCGGAAGATCAGTGGATCGAGCAGCGAGAAGACCTGGTTGATCGTGGCCAGCACGAGCGCGAGCGCCACGAGGGAGGTATAGTTTCGAAGATACGAGAAGAGGAGTGTCATGAGTGACCTGGCGGGCCCCACCCGCACCGACTCGACGATACCACCCACATGGTGAAACTAATCATTGCAGGAGGCATCTCACGCACGATGAGGACTCAATTGTTCGTCATGCTGGCCGCGCTGGCCTTGTCTGTCCCGGGTCGGGCCGGCCAGGCCCCCGCGGCGATCGACACATCCAAGCTGGGCCCGCAGGCCGGCGCTGTGGTGCCCGCGTTTGCCGGTGTCGACCAGTTCGGCAA
>JAUSDY010000062.1 GCA_030650395.1 Acidobacteriota bacterium | reverse complement strand
CTCATCGAGGACGAATGGGCCGAGTGGTATCGGCTCACGCCCGCGCAGCGGTGGCTGGAGAGCGAGAAGCTGTGGCAGACCTATCTGTGGCTCGGAGGGTCACTTGATCCCGAACCCGATACGCAAAGTCCTTTCTTCGATGCGCGAGCACCGCGTGCGCGCCCTGCTCATGGGCGGGCAGGCGTGCGTGTTCTACGGCGCGGCCGAGTTTAGCCGTGACACGGACTTTGCGATTCTCGCGGCCGCGACCAACCTCGTACGGCTGCGAGGGGCACTCGCCGACCTGCGCGCCGACGTCATCGCCGTTCCGCCGTTCGAACTGAAGTATCTCCGACGCGGCCACGCCATACACTTCCGCTGCCAGCACCCGGATGCGCTTCGGATGCGCGTGGACGTGATGTCGCACATGCGGGGCGTGGACACGTTTGCCAAGCTCTGGCGGCGGCGCACGACCCTTGAGCTGCCCGACGGTTCTCCATGCGATGTCCTGGCCTTGCCCGATCTGGTCCAGGCCAAGAAGACCCAGCGCGACAAAGACTGGCCGATGATCCGGCGCCTGGTCGAAGCGCACTACTTTCAGCACCGCTGCAAACCCTCGACCCCTCAGATCACCTTCTGGCTTCGGGAACTCCGCACGCCGGAGCTTCTCAGTCACGTCGCCCGGAAGAGTGCCGCGCTCTCTCGGCGGCTGATCCCCGATAGACCGCTCCTCGCGGCAGCGTTGGCCGGCAAGGGCGACGCATTGGAACGGGCGCTTCGAGCAGAAGAGACCGCCGAGCGCGAGCGGGACAAGCGCTACTGGTTGCCCCTTCGGAAAGAGTTAGAGACGCTCCGGCGCTCTCGATGAGGCGTGGGCCGCCTCTTCAGCTCCTCGGCAGCGCAAACGCCACGATGCTGCTGCCCGACGGTGCGCCGTTCTTGCCGCCGCCACACGCGATCACGATGAATTGCCGCCCCTTGATGCGGTACACGGATGGGGTGGCGTTGCCGGCCGCGGGCAGGATCGTCTCCCACAGCAGTGCTCCGGTCAGCTTGTCGTAGGCGCGGAACTTCTTGTCGAAGTTGGTGGCGCCGATGAAGACCAACCCTCCCGCCGTGACGAGCGGGCCGCCGTAGTTGTCGCTGCCGGTGTTGGTCAGCCCCTTGGCGGCGAGCTCGGGAAACTCGCCGAACGGGATCTTCCAGCGGATGGTGCCTTCATTGAGATCGATCGCATTGAGCGTGCCCCATGGCGGCGTAATCGCAGGGTAGCCGTCGGGGTCGAGAAAAATCGACTCGCCGTCGCTTCGGTACTTGAGCCAGCTCGGATCGTTCTTCAGCGCGGGATCGGCGCCCTTATCTTTGCCGGTGATGAGGAAGTCCGCGACGTCGCCGATATTGCGCGCGCCCATGTCGGGGAACGCCGGCATGCGCCCCGTGCCCTGGCGGACGATCGTCACGATCTCGTCGCGGGTGCGGCGTCCGCCGATGTCGACAAGCGACGGCGCCACCGTCGTGCCGGTGCGATTTTCGCGATGGCACGTCGCGCATTTCGAGTTGTACAGCGACGTGTCGTTGTTGGGGATCAGCTTGACGATCCACGGCATCTCGTTCGAGTTGACGTAGAGCAGTCCCGTGTCGGGATCGAATGCCGCCCCACCCCACTCGGCGCCGCCGTCGAAGCCAGGGAACACGATCGTGCCTTCGAGCGACGGTGGCGTGAAAAAGCCCGACTTCATCTTTCGGAAGCGTTCGAGCACGGCGGCGTGCGCCTCGGGCGTGCGGGTCGTCAACATGTCTTCGGTGAGGCCCTGTCGAGCGAACGGCGGCGGCTTCACGGGATGCGGCTGCGTAGTTGCCACCAGCTCGCCGTCAATGGATGACGGTGGCGCCTTGCGATACTCGATCGGAAACAGCGACGCGCCGGTGCGACGATCGAACACGAAGACGTCGCCGTGCTTCGTGATCTGCGCGACCGCATCGACCGATCGGCCGTTGCGCTTGACGGTGACGAGACTCGGCGGCGCCGGGAAATCCCAATCCCACACGTCGTGCTTGATCCCCTGAAAATGCCAGACCCGTTTGCCGGTGCGCGCGTCGAGCGCGAGCACGCAGTTGGCGAACAGGTTGTCGCCGTGGCGGGTCGTGCCGTAGAAATCGAATGATGCCGACCCTGTGGCGGCGAAGACCATCGCGAGCTTCGGATCCACGGTGACGCCTGCCCATGCGTTGGCGCCGCCCGAGAGTTTGTAGGCGTCCGGCGGCCACGTCTCGTAGCCCACCTCGCCCGGCTGGGGAATGGTGTGGAAAATCCATCGCTGTTTGCCCGTCTTCACGTCGAACGCGCGGAGGTGGCCCGGCGTGCCCGGCAGCGTTTCGGGCACGCTGCTCGGCAGGATCAACAGGTCCTCGAACACCACGCCAGGTGTGCTGGCGCTCACGCTGAGGCCTTCGGCCGGCCTGCCAAGTCCTTCGCGCAAGTCGATGCGGCC
>JAUSDY010000061.1 GCA_030650395.1 Acidobacteriota bacterium | reverse complement strand
GTCGGGCTCGTCAGCGCCGCTTTCGCCGTCGCCACCGTCGCCGCGGTGAACGTGTAGTCATTGAACTCCCACCCCGTCGCCAGGTTCGACCACAGCCGCACGTTCACCGTGCTCCCGTTGGTCGGCAGCCCCGACACGGTCCGCCACAGGTCCGTACCCTGCGACGCGTTATACAGATTCGCCGACCCCGCGCTGCCGGTCCCCACGTAGAGCCAGTATTGCGACACACTGGTCCCGGTGTTCCACTGGAACGTCACGGTCGACCCGGTCAGAATCGACCCCGGCGTCGGGCTCGTCAGCGCCGCCTTCGCCGCCGCGGCCGTCACCGTCAGCGTCAGGCTGTTCGAGGTCCCGCCGCCAGGCGCTGAGGTCACCACGGTGATCAAGCGAGTGCCCGCCGTCGCAACATCGCTCGCTGGGATCGTCGCGGTCAGTTGCGTGCCTGACACGATGGTCCTCGTTCGTGAAGCGCCGTCGACCAGCACCTGCGACCTATCCACGAACCCGGTGCCGGTGATGGTCATCGTGAACGTCGCCGCGCCGACGCCGATCGACGACGGCGAGATGGACGAGATCGCCGGCACACCCGGCAACGTCAACGCGAAGTTGATGCTGCCCGTAGGGTCGGGCGATGTCACCGCGATCGCTGTGCCCGTGGTCGGATCGCACGCCGAGCCGATGCACTCGATGTTGTTGTAGAGACGGTTGACGTAGCTCTGCGAATTGGTTCGCGCGAAGTAGTTGCCGGTCGGCAGGCCGGATCTCGAGATGTAGTTGCCCGACGCATCGGTCTGTCCGGAAGTGACAAAGCCGGCCGTCGAGTTGTAGATCAATACCGAGACGTTGGCGAGCGCTGCCGTCGTCGTGGCATCCGTCACCGTGCCGCTGATTCGGCCACCCGCGACCAACGCGAAATCGATGTTCGGGGTCGTGTTCGGCGAGGTCACCGTGATCGGCGTGCCGCTCGTCGGGCTGCACCCGGCGCACGTGATGTTGCTGTGCACCAGGTCGATCAAGCCTTGCGAGTTGAACGTGCGCGCGAAGAACGTGCCTGTTGGCAACGCCGACGACGTGTAGTTGCCGGAAGCGTCGGTCGAGGAACCCGCGACAAAGCCACCAGACGAGTTGTAAATCTCCACCGAGACGTTCGCGAGGCCGGCGCCCGTGGCTGCGCTCGTCACCCGGCCGCTGATGCGGCCGCCGTTGATGTTGAAGGACAGGCTAAACGCGAACGAGTTCCCGGAACCGGAGTCCGTCACCTGAATCGGGGTAGTGAGGAAGCCGGCCGTCGTCGGCGTGCCGCTCACGACACCGGTGCTTGACAGGGTCAGCCCCGCCGGCATCGTCCCGGTGGTGGTCCACGTGTACGGCGATGTCCCGCCCATGGCCAGCAAGGGCTGGCTGTACGCGGCGTTGAACATCAGGGTCGTGCCTGACAGCGGCAGCGAGAAGTACGCGTTGGCAAGCGGCGAGACGTTCCACGTGAACGCCCTGGTCGCCGTCACATTCGCGGCATCCGTGACCGCAAGGGTGAAGTTGTAGGTGCCGATCACCATCGGCCGGCCGGCTAAATACATGAAAATCGGGGTGAGGTTCGAGCTGAGGGTGTCGCCCGGGCCCTGCAGCGTCACGCCGGGCGGCAGCGAACCGGATTGCACCGACCACGTCGCGTACGGCGGCGTTCCGCCATTAGCGACGAGCGTCGTGGTGACAAAACCGCCAACGGTGGTCACCAATGGCGTGCTGGTCGAAATCTGAAGGGCTGACGCCGTGGTGCTCCCAATCACGAGCCCGAACCGTTTTTGGACGAAGCCGTTCGGCCCGCTCGCGGCGATCGTGAAGGGGCCGTTGAACGAGAACATCGGCGTTCCGGAGATGACGCCATTCGAGCTCAACACGAGTCCAGTTGGGAGTGACGAGCCAGTCCACATGCAGCCGCTGCCGCAGCCCGGCGCCTCAAGGGTTAGGTTGTAGGGTGTGCCCACCGTGCCTTGAGGCAACACGCCGCCCGTTGTAATCGCGAACGGATCGACCGTCAGCGTCGGGTTCAGCGAAATCGTCTGTGAGGTAGCGACATCCGTCAGAAACAGGGTCAGGAAGAAGGTGCCGGCTGTCGTCGGCGTGCCGGAGATCACGCCGGTCGAGCTATTGATACTGAGACCGGCCGGCAGGTTGGTCACCGACCACGAATAGTTGCCGGTGGCGGGGAATGCCATGTTCGCGAACGAGTACTGGGTATTGAGGGTCGCCTTCGGCAGGCTGGTTTGAGAAACGATGGCGAAGGCCGCAACCGAGACCGTGATGGCGCAGTCGAGTGTCGCGCCCGCCGAATCGGTGACACGAATCGACGTGTTGTAGGTTCCAGCCGTCGTGAGCACACCGAGGTACCCGCCGGTGACGGTTGAGGGGAACGACGTCGGCAGCGGTGCGCCGTTCTGCACCCGCATCCCTGGAATGACGGTCGCGCCTGGCGTCAGCGAATATTGGTAGGGCGGCACGCCGCCGGTCGCCGCGAGCTGCACGGTGAACCGGCCGATGATCGGCGAGAAATTCGGCCCGATGTTCAGACCCAGCGGCGGAGTCACGCCGAACGGATAGATGGACACGCTGAAGGTTCGCGACGCGGTCTGGCTTCCGTCGGTAACGTTGACGGTGAAACTGAACTGCCCGGTGGCCGTCGGCGTGCCGCTCAGCACGCCGCTCGACGCGCCGAGTGACAATCCCGGCGGCAGGTAGTTGAACGGCGCGACCGACCATGTCAGCGACCCGGTTCCGCCGGTTGCCGCGAGGGTCTGGCTGTAAGCGGTGCCGACGTTGCCGAACGGCAACGTGGAACTGGTCGTGATGTTGATGGTCGTGACGCTGAGCGTGAACTGCCGCACCGCGTAGTTCGCGGCATTCCCCGAGTCGGCCGCCTTTACCAGGAAGCTGAATACGCCTGAGGTCGACGGCGTGCCGCTCAACAGGCCACCCGAGGACAGGGTCACGCCCGACGGCAGCGATCCGCCAATTTGCGACCACGTGATCGATCCGGCGCAGCAGGCGTTGAGCGTTCTCGAATACGACTGCCCCGTCGTCGTCGAGCCCAGATTGGAACTCGTGTTGATACTGATCCCACCCGAACCGGCGCCGTTGATGAAGAAATAGTTCGTGACGCTCAGCGTCTGGCTCGCCGAATCGGTGTAGGTGAGCCGGGGGTTGAACGAGCCGCTTTCGGCCGGCGTGCCGCTCAATGTGAGCGTGTTGGAATTGAGGGTGAGCCCCGCCGCCAGCAGGCCGCCGGTCTGCACCGCACTGTAGGGGCCCGAGCCGCCGATAACGCGCAGCGTGGACGCGTAGGCGGTGTCGAGCGTGCCGTTCGGCAGGAAGGTTGTCTGTAAAAGTGGCGAGACCGTCAGCGGGAAGGTATTGCTCGCCGTCGTGCCGTCGGCATCCGTCACCGTCAGCTGGACGTTATAGGTCCCCAGCGCGCTCGGCGAGCCCCAGAGTTCCGCGTCGCCGGGTGTCAACCAGCTGCTCGTCACGCCGTCGCCGGTGCGAATCGACATGCCCGCCGGCAGGCCGGTGGCCGACCACGCGAACGGCGCGGTGCCGCCGGAGTAGACGCCGAATCCACGGTTGCACGGCACGCCGATGGTGCAGTCGTCGGCGGCGGGGCCATACGGCCTGATGCTCGGCAGCCGCGCCGGCACGCCGACGACGTCAATCGACATCCTTTTCGTGTACGACACGTTATTGGTGTCGGTGGCGGTCACGTAGACGGAGAAGTTGCCGACATTATTGGTGGTGCCCGAGATGCCTCCGGCCGAGTTCATCGACAGGCCGTTCGGCAGACCGTTGGCGAAGAACGTGTAGCTGCCAGTTCCGCCAGACGCGGCGACCGAGGCCGAGTACGCCGCGCCCTGAGTGGCATTCGGCAGCACGCCGGGCGTCGTAATTCTGATCGCGGAAATGCGCAGACTCTGCCCCTGGAACACCGTGTCGGTGCCGTCGTTGAGGCTCAAGCTGATGTTGTAGCTGCCGGCGGCCGTCGGGGTTCCCGACAGCACGCCTGCCGCGCTCAGCGTCAGACCTGGCGGAACAGGGAACGAGGAGACATCGGAGTTGGTCCACGTAACCGCGCCGGCGTTGGCAAGCGCGGTCAGCGTGTACGTATAGAACGTGCCGACGAAGGCATCGGGCAACTGGTGGCTGTCTTTCATGCGTAGCAAAGCGATCTTCAGCGTGCTGGCCTGATCGGCGGTCTGGCCCCCGCTCGTCACGCGCAGCGTGAAGTTGTAGGTGCCCGGCGTGGTCGCGACGCCGATCAGACCGGCGCTGGCGGTCGACGGGAAGAACGAGGGTAAATCGGTTCGCAGCGACACGCCGGGCGGGAGCGAGCCGGCAATCACCGACCAGGCGTAGGTGCCGTCGCCGCCCGTCGCGCTCAGCGGGACCTGCAACTGCCCGATGCTCGCGGTGCCGAAGTTCGCACCCTGCGACTGGAACACTGGCGCCGTGACCCCGGCAGGATAGATCGAGAGGTTGAAGGTGCGCGAGGCCGTCTGCGATGCCGTGTCGGCGACGTTCACTACGAATACGTATTGCCCGCTGGCCGTCGGGGTGCTGTTAAGCACGCCGGCGGTCGACAGCGTCAGCCCCGGCGGCAGGTAGTTGAACGGCGCGAGCGTCCACGTCAGCGCGCCGCTGCCGCCGCTCGCCGTCAGCGCCTGGCCGTAGGCCGTGCCGACGTTGCCGAACGGCAACGTGGAACTGGTCGTGATGTTGATGGTCGTGACGTTGAGCGTGAACTGCCGCGCGGCGTAGTTCGCGGCATTCGCCGCGTCGGCCGCCTGCACCAGGAACGTGTAAATGCCCGTGGCCGACGGGCTGCCGCTGAGCAGTCCGCCCGAGGACAGGCTTACGCCCGGCGGCAGCGATCCGCCGATCTGCGACCACGTGATCGACCCGGCGCAGCAGGCGCTGAGCGTTCTCGAATACGACGATCCCGCCGTCGTCGAGCCCAGATCGGAACCCGTGTTGATGTTGATCCCACCCGAGCCGGCGCCGTTGATGAAGAAATAGCTCGTGCCTCTCAGCGTCTGGCCCGCCGAATCGGTGTAGGTGAACCGGGGGTTGAACGAGCCGCTTTCGGCCGCCGTGCCGCTCACTGTGAGCGTGTTGGAATTGAGGGTGAGCCCCGCCGCCAGCAGGCCGCCGGTCTGCGCCGCGCTGTACGGGCCCGAGCCGCCGATGACGCGCAGCGTCGACCCGTAGGCGGTGCCGAGCGCGCCGTTCGGCAGGAAGCTCGTCTGCAGAATTGTCGACACCCTCAGCGGGAAGGTGTTGGTCGCCGTCGTGCCGTTGGCGTCGGTGACCGTCAGCTGAACGTTGTAGGTGCCGGCCGCGATCGGTCTTCCCCACAACTCGACGTCGCCGGGCGAGACCCAAGACGTGGTGGAGCCGCTCCCGGAGCGCACCGCCATGCCAGGCGGCAGGCCAGTGGCGGTCCAGCTAAACGGGGCAGTGCCGCCGTTCAAGACATGCACGCCGCGGTTGCACGGCACGCCGATCGTGCAATCGTCGAGACCATGACCACCATGCGGCCTGATTGAGGGCAGGGCCGCCGGCACGCCGATCACGGTGATCGACATGCTCTTGGTGTACGACACGTTGTTGGTGTCGCGCGCCGTCACCTGGAGGTCGAATTTTCCTGGCCCCGAGGTCACGGTGCCTGAAATCACACCGGTGCTCGAGTTGAGGCTCAACCCACTCAGAAGACTGTTCGCCGTGAAGGTATAACCGCCGGCCCCGCCAGTGGCGGCAATCGTCGCGCTGTAGGCGGTGTTCTGGGTCGCGTTCGGCAGCGTGCCGGCCGTCGTGATGTTCACCGCGGAGATGTTGAAGTTGGCGCCGTAAAACACCGTGTCGGTGCCGTCGTTTAGACTGAAACTGACGTTGCCAAACCCGCTTGTCGTCGGCGTGCCCGAAAGCAGGCCGGTCGAACTCAGGCTGAGGCCATTGGGCACCGTACCCGTGGCCGTCCACGTGACCGCGCCGGCGTTGCCTTGCGCGCCGAGCTGGTAGCTATAGGCTGTTCCGACAAACGCGTCGGGCAACTGCCCTTCCGTTGTCGAGAGCGCGACCACCTTGAACGTGCTGGCCTGATCGGCGATTTGCCCGCCGCTCGCAACCCGCACTGTGAAGGTATAGGTGCCCGGTGTCGTCGCGATGCCGATCAGCCCGGCGCTGGCACTCGCCGGGAAGTACGACGGTGTATCGGTACGAATCGCCAAGCCAGGCGGCAGCGAACCGGCAACCACGGACCACGCGTACGTCCCGTTTCCGCCCGTCGCACTCAGCTGCGCTTCGATCTGACCGACGCTCCACGTTCCGAAGTTCGCACCCTGCGACTGGAACAC
>JAUSDY010000060.1 GCA_030650395.1 Acidobacteriota bacterium | reverse complement strand
ATCTTGAAGCCGTACTGGGGAAAACCCGCCGTACGGAATTTTAGAGGGGCCAACGGAAACGGAGTGACGGGGCTTGCTAATCGGGCACGAAGCTGGAAACGGCGGACACAGCCAAGCAGGCACCTACGCGCTACCGCGCCGAGGGTCTACTCACCAAATCCGCACGTACGGTTTGACGAGGGGCTGCTGGCCTGCACGTTGTGTACGACAGGCTGGGGTCTACTCCACCCGCCGAGCCGAGTCGCGAGTGCCGGGAGGTACCTTTCCGCGATCAGAACACGGGCAGCCCATTAAGGGGTGCCCTACGATCAAGGAACGCGGTAGGGCACCATGCCGACGGTTAGAAGCGCACGTGGGCGCCGACGCCGTAGACCAATGACGGGCCCGGGTCCCCGTACCAGTTGTATCGCACCATCGGCACGGCGGAGATGTGGCGTGTGACGGCGATCTCCGCGTTCACGCCGATCACGGCGCCGGCACGCGGACTCTGAAAGTTCAGCACGTAATACTTTCCGGGAATGCGTACCAATCGCTGGCGCTGTGCGCCCGGTTCCGATAGGCCATACGCATCGTAATAGTCACGGGCTTCCTGAGCCAGGATGCCGAGGCCGCCGACAAATTCCACGCGAAGCCGCCCCCATGGATCCGGGTGTACGCCGACGAGTTGCGTGAGCGAGTACCTGACGTCGCGGCTAGCGATGCCGTGGGAGACTCCGGCGGCGCAACGGCAGGACGGGACGAGGTTGTCTAAGACCGTGTCGGGGATCGCGCCGGTAGGGGCGTTGAAGCGCCGGTTGGCCCTGGTGTATTCGACGTGCGTGCTGATGTGCGGCGACAGCTTGACGCCGAACGAGAACGTCGGCGCCGCCGCCGCGCCCTCAAGCGCACGGGAAGAAAACGACAATTGCGTGTAGGTCGTCCCGACCCGAACGGCTGCTTGTGAAGGATAGAACCGGTTCGGCCGCGCCGGCGGCCGGGTCGTTACCACTGAGCTGGGATAGAGCAGCTGCGGCCCGCCGGCGTCGGCATCGGCCAGCATACCGATCACGCCGCCGGTTGCCGCGCCTACCACCGCGACGGGAAGACCGACCACTACCCTCAGGTCACCGTCACACCCGATGCCGCAAGCCGCAACGCCCATTAGGAGCCACGCCAGCACTCCGCCTGCGCCGGCCACCGCCCCGGCGCTCGCCCCATCCGTCAGAGGATCGTAGGTCGTGATTGTCTTGATCAGGGACTTGGGCAGCGTGCGCACGTCGGCTCTCGCGTTGGCCTCCGGTCCCGTTGCTACGGTGACGTCGTCGGCGGTCGACCGCCGGAAGTAGTAGGTGTCCTGTTGGCCGGTCTCCAGCGTGACCACGATTCGGGTTTCGGCCTTGAGGGCATCGACCCTTTGCCAGCCTTCCGATGCCGGGTTCGCGGGCTGGCCCGATGCGAGCCGGGGAAGTGAGACGCTCAGAACCAACAGGCCGGCGAGCACTTTGTGCATGACGCCCTTCCTTTCGAGACTTGCTCCACCTCCTAATGTGCAAAGTCCCGACGGAACGGCTCACGGCGTCACGCGACCCCGCAGGCACCCCATAAAGGCGTGCCCTACGGCTCGTGAAAGCGGAAAGGTGCCTCACGGCACTCGCGTCGAGCGAGGCGACCACAAGAGTCCGTCGTCAAATCGACTGGAAGGCCACGCAGGCGCCTTGCGGGTTTAGACGTCCATCGCTGGGGCGCTTAATGCGCCGAAGGATTTGACCGCCGAGACGAGTCGCGAGTGCCGGGAGGCCTCTCCGCGCGAGAAGCGGGCACCGATGACGACATCGGGCGCACTAAAGTGCGCCCCTACGATCTTTGTCTATCCGGCTAAAGCCGGACTCCACTAAGAGCCTGACAGTTTCTTCAGCTGCGCTTCGATCGCGGCCAGCTCTTTGATGAGATCGCTGTAACGATCGTAGGCGTCCTTGCCGACCTTCTGATCGGCCTGCGTGATCATCCGCTGGATGTTGTTCAACTGAGTGATCAACATCCCCTGCGTGTAGATGCCGGGCGTGTCGACAACCTTCGCGTAAAGCTCCTGCAACGGGCTGTCGTACTTGGTCCTGCCGGGCGAGCTGCTGACGGCGCCGGGCGCGAGCTGCGGCTTGAGGCCGGCCTTCGCCATCGCCTGCTCGATGCCCTGCTGCAGCTTTCTCGCATCGCTGATGGCGTCGCGCACCTGCAACTGGAACTTCACCTGCTCGGCGATGTCGCCGTCGGTCACGCCGTCGGCCGCCACGCGCGGATCCGACTTCAAGTCGAACGTGCGTGTGATCGTCTGGCCGCCGGAGGTGAGCCGGACGCTGTACTTGCCGGGCGGCACCATCGGCCCGCCGACGCCGCCTTCGGGCGTGGCCGCCGTCCATGGCCCGGGGTAGCGCAGGTCCCACGTGAGCCGCTGCATGCCGGCCTCGGCACGGATGCCGGGCGAGCTGCCGCCGCCGCCGCGGAAGCCGCCGCCACCACCACGCGTCTCAGGGCCGGCGCCCGCGCTGCGCGGAGGCAACACGCTCCAGGTACGTAACGCACCGCCACGCGCGTCGAGCACTTCGAGCTTGGTGTCCGCGCCTGGCGCCGACGCGAAATAGAGGTCGAATTGCGCGCCGGTCATCGGATACTCCGGCTCGTTCGGCGATGCCGGGGCGGTGGAGTTGCGGAGGCGAATCACTTCGCGCGGCTGGAAGATCGTCAGCGTCGGCAACGACCCGCGCGGCGCTGCGGCCTGTTCGGCCGCGCCACCATCGTGGCCGCCGCCGGCCGTCGGTGCGCCATTCGCAAACGCCGCCAACTGCTGCAGCGGCGTAATGTTATCCATGATGTACGCCGACCTTCCCATCGTTGAAATCACGAGGTCGTTGCGGTGCACCTTGATGTCGGTGACCGGCGTCGCGGGCAGGTTCTGCTGCAGCGGCTGCCAGTTCCTGCCGGCGTTGAACGAGACGAAGAAGCCGAATTCGGTGCCGGCGTAGAGCAGGCCCGCCTGTTTCGGATCCTCGCGGACGACGCGGGTTGGGTGATCGATCGGGATGCCGTTCATGCCATCCGTCAGCAGCGTCCACGATTCGCCGTAATTGTCGGTGCGATAGAGATACGGCTTGAGGTCGTGCTCGCGCATGAAGCGATAGCCGGCGATGTAGGCGCGGCCGCGGGCGTGCGGTGAATCCTCGACGGTCTGGATGCGCGCGCCGACCAGATCCTTCGGCGTCACATTCTTCCAGGTCTTGCCGTTGTCGCGCGTCACGCTGACGGGGCCGTCGTTGGCGCCGACCCAGATCACGCCGCGCTCGAGACGAGACTCGATCATCGAGTAGATCGTCGAGTAGACCTCTTCACCGGTGACGTCGCGCGTGATCGGGTTCCCCGAGACGATCTGATACTGCGGCTCCTTCGCCGTGAGGTCCGGGCTGATGATGTCCCACGTCACACCTTCATCGATCGAGCGGTGCAGCACGTGCGACGCCTGATAGATCACGCGCGAATCGTGCGGCGACACGTACACCACGGTCTGACGAGGGAAGCGGAACTTCATGTCGTCGGGGTCGTGACCGTAACGGTTTTGCGGATAGACCCAATAGTGCTTCTCCTGGCCGGTCACGGTGTTGTAGCGGCCCACCTCGCCCTTGCACGCGCCCCACACCACCTTGCCGTCAGGCTTCGGCCAGATCTGGCCGGTCTCGCAGCCCGACGCCTGTTGCCAGGCCTGAACGGGACTGTCGAAGCCCCACGACACCGGCGGAATGCTCGGGATGATCAACGTCGAGTTGTCCTGCTGCGGCATGTAGAGGCGATAGGGATACTGCTCGTCGACCGCCACCATGTAGTACTCGGCGGTCGGCTGATTGAGGATCGACGACCAGCTGCGGCCGCCGTTCAGGCTGACGTTGGCGCCGCCGTCATTGACCTGCAGGATGAGGTTCGGGTTGTCGGGGTTGAACCACATGCCGTGGTTATCGCCGTGCGGCGTCTCGATCGAGGTGAAGGTCTTGCCACCGTCGGTGGACTTCTGCAGGCCGAGCTCGTTGACCCACACTTCGTTTTCGTTCTTGGGATTCACCGTGACGTAGTGGAAGTAGAACGGCCGCGCGCGCAGGCGCTGGGTGTTGTTGATGTTGGTCCACGACTCGCCGGCGTCGTTCGATCGGAACAGCCCGCCCTGGGCGCCGAGGCCCTCGACCATCGCATAGAGCACGCGCGGATTGCTGCGCGAGATATCGATGTCGATCTTGCCGATCAGATCCTTGGGCAGGCCGTTAGTGATGTGCCGCCACGTCTCGCCGCCATCGGTCGACTTGTAGATGCCGCCTTCGCTCGCCGGCCCGCCGCTGATGATGTCCCAGCCCTTGCGGAAGCCGCGATACATTGCCGCATACAGAATGTCGGGGTTCTCCCAGTCGACCTCGATATCGCGCCCGCCGGTCTCGTTGTTCACGAACAGCGTCTTCTTCCACGTCTTGCCCGCGTCGGTGGTCTTGAAGATGCCGCGCTCGTGGTTGGGGCCAAACGGCGAGCCGAGCGCCGCGAGCCACACCGTGTTGGTGTTGAAGGGGTGGACCTTGATGCCGCCGATTTGCCCGGACTCCTTGAGTCCCATGAAGCCCCACGTCTTGCCCGCGTCGGTCGACTTGTAGACGCCGCGCCCGATGATCACGTTCGATCGGATCGCCGCGCTGCCGGTGCCGACCCAGACGTGATTGGGATTGGAAGGCGCCACATCGATCGAGCCGATTGACCCGGTCGCGATCTGCCCGTCGCTCACCGGCACCCACGTGATGCCCGCATCGTCCGTCTTCCAGACGCCGCCGCCCACGCCGCCGAAGTAGAAGGTGTGCGGCTGCTGGCGCACGCCCGAGTAGGCGGTCACGCGCCCCCCACGGGTGGCGCCCACGTTGCGCCACTTCAGGTCCTTGTAGGCATTCAGGGGAACGAGCTGGTTGGCGTCGCCCTGTGCCCGGACAGCCGGAACGGAGCCGGCGACGATGGCCAGGGCGGTGCCGAGGAGGGCCGCGCCGGCGGCGCGGAGCAGCCGGGCCCCCAGCGCGGCATCCGCGCTGGGGTGGAGACGTGTGTGACCGTGACTCATGGATCAACCTCGAGTGCGACAGGCAGAAAACGCGCCGTAACGCAAAAGTATAGACCGGGAAGGCCCGGCCAGGCCCCGCTGGCCTCGCAAGTTCCCTTTGCAAACCGCCGGAAGGTTCCTTACAATTCGCGTGATCTGCAGAATCCGGGCGAGCTCTTCCACGGGAGACGAACATGACTGACGTGGTACGACCTGGCGGCGTCTCGAGACGGACTTTCATCAAAGGCGTGGTCGCGGCTGGCGCCGTGGCCACATCGGCGGGCTACCTGCTGCGGACCACCCTGATCGGCCAGGGCGGCGTGCCCGCGGGTGCCGTCGAGCGCCTCATCACCCTCAACGTCAACGGCCGCGACCGACGGGTGGACGTCATGCCGCAGGAAACGCTGGCCATGACGCTCCGCTATAAGCTCGGGCTCACCGGCACGAAAATCGGCTGCGACCGCGCGGAGTGCGGCGCGTGCACGGTCCTGCTGGATGACGTGCCGCGGTATTCGTGCTCGGTGCTCACGCACATGGCGCGCAAAAAACGTATCACCACCATCGAGGGCCTCGCCGCCGCGGACGGCACGCTCCACCCCGTGCAGCAGGGCGTTGTCGAGGAACAGGGATTCCAGTGTGCGTTCTGCATGCCCGGCTTCGTGATGGCGGCCGTGGGCTTCCTCAAGACCCATCCCAACCCGACGCGCGACGAGCTGGCGCACGGCGTGTCTGGAAACCTCTGCCGGTGCCAGGACTACGACAAGATTCTCACCGCGCTCGCGCGCGGAGCCGAACTGATGAGGAGGGGCTGAGTCATGGCGAACAAGCTCGTCGGCCAGGATTACACCACGCCGGACCTGGTCGCCAAGGTGACCGGGCGCGCCAAGTACGCAGAGGACTTCCGCGCTGAGGGGATGCTGTTTGCGAAGCTGCTCCTCAGCCAGCGGCCGCACGCCCGCGTGACGCGGATCGATACCGCCGAAGCGCTCGCCATGCCGGGCGTGAAGGCGATCCTCACGGCCGACGATCTGCCCTCCGTCGTCGAGGGCGCCAACCTCGGCGAGGGCATCATCGCCAGCTCGATCAGCGAGCGCGGGTTGACGATGGAGCCGCTCTATGTCGGCGAGCCGATCCTGGCCGTGGCCGCGGTGGACGAGCTCACCGCTGCCGAGGCCATCGAGAAGATCCGGATCGAGTACGAGGCGCTGCCGTTCGTGGTGGACCCGCTCGAAAGCCTGCGGCCCGGCAGCCCCAATGCCCGGACGCAGGGCAACGTGTGGGTCCGGCCCGCTCCGGCGCCACCCGCCCCCGGCGCAAAGCCCGCGCCGCCGCCTCAGCCCAGAGTGCAGGAATGGAAGTGGACCGAGGCCGACTTCGCCGCGGCGGGCGAGGGCCAGCTGCCGCTCGGCAAGACGCCGGACGAGTGGTCCTACGGCGACGTGGAGGCCGCGCTCGCGAAAGCCGACCTCGTGCTCGACGAGACGTTCGTCGGCGCCAACACCAGCCATCAACCGCTCGAGACGCGCAGCGCGATGGCCTACTGGCAGAACGGCAAACTCTACATGCACTGCTCCACGCAGAGCGTCATGCGGACGATCGGCTCCGTGGCGCGCTGGGTCGGTATCGACGCCAAGGACGTCGTCATCATCAGCGAGTACACGGGCGGCGGCTTCGGGAGCAAAGGCTCGGGCTATGTCTTCACGGTTATCCCGGCGCTGCTCTCGAAGAAGACCAACGCGCCCGTGATGATGCGCATCACGCGCGAAGACGAGCAGTACATCGGCCGCGCGCGGCCGGCGCTCCATTCGCGCGTGCGCGCCGGCTTCCGCAAAGACGGCAAGCTGCTCGCGCTCGACGGCCTCGCCATCTGCGACAACGGTCCGTACGACGTTGTCGGCGACTCGCGGTCGGCCGGCGATCACATCTCGCTGGCGTGCCAGCCGGAGGCGATGCGCTGGCGGATGATCACGGTGCTCACCAACACGCCGCCGCGCGGCGCGCAGCGGGCGCCGGGCGGGATGCAGGGCAACAGCTTGATGGCGCCGCTTCTGGCGAAAGCCGCGCGCAAGCTTGGCATCGACGAAGTGGCGCTCCACCGGATCAACGCGCCCGAGGGCAAGGCCCGCTTCGGCGGGCCCAACGCGCAAGGGCGACGGCCTTACGTGACGAGCGCGTTCGTCAAGCAGGCCATCGACAAGGGCGCCGAGCTCTTCAAGTGGGACGAACGCAAGGCGCGCAGCGGCAAGCGCCAGGGCTCGAAGGTGCGCGGCGTGGGCATGGCGCTCAGCTGCTACTCCGCCGGGTCGATGGGCTTCGACGGGCTGATCGTGATCAAACCCGACGGGCGGCTCGCCGTGCAGTCGGGCATCGGCAACCTCGGCACCGAGTCGGTGTTCGACGTCCATCGCGTGGCGGCGGAGCTGGTGGGTGTTCCGTGGGAGAAGGTGGACATCACCTGGGGCAACACGTCCAAGAACGTGCCGAACACGTGCGGCCAGGGCGGAAGCCAGACGACGCACGCGATGACGCGCGCGGCGCATGCCGCGGGCATGGATGCCGTGACCAAGCTGCAGAAAATCGCAGCCCAGACGCTTGGCGGGAAACCCGAAAACTACGAGGTCGCCAACGAACGCGTGTTCCGCAAGGGGGGCGGGAGCGGGATGAGCCTCGCCGACGCGGCCCGACGCGCCATCGAGCTTGGCGGGATCTACGACGGCCACGAGCTGCCTTCCACCATCAACGCCTTCACCACGACGTCGGCCACGGCACTGGCGGGCCAGGGCCTGATGGGCGTCGCCAGGGACGCGTACGGACGCGACGGATCTTCCAAGTCCTACGTCGCAGGCTTTGCTGAGGTCGAGGTTGACGTCGAGACCGGCGCCTACCGCGTGATCGACTACGTCGCCGTGGCGGACGTCGGGACGGTGATTCACCCGCGGAACCTCGGCGGGCAGATCTGCGGCGGGATCATGCTGGGCCTCGGTCATGCCATCGGACAGAAGTGGGTCTACGACAAGCGGTACGGCGCCCCGGTGGCGCGGCGCTTCTACCAGACCAAGCCGCCGTCGATTCTCGACGCGCCGCGGATGCAGTGGGCCGCACTGGACATACCAGACCCCGAGACGCCCGTGGGCGCGCGCGGCGTCGGCGAGGCGCCGGTGGGCGCCGGATTCGGCGCGGTCGTGAACGCACTCGCCGCCGCCGTTGGCGACGAGATCTTCCGGCGGGCACCGGTCACAGCCGACGTCATCCTCGCAGCGCTCGAGGCCGGCAAGCCCATGCACGACCCGTTGACGGCGAACGTGTAGTAAAGGAGCAAGGACCATGGCCGCCATTCACGATGTGATGCCGATGTTCACGCTCTACCAGCCCGAGAGCGTGGACGACGCCCTGCGGCTCCTCGATCGTCTTGGCGCCGGCGCCTGGACGATGGCCGGGGGCCTCGATTCGTTCGACTGGCTCAAGGACCGCACCAAGCGCACCGCGGCCGTCGTCGAGCTCGGCAACGTCGCGGAGCTCAGCGTGATCCGGGAAGTGGACGGTGGCCTCGAGATCGGCGCGACCACGACGCTGACCGAGGTGGCGCAACACCCGATCGTCCGCGAGCGCTTCGGGCTGCTCGCGGAGGCGGCGGGGCTGGTGGCCTCGCCGCAGATTCGCCACCAGGGCACCCTGGGTGGCAACGTGACGCAGGATGCGCGGTGCTGGTACTACCGCGCCGGCTGGCCGTGCTACCGCGCCGGCGGGAACATCTGCTACGCCGACACGCCGACGGCCATCAACCGCGAACATGCGATCCTCCATGCCGATCGCTGTGTGGCGGTCAGCCCGTCGGACACGGCGCCGGCCCTGGTGGCCCTCGATGCCAGCCTGGTCATCCGGCGCCTCGGCGGCGAGCGCATCGTCGCGGCGCAGGATTACTTCGTCGGGCCAGGACGCGACATTACACGGATGACGGTGCTCGAACCGGGCGAGCTCCTGACCGCGATTCGCATTCCGGCGACCTGGGCCGGGGCCGAGTTCTACTTCGAGAAGGTCCGCGACCGACAGGTGTGGGATTTCCCGCTCGTCAACGTGGCGTCGGCCCTCAAGGTGTCGGGCGGCAGGATCCAATCGATGCGCATCGCGGTCGGCGCCGTGGCCGCCACGCCCGTGCGGCTGATGGCGGTTGAGCGAGCGGTGGCGGGGCAGCCGCGCACGCGCGAAACGGCGGAGATGGCGGGCCGGCTGGCGGTGGAGGGCGCGGTGACGCTCGCGCACAACGGCTACAAGGTCCCGTTGATGCGAAACCTCGTGGCGCGCGCGATCCGGGGTGCCGGCGCTGCGACGACCTAGCGCCCTTCTGTCCCTGCTGTTCGTCGTCACTGCCGCAGGCGCCCTGACGTCGTGCCGGCCGCCGGCGCCGCACACCGAGGACATCACGATCTGGCAGCGCCGCGGCGCCTGGACGGGCCGCGGCCTGACGCAGACCGAGCCCTTCATCAGTACCACCGGCCTCCTGCGCCTGACGTGGGAGGCCCGCGCCGCCTCCGCGCCGAACGCCGGGACCTTCCGCCTCATCCTGCACAGCGATGTGAGCGGCCGCCCGCTCGTCGTGGTCGTCGATCGCCACGGCCCCGGGCACGATGTCGCCTACGTCACCGAGGACCCGCGCAGCTTCTTCCTGGTCATCGAATCGGAGAATCTGGACTGGTCGGTCGAGGTCGCCGAGGGGCTGCCGGGCCAGAGGGTTGTTATTGATCCGCCGGATTGATCGCCCGGAACGCGAACGCTGCCGCCGCGGCGCCCGCGAAGTTCGCGACGAGATAGATCCAGATGTTCGGGACCTGCGACAGGCCCATCACCGTGATGCCGACCGCGACCGCGGGGTTAAAGGCGCCGCCCGAGATGGACCCGACCGAATACGCCCCAACCATCACCGTGAAGCCGATCGCCAGCCCGTAGAACGAATTGCCGCTCGTGCCCTTTGCCGTGGCGACGTTCAAGACGACGTAGCAGAGCGCGAACGTGTAAAGGAATTCCGCCACCAGCGCGCGCGCCACATCCGGCTGCATGGCGACGACGGCAGGGTTGCCTTTCATGAACAGCACGACCGCAGCCGCCGCGGCCGCGCCCAACACTTGCGCGACCATGTAGGGGAGCACATCGCCTGCCGGGCATTTGCCGCGCAGGAACACGGCCAGCGTGACCGCGGGATTGTAGTGACCGCCGGAGACGTGTCCGCCCGCGAAGATCATCACCATCAGCGTGGCGCCGATGGCGAGCGGCGCCATGTCGCCCGCGCCGGGCGCCAGCACCGTAAAACCGATTGTCGCCACGAGGAAGAACGTGCCAATGAACTCGACGAGGTACTTGGCTGGATTCATCGGCGAATCCTAACATGCCGTTCCAGCATCTGGCGGCGCACGACGCCGCCGTAGACGTTGCCTTGTGCATCGACGCCGACGCCCTCGGCCCCTGAATGATCGGGCGTCGTCGATTCGGAGTCCTCGATGAACGCGGTGACCTTGCCGTCGCGCGCGCTGCCGATGCGGATACCCTTCTTGATGCCAGGGAGCTCGCCAGCGCCGGTATCAGGACCTGATTCAGAGTCCGCCACATAGATCGTGTCGTCGCGCGTGATGGCGATGCCGCTCGGCCGGCCGAACTGGCGCCACTCGTCGAGGTGGTTGCCGTTCTGATCGAAAATCACGATGCGGTTGTTCTCGCGATCGCCGACGAACAGCCGGCCGCGGGAATCCATGGCGATGGTGTGCGGCTCGCTCATCTCGCCGCGGCCTGAACCCTTCTCGCCCCACTCCTTGACGTACTTGCCGTCTTTCGTGAACTTGATCACGCGGTTGTTCTTGCCGTTGCGATGGCTGTCGGTGACGAACAAGTCGCCGTTCGGCGCGACCACAACATCGGTGGGTTGATCGAACAGCTCCGGCGACGAGCCGCTGACGCCGGCCCTGCCGAGCGTCATCAGCACCTTGCCTTGCGGATTGAACTTGAAGACCTGGTGGCCCTTGCCGCTCTCGCCGCGCGCGTCGGTGATCCACAGATTGCCGTCGCGATCGACGGTGCCGCCGTGCGGGAAGATGAACATCCCCTGGCCCCAGCTCGCGAGCAGCTTGCCGTTGGCGTCGTACTTCAAGATCGGCGCCTCAGTGCGGCCGGCGCACGAGTTGGCGAAGCAGCGATGGACGACGTAGATCGATCCGTCGGGCGCCGGTTCGATCGCCGTGACCGCAGCCCACTTCACGCCTGGAGGAAGCTGACCCCAGTCACGCGTCGTCCGATACCGCTGCGGCAGATCATTGCGCGGTGCGTCGGCCGGTTGCTCGAGTGCTGTGCCTGTCAGCGACACTACCGCTGCTAAGGACAAGATTCCGGTGAGTCGAATCACCTGTTACTCCGAACCGAATAGCCCGTTCACGTCTGCAAACGGCACGGCGGCGCCAAGACTCGCAAACGTTCCGCGCTGCGCGATTTCGTTTGCCGCTTGCAGGAAGCCGGTCCACGCCGCTCGAGCCAGCGCTCCGCCGACACTGATTCGGCGGACGCCCATGTCCGCCAGCTCCGCCACCGTGGCAAAGTCGCTGCCCACCAGGACGTTCACGGCTTTGGGGGACACCGCTTTGACCACAGCGACGATCTCTTCCTTGCTGCGGATACCCGGCGCGTAAAGACAATCCGCACCCGTCGGCGTAGGCAGTGAGACGACGGATCGTTTCCGCCAGATCAGGTCGACCGACAATGAATCCCTCCGATCGACCGGTGAGCAGCGTTCCGGTTCCACTCTCATCGATGGCTCGGCGCGCCGCTTTGATTCGCTCGACCGCCAGCGCGAACTCGAACAGTGGGGCCGACGCAACGCCCGTCGAATCTTCGATCGAGATGCCGGCGATTCCGGTTGTGATTGCCCGCGCGACGTTGGTGGCCACGCCGGCGGGTGCGATCGCAAACCCCCCCTCGAAGTCTGCGTTCACCGGCACGTCGGCGGAATCGGCGATGGCTCGAAAGTGAGCCAACGCCTCATCGAGGGTCACGCCATTGTCCGGCCGCCCGATCGACCACGCGAATCCGGAGCTGGTAGTCGCGAGTGCGACAAACCCAAGTTGCGCGAGCACGCGGGCGCTCCCGGCATCCCACGGATTGGGAATCACGAAACAGCCAGACTCGTGGAGCTTGTGAAACGCTTGCCGTCGATTTGCCGCGAGTGTCACCGCTCCGTGACCTTCATGCTCTCGGTGATTTCCAGTGTCGGCCAGTCTTCCTTGTCATCGTCGGTGGGCGTCGCGGTGATCGTGAATCCCGTGGCACCGTTGACCTCTGCGCTGAAGGTATAACCGCGCTGCTCAATGCCGCCCGGTAAGAGGTTGTCGTGACTGAGTTGCGCGAGCGTCGCGTACTTGCCATGCGTCGCCATGTACTGCTTCTCGGTCTGGCCGATGGTCAGCAGCCGCTGCCGGATCGTGACGGTGTCGATCTGTTCCTGGGGCGACGTGTCACCGAGCGTGCTGGTCGCGGACCGTTGATAAATGTAGAAGCCACAGCCGAGGACGACCAGTAAACCAACGAGGCCGAAGATACGCATCAGGTGCCTCCAGGCTTCATACAACAGGAGATCAGGAGGGCAGGAGGATACTATTCTCCTGCTCTTCGTGTTTTTCTTGGTTAGAGCCCGTCGATTGCGACGATCAAATCGATCTTCGAGAGGCCCTCGCGGAGCTTCTTCGCTTCCTGATACTCGGGCGAGTTCCAGAACTTGAGCAGCTCCTCCATCGATCGGTACTTCTCGATTGCCAGGTCGCCGGCGAGCGTCCATGCGCCTTCGCGCACGTGCACGCGCGGGTTGCCGCGGGCGACCATCTCGAGCCCGGCGGCCCGCGCAGCGTTCACCTGGCCAGCGAGGAATCCGATCACCAGGGCCACGGTGGCTGTTGCAACGAGTCGCATCGAGAGCATGGGCGGTCTCCTCTAGGTCGTGACCTGTTCGTAAGAGAACTGCGGAATGTCCGCGCGCTTCGATGCGTGTTCGACCGTGATCGAACAGATGTTCCCGTCGGCGTCAACATCGAGGACGGTGTTCTCGTCGAGATCCCGAGTTTCCGCAACGGGGCGGTCCTTGAACTCGATGAGCAGCGTGTCAGTATCTGTAAAGTATCTAGTCTTCATGGTTTGGGATCTCCAGTCGCTGTTAGGTCGGCGGCTGTCGCGCCAGCCGGCTTCCACGCGCGGGGCCGCTGACGAACCGCATCACCGCATGCCCCAGCGCCACGATGCCGACATAGGTTGCGGCATCGGCCAAGATCGGAGCAACGCCCCGCGCGAATACCATCCACTCCGGGTAGGCTGCAGCGAACAGATAATCCCGCGGCGGGCCAATGACTCCCACAACGATGAGACACACCGCGAATCCGCGCCAGCCAAACCTGCGAGCCACCCGCCAGGTGATGAGATAGATGGGCGAACACGAGATAGCGAACCCGAGGTAGAAGAGCACCAACACGCCAGCTGTCGAGGGGAGGGAAATCCGCCACACCCCGAGCGCCTCGCCCAAGACGATCGCGCCCAGACCCAACCCGCCGCCGGCGGCGGCGCCGGCCAAGACCCCCATGACGCGGCGCGAAGGTGCCCGCGTAAAGTAGATGACGGCAACCAGCGCGACGGCGTACGCGCAGGTCATCACGATAATTTGCAGCGTTGTCATGTGCGACCTGACCGTTCAACTTGTTTATTAGGCCACAGAGATCTTATACCCAATCTCGAGTTAGGCTGACGGCCACCCGCAGCCTGTTTCGCCATTCCCTCGGGCACAGGGCTGTTGTTATGCCGGTCTCGATAACACCGGGCACCGACCGCTAGATAACGTAGATCCCGCCACGCCCCACTAGACTAAGACTAGTCCTGCTCGTCGTACCAGTCTTGGTGCAACGACCATTTGTCGCAGCGTAAGCACGACGTCCAGCGCCATTGATGCGCACAGCCTGGGCACCGCCCGCGCGTGTCAAACGTATGCCACGCGGTCCCGCACGCGTCGAACGGCGGCTCCGGTCCGTCGCCACTCCAACAGACCCATCGATCTGATGCGCCGGGCTGCCATTGACACCGCGGACATCGGATCCGGCGGGTCGACTCGGAGTGCGCAGGCCCAGACGAGTCTTGAGTGACCTTGCCCGGCGTGCCGACCTTCTTGAACAGACGCCATTCAATTACCGCCGGTAAGAGATCAATTGTCTGCACGTGTGTGTAGCGCGGAACTTTAGTTCCGCGGCTCTCAGAACAAGCCGACGATACGCCCGTCTGGGCCGACGTCGATCGCGTCGGCGGCCGGCACCCTCGGCAGGCCCGGCATCGTCATGATCTCGCCGCAGATCGCGACCACGAACTCCGCGCCCGCCGAGAGCCGGACTTCGCGCACGTTGATCGTGTGATCGACCGGCGCGCCCTTGGCCTCAGGATTGGTGGAGAAGCTGTACTGCGTCTTGGCGACACAAATTGGCGCCGTGCCGTAGCCCATGGCTTCGAACGCGGCGAGCTGATCCTTCACCGCCTTGTCGGCGGTCACGTCCTTCGCGCGGTAAATCTCGCGTGCGATGGTGCGGATTTTCTCGAACAGCGGCATCTCGTCGGGGTAGAGGAACTTCAGCTTGCTCTTGCCGCTGTCGCAGACCTTGACCACCGCGTGCGCCAGGTCGGTCGCGCCGGCGCCGCCCATCGCCCAGTGGTCGGCCATGTGGCACTCGACGCCGAGCCGCGCACACGCGGCCTTGACCAGCTCGAGTTCAGCGGGGGAGTCGGCGCTGAAGCGGTTGATCGAGACGACCGGCTCGAGCCCGAACTTGCGCACGTTCTCGACATGGCACTGCAGGTTGCTCATGCCGAGCTCGAGCGCGCGGAGGTCTTCCTTCTTGAGGTCGTCCTTCTTCACGCCGCCGTGCATCTTGAGCGCGCGGATCGTGGCCACCAGCACGACGCAGGCCGGCTCGAGCCCGGCCTTGCGGCACTTGATGTCGAGGAACTTTTCGCCGCCAAGGTCGGCGCCGAAGCCCGCTTCCGTCACCACGTAATCCGCGAGCTTCAATGCCGTCGTCGTCGCCAGCACCGAATTGCAGCCGTGCGCGATATTGGCGAACGGCCCGCCGTGAATGAAGGCGGGCGTGCCTTCCAGCGTCTGCACCAGGTTGGGCGACAGCGCGTCCTTGAGGATGGCGGTCATCGCGCCTTGTGCCTTGAGGTCACTGGCCCGTATGGGCTTCTTGTCGCGCGTGTAGGCCACGACGATCTTGGCGAGGCGTCGCCGCAGATCGTCGAGGTCTGAGGCAAGGCAGAAGATCGCCATCACCTCCGACGCCACGGTGATGTCGAAGCCGTCTTCACGCGGGAAGCCGTTGGCGCTGCCGCCGAGCGAGCTGACGATCTCGCGCAGCGCGCGGTCGTTCATATCGAGCACGCGACGCCAGGTGACGCGGCGTGGATCGATCGCGAGCGCATTGCCCCAGTAGATGTGGTTGTCGAGGAGTGCCGCCAGGAGGTTGTTCGCCGACGTGATGGCGTGGAAGTCGCCGGTGAAGTGGAGGTTGATGTCTTCCATCGGCACCACTTGGGCATACCCGCCACCGGCCGCGCCGCCCTTCATGCCAAACGAAGGGCCCAGCGAGGGTTCGCGCAGGCACAGCATCGCCTTCTTGCCGATCTGATTGAGCGCGTCCGTCAATCCCACCGTCGTCGTGGTCTTGCCCTCGCCGGCGGGCGTCGGCGTGATCGCCGAGACCAGGATCAGCTTGCCGTTCGGCCGGTCCTTCAGCGACTTGATGTAGCTCATCGACACCTTGGCCTTGTAGTGGCCATAGGGGTCGAGGTTCTGTGCCGAGATGCCGAGCCGCGTGCTCGCGATCTCCATGATTGGCGTCATGGCCGCGGCCTGGGAAATCTCGATGTCGCTCTTGGGATTCTGATGCTGTGAAGCGGGCATGATCACACCAGTCGCGTGCCGACGCCGACGTTAGCAGATGTGACGAATTCTCCCGCGGTGATCTTGCCGCCGTCGGCAGGCTTGACCCGCAACACCTGGATGCGGCCGTCGGCACACACGACGGTAAAGCCGGCGTCGCTCACCTCGACGATCTCGCCGAGCTTGCCGGCGATGCCCTTGGGGTCTTTCGCCGGGAACGGCTTTGCCTCGAAGATCTGCAGCGTCGCGCCACCGAGCGTCGTCCAGGCGCCGGGCGCCGGACTGCAGCCACGAATCAGCGGGTCGATCTGGCGCCACGACTTGCCCCAGTCGATCCGCGCCGTTTCGGCGGTGCACTTGCCTTCGTACGTTGAGAGGCTCTCGTCCTGCGTGATCCGTGGCGCCTTCCCGGCCTTCACCAGATCGACGGATTCGAGCATCGCCTCGACGCCCATCGGGAACAGGCGATCGAAATACACGGTCCCGAGCGTGTCGGTGTCGGAAATCGGCGTCTTCTTCTGCAGCAGCACGGGGCCGGTGTCGAGCCCGTTGTCGGGCCAGAAAATCGACAGGCCCGTTTCTTTCTCCCCGAGAATGATCGGCCAATTGATCGACGAGGCGCCGCGATGGGCCGGCAGCAGGGAAGGGTGATACTGAATCGAGCCGTGCGTCGGGATGTTGAGAAAATCTTCCGGCACCAACAGCGTCACAAACGCCATCACCTGTAGATCGGGCTTCAGCGCGCGGAACTCATCCCAGACTTCCGGCTTGCGGTACGACGCGGGCTGGTAGACCGGCAGGCCCGCGGCCACGGCGGCCTCTTTCAACGGGTCGGGCTTCTGTCCCGGCTTCTCGGGCGCCGCATACACGGCGACGACCTCGTCGCCGCGTTTCAGCAGAGCATCCAACACCGCCTTGCCGAACGCCTGCTGGCCGTGAACGACGATACGCATGGTGGGCTCCCGGGCTCTGTCTTACTTTTCCGCTGGTGTGATCGCGCCGGAGGCCTTGATGGCGGCCACCTCTTTCGCCTTGTAGCCGAGCACTTTGGTCAGGATTTCTTCGGTGTGCTCGCCCAGAAGCGGCGAGCGCTTCACCTCGCACGGCGAATCCGACATCTTAATCGGATTGCCGACCGTCAGGTATTTCCCGCGAATGGGATGGTCCACTTCCACCACTGTGCCGGTGTCGCGCAGGGATTGCTCCTCGGCGATCTCTTTCATCGACAGGATTGGTCCGACCGGAATGTCGTGCTGGTTGCAGATGTCCATGACTTCGAACTTCGTCTTGGTCATCGTCCAGGCTTCGATGGTCGCGAAGATGTGCTTGAGCCGCGGCAAGCGGGCCGGCGGCTTCGCGTAATCCGGATCGGTCTTCCATTCCGGCTTGCCGATCAGATCGCAGATCGGCTCCCACACCGGCGCCTGGGTGATGAAGTAGATGTAAGCGTCGGGATCCGCCTCCCAGCCCTTGCACTTCAGAATCCAGCCGGGCTGGCCGCCGCCGGAATCGTTGCCCGCGCGTGGCACGGCGATGCCGAACGGAATGCCTTCACCAAACTGGCTGAATTCTTCGAGCGGCCCATGCTTCAGTCGCTGCTGGTCGCGCAGCTTCACGCGCGCGAGGTTGAGCACGCCGTCCTGCATGGCGCAGAGCACGCGCTGCCCGCGCCCCGTCCGGTTGCGCTGCAGGAGCGCCGCGACGATCCCGAGCGCGAGATGCAGGCCGGTGCCGGAATCGCCGATCTGTGCGCCGGTGACGAGCGGCGGGCCCTCGCGAAACCCGGTCGTTGACGCCGCGCCGCCGGCGCATTGCGCGACGTTCTCGTAGACCTTGCACTCTTCGTACGGGCCCGGACCGAAGCCCTTCACCGATGCCATGATCATGCGCGGGTTGAGCTTGTGGACGTGTTCCCAGGTGAAACCCATGCGGTCGAGCGTGCCGGGCGCGAAGTTCTCGACCAGCACGTCGCAGGCTTTCACCAGCCGCTCGATGATCTCCTTGCCCTTGGGGTGCTTGGAATCGATCGTGATCGAGCGCTTGTTGCCGTTAAGCATCGTGAAGTAGAGCGAATCGGCGCCCTTCACGTCTCGCAGTTGCCCGCGGGTGATGTCGCCCGTGCCCGGACGCTCGACCTTGATGCAGTCCGCGCCCATGAAGCCCAGGAGCTGGGTGCAGGTCGGCCCCGATTGCACATGCGTGAAATCGAGAATGCGAACGCCGTCGAGCGCTTTTCCGAATTTACCCCAGCCCGGTTTCGCCTTCTGCCTTCTGCCTTTTGCCTTCTGCCTTCTGCCTTCTGCCTTCTGCCTTCTGCCTTTTGCCTTCGGTGCTTTCTTCCGGGATGCCATCAGTGATCTGCCCTCGCGCTACTTGTACATCGTCTGGTTCTTGGTGCCCGGGGCGTACTCGTTGGGATCGACCCAGATGTTCACCACGGCCGACTTGCCGGTCTTCGCCACCATCTCGCGCGCCTGCCTAAGCGCGGGCGCAATCTTCGAGGCCTCATGCACCTCGACACCCCAGCCGCCCCACATCTGGGGGAAGACCGAGAACTTCATATCACCAAGCTTGTTGCCGACGTTGCCGCGCTCGGGGCCGTACTTGGCCATCTGGCCGTAGCGGATCTGATTCATCGCCGAGTTGTTGCCGATCACCGCGATGTAGGGCGCGCCGAAACGGTCGGCGGTTTCCATGTCGAAGGCGGTCATGCCGAAGGCGCCGTCGCCGTAATAGCAGAGCACTTCCTTCTTCGGATGCGCGAGCTTCGCGGCCATGGCGAAGCCGGTGCCGACGCCGAGAGAACCGAGGGCGCCGGGGTCCATCCAGTTGCCCGGGGCGCGCGGCCGCACGGCCTGCGCCGAGATCGTCACCACATCGCCGCCATCGCCGATGTAGATCGTGTCGTCGGTCAGGAACTCGTTGATTTCGTACGCCACCCGATAGGGATGAATGGGTGACTGGTCCGACGTGAAGGTCGGCATCAGCTTCTCGAGCGCGGCGTCCTCGGCATCAGACAGCAGCTTCATCCATGCCTTGCGCGCCTGACGCTTGTCGTTCTTCAGCCGTCCGCCCGCCGCCTGCAGCACCGCGCGGCACACCGCCCCTGGATCGCCGGCGATGCCCAGATCGACGTCGCGATTCTTGCCGACGATGTTGTAGCCGAGGTCGATCTGCACCAGCGTCGGCACGTTGATGCGCTTGCCGTAGCCCATCCGGAAATCGAACGGCGTGCCGACGATCACGACGACGTCCGCCTTACCGAACGCCAGCGTGCGCGTGCGATCGAAATGGTGCGGGTCGCCGGGCGGCAGGAAGCCGCGTCCGGCGCCGTTGAAGTAGCCGGGAATGTCGAGGCCGCGCAGCAGCGCAATCGCCTCGTTGTGGCCGCGGCAGGCCCAGACCTGCTGGCCGAAGAGGATCGCCGGCCGTTCCGCATTCACCAGGATGTCGGCGAGCTTCTCGATGTCGGCCGGATCGCCAATCGACTTCGTCGACGCGCGGTAGTGACCGGGCTTCGGCAGCACGGCGCGGGTGACGTCGATCTCGCGGTCGAGCACGTCGCGCGGAATTTCGAGATAGGCGGGGCCGTAGGCGCCGTTGAAGCATTCGCGCACCGCCATCGCGACCATGTCGGCGATGCGTTCGGTCGACATCACCGTCGAGGCGAACTTGGTGATCGGCTTCATCATGTCGACGTGCGGCAAGTCCTGCAGGCCGCCCATCTTCCACTGCCCGAGCGCGCTCTGGCCGCCGATGTGCAGCACCGGGCTTTCTGAGCGGAACGCGGTGGCAATGCCGGTCACGGCATTGGTGCAGCCGGGGCCGGCCGTCGTGACGACGCAGCCGAGCTTGCCGGTCTGGCGCGCGTAGCCGTCGGCGGCATGCGCCGCGGTTTGTTCGTGGCGCACGTCGACAATGCGGATGCCTTCGTCGATGCAGCCGTCATAGATGTCGATGATGTGGCCGCCGCACAGCGTGAAGATGGTGTCCACGCCTTCGGCCTTGAGCGCCTTGGCGACGAGATGGCCGCCGGAGATCACGCTGGCGTCCCGGCTCTTCTCCTTGAGCGTGTCGTCCGCCGTCGTGGCGGTCTTGGCCACGTTCTTGGCGAGGTCAGAAGTGGAGGTCGTCATTTGCCGAATTGTACCGTAGGATACGTTGCGCATGTCGTCCAACGCGAGCACGTCTGCCGGATCCGACCAAGCCGAGGCCTCCCGCTGGAGGCAACTCGTGTTCGGGGTCGCCTGCATGGTGGCCGCCTCGAACATCCAGTACTCCTGGACGCAGTTCGTTCCCGAGATTCAGAAAGCGCACGGATGGGAGCGCGCCGCCATTCAGACGGCCTTCAGTATCTTTGTGGTCGTGCAGACGTGGAGCACACCGTTCGTCGGCCACTTCATCGACCGCCACGGACCCCGCCTCCTGGTCCTCCTCGGCGGTGTGCTGACGGGATTGGCCTGGGTCATCAACTCGTACGCCACATCCCTGCCCGGCTTCTACTTCGGGTCGGTGATCGGCGGCCTCGGCGTGGGCGCGGTCTATGCGACCTGCATCAACAACGCGTTGAAGTGGTTCCCGGACAAGCGTGGCCTCGCGGTCGGGTTGACCGCGGCCGGTTACGGTTCCGGCACCATCCTCACGATCATCCCGATCGCGAACATGATCGCGACCTCTGGATACCAGGCCGCCTTCTTTACCTTTGGTCTGATTCAGGGCGCCGTGATTTTCTTTTTCGCCTGGTTCCTGCGCGCGCCGCGGCCGGGCGTCATCACGTATTCGGCGAACCTCGCGCAGTCCCGCCGCGACTACACCCTCGGCGAGGCGCTGCAGACACCAGTGTTCTGGGTGATGCTGGCGATGTTCACCGGCACGGTCACCGGCGGCCTGATGGCCGTGGCCCAGCTCAGTGTGATCGCGCAGGACCTCGGTGTCCGGGACATCCGGATCGACTTCTACTTCTTCACCATGGCGGCGCTGCCGTTCGCGCTGATGATGAACACCATGGTCAACGGCCTCTCCCGGCCGATGTTCGGGTGGCTCTCGGACCACATCGGCCGCGAGCTGGTGATGTTCATTGCGTTTTCGCTCGAGGCCGTGGGCATTCTGGCGCTCGGCTGGTACGGCTCCAACCCGTATGCCTTCATCGTGCTCTCGGGCCTCGTGTTCTTCGCCTGGGGCGAAGTCTACAGTCTCTTCAGCGCCACCGCCGGCGACACCTTCGGCACCAAGCACATCGGCAAGATCTACGGGTTGCTCTACTGTGCCAAGGGAGTCGCCGCGTTGCTGGTGCCGTTCGGGAACCTGCTCATGGAGGCGACCGGGTCGTGGACCAGCGTGCTCTACACGATGGCGGCCCTGGACATGAGCTCGGCGCTGGCCGCGATCCTCATCCTCAGGCCGATGAGGCGCCGCTACGCGAAAGCCGACGCCGCATTGGAAGGCACAAGGCAGAAGGCAGAAGGCAGAAGTTAGCGTCCAACTCTCGGCAGGAATCGTCCGGTGCGCTTGAGGTAGGCGCGATACGGATCGCCGAACCGCGCCAGCAGTTTCTCTTCCTCGATTCGCGTCCGGACCGCGAGCAGCGTGAAGACCACCACGCCGGCGGCAAGCACGAACCAGTTGGCGGCGACCAGGCCGAGCGACAACACGAACAGCGCCATGCAGTCGTAGAACGGGTGCCGGACCCAGCGATAGGGGCCGCGGGTGACCAGCGTGTGCGCCTGGCGAGTGACGACCGTGTCGGTGAGGTTCGGGCCGAGCGTGTTGAGCGTCCACGCCAGCAGCAACGGCGTCACGACGCCCAGCGCCACGCCGACCCAGCGGATCCGATCGGGAAGAGGCATCGACGCCCACGCCATCGACGCCGGATTGATCATGAAGGCAATCGCGCCGATCCACAGCGCGGCGCCGGCGAGCCGCAGGGCCACCAGGATGAACAGGCCCTCCTGCATGCGATCGAGCTTCTCGCCTGTCGACTGCGACTTGATCCGGAACGGCAGCGTGATCATTATCATGACCACGAAAATCGCGATCACGTAAGGCCGGAAGACGGCGTCGGCATTCATGGCTGTGGTACTTTCCGGACAAACCTAAAGGTTGGTCCCCACACGAAACCTAAAGGTTTGTCCCCACCGGTGACGAAGCCGACATCGCGCCGGCCCATCGGCCGAGATCGAAATGGATCCCCAGTTGATCGAGGATGCGCGCGACGGAATGGTTGACCATCTCGTCGATCGAGCGCGGGTGGGTGTAGAAGGCGGGGATCGGCGGGCAGATCACCACGCCCATGCGCGACAGCTTCAGCATGTTCTCGAGGTGAATGTCGCTGAGCGGCACCTCGCGCACGGCGAGCACCAGCTTGCGGCGCTCCTTCAGCACCACATCCGCGGCGCGGTGAATGAGGTTGTCGCCGAAGCCCAGCGCAATCGCCGCCAGCGTGCGCGCGCTGCAGGGCGCCACCACCATGCCCATGGTCAGGAACGATCCGCTGGCGATCGACGCGCCCTGGTCGGTGAGCGGGTGCACCACCGATGCCAGTTTGTTGACCTGATCGGGCGTGTACGACGTTTCATGCACAAGCGTCCGCACACCCCACCGGCTCATCACCAGGTGGGTCTCGATGTCCGTGCCCTGCAGCATCTCGAGCAGCCGGACCCCGTAAATGGTCCCGCTGGCTCCCGTGATGCCGACGATCAGGCGGCGTGGTGGCTGGTCGAGGTGTGGCATCGATGCCGTCCCCTAAACTGTACCACCGGTTTTTGCCTTGAGCCTTCTGCCTTCTGCCTTTGCCTTGAGTTACCAGCTGACACGGAGCCCGGTCGTCCACGACGTGCCCGAGTAGGCGCCGCCGTCGTTTGCACGATCGCGCATTTCTGCGAACTGAACACCGCTCTGCAGCTTCAGCTTGTGTCCGTAGAAGAAGTAATTCACGCCAAGGTAACCCTCGTGGTACTGGTCACCGGATCCGCGCGCGACCCGGTTTTCATAAGTCGCCAGCGACAGGCCGTTGAGGCCATCGCTCTCGAGGAAGGTGTAGCGCGTGACCAGCTGGAGCTTGTCGGTCACGTTGAAATACGGCATCGCCATCACGCCGAGCAAGTTCCGTTGCCCGAGATATCCCACCGTCTTCGATACATCCGTGCGAACACCAAATCGCCCTTCCTCGAGCTTGAAATGGACCGACATGATGTGCTCAAAGCGCTTGGTAAATGTGTTGTTCGCGTCCGGGTGTTGATAAATGTAGTTGCCCGTGAGCAGCGCTTCCTTGACGGCAAGCTTCTTCGCGAAGTCGTAGCCAAGCAAGCCAAGCGTGAACACGCCGCCGTTGAAGCGGCCGAACTCACGGTTGGCGGCCCCAGACGAATACACGCCCGCGCGATAGTTCCACGGCGCGGCGCGGCCCGACACGCTCACGCCGGGCATGTATTCCTGCGTAAACCAGATGTTGTTCACCAGGTTGCTGCGGTCAACGGTGATCAGCTCTTTGGATGAGGTCGCGCCTTCTTGCGTAAAGGGCAGACTCTGCTTGCCGACCGTGATCACGGCTTTGGGGTGCTTCTGCCAGGCCACGTAGGCGTCGGTAAAGCGCACGTAGAACGGATCGCGCTCCTGCGGATTCACTTCGATCTCGGCGTGCACCAGGTAGTCGTGAAACATCGTGATCCGCGGTCCGAACCGGACGCGGCGCACATTCGATTCATCGTGATCACCCTGGTCGGCGCCGACCATCGCGAAATCATGCTGAACGCGGCCGGTGAACAACACCCGCTGCACGACGGGGTTGGATCTGTCGTCGTACCAGTCGGTCAGGTTCGTCCAGATCTTGTCGTAGGTCGACGGCGGTTTGGGGGCCGGCTTCTGATCGCTGCCTTGTGCCCATGCCGTGGGCGGCAGCCAGGCCAGCGCGACGAGTGCCGCCACGACGACGATCCGTGATTCCATGGCTCGAGCGTACGAGACCAAGGTTTTACACATGTTTCGTCAGTGTGAATTCTGTGTAACAACCGCATCTCGGTGACCCCGTGAAGCGAGGGCGTACACGATCGTTGAGGTGGCGAGGGCAGGTAGCGTCGCGCCGATCGGCGCGGCCAGCTTGTAGACGATGAAGCCGGCCGCCCACGCGGCGATGCCGCTGACGTTGAACCGGGCCAGCCGATCGGTGGCGTAGACGGCCTCGACATCCACGCGTCTTCGCAACAGCACGAAGTGGGCCAGGAAGACGCCGCCGACCGGGACGAGCACCGAGCCCAGCAGCACCATCAGCTCGGCAAATCGATCGAGCCACACGGACGACACCAGGCCGAGCGCGGTCCCGATCAAACCGATCGTCCAGACCGACGCCGCGCTGGTCGATTGCGGCACGAGGGTGCGCCACGCCAGCGACGACAGGTAGATGTTGACGAAGTTGGTGGTGACCGTGGCCAGCGCCACGAGCACCGCCGTCCACCAGCCCACGCCCGCAGCCGTCAACATGGTTCCCGGGTCGTCGCTTCCCGCAATGCGCGCCAGCGTCCAACCGAGCGGCATCAACCAGAGCGCGGGGAGCGCGAGTCCCGAAAACACCGCGGTGGCCGCCTTGCCGCCCGACTTCGTATAACGGGAATAGTCGGCGAACATCAGCAGCCACGACACCTGGTAGCCGATCACCACGTCGAGGCCCCACAGCATGGCGGGGTCTGATTCGGACGACGCCAATGGCAGCGACGGCGCGGGCAGCGAGAACGCGGACCAGGTGAGCACGCCGCCGGCAACCGCCATCATCGGCACGGCGATGCGATCGGCCAGGCCGACAGCGCGCGGCCCTTTGGCGACAATCGCCGTGGCCGCAATGCCGAGTGCGGCCGCCCAGTAGCGCGCGGACCATTCGCCGCCGCCACCGAGCACCTGCGCGCACACCGACGCGGCAATCGTGTTGTTCACGGCAATCCACGCGAAGTTGGTGAGGTAAAGCAGCGCTGCCACCACGCGGGCGCCATACAGCCCGAGCGGCGCGCGCGCGGCGATCATCGACGGCACGCCCGACCGCGAGCCCACGGGCGCAAGCAGCGCGACGAGCAGTGCTCCGAACACGGCGCCCCCGACGACCACGAACAGCGCATTCGTGCCGCTGTAGCTCCTGCCCAGCACCGCACCGGTCTGCATCGTCGTCGCCACCACGTTGGCGGCGGCGAAGATCAGGAAGAGATCGAAGGCCGACTGCGTGCGCGCGGATTCGGGAACCGGGGAGAGGTCGGCTGCTTCCATGTCGGGCGCGGCAGTATACTTCGGCCACAGATGCCGCAGATTAGACACAGATTAGACACAGAGAAAAGACACGCGCAGCCTGCCCTGAGCGAGCGACGCGGTTCGGGACGAATCGCGTTGCAAGTCGAAGGGATGACACAGATTTCAAAGTTCACTCTCGCGATTGCGGCCACGTGCTGGTTTGGGACGGCCCTCAACGGGCAGGGCCCCTCAGCTATCGCTTTGCAACCGGATCGCGTGTTCGATGGGGCCACCATGCATGCCGGGTGGACTGTGATTGTTCGCGGCGATCGGATCGAGGCGGCCGGTCCGTCGGCGTCGACTCCGGCGCCGGCTGGCGCGCGCACCATCGCGCTGCCCGGGACCACGCTGATGCCCGGCCTGATCGAAGGCCACTCGCACCTGTTGCTGCACCCCTACAACGAGACCAGCTGGAACGATCAGGTGCTGCGCGAACCGCTCGCGCTGCGCGTGGCGCGCGCGGTGAACCACGCGCGCGCTACGCTCCTGGCCGGCGTCACGACCGTGCGCGACCTCGGTACCGAAGGCGCGGCCTATGCGGACGTCGGGTTGCGCCAGGCGATCAACGAAGGCATCGTCCCCGGCCCGCGCATGCTGGTCGCCGGTCCCGCGATGGTGGTGACCGGCAGCTACGCGCCGAAGGGCTTCGCGCCCGAAGTCACCGTGCCGCAAGGGGCTGAAGAGGCTGACGGTCTCGACGGTGTGGTGCGCGTCGCCCGCGGGCAGATCGCGCACGGCGTGGACTTCATCAAGATCTACGCGGACTATCGCTGGGGCCCGAACGGCGAGACCCGGCCGGGATTCACGCTCGAAGAGATCCAGCGCATCGTGCAGGCGGCCAATAGCAGCGGCCGTCCGGTCGTGGCGCACGCCTCGTCTCCCGAGGGCATGCGGCGCGCCATTATCGGTGGGGTCGAGACGATCGAGCACGGCGATGAGGGCACGCCGGAGATCTGGAAGCTGATGGTGGAAAAGAACGTCGCGTATTGCCCGACCATTGCCGCCGGCGATGCGACCTCACAGTACGCCGGCTGGAAGAAGGGTGTCGATCCGGAGCCGGCGCGCATCGCGCGCAAGCGCGACACCTACAAGGCCGCGCTCGCCGCGGGCGTGAAGATGTGCTTCGGCGGCGATGTCGGCGTCTACGCCCACGGCGACAACGTGCGCGAGCTCGAGTTGATGGTCGAGTGGGGCATGCCGGCAGCGGCGGCCCTGGTCGCGGCGACCTCCGGCAACGCGAGTTATTTCCGACAGGCCGAGCGCATCGGCCGGGTCAAGCAGGGCTTGCTCGCCGACCTGATCGCGGTCGAGGGCGACCCGTCCGCTAACATTCGTGCCCTTCGCAACGTCACGCTGGTGATGAAGAGCGGAAAGATCTACAAGGAGTAGCCATGCGTCGCATCGCGGTTGCATTTCTGTGTGTCATCACGGTCTCGTTGTCGGCGGCCGAGCACGGTCCCGAGAAGGGCACGCTGGTGATCGTCGGCGGCAACATGTCGGACCCCGCCATCGTGAAGCGATTCATCGATCTGGCCGGCGGGCCGACGGCGCCGATTGTGATCGTCCCGACCGCCGGCGAAGACGATGACTACGATCAATACTATTCGGGTCTCAGGCTGTGGCGTGAGAACGGCGCCACCAACCTCACGGTGATGCACACGCGCGACAGGAAGGTGGCCGACACCGAGGCGTTCGTCAAACCGATTCGCGCCGCGCGCGGCGTGTTCTTTGCGGGCGGGCGGCAGTGGCGGCTCGCCGATTCGTACCTGAACACGCTCACGCACAAGGAGCTCAACGCGCTCCTGGCCCGTGGCGGCGTGATCGGCGGGTCGTCCGCCGGCGCGTCGATCCTGACGTCGTTCATGGTGCGCGGCGACACCAAGAGCAACGAGAAGATGATCGGCGACCACACCGTCGGCCTCGGCTTTCTCAAGAACGCCGCCGTCGATCAGCATCTGCTCCGGCGCAACCGGCAGTTCGACATGCTGGAAGTGATCGACAAGTACCCGGAGCTGCTCGGCATCGGCCTCGACGAGAACACCGCGATTGTGATCGAGGGCGATCGCTTCGATGTGATCGGGCAGAGCTACGCGGTGATCTACAGCAACAAGCCAGTGGCCGGCGCGAGCGGACGCTTCTACTTCCTCGGCGCGGGCGATCGCTTCGACATGAAAGAGCGGAAGGCCACGCGGCGCGGCGACGAGTGGCGGCCGGTGCAGGGTGTAAGGCCGCCTAAATAAGGTGCGTACAGTGCGTACGGTTCCAAGGGTGCGTACAGTGCTCTGGTGCCAAAGTGCGTACCGTGCACAGTTTGCACACGGCACAAAAGCACCGTACGCACATTAGGAACTGTACGCACCGTACGCACGGTTTGAGAGGCCATTCATGACACGACTATTTGCTCTCCTTTTTTTGACGTGCACCACGATGGCCGCTCAGTCGCAACCCGCGGCCAAATGGTGGGCGCATATCGAGATGCTGGCCAACGACACCATGAATGGCCGCGATACTGGCAGTCCGGAACATCGCAAGGCGGCCGAGTACATCGCCGCCGAGTTCAAGAAGGCCGGGCTCGAGCCCGGCGGAACCAATGGCTACTTCCAGCCGATCCGCTTCCGCTCCCGCCGCATCGTCGAGGCGAAGTCCAGCCTGCAATTGGTGAGGGCGGGCGGTGTTGTCGAAAACGTCGAGCTTGGAGAGGAAGCGACGTTCTCGATGCGCATCGAGCCGGCGCCGAGCGTCGAGGCGCCGATCGTCTTTGTGGGCTACGGCCTGCAAGTGCCCGAATCAAAGCACGACGACCTCGCCGGACTCGATCTGAAGGGCAAGATTGTGCTGCTCCTCACCGGAGGCCCGTCCAACATTCCCGGCCCGTTGCTCGCGCACTATCAGTCGATCCGGTGGGAATACTTGAAGAAGGCGGGCGCCATCGGCGTCTTCGCGATCCAGAACCCGAAGGGGCAGGACATCCCGTGGGATCGATCGAAGCTGTCGCGCTTCATGCCGGCGCTGGCCATCGCCGATCCCGCGCTCGACGAAACGCTCGGCCAGCAGACGGCGGTCACCATCAACCCCGCAAACGCGGAACGGTTCTTCACCGGCTCGGGCCACACGTTTAAAGAGTTGCTGGCGCTGTCGAACGACGGCAAGGCGCTGCCGCGGTTCGCCATTCCGGCCACGGCCCGCGTGACGGTGGCCATCGATGCGAAGACCATCGACTCCGACAACGTCATCGGCATCCTGCGCGGCAGCGACCCCGAGCTTCGCGCCGAATACGTCGTGGTATCCGCGCACTTGGATCACGTCGGTGTCGGCGAACCCATCAACGGGGATCGCATCTACAACGGCGCCATGGACAACGCGTCGGGCATTGCCACGCTGATCGAAACCGCCGCGGGGGCGGCGGCGCGCGGCGGGCTCAAGCGATCGATCGTGTTCGCGGCGGTGACCGCGGAAGAGAAAGGGTTGCTCGGATCGCGTTACTTTGCGAACCGTCCCACCGTGGCGCCTGCCGGCGCTCTCGTTGAAGGTGGGCTTCGTCAAGAACTCTCCGGAGCACGAGATCGTCCGCAAGTGGCGCACCGAGCGGTACCACGCGCCGAGCGACGACCTTGCTCAACCAATCGATCGCCAGGCGGCAGAGGATTTCGGGAAGGTCTATCTGGCTCTGGTTCAAGCCGTCGCCAATCGCCAGACCCGGCCGCAGTGGAACAGCGAGAGTTTCTTCAAACGCTTTGCGAGATAAAACAAAAACAGGAGGCCAGGAGATCAGGAGGCGCCGATATAATCCACAGCGACCCTGATGTCCCTCACCCCCGGCACGCGCCTCGGTGTCTACGAAGTCACGGCCCAGATCGGCGAAGGCGGCATGGGCGAAGTCTATCGTGCGCGCGACACGAGGCTCGATCGGGATGTGGCGATCAAGGTTCTGCCGCAGACACTGGCGGCGGATCCCGAACGCCTCGCGCGGTTTGAGCGCGAAGCCCGGACTCTCGCGGCGCTGAATCATCCGCACATCGCCCAAATCCACGGCCTTGAACACGGGGCGATCGTGATGGAACTGGTGGAGGGCGACGACCTCGCCCAGCGGATCGCACGCGGGGTCATCCCGATGGACGAAGCGCTACCCATCGCGAGGCAGATCGCCGAGGCCCTTGAGGCGGCGCACGAGCAGGGGATCGTGCACCGCGATCTGAAGCCCGCGAACATCAAGGTCCGTCCCGACGGCACGGTCAAGGTGCTGGACTTCGGCCTGGCGAAGCTGGTGCAGGTAGGGCGGGACTTCAGTTCCGGCGGCGCTGGCCGCGCGGCTGAGGTGCTGAACTCGCCGACGATCACGTCTCCCGCGATGATGACCGGCGCCGGTGTGATCCTGGGGACCGCGGCTTACATGAGTCCTGAGCAGGCGAAGGGACGGGAGGCCGACCGGCGCAGCGACATCTGGGCGTTCGGTGTCGTGTTGTACGAGATGCTCACGGGCCGGCGCGCCTTCGATGGCGCGGACATGACCGACGTGCTCGGCGCCGTCGTCCGCCTCGAGCCAGCGTGGGAGGCCCTCCCGTCGGACGTGCCGCCGGCGGTTCGCGCGTTGCTGCAAGGCTGCCTGGTCAAGGATCGCGGCCGGCGTGTCGCCGATATCTCCACGGCGCTGTTTGTGTTGGACAAGGCCGCGAGCCTCGCGGCTCCGATCGCGACGGCATCTGTCGTGCCGGTGCCCCGCAGGCCGCTGTGGCACCGCATCGCCTCACTGACGGCCGGCGCGATCGGAGTTGCCGTCGTCGTGGGCACGGCCGTGTGGGTCGTCATGCGCCCGGCGGAACCGGTACCGCCTCGCGTTTCGCGCCTGCTGATCGCGTCGTCGGGGCCCACCGCGTTAACCATCAACGGCAACGACCGCGACCTGGCGATCACGCCGGACGGCGCGCGCGTCGTCTACGTCGGCAACAACGGCACGCAGCTCTTCGTTCGCGCGCTCGACGCTCTCGAGCCGGTAGCGGTGTTCACGGGCGCGCCGCGCTCGCCGTTCGTCTCGCCCGACGGCCAATGGATCGGGTTCGTGGACGGCAACGCCGTGTTGAAGAAAGTGGCGGTGACCGGAGGGCCGCCAGTCACGCTGGCGACCCTCGACGGCAGTTCGCGCGGCGCGACCTGGGGACCGGAGGACACGATCATCGTCGCGACCAATAACGGCACGACCGGCCTCCAGCGGGTCGCGGCGGCGGGCGGGCCGGCGACCGTGCTCACGCGGCCCGACCGCACGCAGGGCGAAGTCGATCACGTCTGGCCGGAGTGGCTGCCGGGCGGCCGGGCTGTGCTGTTTACGATGACAGCGGTCACGGGCGGTCTTGATGCCGCTCAAGTGGCGGTCCTGGACCTGCAGACCGGGACGCACAAGGTACTCGTACGCGGCGGGAGCCATGCCCACTACGTGCCGGCCGAACCCAGCGGAAGGCAGAAGGCAGAAGGCCGCAGGCAAAACGAAGGCGGCCTTGGCCCGCCGAAGCGCGGTGAGCGCGAAGGCGGCTACCTGGTCTACGCGGCGGCGGGCACGCTGCGGGCGGTGCCGTTCGACCTGGCCGCTTTGGAGACGCGCGGGACGCCGGTGCCCGTTGTCCCTCAGGTCGCGGCGACCGCAGGCGGCGGCGTGGACGCCGTGGTGGCGGGCAACGGCACGCTGGCCTACGTGTCGGGTGGCGCGGCAACGACGCAGCGGACGCTCGTGTGGGTGGACCGCCAGGGCCGCGAGACGCCGATCCCCGCACCGTTGCGCGCGTACGTCTATCCTCGGCTGTCGCCCGACGGCACCCGCGTCGCGGTGAACGCAGCCGATCAGGAGCAGGACCTCTGGGTCTGGGATCTGGGCCGCACCACGCTCACCCGTGCCACGTTCGACGCAACGTTTGATTTGTACCCGGTGTGGACGCCGGATGGCCGCCGGTTGATCTTCAGTTCGGAGAGGGCTGGCACGCGGAATCTTTTCTCGCAGGCCGCGGACGGCACTGGCGCGGTCGAGCGGCTGACCGAGAGTCCCAACGTGCAGAATTTGACGGCCGTGTCCCCCGATGGCCGCCGTCTGATTTTCACCGAGACCGCCCGGAAAACGGGCCAGGACGTAATGCAGCTCACGATGGACGGGACCCGTCAAGTGACGCCGCTCGTGCAGTCCCAGTTCGCAGAGCGGAACGGGATCGTCTCGCCGGACGGCCGCTGGCTGGCCTACGAGGCGAATGACTCGGGCCGATTCGAAGTCTTCGTGCGGCCCTATCCCGAGGTCAATAGTGGACGCTGGCAGGTGTCCACGGGCGGCGGCACGCGGCCGCTCTGGGCGCGTACCGGACCTGAGCTGTTCTATGTGGCCCCGTCTGGCGCGATCATGCGGCTGGGGGTGGAGCGCGCGGCGTCGTGGTCGGCCACGACGCCGGCGCCCCTGATCAAGGACGGCTACGTGACGAGTCCTGGCGGGACTGACGGTCGCACGTACGACATCACTCGAGACGGGCAGCGGTTCCTGGTGATCAAGCAAGGCGGCGCCGGCCAGAACGTCGTGCCCCCCAGCCTCATCGTCGTGCAGAACTGGGTCGAGGAGCTGAAGCGGCTCGTGCCCTTGAAGTGAACGCGTTCAGACAATGTTGCCCTCGCCGCGAGCGGTTCTTGTCGCGAAACGATCCAGCGCAAACGGCGACAGATCGAACTTCGGATCCCGACCCGCGATCAGATCCGCAAGGATCCGCCCGGCCGCCGGCGCGTGCTGAAAGCCGTGGCCGCTGAATCCCGCGATCGTGAAGAACCCATCCACATCGCTCGACGGCCCGATGATCGGGTTGTGATCAGGCGTCATCTCGTAGAGCCCCGCCCACGCGTGCGACACCGCGGCGTCGGCAATCGCGGGCAGGCGCCGCATCGCCACGTCGATCACTTTCGGCAGGAAGTCCCATCGCACCGTGATGTCGAACCCCGGGCGCTCATCCGGGTCGCCCATTCCGAACAGCAACCCGCCGCCCTCGCGATGAAAGTAGAAGGTGGTCTCGAAGTCGATCACCAGCAACTTCGAGTGCGGCACCTTGCCGGCGTTGGCCGGGTCGTCCCATGACCCGCCGGCCGGCGGCGATGCGATGAAGATATGCCGGCGTTCGGGCTCGACGGGGACGTCGACACCGAGCAGGCGGCCGATCGACTTCGCCCACGGACCAGCCGCGTTGACCACGACGGGCGTCGCAATGTTGCCGCGCGACGTTCGCACCTCGACGACGCGATTGCCTTCGAGGCGTATGCCGTTCACTTCGGTCTCGCGCACAATCTCGACGCCTTTGGCTTGCGCGCCCTTCGCAAATCCCATGGTCACGCCGTTCGGGTCGGCCACGCCGTCGGCAGGGCAATAGGTCGCGCCTTTCACACCGGTGACGTCGAGCCCGGGCGTGAGCGCCGCCGCTTCTTTCGGCGACAACCAGCGCACGTCGATGCCGTGAGCTTTCTGCAGCTCAACGTTCTTCAAGAACGCCGCGACGTCCGCCGTTCTGGACAGCAGAAACAGGTAGCCGTCCTGGTGGAAGTCGATCGGCGTGCCGACGATGGCCTCGAAGTTGGCGATCATCGCGATCGACTCGATCGACATCTCGATGTTGGCGGAGTGGGAGAACTGGTGCCTGACGCCGCCCGCATTCTTGCCCGTGGACCCGGTCCCGAGCTGCGGCTCGCGCTCGATCAGGACGACATTCGTGATGCCACGGTGCGCTAAATGCCAGGCCACGCTGCATCCCATGCAGCCGCCGCCGATAATCACCACGTCCGCCGCCGTTGTCATCTCCTCAAAACTGTAGACTGAAACGCCTATACTTTCCCGATGATTCAAGCAGCGCTGCTGTCGATCCTGCTGGACGAGGCCTCGGTCAAGAGCATCCACGCGGCGTTGGCCGCGCGGCAAGTGACGTGCGCGCAGGTCGTGCGCCACTACCTCGATCGCATCGACGCCTACGACGACCGCGGGCCCACGCTCCACGCCATCATCGCCGTCAATCCCCGCGCCATGGAGACGGCTGCGCAGATGGACCGGCTCGACGCCGCCACGCGCGCCCGGCGGCCGCTCCACTGCATTCCCGTGGTTCTCAAAGACAACTTCCACACCGCCGAGATGCCCACCACCGGAGGGTCCGTGACGTTCGCGCGGATGCAGACGCCCGACGATGGGTTCGTGGTGAAGAGGCTGCGGGAGGCGGGTGCGATCGTCATCGCGAAGGCCAACCTCCACGAGCTGGCGCGCTCGGGCACGACGGTCAGCTCGCTGGGCGGGCAGACCAGGAACCCGTACGACCTCACGCGCACACCCGGCGGATCGAGCGGCGGCACCGGCGCGGCGATTGCGGCCAACTTCGGCGTGCTCGGCACCGGCAGCGACACCGGCCAGTCGATTCGATCGCCCTCGTCTGCCAACAGCCTGGTGGGCCTGCGGCCGACGCGCGGGCTGGTGAGTCGCAACGGCGTGATGCCGTTCAGCACCACGCAGGACGAAGCCGGACCGATCACGCGAAGCGTCGAGGACGCGGCGCGGATGCTCGACGTGATGGCGGGGTACGATCCCGGCGATCCGATCACCGCGTTCAGCGCCGGTCACGTGCCGGCCACGTACACGGCGTCGCTGGCCGCCAACGGGCTGAAGGGCGCGCGCATCGGCCTGCTGACGGATTTCCTCGGCACCGAGCCCATCCATCAGGACGTCAACCGCGTGGTTGATGACGCTGTCGCGAAGATGACGGCGATGGGGGCGACGGTGGTGCGCGTCAGCATTCCGGATCTCGACGCGCTGACGCGGGGGTTGAGTCTGATGACGTTCGAGTTCAAGGCGGCGTTCGACAGGTATCTCGCCGGCCTCGGGCCCGCCGCGCCCGTCAAGTCGCTCGCCGAATTCCTCGCGCGCGGTGAGTTCCACCCGTCGATGCGCCGCGGGCTGGAGGCCGATCAACAAGTCGTCAACGGGCCCTCGTCGCCGGAATATCAGCAGATGATCAACCGGCGCCACGTCCTGCGCCAGGCGGTGATGACGGTGATGGCCGCCAACAAGCTGGACGCGATTCTCTATCCGCATCAGAAGCGGCTCGTCGTGCCGATCGGCGAGGATCAAGCAGACCGTAACGGCGTGTTGGGTAACAGCACCGGCTTCCCGGCGCTGACCTTCCCTGGCGGCTTCTCGGCGCCGACGGCCACCGCTCCCATCGGTGTTCCCGTTGGGCTTGAGCTGCTCGGCCCGGAGTGGAGCGAGGCGACGCTGTTCAGGCTGGCTTACGCCTTTGAGCAGGCTACTCATGCTCGAAAAGCTCCCTCCATTACCCCCTCGCTCAAGTAGGGACATCTGTTGACCTCGTGAACTGGTGAGCTCTTGATCGGTCTGTTGATCTGTCGATCTCGTAATCTCGCGATCGATCTAGCGATCATCAGGTCGCGAGATCTGTAGATTGATCAAGCGATCACAAGCTCACGAGATCAACAGATTCCCTTCCCGTGACCACGGTTCCCTAGCGTTTAGGGCGGTTTCGCCGTGAGGTCGCGTACGACGAGGCGAAGATCGCCCTCAGTTCTCGGGCTTCGATCAGCAGGCGTGTTACGGCTGTCCCATCACCCATCTTCGCGTCCTGAGCCACCTCTAGCCAATACACCGACTCGTCGGCCTCTTCGACGACAGTCCCCATTTTGGCAACCCACTCCGCCCGAGATCGCGAACGGGATGTGGCCCGATAGTTCGCGCCGACCGACGATGAGCAATCTAATAGTTGTTTCGCGGCTGTCCAACCATTCGGATGCGAGCGAATGGAATCGCACACAGCAATGACGGCGACAGCAAAAGCCTTCGTCCGGGCCTCGAGTTCTGGTCTGTCCATGCACAGGCAGGTGCATCGGCCATGCCGAGTCAGACTCGGCCACTTCCTTTGAGTTGATGCTTAGGGCGTTGCAGAAATTGCGACGCCAATGGCCTGCCGACCTGGCAATCTTGTCGATCCCGAAATCAGATCGAAAGATCACCAGATCGACAGATCAATAGATCGATCAAAAGCTCACCAGCTCAAAAGCTCACAAGATGTGCCGTGCGATCTACCTCGCCACCGCCGCACCCCGCAAGTACACAGCGGAGATCCGGCGCGTGTTCGTAATGTCGTCGATCGGATTCGCGTCGAGCACGAGGAAATCCGCGGTCTTGCCCGCCTCGATGGTGCCGGTGTTGGGCACCCTGACGAACTCGGCGGCGTTGCGCGTGGCCGCCACGATCACCTGCGCGGGCGTCATGCCGGATGCGACCATGTCGGCCATCTCCACATGCGGCGCCCACGGCGTGTTGCCGTCGGTGCCGACCGCGATCTTCACGCCGGCCGCGGCGAGCTTCGCGAGGTTGCGGGCCTGGATGCCGAACGTCTGCTGTGCCTGCGGCCGATCGGTGGCGCCGGCCTGGATCTTCTGCAGCTCGCCATCGGAAATCTGTCCACGCAGCCAGCTGTAATCGACCGCCACGCCGCGGTCTGGCATGTTCGGGATCAGCACGAAGTTGGGCCGCGCCTTGAACAGGCCCACGATCTCGTCGTCGATGTCGCGATCGCGGATGCCGTGCGCGAAGCTGTCGACGCCGGCGCGGAGCAGGCCCTTCGCGTCCTCGAGCGAGAAGATGTGCGCCGTGACGCGTTGCTGGTTCTTGTGCGCCTCATCGATCACCGCGGTGTAGAGCGGCGGCGTCAACTTCGGAAACTTGCCGTCGCGATCGTCAACCCAGATCTTGACGATATCCACTTTCTTCGCGGCCAGCTCGCGCACCGCCGTGCGCGCCTCGTCTGCGGTGGTCACCCAGTACGGCACCTCGGTGCGGCCCTTCTCCGGCGCGGTGATGCCGCGGCCCGCGGTGAAAATGCGCGCGAGGGTCGGCCCGGTCTTGCCGCGTTGAACGAACGCGGCCTCGGTGCCGTCGAGGCCCAGGCTGAGCGCCGCGCCGACGCCGAAGCGGGCGCGCCGCTGCAGGTCGGCCACCAGCTCCGCCTCCGTGGTGCTGGTGTGCACGTGCGCGTCGACAATCGCGGGCATCACCGTCTTGCCGGCCAGGCTGACACGGGTCGCGCCCGCCGGCGCCTTGACGGCGGCGGCGCTGCCGACCTGCGTGATGCGATCGCCCTGCACGACGATCGTCGCGTTGTCGATGGCCCGGCCGTCGCCGATGATGACCCGCCCGCCTTCGAATACGGTGACCGGCACCTGCGCGTGGGCCGTCGTGAACGCGAACGCAATAACCGCAGCAGCCGAAAGTAGTCGCTTCATTGCTCTCCCCCCAAGCCCCAAGGCCCAAGCCCCAAGCCCCAAGCCCTCAAGCCCTCAAGCCCCTAAGTCACCGTTTGTAGATCTTTCCGTCCTTCATGACAAATCGCACGCGCTGCAAGGCCGTGATGTCTTCGAGCGGATTCCCATCCACGGCCACCAGGTCCGCGGCCAGGCCGGCCGTGATCGAACCGGTGATGGCCTCGAGCCCCATCGAGGCCGCCGCGAGGGAAGTCATGCCGACGATGGCATCCATCGGCGGCTGCCCGGACTTGACGCGCTCGATCGGCTCGCGCGCGTTCTGTCCGTGCGCGCCCGCGACGGCGTCGGTGCCCATCACCATCTTCAAGCCGCTGGTCCTGAGGGCCGCCGAGAACATCGCGTCCTTCAGCCCGAGCGCCTTCGCCATCGCGGCAAAGCCTTCCTCGGTGTAGTTGCCGATGCCGAGGAAGCGGGTCTTGTTCTCGAGATAGTTCTGCGTGACCAGCCCGATGTTGGGATCGAAGTAGACGCCCGCGTCCGCGAGCGCCCTCAGCGCTTCGGGACTGGCCAGTCCGCCGTGCTCGACCACCGTGCACCTGGCGTTCGCCGCGCGTTGCATCGACTCGGGGCTGTGGGCGTGGACCATGCTGCGCAGCCCCTGCGCGCGCGCTTCACCGCACGCGGCGTCGAGCTGCTCCTGCGACAGCGTCGGCACCCCGCCGTCGCGGATGCTGGCCGACGCGAAGATCTTGATCAGGTCGGCACCGGCGGCTTTCTTCTGCCGGATGTCGGCGCGGATCTCATCCGGCGTCATCTTCGGATTCGAGACCTGCCCGAGCGAGCTGAGCAGGCGTGGCCCCGGCAGCACGCCGCGCGCGATCGCGTCGCGCAGCGGCTTGTCCGACATCGCGCCGACGCTTTGCACGGTGGTGAACCCCGCCATCAACGTGACGAACGCGTTCTCGGCGCCGTAGAGGGCGGCCTGTTCGGCCGGCTCGGGGCCGCTGTGATAGCGGCCCTTGGCGTCGAAGTGCCAGCCGATGTGGACGTGCGTGTCGATCATCCCCGGCAGCAGCGTCAGCGCGCCGAGGTCATACGTCGCGTCGCCCGAGGTGCCGCCGACGCGGATGATCTTGCCGTCACGTACCGACACCACCGTGTTGCGCAGGACCTGCCCCTTACCGTCGAGCACCAGCCGCGCGCGAAGCGTGACGCCGGGATCAGGCTGCTGTGCGATCGCCGGCGCGATCAAGGCAACGACAAACGCGATGATGGTTGTAAAGCGCATGGCACCCTTGGTTATTGGTAATTGGTTATTTGTTCTTGGTAATGTCGGCAGCTCTATACAACTCGTCCGCCGACTGCAGTGTAATGTTGCGTAGCCGCTCCGGATAATTCGCAGGCAGGTGTTTCAGGAAGTCGCGTACCGTCTCCGCCACCTCCTTCGACGAATGCCCGCCCATCGTCGCGTCCAGCCATCGCTTCGGAAAGAAGATGTCGCCGGTCTTCTGAATCTCCCACAACATGTCGAGGCTCGCCTGCACGTGCTTGCGTGCGGCCTCGGCGCGCAACGGGTGATGCAGATAGTTCAAGCCCTCGAGCACCCATGGCTCACGGCGCCGGTTCGCCACATCCTTGAGCGACGCGAACCAGCGATCGCGCTCGGCGACGTCGGCCGACAGCGCGGGCATCACGAACTGGAACCGGCCTTTGCGATCCGGATTCTCGATGCGGCCAAGCTGCGTGTGCAGAACGTCGCGCCAGCCATCGACCTGCCGAACCGCGAGCTCGAGCGCCAGCGCGGTGTAGTCGGCTTCCGCGAGCGGGAGGCCGGGCACCTTCTCCTTCTGCGCCCACACTTGTTGCAACCAACCGACGGTTCCGGGCGTGAGTGAGACGTTACGGAGCGTGCCGAACCACGCGGCCTTCTGGCTTGGCGTGCCAGCCTGCGACAGGCCTTCTCGCAGCAGCGATTCGAAGCGCGCGGCGCGTCTGTCGCGTTCGGTGGTGTTGAGAAACCGCCACCAGGTGTTCGAGGCGTAGCCGAGAATGCGCGACGTCATCTGCTCGTCGGATTCTCGTGGCAGCGAACGCAGACTCAAGTCCAGGAACGCCGCCGGCGGCACCTGCCCTTCGAGCAGCGCATCCCACAGCGTGACCCACGCGCTGCCACGTGTCAGCGAATCGTCGATTTCGGGCAACGATGTCGTCAGGTATTCGAGCGTCGCGCGATCGAGGACGAAATTGCCGTAGGCCCATCCCGCGGCGCTCGGCAGCACGTAACGAGGAGCCGGCATGCCCGCGGCTTGCGGGACTTCGGTGATCGGACCTTTCACCTCCACGGTCAGCATCTGCCGCCCCGAAGGATTGCCGATGGCGACGCGAAGCTGCTGCGGCCAGATCAGGTTGCGGCCGCGCGGGTCGCGCTGGCGGAAGGCCAGCTTCGAGACGCGGCCGTCCTTGACGGTCAGCTCCGTCTGGATCGTGGGGCGGCCCGGCTGGTCGACCCAGACGCGGCTCCATTCCTGGAGATCGATCGGCGTGCGCGCGTCGAGCACGGTGATGAGGTCCGACCACGTCGCGTTGGCAAAGGCGTGCTGCTGCAAGTAGTCGCGCAGGCCGTCGCGGAAATTATCTTCGCCAAGCAGCGCCTCGAGGTGGCGCATCACGACCGGCGCCTTCTGGTAAATGATCGCGCCGTACATGCTGCCGGCTTCGTTCAGGTTGTCGAGCACCTGTCGGATCGGATTGGCGCCAGGCGTGCGATCGATTTCGTAGGCGGCGGGGTAGTTCGACAGCAGGAAGCGCAGCTCGTGGTTCACCGACGGGAACGACGGGTTGACGATTTTTGCGGCCATGAAGTTCGCGAACACTTCCTTCATCCACACGTCGTTGAACCAGCGCATGGTGACGAGATCGCCGAACCACATGTGCGCGGTCTCGTGCGAGATCACCGAGGCCCGCCCGAGCATCTGGTTCTGCGTCGCCGACTCGTCGAGCAGCAGCCCCGACGCGTTGTACAGGATCTTGCCGGCGTGCTCCATGCCGCCGAACTGGAACGCCGGAATCGCCACGAAGTCGAACTTGCCGAAGGCATACGGAATGCCGGTGTAGCGCTCGAGAAACTCGAGGGCGCGCGCGTGGAGGTCGAAAATCGCGTCGCGATTACGCGCCACCTTGGCGGCATCGGTCTCGCGGTGGAACATTCGGAAAGTACGTCCGTCGCGCTCGGCGGTCTCGATCTTGAAATCGCCGGCGATGAACGCAACCAGGTAGGTCGGCAGCGGTTGCGTTTCGGCAAACCTGACCGTGGTGCGCGTCCCGGTTGTCTTGCGATCGATCTCGGCGCCGTTGGCGGCCGATTGCCATGCGGCCGGGTGCTCGAGCGTGACGGTCCAGCGGCCCTTGATGTCAGGCTGATCGAACACCGGCAGCGCCAGCCGGGCGCGCGCCGGCACGAACAAGGTGTAAAGAAAGTCGTTGTTGCGATTGAGCGACGCGTCGCCGGCGTTGAACGCGATCGTGACCGCGTTGTCACCTTGCACGAGCGACGCGGCAGGGATCACGATGTGGCCGTTGACGTAGGCGAACACCGAGGGCTTGCCGTTGGCCGCAACCGACGTGACGTGCTCGCGGCTGGTCTCGAAGTCGACCACCAGCGGCGCCGACGTGTCGGCCAGCGCGAATCGAATCGTCGTCGTCCCCGTCAGCGGAGCAGCCAGCGCCTCGGGGATCGATAGCGACATCTCGTAGCGCACGCCGCTGACGATGGCCGCCCGGCGCGTGGCCAGGTCGAGCGCCACGCCGGCAGCCGGCGCGCCGGTTTGGGCGCCGGCGCCTGAGGCGAGGGCCAGCGCCGCAATCGTCAAACCAAGGATACGCATAGGGCGTCATTCTATTGCAGCTGTGAGACCCTGTGGGCGTTCGCTTGCCAGTTACGGAGGAGACATGATCAGCCGACGCGAAGTTGTGACTGCCGGAGTGTTGGGAACGTTGTCGAATGCGGCGATGGCCGCGCCCGTAGATGCCCAGAGCGGCCAGGGCGATATCGGCGTGCAAACCAATCTGAACCAGATTCGCAACGAGCTCCGAGATATGAAGGCCATTCTCGAAGATGGCATGCGGAGAAGCTCGTTAGGGTTCGGCGGTATCGGACTGATCCGCGACAAGTTGACCCTGCACCTGAGGTCGTCGGGCAAGTTCCCGGACTTGTGCGAGATCGGGACGGCGCTGTTTTACGAGGTCTACGACTGGCATGTGAAGCACAGCCAGCAGATCCAGATCGTGAGGATTGCCGACCAGCGCTTCGCGATTCAGTTCATGTTCACGCAGCTGGTGGTGCGGTGGGAGAACGACCCGAACTACCTCGGTCAACCGTACGACAGAGGCTAGGTTCGCATCCACGCGCCGAGGCGCGCCAGGCCCTCTTCGATCTTGCCGGTGTCCATCACCAGCGGGCCGAATGAGATGCGCACGCCGTTGGTGAGCGATGGGCCAAAGCCTCCGCCAGGCACTACGAGCACGCCGGTCGCTTTGAGCGCCTTCGGCACGAAGGCCTCGGCGTTGGTGCCGATGTCGACCACAGTGTAGAGGCCGCCGAACGGCTCCAGGCGCGGGCGGGCGAGGTGCCGATCGATCGCATCGAGCGTAACGCGCGCGGCGTTTTTATAGAGCGCGTTCGCATCATCGACATACTTCCGCAGCGATCCGTTCCCGATCGCCGTCTTCAAATACTTCGCCATCGTCATCTGCGACAGCGTGTCGGGGCACAGAATGCTGCATTGCTGCACGCGCTCGATCGCTTCGACGACGGCAGGAGCGGCTTCGAGCCAGCCGAGCCGCCTGCCGAGCCCGCGCGCCCATTTCGAGTTGGAGTGGATGCCAACGACATTGGGGTGATCGGCGGGGGACCACGCGTAGTAGGCGGGCGGCGTCTGGAAAAACTGACACTTGTACGCAAAATCGATCGCCAGCCACGCGCCGGCGTCGGCGGTTTTTGCGAGCATCACCTCCGCGAGCGCTTGCGGCACCACCTGGCTCGTCGGGTTGTCGGGCGCGCCGAACAGCACGAGGCGCGGGCGATGGGTGTCGAACAACCGCGAGAACTCGCGCGCGATGCCGGTTGGATCGGTTTCCGGCAGGTACGACCACGCTTGCGGATCGAGCACGCGAAGCCGGACGATCGTCACGCCCGGCACGGCAAAGGCGAGCTGGCCTTCGTAGTTGGCGTACGTGGGATCGAGCAACATCACGGTATCGCCCGGGTCGAGCAGCGTGCGGAACAGGTCGTGGGTCAGCTGCGTGCTGCCCATGCCGATCGCGATGTGCTCGGCGCCGAGCCGCGGCACGCCGAAGAGGTGTTCCTCGAACCGCGCGATCTGCTCGCGGCACTCCATGTCGCCGAGCGTCGCGGTGTAGGCGCCGCTCTTGTGAAACAGCTCCGGGTCCGAGACGATCGATTGGTAGGCTTGCCTGAACTCGTCGGGCGCGGCGTGGTTGACCCAGCCGCCGCCGAACGAGATCACGTGCGCCGGGTCCAGCCCCATCGCCAGAATGTTCTGGCGCTCCGCCATCTTCATGATTTGCCGGATCGGGGACGGCTTTGCGATCTGCTCCCTTACCAAATTTGACAGACCGGGACTGGTAGCGGATTTCATGGTCGCCAGATCATAACTCTTGCCGGGAGGGAACCTCTTGTCGGGAGGGCACGCCTTGTCGGGAGGGAACCACCCGTCGGGAGCGTGCTTCTTGTCGTCACGAAATTCCGCACACGCGTTTTCCGTCAAGAAGTGCAATCCCGACAAGGCGTGCCCTCCCGACAAGAGTTGCCCTCCCGACGAGAAGTGCCCTCCCGGCAGGCGCCGAAGCTGCCAACCCTTCGGCGCGCTGCCCCGTCCAACACCGCAGGATAGGGGTGTGCGCAATGTTTGACGGACTCAAGCAAGACATCATCGGTGGCGTGCGCGGGTTGTTGAAAAGCCCCGGGTTTGCGGCAGCTGCGCTCATCACCCTCGCCCTCGGCATCGGCGCCACCTCAGCCATCTTCAGCGTCGTCAAGGCCGTGCTGGTGACGCCGCTGCCGTACTCGGAGCCGGAGCGCCGGGTGCAGCTCTTCACCCGCTGGATCAGCTTCGACAAGACCTGGATCGCCGACGCCGAGATCGTCGACTTTCGCAACATGTCGAAAACGATGTCGGCGATCGCCGCGTGGGGCACAGGTGAGCAGAACCTGACCGGCGACGGCGAGCCGGTTCGCGTCGGCGTCGGCTTCGTAACCGCCAACACGCTCGACGTGCTCGGCGCGCGGCCGATGCTCGGGCGCATGTTCACGCCCGACGAGGATCGCCCCAACGGCCCGCAGCTGGCGGTGCTGGGTTATCCGCTCTGGCAGTCCCGCTACAACGGCGACCCGTCGATCATCGGGCGCACTTTGATGATCAACGACGTGCCGGTCGAGGTCATCGGCGTGATGCCAGAGGGTTTCCGCCTCCCGACCGACTTCACTTCCGATGCAGCCGAGCCGACCCAATTGTGGCGGCCGCAGCAGATCGACGAACAGAACCTGACGCGCAACCACGGGCTGTTCGGCGCGGCCGTGCTCGCGCCGGGGCAGACGGCGGCGTCGGCCAGCGACGAGCTGCGCGCGATTGCCGCGCGGCTCACCGAGCAAGGCGCGTATCCAGCCGCGATGAAGTTCACGGCGTTTGCCGTGCCGCTCGATGAAGAGATCCGCGGCGGCGTGCGTCCCGCGATGTGGCTGCTGACCGGCGCGGTCGGTTTTCTCTTGCTGATCTCATGCGCGAATGTGGCCAACCTGCTTCTCGTTCGCGGCGATGCGCGCCTGCGCGAGATGGCCGTGCGCACGGCCATCGGCGCCGCGCCGGATCGGCTGGTGCGGCAACTGCTCACCGAAGGCGTCGTGCTCGCGGTGCTTGGCGCGGTGCTCGGCCTTGGCCTTGCCGCCGCCGGCTTGCGCGTACTGATGACGCTCGACCCCACCAGCCTGCCGCCGCTCGCACCGGTCCGCCTCGATCTCACCGTGGTGCTCTTCACGCTGATTCTTGGCGTGATCACGACGCTGGTATTCGGCCTCGTCCCCGCGCTGAAGACGCTGCGGTTGAATCTGGTGGATTCTCTTCGCGAGGGCAATCAGCAGTCCACCGTCGGCGGCGCGCGACAGCGCCTGCGCGGCCTGCTCGTCGCCGCCGAAGTTGCGCTCGCCGTCGTGCTCGTGATTGGCGCGGGGTTGATGATTCGCAGCCTGTCCGAGCTCGGGCGCATCGACCTCGGCTTCAACCCGCAACGGATGTTGACGATGCAGGTGTCGCTGCCGGCGGCGCGGTACGACACGCCTGAAAAAGTGGTGGCGTGCTATCGTCAGCTCGTCGAGCGGGTTCGTTCGCTTCCCGGTGCCCAGTCGGCGGGCGTGGTGCGATCGTTGCCGCTGGCCTCATCGATCGGTGACTACGGTCTTGATGTCGAGGGCTTCGAGGAAACCCCGGGCAACAACGCCAAGGGCGACTGGCAGATCGTCTCGGACGGCGCGTTCGAAGCGATGGGCACCCGGCTGTCGCGTGGCCGCTGGTTCACGGCATCGGATACGAGCGACACGCAGCCGGTCGCGGTGATCAACGAAACTCTCGCGCGCACCTATTGGAAGGATCCAAACGCCGTCGTCGGCGGCCGCATCCGGGTCGGCAACATGCAGAATCCGTGGGTCACCGTCGTCGGCATCGTCGCCGACGAGCGGCACAACGGCGTCACCGGCATCGTCAAAGAGAAGTTCTACATCCCACACACGCAGTGGCACATCGTGACGGGCGGCGGCCTGGTCCGCTCCGCGTACATCGTGGTGCGCACCACCGGCGATCCGCTGGGAATCGCGGCTGCGGTGCGCAACGAAGTCCGCACGCTCGACGCCAACCTGCCGGTCTCGAACATTCGCCCAATGACGGACGTCGTCTCGACGGCGCTGGCTACATCAAGACTGACCGGTTTCCTGATGGGCGCGTTTGCGGTCATCGCGCTGACGCTCGCCGCCGTCGGCATCTACGGCGTGCTGGCGTACCTGGTCGCGCGCCGCACGCACGAGATCGGCATCCGGCTCGCGCTGGGCGCCGATCGATCGCAGGTCGTCGGCCTGGTGCTGAAGCAGGCCCTTGCCCTCACCGGCAGCGGCATCGTCGCCGGGCTGTTGGCGGCGTTTGCGTTGTCACGCGCGATGCAGAGCCTGCTGTATCAGGTCGGGCCCAACGATCCGGTCACCTTTGTGACGGTACCGATCGCGCTGGTGATCGTGGCGCTGGCGGCCAGCGCGATCCCGGCGTTCCGCGCGACCCGTGTGAGCCCGTTAGTTGCGTTGCGCTCCGAGTAAGAGCTTCACAGGAGGTTAGGAGATCAGGAGTATTCTGATCAAACCGCTCCTGGTCTCCCGATCTCCTGTCTAGGGAGTTTTTGCATGTTGGTCGACGATCTCAAGCTCGGTTTCCGACAGCTGATCAAGTCACCCGGCTTCTCAGCCACAGCCATTCTGACGCTCGCCCTAGCGATTGGCGCCAACATGGCGGTGTTCTCGCTCGTCGATGCGGTGCTGCTCAAGCCGCTGCCGTATCCGCAGCCGGAGCGCCTGGCGGTGGTCTCGCTCGTCTACTCGCGAGATGGCGTCGCGATCGATCGAGTGGCGGCCGGTCTCACCGGCGTGGTGTGGCAGGCGATCAGAGACCAGGTCAAGTCGATCGATGCGGCCGTGTGGTCAGGCCTCTCGGCGCGCATCAGTCTCGTCGCCGAGAATCGCGCGCTGACGGTTGCGCCGCAGCGGGTCAGCGCCGGCTATTTCCGCGTGCTCGGCGTCACGCCGGCGATCGGCCGTGAGTTTGCCGCCGATGAAGATGTGGTGGGCGGCGCTGCAGTCGCGGTGTTGAGCGATCGGCTGTGGCACTCCGCATTCAACGGCGATGCCGCCGTGGTCGGACAGACGATTCTACTGAAGGGCGAACCTCACACGGTCGTCGGCATCATGCCTGCGTCATTTCGCGCCAGCGCGGATGCCGATCTGTGGACCCCGGTTCGGCCGTCGACGCAGGGTGAAGGCAGCGGTGGCAACTATGGAGTGATCGCCCGGCTGCGCGACGGTGTGGGCTGGGCGCAGGCGTCCGCCGAAATCGCCGCGGCCGCCGATCCGTTGCTTGGTCGCCGTACCTCAGCATCGGGCGTCAGTGTGAGTCACGGCCTGATGCCGCTGCAGGCGGAGATGACGTCCGACGTGCGAACGCCGCTGTTGTTGCTGTCGGCGGCGGTTGGCGTGGTGTTGCTGGTTGGCTGCGTCAATCTTGCTGGACTGTTGCTGGCGCGCGCCGGCCGCCGCACCCGTGAGATCGCGACTCGCCTGGCCCTGGGCGGCGACCGCCGGACGGTGATTCGCCAGCTGTTGATGGAAAGCCTCGTGCTCTCCGCGATCGGCGGCGTGGCCGGCGTGGTGCTGGGTCAAATTGCGGTGCGCGTGCTCAATCGGTCGGCGAGCGATCTTCTGCTGACGCCGTGGGGGAGCGTCGGCCTCGATGCGCGGGTCCTGGGCGTCGCCGTCGTGCTGACGCTTCTGACGACGATCCTGTTCGGACTGGTGCCGGCGATCCACGCCACGCGCGTGGACGTGCAGGCGGCGCTCGCGGAAGGGGGCACGCGTTCGGTCGCCGGCGGCGCCCGCGGGTGGCCGCGGCGCCTTTTGGTGATGGCAGAGGTCGCGCTTGGCGTGGTGCTGCTGGTCGCTGCCGGACTGCTGATTCGTACTTTTGTCCACCTCCAGACGATCTCTCCAGGCTTCGAACCCCGCAACCTGATCGCCGCCTCGGCGTCGCTCGAAGACGCGCGCTACGAGGATCACGCGCGCATCGCGCGCTTGTTCGACGACAGCCTCGCGCGGCTGCGGCGCGTGCCCGGCATCGAGTCGGCGGCGGTGTCGTTGGGGCTGCCGTACGAGCGCATCCTGAACATGGGCGCGCAGATCGTGGGTCCTGGCGGGCAACCTGGCGACTTTCGGTTCACGACGATGACCTATGTGTCGCCGGGCTATTTCGAGACGTTGCGGCTCCCGGTGCGTCGTGGCCGATCGTTTTCGGACCGCGACACGGCCACCGCCCCGCCCGCAATCATCGTGAACGAATCGTTTGCCCGCCGCTATTTTGCCGAGCGCGATCCGGTCGGCCAGCAGGTGAGGGTGGCCGGCGCCGTTCGCGAAGTGATTGGCGTGGCCGACAACGTTCAGCAGCGCGGCGGCTTCAACGGCTATGGCCCGCTCGATGCCCTGCCGGCGATCTACGTGCCGTTCTCGTAGTTTCCGACGCGTGGGTTGCGCGTGTATCACGGCTGGTTCTCGCCAGCGTGGATCGTGCGCGCGCCGGCACCAGGTGCGTCGGTCGAGCAGGCGATTCGCTCGGCCATGGCCGAAGTCGATCCACAGTTGCCGTTATCGGCGGTTCGTCCGGTTGATGCGGTCCGCAGCGCGGCGCTCGGACGCCAGCGAATGCTGATGACGCTCGTCGGCCTGCTGGGCGGCGCAGCACTGCTGCTCGCCGCTATCGGCATTCACGGCCTGATCGCCAGCGGCGTGGCCGAGCGCACGCGCGAGCTCGGCATCCGGATGGCCCTGGGCGCCACGGTTGGTCAAACCGTCCGTGCTGCGGCCGTGCCGGGAATTCTCATGGCGGTGGCCGGGCTGGTAATCGGCTGCGGCGTCGCGCTGGGCGTGTCAGGCTTGCTGCAGAACCTGCTCTGGGGCGTGAAGGCGAATGATCCGCTGACCTTCTTCGCCGTCGTCGCCACGCTACTGACGGTGGCGATCGTCGCCAGCATCGTTCCCGCGTTGCGCGTGAAGCGGCTCGACCCGGTTGCGTTACTGAGGGCTGAGTAGCGCTGCATCTGTTGATCTTGTGAGCTTGTGATGTGATGATCGATCTTGTGAGCCGATGATCGGTTGATCTCGCGATCAAATCTGATGATCCGCTGATCAGGCACAAATTCGGTCGACAGATTCGATCGACCGGTCAATAGATCGACGGATCAACAGACAATCAACCGCTCAACAGATCAACAGCTCACAAGATGTCTGCGACCCCCGCGATCCACTTCCTGCGCCAACACAAGGTCCCGTTCACCGAGCATCCCTATCGCTACGAAGAGCGCGGCGGCACGGCGGTGTCGTCTCGCGAGCTTGGGGTCGACGAGCACATCGTGATCAAGACGCTGGTGATGGAAGACGAGCGCAAGCAGCCGCTGATCGTCCTGATGCACGGCGATCGGGATGTGTCGACTAAGAACCTGGCGCGGCAGATCGGGTGCAAGACGGTGGCGCCATGTGAACCCGATGTGGCGCAGAAGCACACCGGATACCTGGTCGGCGGCACCTCGCCATTCGGCACGCGCAAGCAGATGCCGGTGTATCTGGAGCGATCGGTCACCGATCTCGAGCGGATCTACATCAACGGCGGCAGGAGGGGATTCCTGGTCGCGCTCGCACCCGCTGACCTCGTGCGCGCGTTGTCGCCGACGCTCGTGGATGCGGCCGTCGCATAGGCGGGTCTAAAGACCCGCCTCTACAACAGACGAATCCGCATCATTGTTTCGTTAGCGACCACGTAGCCCATCGCGGCGTACATCGGCTGGCCGAACGTGCTGGCGTTGAGTACCACCCGCTCGATGCCTTCGCTGCGGCACCACTCGTGCATTTCATCCATCAAACGGCGCCCCAGGCCCCGCTTGCGGTGCGCCGGATCGGTGTAGACGTTGAACACGAACCCGCAGCGCGGGTCCATGCTGAACGGGCCGGGCGGCCACGGGATCACGATCAACCCGCCGCCGGCGACGACCGATCCATCCGGTGTCATCGCCACCCAGCCGCGATACGTGCCGTCGGGAATCGCGGTGGCGAGCCACGCTGTCGTGGCGGCCGCCATCGCGTCGAATTCAGCGGGGATCTCCATGTCGCGGAACATCTGCGTTCTGTGCATCACGAAGTGGGGAATGTCGGCCACGGTGGCCAAGCGGAGGCTGTAAGTCATCGAACTCCGAAGGCTCCTTGGCCCGAGCCTAGCGCAGAATCTGCCATACACAACGAGCTCGCATGACGTTATTCCTGCGACGCGGGCGGCGACCGCTCGCGCTTTCGGGCCGAAATCTGCGTGGCATGCCGTTCGCACTTGGACCTGCATGTGCAGGTGTAAGATCCAATCATGCGTGGAGAGGACGCGATGCCGACGGCCGCTCGTTCCAACGTGCGTCTCACGTACGACGACTTCGTGCACTTCCCGGACGATGGGAAGAGGCATGAGCTTATCGACGGGGTCCACTACGTGACGCCCTCTCCGAACCTGGGTCACCAGGAACTGGTGGGCCGCCTCCATCTTGCCATTGGCAACTTCCTGGTTGGGCGCCGCCATCTCGGGCGCGTGTTCCTGTCGCCGCTTGATGTGGTGCTGTCGCACTACGACGTGGTCGAGCCGGACCTGCTGTTCGTGGCGGGCGACCAGCAGCGCATTCTCACTGACGCCAATGTCCAGGGACCACCGGCTCTCGTGATCGAAATCCTGTCACGCAGCACGCGGAAGCGAGACGAGGGAATCAAGCGACGGCTGTTCGAAGAGAAGGGTGTACGTGAGTACTGGATCGTCGACCCGAAGGGACAACGCGTCACCGTGTTCAGACGGCACGACGACGGATCGTTCCCGCGCGCACGTGATCTGCACGCCGGCGACGCGGCCACGCTCGAGACCCCGCTGTTGCCCGGGTTCGAACTGTCGATCGACGATCTGTTCGCCCCTTAGCACTCGTACAATGTGATGACCTCGCCGCTCCGCCAGTACCGCGCCGGACAATCGGTGGAAGATCACTGCCGGTCCTGTCATGAAGATCGTATCCACACGGTGATCGTGGTCGACGGCAACGCGCAGCCGCTGCGGGTGGCGTGCGATTTCTGCCGCAGCGAGCACAACTATCGCGGCGGCCCGCGATCGGGCGGGAGTGCCCAGGCACCCCATAACCGCCTTCGCCAAGGCTTCGGCGAGTCCGCTGGCGCGAAAAACCCCGCGGCGGAAGGGCGGCCCTACGCGACGTCGCAGAGATCACTGCCCTCAACAACTCCGTTACCGCTCGTCAGCGAGCGCGAGCGACAGGCCCCTCCCATGACTCACGATTCCGGCACTAACCCTTCGACGGCGCTCAGGGCAGGCGATCTCGAGCTATTGCTGCGGCGCATTATTCGCGAGGAAACCGGCCTCACACCCGTGGCGCCGGCCGAAAAATGGCGCGGCGGCGAGCTGGTGCTCAAGCCGGGCCGGCCGGGCGTACAGGAAAAGAGCTGGCCGATCGAATCGTTCTTTCACAAGGTGGTGATGCTGAGAAACCGCCTGCGCACGCTGGAGCAGCAGGTCAACGGCTCGGACCTGCCGGACGATCAGAAGCTGAAGATCCAGAGCTACATCACCGGCTGCTACGGATCGCTCACCAGCTTCAACGTGCTGTTCGCCGATGAAGGCGACAAGTTCGTCGGCGCGAGCCAGGACTGACGCTTACCGCGCCACGCGGCCCATCATCTCGTCAAGCCACCCGCTCGTGGCGCGCATCATGATCTCCGCCGGTGGCACGTGCCCGCCGTCGTACAGGTAGAGTTGCTTGGGCTCGGCTAGTAGCTTGAACAGGGGTTCAGCGGCAGTTCTGAGGGGCGAGTCTTCGTCGTACCGCCCTTGCACGATCAGCTTCGGTGCGCGGATGTGCGACGCGAAATTGACCGGATTGGCTTGCGCGATGACGCGGGTGTAGCTGAAGGGCACGCCGGCGCCCATCATCACGACAGCGCGGTAGCGCGGCTCGATCGCCGCCAGGATCAACCCGATCATCGCGCCGGCGCTCGGTCCCACAAACCCGATGCGGGTGCGATCGAGGTCGGCGCGCGTCTCCAGATAGTCGAGGCCACGGCGCAGGTCGATCATCCGATCGACGACTCGCTCCAGGTACTCGACCGACTCCGGGTCCGGAGGCACGGTGCGGGCGGGCGGGAGCCGTCCGACGTAGCCCTTCAGCACCACGCCGAACGCAGCCCTGCCCAACTTGACGAAGGGCGCCATCCGGTCATCCATCGACTCCGTGATCGGCCGGAATCCCCCCGCCACGTCGCCGCCCGGCACGAAGTGGAGCACCTGCAGCGGCCTCGCCACGTGGTGAGGCAGGTAGAGATAGGCGATGGCGCGCTCGCCACCGGCGCTGTTGAACGTGATCTTCTCCCGCTTCCAATCCGGCGTTTCCACCGTCTCTTCGATGCGCGCATCAAGCGGCGCCGGTTCGTACCGGTATGCGGCCGCGAGCCTGTTGAACGTCGATACAGGTGTGGGCAGATAGGTGGGGATCTCCTGCGCGATCTCGATGCGTGAGCCGCCCTGGTCGCCGGTCGCACCGGGACCGCTCTGCGCCAGGCGGAATCCGAGTTTGTTCGAGCTGAAGAATCCGGGCCGGCCACCGTACTGCGCAAACGTATAGGTCGGGTCACCCCAGGCGCCTCCGGTTGCCAGGTAGCCTTCGGAGCTGTCATTCATCGTCCACTCCGACACGTTGCCGGCCATGTTGTAGGCGCCGACCCGGCTCATGCCAAACTCGGCGCTCGCCACGGGCAGGGTGCCGCTGCCAAAGTTGGCGCGATGGGCGAGAGTGTCGCCGGGATAGAACGCGCCCCAGGGCATGAAGGTCACGCCCCCGGCGGGGCCGAGGCCGCCTCGAGCGGCCTTCTCCCATTGGAACGCGGTCGGCAATTGTTTACCGCGGAACGCCGCGTACGCGGCCGCCTCATACCAGGTGACCCCGGTCACAGGATGATCCGCCGTGCCGTCCGGAAGGTTCTGGTTCGACCATTCACGCGGGCCGGGCAAGCCCGTGCGATCGACCATGAGCGCCATGGCTTCATCCCACGTGAGGCTGCGGCCGTCCTTCACGACGGGATGGATCCAATATTCCCGCTTCACGTAGCCACCGGCGTTGATGAACTCCTTGTACTTCCGGTTAGAAACCTCGAACTTATCGATGTAGTAGTCGTCGAGCCGCGCGCGCCGATCCGTAGGACGGGACCACGATGCCAACCGGTAATCCGAACCTGGTACGAACACCATGCCCGCGGGCATCGCCCCGGCCGTCACGAGCCGTGCCTCCACCTGGACGGGCGGCGGCACGATGACGAGAGTTCCCTGCCGGATGGTCACTCCCGACACGCTGCGCTCGTAGGGCGCGTAGCCGTCCATCTCCAAAGAGAGGACGTACTCGCCACGCGCGATGCGGACGTTCTTCAGCGGCGTGGTGCCCACCAGTTGACGCTCGGGCAGTCCACCGGCCGCATCGGGCGCGAACCGCTTCAGATAGACGCGCGCGCCGGGTGGATCGGTGCTGGCCGACATCGTGTCGGAGATGGCGGGCAGCAGGCCGGCAAGAGTCGGGTCGCCGGGCAACTGCGGCTCCAGGGCGACCGCCAGATCGTAAGCCTCGAAGTTGCGATGTGCCTCAGCCAGCGCCGCGAGCTGTGGCAACTGCGCGGTGGCCCGCGCTACATCGGCGCGCTGTTTCCACAACCAGCCACCGGCGGCCAGCACGACGAGCGCGACGATGGCCGCGACGTGCGCGGCGCGAATGCGAGGCCGCGACGCCGGCGCGGCGCCCGACGCGACGCCCGAGGTTACGATTGCCGGCTGGCGATCGGATGGTGGCGCCGACCGTTCGAGCCGGACTTGAAACACTCGTTCGTCTTTCACCGAGCGCAGGTCGACCAGCAGATCCCTGGCGGTCTGGTAACGGTCTTCGGGATCCTTGCGGAGCGCCTTGGCGACAATGCGCTCGAGCTCGACCGGCGTGTCCGGCGCGAACCGCGCCAGTGGTAACGGCTCGCGCGTGAGGATGGCCGAGGCTGTAGCCGCGGCACTCGAGTCGTCGAACGGCCGCCGGCCGCTCACCATCTCGTACACCACGACGCCCACGCTGAACAGATCGCTACGCGCGTCGAGCTCGGCGCCGCGCACCTGTTCGGGCGACATGTAAGGTACGGTCCCGATGATGGCCCCCGGCGCGCTCAGCAGCGACTCGGTTTCTGTCTGGCCGGATCCGGCCCCGTCCGCGCCGCCCGTTTTCGCCAGGCCGAAGTCCATCACCTTGGCCTGTCCCCGCGGGGTCAGCATGATGTTGGCCGGCTTGATGTCGCGGTGAAGAATCCCGTGTTCGTGCGCGTCGGCGACGGCGTCAATCACCTGAACGGCGATCGACAGCGTGTCTGCAAGGCCGAGGGACCCCTGGCCCAGTCGCGCCGCCAGGGTCTGGCCCTCCACGTATTGCATGGCGATGAACGCGAGCCCATCGGCCTCGCCGACTTCATACACGGCGCAGATGTTGGAATGGTCGAGCGTGGCGGCGGCACGCGCCTCTCGGATCAGGCGCTTCCGCGCCTGCGCATCGGCTTGGTCCTCCGGAGGCAGGAGCTTGAGCGCCACGAGCCGGCCGAGTTGACTATCTTCGGCCAGGTAGACATCGGCCATGCCGCCCGAGCCCAGTCTCGAGCGGATCTCGTAGCGGCCGAGTCGCGTACCCGGCGCGATTGGGATCATCGTTCCGAGTCTACGTGTGTCCGGCGACTTTGGCCCACGTATCTTTGAGCGAGACCGTCCGGTTAAAGACCGGGGCGCCGGGTTTGCTGTCCGGATCTACGGCGAAATAACCGAGACGCTCGAATTGATAGCGGCTGCCGGCGGCAGCGGCACCGAGCATCGGCTCGATCTTGCACCCCTGCACCGCCTCGAGCGAGCCGGGATTGAGCAGCGCCGTGATGTCGGTATCCGAGCGGGCCGCGTGGCCGTCAGGATCTTCCGACGTGAACAGCCGATCGTAGAGGCGCACTTCGGCATCGACCGCGTGCGCGGCCGAGACCCAGTGCAGCGTGGCCTTGACCTTTCGCCCGTCGGGCGCGTCGCCGCCGCGCGTGACGGGATCGTAGGTGCCGCGCAGCTCGACGACCTGCCCCGACGCGTCCTTCACGACCTCCGTGCAGGTCACGAAGTAGGCGCTGCGCAGGCGCACTTCGCGCCCGGGCGAGAGGCGGAAGAACTTCTTCGCCGGCGTCTCCATGAAGTCGTCGCGCTCGATGTAGATCTCGCGCGAAAACGGCACCCGGCGCGTGCCCGCCGACGGATCGTCGGCGTGATTGGCCATCGTCATGTCTTCGGATTGGCCCTCGGGATAATTCGTCAGCACCAGCTTGAGCGGACGGAGCACCGCCATCGCGCGCGGCGCGCGACGGTTCAGGTCCTCGCGCCCGCAGTGCTCGAGCAGCCCGACGTCGATGACGTTTTCCTTCTTCGCCACGCCGACGCGGCCGCAAAAATCGCGGATCGACTCGGGGGTAAAGCCGCGCCGGCGGAGCCCGGAGATCGTCGGCATCCGCGGATCGTCCCACCCGCGCACGTGCCTGCGCTCCACCAGCTCCAGCAGCTTGCGCTTGCTCATCACGGTGTAGCTTAGGTTGAGGCGCGCGAATTCATACTGATGCGGCCGTGAGGGTGGGCCGGCATGCTCGATCACCCAGTCGTAGAGCGGGCGATGGTCGACGTACTCGAGCGTGCACAGCGAATGGGTGACGCCCTCGATGGCATCCGACAACGGATGCGCGAAGTCGTACATCGGATAGATGCACCAGGTGCGGCCGGTGCGGTGGTGATCGGCATGGCGAATCCGGTACAGCACCGGATCGCGCATCGTGATATTGGGCGAACGCATGTCGATCTTCGCGCGCAGGGCGTGGGCGCCGTCCGGGAATTCCGCAGCCCGCATGCGGCGGAAGAGATCGAGACTCTCGTCAACACTGCGGCCGCGATGCGGCGAGTCCTGGCCCGGCGAGGTCAGCGTGCCGCGATACTCGCGCATCTGGTCGGCCGAGAGGGAATCGACGTAGGCGAGGCCCTTCTCGATCAGCCGCTCGGCGTATTGATACAGCTGCTCGTAGTAATCCGACGCGAAGTATTCGCGGTCGCCCCACTCAAACCCCAGCCACCGCACATCGTCTTTGATCGAGTCGACGTACTCGACGTCTTCCTTGACGGGATTGGTGTCGTCGAAGCGCAGGTTGCAGTAGCCGCCGAACTCGTTGGCGACGCCGAAGTCGAGGCAGATCGCCTTCGCGTGGCCGATGTGCAGGTAGCCGTTCGGTTCGGGCGGGAAGCGGGTGACGACGGTGGCGCGGCCGCCGGCGACGTCGGCGGCGACGATCTCGCGGATGAAGTCCTGCGACTTCTCGCGGCTCTCGTTAACGGCGGGCACACCGGTATTCACATCCGACATGGGTTTCAAACGATCAGATTATCCCACTCACGCTCAGTTGAAAGTTGAAAGTTGACAGTTGGAAGTTTCAGTTGCAAGTTCAGTCTAGAGTTTCAAGTTTCAGTGGCGACGCGGTAACTTTCAACTTCCAACTCTAAACTGAATTTGAAACTGAAACTTTCAACTGTCAACTTTCAACTTTCAACTTTGTGACTCACTCTGCCGCGCAGGGCGCGCCCGCGAGGACGGCCAGCACGATCAGCGGGTTGCGGCCGCGGCGGGTAAATCCGTCCGGCGTGCCGCGCGGCACGACAGCGAAGCTGCCGGCCGTGACGCTGATCTCGCGTCCATCGATCTTGATGCCGCCTTCGCCGCCGACGATGTAGAGCATGCCGTCGGCCGAGGTGTGCTGGCGGCCATCCCAGGGCTCGCGCACTTGCCATAACACGGCCTGGCCGACGCCGCTGCAACCGACGATGTTTTCTTTGTGGCCCTCGCGTCCCGAGATGAAGTTCTTCTCGATGAAGTCAGGCAGCGACATCGTCTTCGGCGTTCCCGGCGGCGGCAGCCTGCCGGCTGTGGTCGGCGCCGGTGGCGGTGTGGGCGCCGGCGGGGGCGGTGGCGGTGCCGGCGGTGGCGGCGCGGCGTTGAGCGTCACCGAGATTTCGTCGGGCCCGCGCACGACGATCTCTTTCTCGAAGGTGTAAAAGCCCTCGCGCGCAAATCGCGCGCGATAGGTGCCCGATCGGAGTCCGGTGATGCGAAGACCCGTGCCGGCCGGCGTCTTCAGCTCGCGATCCACGGGGCCCATCAGCGTGACGGTGACGTCCTCCAGATTCTTGCCCGAGCTATCCGTGACGAATATCGTCAGGGCAAGATTGGACGCCGATGCTGCGGGCCGCGGCCGCGGCTTGGGCGCCTGAGTCGTGGCGGCCGGAGCGGGCTGGGCGGGCGCGGGTTGCGGCGCCTGCAACAACGTCAGCAGTAGGATGGCGACCATACCTTGATCTTAACTGTTAACTCTTAACTCTTAACTGTTTTAGTATCTCCAGCTTTTGAGATCGGCCCCCGCCGGCGCCGTCTTGAGCATGCGCTCGACGCCCTTCGGGATGTACATCTGGTGATAGCGCAGGCGCGACAGGGCGTTGGGCCGCGTGTGATCGCCGTTCCAGCAATGCTCGGCACGGTCGCCGTACTGCACGTCGCCGTCGAAATACGGATCCTTCGTCGTTTGCAGGAACTCTTCGGCGAGATACACGGCGTTATTCAGGTAGTAGTTGTCCATGTCGCCGACGTAGATATTGAGCTTGCCTTCGAGCTTCTTGCCCAGCCCCTTGTTCCAGTCGCGTTTCAGGATGTGCACCAGGTCGAAGTTCTCGCGCCAGTGCTCGGCGACCTTCTTGTCGATCACGCCGGTGCGTTTGTCGAAGATCCGCGCGGGGTAGCCGTCGGGGCCAACCGGTGAGAACACCGCCTCCCAGATGTCCCATTGCTGTCCGGACCGCGTCTTCGTGCCGAGCACTTCCTCGAGCCGGTTCTGCTCCCACACCATCGAGTCGACGTGCCCGAGATAATTGCGATGCGCCGGCCGCGGCGTCTTCTTCCACGTGTCGTCCAGCCAGTAGGCGTTCTTGTCCTTGTAGATGTCGATGGTGGTGAAGGCGCGGAAGTCGATCGGATCGGGACACGCGATGTAAGCACCGTTGAACGCATCCGGATAGAACACCTGCGCGCCCATCGCTTCCCATCCGCCGGTGGAGCCGCCATACATGAATCGCGACCACCCCTGGCCGAGGCCGCGGTATTTCTTTTCGAGGTACGGCAGCAGCTCGTAGACGATCGCATCGCCGTACGGGCCGATGTTGGCGGAGTTGACCGCGTAGCTGTCGTCGTAAAACGGCGTCGCGTGCTGGATCTCGATGACGATGGCGCGCGGAAAGTTGGGGCCGGTCCAGTCTTTGAAGAACTGCCAGCCGTACTCCTGTTGCGTGCGGTTGTAACCGGGCCAGTTGAAGCGCGCGGCAAAATCCGGCTTGAGTGCCGGGTCGGGCGGCTGATCGCGCCAGTTGGTGAGGCCGGCGGGGAAGTGGCCGTGATAGATGAACAGCGGGTAGTGCGCGTCGGGGTGCGTGTCCCATCCTTCCGGCAGCAGCACGTGCGCGCCCAGGTGCATCGGGCGTCCCCAAAACTTCGTCAATCGCTCGCTCAGGATTTTGTCGTGTTTGACGTACTTCGAATCAGCCGGCGTCGGGAGCGGCGCGATGGTGTTGTCGAGGGTGATCGCGACGGTGCCGGACGTCTTCGGATCGATGGTGATGGTTTGCGGCGTGCTGTAGAGATTGCCCGGCGCGCGCGCCCACTGCTGGCCTTCGCCGCGATCCATCGGCAGCTTGACGGTGTGCCCATCGGAGCGCTTGAACGTCTCGTACTTGTGCAGCAGCGCCTGCACCGAATAGGTGCCGGCCGGGATGTCGTTGAGGCTCTCGAGGGGGAATCCGATCGCGGAGCTGTCGACCGTGGCGGCCGCGCCCGGCTTCAACCCGTCGACGTCCACGCCGAAGATCAACTGGCCGGTGGTGCCGTCGTTGATCTGGAACCGTGGCTCACCCGCCTGCGCTGAAGCTCCGGCGGGCAAGCCGGCGCGCGGGTCTTTCGCGATCATCACGAGCAGCCGTCCATCGAGTGATTGAGACGCCTGTGCAGTGGGCACGGTCACGCTGAAGCGCAGCGCGCCTGTTTGCGCCTCTGGCTGAGTGACCAGCGCCGCGAATACTGCGATCGCGATGGCGAGCAGGCCCACCTGCGCTGAAGCTACGGCGGGCAAGCCGGCCGATAGGTGTTGTCGCATGCGGAAGGATATACAAAGGCCAAGAAGAAACGCCAAATAACAGGAGACCAAGAAATCAGGAGTAAAAACTCTCTCCTGATCTCCTATCCTCATGTGAGTTGGCCTCGGGTAAGATAGCATCCGCCAAGGAGGCGTTACATGCGCTCTATGTTGCTCAAGTCGGCGTTGGTCCTGACGGTGCTGGTGTCCTGGTCGGGCGTGCCGGCGGCGGAGCGGGCGGCTGTGGCCACCGGTCCCACGTTCAAATCAATCGGCCCGATGGCGTTCAGCCCGGACGGCGTGCTGTTCGCGGGCGATACGCAGTCGGCGGCGATCTTCGCGCTTGACCTCGGCAAGGCCGCCACCGGCGGCGCGGCCGGCACCAAGGCGATTGCCGCCTTCGACCAGAAAGTCGCGGCGCTGCTTGGCACCGATGTCCGCGAGATCACGGTGACCGACCTCGTCGTGCATCCCAAGACGCGCAACGCCTTTGCGTCGGTGATGCGCGGCCAGGGCAACAACGCCAAGGCGGCGCTGCTGCGGATTGACGGCGCCGGCAAGATCGACGTCGTGGCGTTCGACCAGGTGCAGTACACCAAGGTCGACCTGCCCAACGCGCCCGCGGCCAACCCCGAGGCGCGGCAGAATGCGCGGACGCAGTCAATCACCGACATGGCCTTCGTCGACGGACGCCTCTACGTGGCGGGCCTCTCGAACGAAGAGTTCTCGTCGAAGCTGCGCTCGGTGAGCTACCCGTTCAGCACCGTCGACAACGGCACCAGCGTCGAGATCTTCCACGGCAATCACGGCCAGTTCGAAACGCGCTCGCCGGTCTACACGTTCGTGCCGTACAAGGTGAAGGGTGAGACCAACCTGATCGCCGGCTACCTGTGCACGCCGCTCGTGAAGTTCCCGGTCAGCGGCCTGAAGCCCGGCGCCAAGGTGATGGGCACGACGATCGCCGAGCTCGGCAACCGCAACCGGCCGCTCGACATGATCGTTTACAAGAAAGACGGCAAGGAATTCCTGCTGATGTCGAACAACAGCCGCGGCGTGATGAAGATCCCGACCGAAGGCTTCGCCACCGCCGACGGCATCACGAAGCCCGTGTCCGACAAGGCCGGCGTGTCGTACGAGACGATCACCGCGATGAAGGGCGTGGAGCAGCTCGACCTGCTCGACGCCGGCAACTCGATCGTGCTCGCCCGCACCGACGCCGGGGTGCTCAATCTCGACGTCGTCGCCTTGCCGTAACCGGATCGCCGGAATGCCCAGCATCAAGAGCGCGGCAATCACTGCCGCGCTCTTTCTCTTTCTGTTGTCCGGCGCGGCGTGTTCACGCGCGTCCTCAACGCAACCGCCCCGCATCGAGCTGAACACCGCCGCCGAGCGCGCGACGGTCGACGTGCTCGGGCTCTCGGCGGATCAGCTGAAGACGCTCGATCGCGAACGCTCGCGCGATGAGTGGACAACGATTCTGCACGTGAGTGTCGCGGGCGCCGGCGATCAGCCGCCGATGATCGGCAGCCACACGATCGACGGCTCGCGGCTGCGCTTCACGCCGATGTTTCCGCTCGATGCCGGCCGCCCCTACGATGCGACGTTCATGATGCCCGATGGCGGCACGTCGGTCACCGCCAGGGTCGCGCTGCCCGCGCGCGATAGCACGCCCACGACAGTGGTCGCGCAGGTCTACCCGACGTCCGACACCGTTCCCGAAAACCAGCTGCGGCTCTACATTCACTTCTCGGCGCCGATGGGGCTCAAGGGCGGGCTCGACTACATTCATCTGCTGGACGATGCGGGCAATCAGGTGACGGATCCGTTCCTGCCGCTCGACACCGAGTTCTGGAACGACGACCGCACGCGCTACACGGTGTTTTTCGATCCGGGCCGGCAGAAGCGCGGCATCGCGCCGATCGCGGCGATGGGCCGATCGCTGACGGCGGGCAAGGACTACACGCTCGTGGTCGATGCGAACTGGCGCGACGGCAACGGGTTGCCTCTGAGAGAAGCGTTCCGGCGCACGTTTCGGGTCGGTCCCGCCGACGAGCGTCCGCTGGACCACAAGGCGTGGGACGTGCGGGCGCCACGCGCGGCCACGGTCGACCCGCTGGTCGTGACGTTCCGCGAGCCGCTCGATCACGGCCTGCTGTTGCGCGCGCTCGGTGTCACCGCGCCGGCTGGCTCGGCGCTCGCCGGCGACGTCGTTGCCGGCAAGAATGAAATGTCGTGGACGTTCATGCCGAAGACGCCGTGGCAGGCAGGCACGCATCAGCTCGTCGCGTTCGCGATGCTCGAGGACCTGGCCGGCAACCGCATCGGCCGCGCGTTTGAAGTCGATCAGTTCGAGCGATCCGATCGAAGCGCCGAGGTCGAGAAGACGTTGATTCCGTTCAGCGTGAAGTAGAGGCGGTGTTGGGGCCCGTCTGACTCGGCTTCGCGGAGAGAGGCCGTTCCAGCGTTCGCTCTCACTCGGCGGTCAAACCTCCTTCGCCACATTAATCGCCCCAGCTATGGACGCGCCAAAGACGGCAAGACGCCTGCGTGGGCTCCAGTCGGTTTGACGCTTGATGCTTGTCGTCGCCTCGTTCGAACGCTCACGCCGGAACGGCCTCTCTCCGCTTCGCGCCGTCCGCCGAGAGGCAACATCCCGAGCGAGCGTTCGAGTGAGCCGAGAGACAAACGGAGCGGAAGCTACGCAGGCGCCGTGCGGGTTCAGACGTCCATCGCTCGAGCGCTTATTGCGCTGAGCGACGTTTGTCCGGCGAACGAGAGCGAGCTCGGGATGTTGCCTCTCGGGGGACGGCCGGGGACAAAGGCCCGCATCTACTTCAATAACGCCAGCATCGCCCAGCCCGTGGTGGAGATGCGCTGCGCGTAGCTTTCCTGACCGGCCGGCCTCGTCGTCTCGGGCCAGCTGCCATCGGGACGTTGTTGCGCCACGAGATAGGCCTTGCCCCTGGCGATCGCTTCCTTCAGCTCTTCGGGGCGATAGGTCGATCGCGCAAGGCGCGGTTCCGCGTCGAGCGTGCTGAGCGCGAGCACCGCCATCGCGGTGTCGAAGACCTGCGGCGCGGCGGTCATGAACGGGCCCCATCCGCCGCCCGGCGCCTGGCCGGTGCGCAGGATGCTGAGCGCGTTTCGACGCAGGTCCTCCGCCATCACGTCGCCCGACAGCTCCAGTCCAAGGATCACCGCGGCGGCGTCGAGCACGTTTTCGACCGTCAGCCCGCGCAGCCAGCGATCGGCCTGCACCACCGAGAAATCGTCGGGCTCCTTGCCTGAGGCGATGAGCGTCGATCGCGCCGACCACGTCGCGATGATGGTGCCGTAGGTCGCCGGCGAGCCGAGGCTCTGCGACGAATCGAGCGTCCAGGAGCCGTCGGCCTTTTGATCCGCGACGAGCAACTTCGCCGCCGCCTGCAAATCCGTGCTGCTCGCGCGGCCATGTCGTTCGGCGATGGCGAGCGCACCGGCAAACTGGATGCGCGCGAGCGTCTTGTCGTCGAGCCCGCCGGGCGCCTTGTTCTGATCCCACTTCGACGGGTTCTTCAAAAAGTTGATCGTGTCGTCGAGCGCATCGCCGATGTCGTGGCCCCGCGCGCCGGCGACAATCAACGCGCGGGTCGCATCGCCGTTGTTGTGGCAGGAATAACACGGATGTTCTTTCTTCCAGCGCGGCACCTCGACGCGCAAAAACGCGACGCCGCGTCCGATCGCCGCGGCTGCCGGATCCGTTGACTGGGTGTTGGTCCGGCCCGACACCAGAGCCGTGGCCACGAGCGTGGCGACCGTCACAGCGAAGACGCACCTGTTACCGATGACCGACATCAGGAATAGGGTAGCGCGTTTTGCGGCTATACTCCCGCGGGTCAACGCGGCTGACGGCTTGCGCGCGAGGAGGTCTCACATGAATCGACGGGAATTCGTCAGGCTCGCCGGCGCCGGCATGTCGATCCCGGCCCTCGCCGAGGCGGTGGTCTCTGCACAGCAAGCGCAGTCGCCCGCGAAGTCCGGCATCGTGGCGCCGACGACCTCGCCGCGGGTGAAGATGAAAGTCGGCCCGCAGCATGGCCATACCGATGCCATCCTGCGGGCCTGCGCGGCATTCGGCGTCAACAACATCTGCAGCGGCCTGCCGTCCCGGACCATGGACGAGGCGTGGTCCGTGGATGGGCTGTCGAAGCTGCGCGAGCGTTGTCGCCGCCCACGGCATCTCGCTCGACATGGTGCCGCTGCCCATGAGCTCGGCGGAGATCTCGAGGGCCGAACTGCCGGCGATCTTCCTGGGCCCGAGTCCGGAGCGCGACCGCAACATCGACGACATCTGCCAGATGATCCGCAACTGCGCGCGCGCCGGCATTTTCCAGGTGAAGTACAACTTCACGCTGATCGGGATTCCCCGCTCCGGCACCGCGCCAGGGCGAGGTGGCGCGCGCTACAGCGAGTTCGTGTTCGCCAACGCGAAGCAGGATCCGCCGCTGACCCTCGCCGGCCAGGTGGACGCCGGGCGTGGAACAACGACATCTTCGACTACCGCGCGCTCCTGCGGCAGGCGGACTTCACCGGCATTTCTGACGAGGCGCGGCGATCCTTCGAGGCGCTTCATACCACTGACTTTGAAGAGGTCATGCGCGCGCTACGAGATACGGCCGAGATCGTTCGGATCTATGGTGACGGACACGTCGATCTCGCGAACCAACTTCACGCCGACGCGAACAGTCTGAAGGAAGTCCTGGTTCGAGCCATTGCCAGTAGCCACCCAGAACACCCGGACGAGGTCACGGCCGCGCAATATGCCGCCTGCCGTCAGTTTCTCGGGAGGTTCGAGAACATGTACACGGTCAACTACGACCTCCTGCTCTACTGGACGCTCATGCGGATGGAGGTGCCGCCGGAGATCAGGTGCGACGATGGCTTCCGCCAGGCGGGCGAGGCGCCCCAGGACTACGTCACGTGGGAGCCGGAGAATATCAAGCAGCAGAACGTCCATTACCTGCATGGCGCGCTGCACATCTTCGATGGCGCTACCGAGATCCAGAAGTACACGTGGTCGAACACCGGCATCCGTCTCATCGCTCAGATCCGCGACGCCCTTCAGCGGGACCTCTACCCGCTGTTCGTTTCCGAAGGCGCGAGCGACCAGAAATTGGCACGCATCCAGCATAGCGATTTTCTGTCCAAGGCGTCACGGAGCTTCGTGTCGATCGGCGGCACGCTCTTCATCTACGGCCACTCGCTCGACCCGAATGACGAGCACATCATCCGATTGATACCCAAGAGCAACGTCAAGCAGCTCTTCGTCTCCATCTACGGCGACGACAATTCGGAAGACAACCAGCGCATCATCACCCGGGCCAATAGCCTTGCACTTGAACGCAAGAAGAAGACGTCACTCGATGTCGATTTCTACCAAGCCGAAACCGTCAACGTCTGGGGATAAGCAAGAACGGGCCTTCCGGACGGACTTGACAGAATGTTTCAGCGATCTATTCTGAGAATGTTCCCTGGAAATTCACCCTCGCAAGAGGGTAGGCGGCTTCAGAACTTCCATGACCGTTTAGGTGGGAGCCCGACTCCGCAAGGATTCCTGCGCTGGCCAGGCAGTTATCGGCAAATCACAACCGACGGCAACCAAGACCTCCCTGCCGATCTTGGGCCGATTCACTGACTGAGGGGCCCCGATGTCCTTGGGCAGCGTGACGGTTCAGACGAATCTCAAAGCGTCAGTCGATCAATCGCAGCGCCTTGCGGAGGCACGCGGAAGGCAAAGGGCCTGGCAGTCTTCTCCGCCAGCTCATTCATACGCGGCCAGTTTCTGACCACCTGCTGGATCAGTTCCCAGCGGGAACGCTCCTTTCCGCCGAGATAGAACGCACCGACTCGATGTTGCTTGATGGCGCCGAGCTCGGCAGGTTTGAACCGGACGCGATCGTCGCGGGTCAACAAAATCCATTCGTCTCGACCGATTCGCGGCAACCAGTCGGTGTCCTTCGCGTCCGCCGGGTAATGATCCTGCAGATGCGTCACGTCTTCTCCGAAGGCCGCCATCCCGTGGGCCAGCTTCGGGCTCAGATTGTTGTCGACGAAGAATCTCATGCTGCGGCGAGGGCCCGCTCGAACTCGACGGCGTGTTGAACCACCGCCGGTGGAAGATCGAGCCAGGCCGAGACGCGCCGGATGTTGCGTCCTTCGCCCTCGTAGAGATCGAAGACGTTGGCGGTCTGGACTCCCCGTCCCTCGATCGTGGGCGCGCCGAACGCCACCCTCGGGTCCACGACCACGGACTTGTCCTTCCCGAGCGGGAACCACCGCGTTGACACGCCCGTGATGGCATCGAACTCGATCTGATGCGCAACCTGTTTGATTATCGGCGCGATCACCCACTGGCCACCGGACAGGAGCTCGAGCAACGCCTCAGCGGGCTGGTTCTTGATCTGGAGAAAAATCTTCCTGCCATCAGTCCAGAACCGCCGCTGGGCGAAATGGTGCTCCCCGGTCAGGTCCACGGCTTCTTCGAGGGCCTTGCGCAATCTCTGGACGGAGATTCCGTGCTCGACGAACTTCTTGACGAAGAGCAGATCGATCAGATCCACGAAGGAGGCATACTGCGACCCGAGAGCGCCGCGTCTGCGCACAAGAGGAGACTGCCGGCGTCGGCCCTTTGCAGCGCTCGTCTTCGGCGCGTAGGTGTACTCGTATCCCTGAAGCCAGCGCCTGACCCGGCTGGGCTCTAAGCCGACCAGGCGGGAAGCCATGGCCGGCGAGTACATCGGCACGTCCAACGGTTCGAAGTCCTGATTCACGACCCAACTTTACCATCGTCTGCCGGCGCACGTTCAGCGCCCAGCCGCGGGTACTGCCGCTCGACCGACATGACAATATATGGATGCTGCGGCGAAGAGTACCCGGTTGGCCGCGGCGGAGCAGCACCACAAGGAGAGGCGGAAGGCCCATGGCGAGAAAGACGACCGGCATCAAGATTGAGCGGGGCAGCGGGAACGTGTTCGCTGACCTCGGCTTTCCAGATCCGGAGCTTGAGCGCTTCAAGGCGACCCTCATGCTTCAGATCTACCGCATCATCACACAACGCAAACTGACCCAGGCACAGGCCGGCACAGTGCTCGGTATCAGGCAGCCCAATGTGTCTCGTCTGATGCGCGGGAGTTCCGGGAGCTACTCCGTGGAACGCCTGATGGAGTTCCTGACAGCGCTCGGTCACAACGTCGAAGTCGTGATCACGCCGACCCGTAAGAAGCACGGCGCGATGTCTGTGGTGGTCGCGGCGTAGTCGAACTCTTGGCCCTGAGCAGAGCCCTCTCGAGAGAAAATAGGGCGAAAATCGAGCGCAAATTGTTGAGTTGACAAGACTTTGGAGTGACGCCTAGTATTGCCTTGCGACTGATAGGGCTTCCTTTTTTGAAGTCCGTCGGCTTCATGCCGGTCAGCCGCCCTTTTTTTGCCCGCCGGACGAGATCATGCACCTACTGTATCTTGATGAGTCGGGCAATCCAGACGACCCCGCCGACAAGCACTTCATCTTGGCAGGCCTGTCCGCCTTCGAGAAGAATACGCACTTCTTGTCAACAGAGGCCGATGGAGTTCAGTTAAAGCATTTCCCTGGTAGTCCACCTGTCGATTTCCATGCCCAGCATATCCGTAGCGGAAAGGGCTTTTGGCGGGGTCAGGAAAAGACTGTAAGGGACCACGTATTGGACGACCTCGCAAGCATCATCGATTACGTGGCCCATGCATTGTTCCTGCTATATGAAAAGAATGACGCATCGCTGGCCAGAAGCGTGATCAAGAAGTTTGACCAAGCTGACGGAATTCTTCACGGTCTGGTCCACGTCTCGGATCACCGAGGGGCAGCCTGCAACTGCCCGGCATGTTTCAGCCGAAGAACGCCATGGCAGTGGGGGCCTTGGGTGGCTTAACGCTCTGTTGTGGCGAGTGGCCAACGTGCGAGAGCATCTGCACAAGCCCTGAGACCCTATGGCCTTGAACCCAGTCGTCTTCACCGAGAAGGTCGTCCGCAGTTTTCTTCGATACCAACTGACGGCCTATCCGTTCGCGGATGAACGGTTGCACGCGCAGATGCGACGGTTGCTGTCGCTCGACGAGACGCGCCAGTCGCCGCTCTTGAAAGGGCCGTACGTCAGCTTGTCGCGTCCGTTCAGACAGGGCGCAGCCGTGGTTGAGCTCGTTCGCGAAGGCGTGTTCCATCCGCACATGCGTCAGCGGATTCCCGACGAAATAACTCACGTCTACGGCCACCAGGAAGACGCCATCAGAGCTATCCGCGATGGCAAGACTACGCTGGTGTCGACGGGTACAGGGTCGGGCAAGACAGAGTGCTTCCTGTATCCGATCGTCAGCAAGTGCCTTGAGCTCCGCGACCAGAGCGCCGCGCCAGGCATCTCGGCCGTCATCGTGTATCCAATGAACGCGCTAGCGGAAGACCAGTTGGGGCGTCTGCGCTCCCTGCTTGCCGGCACGGGGATCTCGTTCGGCATGTACGTGGGCAAGACGCCTAACAAGGAAGCGGACGTGGCCGGTCACCGTCTTCCGGCCGGATCGTCGCGCGCGGATTACGAGGCCACACTCGCGCGCGTGCGCGCCGAACGGCGCGGCGAGACCGTTTTTCCCCCAGAAGAAATCTGCTCACGCGAGGTGATGCGAACGGCTGGCAAGCAGCCGCGGATTCTGCTGACCAACGTCAAACAGCTGGAGCTGCTGCTGACGCGGCAACGCGATGTCGAGTTGTTCGGCGACGCGCGTCTCGACTTCCTCGTATTCGACGAGGCCCACACGTTTACTGGCGCGCAGGGCGCTGAGACCGCATGTTTGATCCGGCGTTTGCGCGCGTTCTGCGGACGGGATGTGCAAGACACCGTTTGCGTCGCGACCTCCGCAACCATTGTCGATCGCGAGAACCCTGACGCCGCGCGCGAGTTCGCGTCGCGGTTCTTCGGCGTCGCCAAGCCGGATGTCGTGACCGTCGGCGAAGCATACGAGCGAGACGTGTGGGCGGCCGATCGAACGGTGCCGGCTCCGCCTGTTCTTGACCCAGGCGGGTTGTTGGCCGAGTGCGTCGCTGCCGTCGAGGACGAGACCGGCGCCAAGGTTCGTGAGGTCTTCGCGAAGCTGAGTGGCGTCCCGCTACCTGGTGGAGAGTGGCAGGAAGCGCTGTACTCCGCGATGTCCACGAACGAACTGGCATGCCAGTTGACGGAACTGCTCAACCGGCCCGTCGAGTTGCGGTCACTCTCTGACCATCTGGCCGAGAAGGTCCGCCGCCGGGTCAGCGAAGCGGAGATTCTCAGTTGGCTCACGCTCGGAGCCGCGGCGCGACGCGAGAATCGGCCGCTCCTGCGGCCCGTCGTACACGGATTCGTGCGTGGCATCAGCGGCGCGGTCGTCAGCTTCCCCGAGAGTGAGTCGGATCCGCATCTGTGGCTCGCGAGCGAAGACGAGGTCGCGGCGGCCGGGTCAGAGACCAGGCACGCGCACCTGCCGATCACGACGTGCACAACGTGCGGACAGCACTACTTCGTGACATTCCTGAAGGACTTCACGTTCACAGGCCGCGCGCCTGAGGGCGGTGATGCCACGGGCAACGATTCCTGCTGGGAACCGCTCGAGCAGGCGCAGGGTGGCAAGCGGGTGGTACTCGTCGATCGGCTCATCAGCGGAGACGAAGGGGCAGGAGACGATGACGATCTCGAGGCGAGCGAGCGAACGGCCGCGGTGTTCTTGTGCCGCCTGTGCGGAGCCGTGCATCCGTCGGACGTGTCGAGGTGTTTGCACTGCGGGCAGTCGGGAAAGCCGATCAAACTGTTTGCCATCCGATCGAAGGATGAGAATCCGGGTTGGCTGACCAGTTGCCTGTCGTGCGGAGCGAACGGCCGGAAGTGGGGCAGCCTCTATCGCGAACCCGCTCGTCCGGTGCGGGCGACCAACGTGGCAGATGTACACGTACTGGCGCAAGACATGGTGCAGCACTCCGAGCGCCCGCGCCTGCTGGTGTTCTGCGACAACCGCCAGGACGCCGCGTTCCAGGCCGGCTGGATGAAAGACCACGCACGGCGGTTCCGCCTGCGTGCGTTGATGGCCGACGGACTGAAGAGCGGTCCTCAGTCGATCGGCGACCTGACCCACTTCCTTGACGACCTGCTCGAGCGTGATGAGGTTCTCTCGCGAGCGCTGGTGCCCGAAGTGTGGCTGGTGGTCCGCCGCGAAGGCACCGGCGGACGCCATCAGCAGGAGCGGCTGAAGTTCCTGCGCATCCAGGTGCTGCGCGAAGTGGTGATGTCTGCGCGTCAGCCCATCGGCCTCGAACCGTGGGGCCGGATGACCGTGGAGTACGAGGGACTCGATGTGGGCCTGCGGTGGATCCAACGCCAGGCACAGGCGCTCGCCATTTCGCCAGGGGACCTTCGAGACGGCGTGGCTGCCGTGCTCGACTACCTGCGGCGGCGCCGTGTGCTGCGGGATCCCGAGCGTGGCATCTTTTCGCAGTGGTGGATGGACGGCGACCTCGAACTGCAACAGGGCTACCTGCCGCAGATGGGCGCGCCCGTCGGGACGAAGCTTCGTCGCGGGAGCACGGAGAAGGCGCAGCACGTCCTCCAGTGGATCAGCGAGCGCGGAGACACCACGCTGCGCCAGGTGGCGAAGAAATGGGGCGTTCCAGCGAACGACGTGGAGTCGTTTCTCGAGGGCCTGTTGGACCAAGGCTACTCGATGCTGAGGCCCGAAGAGCACACCGCGATGGTACCGCACGACGAGCGAGAGCGACTGGAGAATCTCTTCAAAGGCGACTCAGAGGCGATCAACACGTTCGTCTGCACACCGACGCTGGAACTGGGCGTCGACATCGGACAACTCGACACGGTGCTGATGCGCAACGTGCCGCCGCTCCCAGCCAATTACTGGCAGCGCGCGGGTCGTGCCGGCCGCCGCCATCGCATGGCCGTTGACCTGACGTACTGCCGGCCCGTCTCTCACGACCGGGCGTACTTTACCGATCCGATCAAGCTACTGGCCGGCAGGGTCGATCCACCCGCCTTCAACCTGCGCAACGGTCTCATGGTGGCGAAGCACGTGCACGCCAGCGTGATCACGAGGTTGCATCAGTACGGGCGTGAGGCCGGTCGGAGTCAGGCGGACCGACAAGGTGTGGAAGACACGCTGCGAGCCTGTCTGCCCGAGCGCGTGACGGCGTACCTGTTCGACGCCGGCGTGGTGAGAACGACGCCGTTCGCCTTGACGCCGCTGCGACACCTGATCGAACAGAACATCGACGATCTCGTGCGCTACGTCGAGGGGGCATTTCGTCAGGGCTGGCCTGTTGAAGATGCTGAAGTCGCGACCGCCGAGCGTCTGCGTACTCATATCGCAGAAATGGTGGATGGCCTCGACGAGGTGGTCGCGCGGCTTCGTCGCCGGCTCGTCTGGGCAATGGATCAACTGCGGCGTCTGAACGTCACCCGAGAGCAGAAGGGCGCGCTCGATCCAGACGAAGACGCGCTCTTCAAGCGCTGCGATGCCGTCGTGAAGCGCCTGAAGGGCACCGACAGACGTGCGCGTCGAGACGCCGAAGGGTACGACGACGTCTATACATTTGGCGTGCTGGCTGCCGAAGGGTTTCTCCCGGGCTATGGTCTGGAAGTGGGCGCCGTGCTCGGCACGGCGGAGATTCCGTTCTGGAGGAGCGGCGCGAAAGAGTTCGTGCTGCCGCGTTCGCCGAGTGTGGCGCTGCGGGAATATGTGCCGGGCAATCTGATCTATGCCAACGGCAACAAGTTCGTGGCGCGCCGGTTCCATCGTGATGTCGACGAGCAGCGCATCGAGATGCCGGTGTTCGAGGTGTCGGTCGAACGGCAGGCGGTCAAGCCCACGACGGCCGGTGCGCCGGTGTCGGCATTTGGCTCGACCGCGCTCGCGACCATCGCGGTGTGTGACGTCGACCTGGCGCATCAATCCCACATCTCGGATGACGAGGACTTGCGGTTCCAACTGGGCGTCGCGGTCTACGGCTACGAGCGAGATCAACACAACGGCGGGCGCGCATACCAGTGGGGCGAACAAGCGCTGCACCTTCGACGCGGTGTGCGGCTGCGGCTCGTCAACGTCGGCGCCACGGCGGCGATCAACGGCAAGGATAAGGTCTTCGGGTATTTGATTTGTACTGTGTGTGGTGACAGCCTGTCGCCGCTGTCGTCTGACATCGCGTGGGAGCGCTTTCAGCAATCTCACAAGGAACGGTGTGCTCGCGACGTGACCACTGTTGGCTTCCACGCGGATGTGGTTGCGGATGCGCTCTCGCTGCCTGCATGCGTGAACTCCCAAACGGCGTACAGCTTGCTGGAGGCACTGCGCATCGCTGCCACCCGAGTGCTGGACATGCACCGGGAGGATCTGCAGATTCTCGTAATCGGGCACGTCGACCGCGATGAGGTGGACGCGCTCCTTTGGGATCCGATGCCTGGCGGCTCGGGTCTGCTCGAGCAGATCTGCGCGCGATTCGAAGAGATCGCTGCGATCGCCTTGGACGTTGTCTCGCAGTGCCCCGCGGTCTGTGAGTCGTCTTGTATCGACTGCTTGCAGACATTCAGGAACGGCTACTACCACAAGTTCCTTGACCGGAAGCTCGCTGAAGAGCGGCTGAAGGCATGGGGGTTGAGGCTCGTGGTCTCGCACGAGATTCCGGGCAAGCAACCGTCGCGAGAGCCGGGTGAGGGCGAGTATCCCGTCAACGAGGGCGAGCGCAGGTTGCGCTATCTGCTGCGCGCAGCGGGTTTTGAAGAAGGAGTCCGCGGCGAACAACTGCGCCTCGATCGTGCCATCGGCACCACCACGCCTGATGTCATCTACCGTGCATCACATCACGCTGGCGATGAAGGGATTTGCATTTACCTGGACGGTTTGAGCCGCCATCTGCACGGGAATCCTGCCACGGCCGCGCAGGATCGCCGGATCCGTGACTGGCTGCGCAATAACGGTTACGAGGTGATCGAAATCGCCGCCAGTGAGCTTCACGATGCCGGTGCGATGTCGAAGCACTTCAGAAGGCTGGCTGGGTACCTTGGTGTTACCCAATTGCGAGATTCACTGAAGGCCGATACGTCTTGGTTTGAGCGGGTTGGAGATGCCGTTGAATCAGCCGCTCGATTCGTGCTGCGCAAATTGCAGCCGAATCCGGATCAGCGCTATGTGACCTGCGTACCGTTGGTGACGTTAAAGGTCGCTGCTGGAGCGTTTGGTGATCCGCAGCGGGTTGATGAGGGGGATGTGGAGTGGGTCGAGCTCGACGGACGGCGCCTGAAGTCAGGAATGTTCGTCGCACAGGTGGTCGGGAAGTCGATGGAGCCCGATATTCCTGATGGCGCCTATTGTCTCTTCAGCGCGCCTGTGGTCGGCACTCGCCAGGGTCGTACCTTACTCGTACAGTTGCGCGACCAGGTCGATCCTGAATCTGGCGAGCGCTATACCGTGAAGAAATACTCCAGTGAGAAATCGGCTTCGTCGGATGGCACTTGGCGACATGTCAAAGTCACACTGAAACCGGCCAATCCCGCGTTCCGGCCGATTGAGCTGACGACCGACGATGAGGGCACGGTGCAGGTGGTGGCGGAGCTCGTAGCGGTGTTGGGGTAGTCTGTTCCGCATTGGTCAGGGTTTGTCGTCGGCCGTTGGTCCGTAGGATCCCGGCACGGGGACGTCGAGCAAGCGCAGGTAGACCGACAACTGGCCGCGGTGATGGATCATGTGGATCGAAGTCGAGTTCGTCGCCGCCGAAGATCGAGCTGGCAAAACAGGAGGTCAGAAGATCAGGACAAAAACCATCCTCCTGATCTCCTGGACTCCCGTGTTCTGATTCGGAGCGGGTCTCCGGCTACCAGAGTCCGACGCGGCCGGTCACCGACGCGATCAGCTTGGCCGGGTCGTAGCCAATCCCTTGCTTGAACACCATTTCGACTTTGCGAATATCCGCGATCGACGCGGCGGGGTTGCCGCCGATCACGACGAGGTCGGCCTGCTTGCCGACGGCGAGGCTGCCGACGCGCGCATCGCGCTTCAAGTACTTTGCACCGTTGAGCGTTGAAATAGTGATGGCCTCGAGCGGTGTGAAGCCGGCATCGACCAGCAGCTCGACCTGGCGCTGATTCGAGTAGCCGGGAATCACGCCGCCGCCGCCGGTCGGATCGGTGCCGGCGATCAGCATCCCGCCCGCGCGCGCGAACGCGCGCTCGAGCGCCATCCCTTTCGCGAGCAGGGTCGTGTAGATCGACTCTTTGTTCTGCTGCGTGCGCGCGTAATTCTGCTCGAACTGCTCGCGCAACTGCGGCGTCAGCACTTCGAGGCCGGGCGGCTTCGGGCGCCCGGGCGTGAAGGTCTCGAACACGGTCAAGGTCGACGTCAGC
>JAUSDY010000056.1 GCA_030650395.1 Acidobacteriota bacterium | reverse complement strand
AGCCGGCGCAGGGCGGCGGCCAGGGCCAGGGACAAGGCCAACAAGGACAAGGCGACGGCGCAGCCCGCCGCAAACGCCGGCGTCGTCGCGGACGACGCGGTGGGGCGCAACTGCCTGGTGCCATGGGTGCCTCGGGTGCCTCAGGTGCCTTTGGTGCTCCCAGTGCACCGGACACATCAGGTGCGCCCGGTAGCTTCGACGAACCCGGCGAACCCGGTGAATTCGACGAAACCGATGAGTTCGGCGAGCCCGAAGCATTGGCGACACCCGAGGCCCCTGAAAAGCCCGAGACCGCTGACGCACCTCAGGCACCCGAGGCACCTCAGGCACTCGAGGCACCTCAAGGACCCAAGGCACCCTGGTCCTCTGACGACGGACAGCAGTGAAGGTCGCGGTCGTCGTTCAGCGCTACGGCGCCGACATCAACGGCGGCGCAGAGCAGCACGCTCGTTACGTGGCCGAGCACCTGGCGAAACACGTCCAGGTCGAGGTCCTCACGACCTGCGCGCATCGCGACTACATCACCTGGAAGAACGAGCTGCCCGAAGGCATGGAGATGGTGAACGGGATTGCGGTGCACCGCTTCCCCGTGGCCGCCGAGCGCGACCCTATTCAGTTCGCGAAGTGGTCGAATAAGGTCTTTACCGAGACCCATTCCCTGCGAGACGAGCTCGCCTGGCTCGAGGCCGAAGGGCCGACCAGCCCCGCACTCGTCAATCACATCAAGGCGCACGAAGCCGACTACGACTTCTTCATCTTCTTCAGCTTCAGGTACCACCATTCGTTCCACGGCTGCCGCGCGGTGGCCGCGAAAGCGATCCTGGTGCCGACCGCCGAGCGTGACGGCGCGCTGGGCCTTGGCGTCTACCCGCCCGTGTTCCGCGGCATCCGCGCGCTCATGTACAACTCGTACGAAGAACGCGCGTTGATCCACGGCGTCTCGAACAACCAATCGGTGCCCGGCGTGGTCGTCGGCATCGGTTCTAAAATCCCCGAGCGGACCAACGCGGGCCGCTTCCGCCAGAAGTTCGAGATGCGCGATCGCTTTGCGATCTACGTCGGCCGCATCGACGAGAACAAGGGCTGCGCGGAGCTGTTCGAGTTCTTCGAGCACTACAGCGCGGCGCTCGTCGACGGCATGCACCTGGTGCTGGTCGGCAGCGCGCACCTGCCGATTGCCACGCACCCGCGCATTCATCACATGGGATTTCTCGACGACCAGGACAAGTACGACGCGATGGCGGCCGCCGAGCTGCTGATCATGCCGTCCTATCTCGAGAGCCTGTCGATGGTGGCGCTCGAAGCGTGGGCGCTCGGCAAGCCCGTGCTCGCCAACGCCAAGTGTGATGTATTGCAGGGCCAGTGCCTGCGCAGTAACGCCGGCCTCTTCTACGCCAACTTCCACGAGTTCGCCGAAACCCTGGGCGCAATCGATAGCAATCCGGGCCTGCAGGCCGCGCTCGGGCGCAACGGCCGGGCCTTCTTCGAGAAGCATTACAGCTGGCCGGTGATCGAGAAGAAGTACGTCGACATGCTGCAGCAGCTGTCGAAGGAAACGCCGTCGCGCGAGATGGAGCCGATGCCGGGTTGGCTCGGTCGAAGGCGGCGCTCGCAGCCGCCGGCAGACAGCGTGGTGAAGCAGCTACCGACGGGGGCGTATCGGGAACCAAAGGCAGAAGGCACAAGGCAGAAGGCAGAAAGCCCAAAGCCCTTCGACTCGTCCCGCAGCCGCGGCGCGACCGCGGGACTCGCTCAGGGCAAGCAAAGGGCAGAAGGCCAGGCAGGAGTGCCGGAGGGATTCGTTCAAACGGCCGAAGGCAAATGGAAAAGGGCTGAGCGGCCTGTCGCGTCTGGCAAGGCGACGGCGGGGCAAGCTGGTTCCAGGCCCCAGGCCCCAGGCCCTACGCCCCAAGCCTCGAGCCCAGGGCCTGATGAACGTGGCCGTGATCGCGGCCGCGACAATCGTCGAGGAGGCCGGCCGCAACGCCGCGGGCGCAGGCCCGGTGGCGGCGGTGGCGGAACCGGCGGCAGCGGTGGAGGCCGGTAGCGATGGCGCCCGCCGTCCACCAGGTGCTCGCGACGCTCGGGTACGGCGACGCCATCGGCCACGAGGTTCTCGGCATTCAACGCGCGCTGCGCGGCGCCGGATACCACTCGGAGATCTTCGTGCAGACGGCCGATCCTCGCGTTGAAGATCTGACGCAGGACTATCGCGACCTGCCCGACGCCAGCCACGCCGACAACATCCTGATTCATCATTTTTCGATTGGCTCGCGCGCGTCGCGGGTGGCGTACGCCCTGCCCGATCGGATGGCGCTCGTGTATCACAACATCACCCCGCCCGAGTACTTCGTCGACGTCAACAAGGAGCTGGTGCAGTTGTGCTACCGCGGGCGCCGCGAGCTGGCGCTCTACAAGTCGCGGTGCGACCTCGCGCTCGGTGACTCCGAGTACAACCGGCAGGAGTTGGAAGCGATCGGGTTTCCTGAGACCGGCGTCCTGCCGGTCGTGCCGGGGTTCGATCACCTGTCGGGACCCGCCGACTACACGCATGCCGGTGCGTTCGACGACGACTGGGTGAATGTGCTGTTTGTGGGGCGGGTGATTCCGAACAAGCGGTTCGAGGATGTCATCCGTTCCTTCCACGCCTACAAGACATGGTTCAATCCGCGGTCGCGGCTGCTGCTCGTGGGCGCGCATTCCGGCTTCGAGCGTTACCTGACGATGTTGCACCAGTTCATCGCGCGGATCGGCGCGACCGACGTGCACCTGGTGGGCCATGTCTCGAATGAAGAGCTGACGGCGTACTACGAGCTGGCCGACGTGTTCCTGTGCGCGAGCGAGCACGAGGGCTTTTGTGTACCGCTGGTGGAGTCGTTCCACATGGGCGTGCCCGTCATGGCCTACGCGGCAAGCGCCGTGCCCGCCACCATGGACGGCGCAGGTGTGCTCTATACGGACAAATCGCCTCTACACGTCGCCGCTCTCCTCAACGCCATCGTCGACGATCCCGCACTCCGCACCGCCATCGTCGATGGCCAGTACGCAGCGCTCGATCGGCTCGAAGCCAATGACTTCGGCGGCACCCTGCTCGGCTTCGTCGACCGCATGCTCGCGACGCCGCGCCGACCGCACCCGCCGGTGGCGTTTGATTTCTGGGATCAGGTCAAACAGGCCGACGAGCTCGAAGAGATCAAATCGTACCGGCCTTCGGCGTTTTTGGCATTACCCGAAAAAGGAAACCACGAAGAGCACGAAGGACACGAAGAATGAACCCTCATGGCCTTCGTGGGCTTCGTGTCTTCGTGGTTGCGTTGAGATGATCGTCAATCAATGGGTCCCTGCCGCCCATAAAGGCGATGCGATCGGCGATTCGGCGCGCCGCGTGCGCGGCCTGCTGCGCGGCCTCGGGCACGAGTCCGAGGTCTACGCGCTGACGATAGACGATGACCTCAAGGGTGAGGTGCGGCCGTTTTCGGACCCGGCATCGAAGCGGGGCGACCTGACTATCTTTCATTTCGCGCTGGTGTCGCTGCTCACCAGGGAGTTTGCCCGGCTGCCGCGCGGGCGCGTGCTGCAGTATCACAACGTCACGCCGGCGCATTACTTTGCGCCGTACGACGCCAACATTTTCCGCCTCGCCATGCTTGGCCGCGAAGACCTCAAGTCGCTGGTCGGCCATACCGACGTGGCGCTGGGTGACTCCGAGTACAACCGCCAGGAGCTCGAGGACCTGGGGTTCACGAACACGGGCGTGTTTCCGATCGCGATCGATACCGCGCGCATCACCGGCGCGCCGCGCCGGCCGGCGCTCGAGAACACTCTGCAGGCCGACGGCTTTCTCAACTTCCTGTTCGTCGGCCGGATTGTGCCGAACAAGAAGATCGAAGACCACATCAAGCTGGCCGAGCACTACAAGCGCTACGTCGACGAATCGTACCGGTTCGTGTTCGTCGGCAAGACCGATGCGGCGCCGCGCTACTTCAGCACCATCCAGGCGTTGATGGCGGAATACCGGATGCCGGCCGGCCGTTTTCTCTTCACCGGTCCGGTTCCCGACGAAGACCTGGCAACGTACTACCGGATGGCGAGCGTCTACGTGTCGCTGTCGGAGCATGAAGGCTTCTGCGTGCCGCTGCTCGAAGCGATGGCCGCGGACGTGCCGGTGATGGCGTACGCCGCGGCGGCGGTGCCCGATACGCTGGGCGGCGCCGGCGTACAGTTTGCGCCGAAAGACCTCGAATATGCGGCCGAGCTCCTGGGTGAGCTCGCCTACAACGACACACTGCGGGCCCAGGTTATTGCCGGGCAGCGCGCGCGCCTGAACGATTTTGGCGACGCCCGCATTCGCCGCGAGCTCGAAAGGCTGACATCGTGAGAATTGCGTTCATCGTCCAGCGCTATGGCGCCGACATCCTCGGCGGCTCCGAGTATCACTGCCGGCTGATCGCCGAGCGAATCGCGCTCAATTATGACGTCGACGTGCTGACCACCTGCGCGCGTGATTACATCACGTGGGAGAACGACTACCCCGAAGGGACCGACCGCATCCGCGGGGTCACGGTGCGCCGCTTCAAGAACGCGCGCACGCGCGACATCAACACCTTCAACCAGTACTCCGACTGGATCTTCAATCACCCTCACACTCGTGAAGACGAGATGTCGTGGCTCGAACAGCAGGGGCCGTGGTGCCCCGAGTTGATCAACCACCTGACCAAGCACCATCGCTCCTACGACGCGCTGATCTTCTTCACGTATCTCTATGCGCCGACGGTGCTCGGCATGCAGATCGATCCGAAGCGGAGCATCCTGGTGCCGACCGCGCATGACGAACCGGCGATCCGCCTTGGCATCTATCGCGAGATGTTTGCCAAGCCCGCCGCGGTCGCCTTCAACACCGACGTCGAGAAGAACTTTCTGAAGATTACCTTCGAGTTCCGCGCGGCGGCGGAAGAGACCGTTGGGTGCGGCGTGGATTTACTGCAGGATGCCGCGCAGGCAGACGAGCCTGAGCCCGAAGACGATGAAGAGCTGCACAAGCGGCTCGATCCGCATCTGCGGGCGAGAGGAGCGCAGTTCCGGCGCCGGCACCGGCTGCAGGGACAGTTTCTGCTCTATGGCGGACGAATCGATGCGGGTAAGGGCTGCGAGGAGTTGATTGAGTACTTCACCAGCTACAAGGAACAGGGCGGCGAGGCGGCGCTGACGCTGATGGGCGTCAAGCTGATGCAGCTGCCGGAAGTGCCGTGGGTGCGCTTTGCCGGACTGCTGTCGGAGCGCGAACGCTTACAGGCGCTCGAGGCCGCGACCATCGTCGTCGTACCGTCACCCTACGAGAGCCTCTCGCTGCTGGCGCTCGAGGCGATGGCGGTCGGCACGCCGGTGTTGTGCAACGCGCGGTCCGAAGTGCTGGTCGATCACTGCGTGAAGAGCAACGCCGGGCTGTTCTATTCCAACAGCGAAGAGTTCATCGAGTGCACCAAGCTGCTGCTCGCCGACGAGCGGCTCCGCGAGCGGATGGGCCGCAACGGCAAGGAATACATTAAGCGCAATTATCGCTGGGACGTGATCATGTCGAAATACGACAAGCTCATTGGTTCCTTGCGGCGGTAGGACAGAGTTAAGAGTTCAGAGTGCAGAGTTAAGAGTTATGAGTTAAGAACAAATGCGCGCACTGCTGATTCTCTTTGCGATCCTCGTGCAGTTCGGACAGCGGCCGCCGTTGTCGCCAGCGGAGACGCTGCTCGACCCGTCGATCCTCAAGCTGATCAAAATGGCGCCGATCGAGGGGCCGAGGGTAAGTGTGATTGCCGGACCCGCCAACGGCGATGCTGAGATTCCCGGACCTTACCGACGTGATCTACGAGCTCGGCAACTTCATCGACGGCAAGCGCTCGATCAGCGATATTCGGGATGCGGTGTCGGCGGAGTTCGGACCTGTTGCCTTGCCCGTCGTGGTCGACTATTTCGAACGGCTGGCCAAGACCGGCGCCGTTTTAATCCGCTAGCGTAAGATTCGGAGGAATGATGACGCGATTGCTGGCCACTCTGATGGCCCTGCTTCTCTGCACCACTTCGTCAACCGCCCAGCCGGCAGGGAACCAGGCATTGCCGGTGGTCTACGTCCTGTCGACCGGCGGCACGATCGCCGGGCAAGGCTCATCGGCGACGGACCTGTCGAACTACAAGAGCGGCTCGCTGCTCGGCGAACAGCTCGTCAACGCGGTGCCTCAGCTCAAGCAGATCGCCGACGTGCGCGTCGAGCAGATCGTCAACGTCGGCAGCTCTGACATCACCCTCGACAACTGGCTGACGCTGGCCAAGCGTATCCAGACAATCACTGCCGAGACGCCGCGAGTCGCCGGCTTCGTCATTACGCACGGCACCAATACCCTCGAGGAGACGGCGTATTTCCTCAATCTCACGATCAAGTCGGATAAGCCCATCGTCCTGGTTGGATCGATGCGGCCCTCGACCGCGATGAGCGCCGACGGGCCGCTCAATCTCCTGAATGCCGTTCGCACCGCGATTTCTCCAGACGCGAGGGGCAAAGGGACATTGATCGTCCTGAACGACGAGATCAATGCGGCCCGCGATACCACCAAGACCAACACGTTGCGGGTCGAGACATTTCGGGCGCCGGAGCTGGGCTTGCTCGGTTACATCGACGAAGACAAGATCAGCTTTTATCGATCGACGACCAAGCGACACACGCTGAATTCCGAGCTTGATGTCACGTCGCTCACGCAATTGCCAAAGGTCGCGATCCTCTACTCGTACATCGAACCCGAGGCCTCGCTCATTCGAGCAGTAGTCAGCAGCGGCGCACAGGGCATCGTATTCGCCGGGTCCGGCAACGGATCGCTGTCGAGTTTCGAAGAGGCGGCGCTCAAGGAAGTGACGGCGCTGCCGGCCGCGTCGAGGCCTGCGATGGTTCGCTCGAGCCGTGTGGGCAACGGACGGGTGACGGCCACGGCGGAGTATGACGCGATGGGCATCATTCCCGCCGACACGCTCAACCCACAGAAGGCGCGCATCCTGCTGATGCTCGCGCTGACGAAGACGAGGGACCCGAAAGAGATCCGGCGGATGTTCGCCGAGTACTAGACTGTTCGGAGGCGTGCTGTCAGCGCTTGGGCACGATCTTGGCGGCGAATGACTGACACACGATCTTGCCGTTGCGCACGACGAGCGTGTCAGTGGCCATCTCGTACACGTTGTCGGCAGTCTCTGCGGTCCACAGAAAGTACCCAAACTCGCTCACGATGGAGCGCAGTTGCATGCTGAACGTGGTGCCAGGCTGGCCAAATTCTGCAAGCACCGCTTGAAAGAACGGCCTGATCGCATCGACTCCTCTGAGAGTTCCGTTGGCCGTAAACAGTACCGCCTCCGGCGCATAGTCAGACAGGATGCCGTCAAGGTCGCCCTCGCCGAAACACTTGATGTGGTGGTCCAGGACGTCGGTCGTCGAAGCCATTTCTCAGGATACTCTAGGTCTAGTGTGCCCTGATGAACATCTCGGCCGGAACCATGCTCGGCCCATACGAAATCCTCGGCCCGCCTGGCGCGGGCGGCATGGGCGAAGTCTGGAAGGCACGCGACACGCGGCTCGGACGCCTGGTCGCCATCAAGCGGCTCACCAGCGCGCACACGGATCGCTTCGAGCAGGAAGCGCGTGCCATTGCCGCGCTGAACCACCCGCACATCTGCCAAATCCACGACATTGGACCCGACTACCTCGTGTTGGAGTACCTCGAGGGTCAGCCGCTGCGAGGTCCCGTGCCTCCGTCGGAGGCAATCCGACTGGCGAGCCAGATCGCGAGCGCGCTCGAGGAGGCGCACAGTAAGGGCATCCTCCACCGCGATTTGAAGCCGTCGAACATCATGGTCATCCGATCCAGTGGGATGTCCGATCAGCCGGCTTCCTCGATCGCCAAGCTCGTGGATTTCGGGCTGGCAAAGCTGGTGAGCGCAGAGCCTGACGCGACGCGCACAGGGGACGGCGCCGTGATCGGGACGGCGGCCTACATGTCGCCGGAGCAGGCGGAGGGCAAGCCGCTCGATGTGCGGTCCGACATCTTCAGTTTTGGCGTCGTGCTCTACGAGCTGCTTTCCGGGCACCGGGCGTTCGTCGGGACGTCCACGATCGCGGTGCTGAGTGCCGTACTACGCGACGACCCGCAGCCGATCCATGCGCCGCCCGCCCTCGAGCGCATTGTCCGGCGGTGTATGCAGAAGCCACAGTCGCAGCGGTTTCAGACGATGGGCGAACTGCGGGCCGCGCTTGAAGACGCGGCGTCGGAGCAAGCCTCGAAACCGGACGAGCGCCACGTGTCAATTGCGGTGCTGCCGTTCGACAACATGAGCGCGGACAAGGAGAGCGAGTATTTCAGCGACGGCCTGGCCGAGGAGATCATCAATGCGCTGGCGCACCTCCCCGGGTTGAAGGTCGCCGGGCGCACGTCGTCCTTCTTTTTCCGGGGAAAGGACGTCGAATTCGAAGTGATCGGCAAGAAGCTCAATGTCGACCACATTCTGGAGGGGAGTGTTCGCCAGGCGGGCAACCGTGTCCGGGTCACGGCGCAGCTCATCAAGGTCGCCGACGGTTTTCATCTCTGGTCAGAGCGCTACGACCGCGAGATGACGGACATCTTTGCGATCCAGGATGAGATCACGCAAGCCATCGCCACCGCACTCCGAATGAAGCTTTCCCCGGAGGCCTCGGCGCCCCGGCCTTACACGCCAAACCTTCGCGCCTACGAGGCGTACCTCAAGTCTCGAGATTACTGGTTCAAGCCGACGCCGGAGTCACTGGCGCAGGTCAAGCGATCCCTGGAACACGCCATTGCGCTCGATCCGAAATTCGCGCTGGCGTACAGCATGTTGGGGATTTACTACACGATGCTCGCCAACCTTGGCATCCGGGCGTCACGCGAGGTCATTCCGTTGGCACGCGCAGCGGAGTTGGAGGCGTTGCGCGTCGACCCCTCACTGCCGGAAGCGCACGCCATATTGGGAGTGTGTGACGGCGGCGATTACGAATGGAACGAGGCCGAACGGCGATGGCGTTTGGCGATGGCTCGCGAGCCGGTTTCCCGCGACATTCGATTCTGGTACGGGAACCATTACCTGCTTCCGATTGGTCGCGTCGAAGAGGCGGTCGAAGCCATGACGTGGGGCCTCGAGCTGGATCCACTGAATCTTCTGTACCGCCACCATCTGGCCGTCGGCCTTCGACACGCCGGCAGGCTGGAGGACGCGGAATCCGAATTGCGGAAGGTGTTGGAGATCGACGAGAACTTCCCGCTGGCCCTCGATACGCTAGGCGCAATCTGCGCACAGTAAGAACGATTCGAGGAAGCGCTCGCGTTGACCGGACGAGCCTACGTGTTAACGCCGTGGTCGAGTCCGACCGTCGGACAGCTCGCCGCGCTCCTCGTTCGCACCGGCGACACGAGCCGGGCAGACGCGTTGCTAGAGACGCTCCGGCGTGGCGAAATCTGCGGAGCTCCCGCCGGACTCGCGGTTTTTCACGCCATGCGCGGGGACTTCGATCGGGCCGCGGAATGGGCCGAGCACGCGATCGAAGAGCGGCATCCGCTACTGGTCAGGACCTTGCGGCCGCTCATTGGATCCAGTCCCAGGTGGCCCGTCCTGGCGAGAAAGATGAAACTTCAATGAGACGTTTGCTGTACACCTCGGGTATGGCACCGCCGGCGCCGGCTTCTACTTCGACTACTCGTCGCTCGAGGAAGTGTTCATCGGTGTGCAGGGCCAGTCGGCCGAGATGCCGAATCCCGGCGTGCAGAGCCAGTTCATTGCGAAGTCGGGCGGCAATCAGTTCCGCGGCGAGTATTACGTCGACTTCAACAACAACGCCATGCAGGGCTCGAACATTCCCGAGGCTGTGATCGCAGGTGGGATTCGCCCGCACAGCAATGAGATGGAGAGGTACTTCGACACCTCCATCAACGTGGGCGGCCCAATCAAGAAAGACAAGCTGTGGTGGTTCGGCACCTATCGCAGGCTGAAGACCGCGGTCGAGCAACCTCAGTTCCAATTCGACAAGATCACGCCGCCCTACTCCCACGACGCCGGCATCTTTTTCGAGCGACAGCTCAGCGAGACGATTGGGCTGCGCACCGGCTTCGTCTACAAGACCGAAGACGATCTGATCGCCAACTACCAGCCGGGTCGCAGCATCCTGAACGGCGCCTTCAGCGTGCCGTTCACGTTTGTGGATGTCGGCGTCGACGCGGTGCGCGGAACGAGCGACGACCGCAACGTGACGCTGTACGGCATGCCGACGACACAAGCGGCCAGCTTCCCGACCGATCGGGTCGTGATGAATGTCCCGCGCTACTCACGCTTCAAGACGGTTCAGCTCTCGGTGCGCAAGCGGTACAGCAACAAGCTGTCGTTCCAGATTGGCGGCGGTTACTCGTGGACGACTGATTTCCCGCAGGGCTTCCCGGCGAACCCGAGCCAGCCAGGCGTCTACGACCGCACCGACTGGGGTTTCGGGGCGTCTGGCACCTATGACGCGCCGTACGGTCCCCGCCTCTCGCCAGTCTTCAGGCATCAGTCAGGCGTCAACTTCGCAAGACAGATCAGCGTCGGCGCGACAGCCGCGACCGCCTTCGGTCTGATTCTGCCGGCCAGCATCGTCTACGCGGATCCGGCCAACGCCAACCGTGAGGAAAACATCTGGCTGCTCGACGTCCGCGCGGAACGGTCCGTGACCTTCACCGATCGTGTTCGGGCGCAACTGTTCCTCGACCTGTTCAACATCACGAACAGCCACAAGTCGGAACTGCTCACGAGGACGACGGGAGCGAACTACCCGCGTCCCGGGAACATCCTGGCGCCATTCACGACGAGGGTCGGGATGCGTTTCGTGTTCTAGTGGGCGCGCCGGCTACTGTGTCGGCACGAGGCGCTTCAACTCCTCAAACCAGTTGAGTACCACGATGATGCTCGGAGGCGCCGCGGTCCCATCGACGCCGCCTTCTTTGATCATCAGGAACCGCTGGCCGTCTGGTGAAATATCGTACGACCGGCCCCACCAGCCCGGATTCGTGAAGTACCCCTCCTTCACCACCAGCGTCGGCGTGGTGACCGCCCACGCTGGGCCGCTCGTCACCCCCACCCGCATGAGGGCACCCGTCGGGGAGACATAGACCAGCTCCTGCCCGCTCCGCGACCAGATTGGCCGCGTGCCGCCGTTGGTGGACACCGTCCAGTGACCACTGTTCACGTCCGGGAACGGCCGCACATAGATTTCGAAGCGCCCCGAATCATTCGCCTCGTAGGCGAGCCAGCGACCGTCGGGCGAGATGATCCCGTTTCCGCTCCGACAACGCGGTCTGCACGAGCGGCGTGACGCGGCGTGGTTCGACAGGCTCACCACGCCCTGAGCTTGCCGAAGGGCGGGTCCCCTCCAACTCGAGCGCCATCACGTCGTCGGCCGTCGTGGGCGCCATCTCGCTAAAGATCAGCCGGCGGCCATCGGGCGAAACCGCCGACGGGTACTGGGTGTTGGGACTCTCGGTCAGCCGCTCGACCGCGCCGGTAACGTTCGCAGCCTGCCAGAATAGATTCCGCACTCCCGTCCGTTCCGAAGTGAAGATCACGCGGCGGCTGTCGGGCGTCCACGCCTGGACAACATCAACACCATTGGCGAATGTGAGGCGGGTGAGCCTGGTGCGGCCGAGATCCCAAAGCCAGAGGTCGTGCTCCTGATCGTTTGCGTACACCGCGACGCGCGTGCCATCGGGTGACAGCGCGGGCAGGAGATACGGGCGCGGCGGCGCCGGAATCGGCGTCTCACGTCCCTGGCGGTCTACCCACACGAGCGTCCGAGGCGTCCCCTCCACGCTCCCCGACACATAGGCCAGAGTGCCATCGCCCGCCACCACAGCGTCCATGCCGCCCCGGAGCGTAGTCACGACGTCAGAAACCACCGTCACCGACGTACCGCGCGTCTCCAGGCTGGCCAGGTCAAACGCGACCGCGCGTAGCGTGCCGGCCGCCGCGTAGACCAGATGGCCGCCTTTGTTTTGTGGGGACAAACCTCCAGGTTTGTCCGATACCGTAGTGGGCGTGGCTGCCGCCGCGCACAAGGACCCGGCGCTTCCCTGTCTGGAGATCCAGGACGGCCACTTGGGCGGCATCGGAGCCGCCCGTCAACGCCGTGATGGTGAACAGCACGGCGCGGCCGCCAGGCAGCATCTCGGGCCAGAAGTGATCGGCTTCGCCCTGCTCGCGGTCGGGCCGCGTGAGCACGGTCATCGGCCCGCCTGCCGCGGCGACCTGCTGCAGTCCGGTCGCCACACTGTTGGTCGCGACGATAATCGTGTCATCCGGCCCCCAGGTCGCGCCGCTGGGACCCGCGGTGTCGAGCGTCGCCAGCGTGACCGCCGGCCCACCGGTCACCGCTACCTTCTTCAACAGGCCGAGGCCGTCCACGAAACCGATCCACTGCGAATCTGGGGAAACGAACGGCCCGCTAGGTTGGCCGGTATACACCGCTACCGACGCGAGGGCATCGAGCCCGCGGACGAAGAGTTGCGTGCTGCGGTTGCCGACATAAATGATGCGGGCGCCGTCCGGGGTGATTGCCAGGTCGCGGTCGTTCCAGCCGATGCTCAGCGCGGCGGGACCCGAGGGCGTGACCTGTAAGCGCGAGACACGAGGCGGCATCGGTTGAGCCGGGCGCATGGTGGCCCATACCAAGGTACCGATGATGGCGCCGCTTGCGATCGTCGTCGCGACACCGACGAGTGCGACGCGCCGCCGCTGCGCGGCCACGGCTGGCGCGGCCGTCTGCGTCGCCGCCGTGTCGAACGCGCCCTCCAGACTGGCCAGATCGAACGGCACCGCCCGCAACGTGCCGGCCGCCGCATAAACCAGATGGCCGCCGCCATCGCCGGCGCGCGCCGGCGAGGCAAGCGCGCTCGACACGTAATGGGCGTGACTGCCGCCGCGCACGAGCACGCGGTGCTTCCCGGTCTGGAGATCCAAGACGGCCACTTGCGCCGCATCCAGGCCGCCGGCCAGCGCTGTAATCGTAAACAGCACCGCGTGGTCACCGGGAAGCATCTCGGGCCAGAAGTGATCGGCTTCACCCTGCTCGTGGTCGGGCCGAGTGACCAACGTGATCGACCCGTCCGCTGCTGATACGCGCAGCAGCCCGGTCGTCACGTTGGCGGTTGCGACGATGATGGTATCGTCCGGTCCCCAGGTCGCGCCCACAGGGCCGGTGGTGTCGAACCTTGCCAGCGTGACAGCTGGTCCGCCGGTCACCGCCACTCTTTTCAGCACGCCGCGACCGTCGGCGAATCCGATCCACTGCCCATCGACGGAAACGAACGGCCCGCGCGGCATGCCGGTGAAGACCGCCACGGGCGCGAGAGCATCGAGCGCGCGGACGAACAGTTGCGTACCGCCGTTGCCGACATACACGACACGGGAACCATCGGGCGTGATCGCAAGGTCGCGGTCGTTCCAAGTCACGCTCAACGCGGCGGAACCCAGGGGCGCAACCTGCAGACGCGAGACATGGGGCGGGACCCGTTCGGCCGGGCGAATGGCGGACCATCCCAACGTGCCGATGATCGCGGCGCTCGCGAGGATCGCCGCAGCACCGACCAAGGCGGTGCGACGCCGATGCGGGGCAATGGCCAGCGCGGCCAGCGGCGGAACAGCTGTTTCGAACGCGCCCTCGAGCGCCAGCCGGACGTCACCGATAGCCTGCACCCGCTGTCGCGGATCTTTCTGCAGACAGCGCCTGAGGTATGTGCCTATCGCGGGCGATAGCGTCGTCGGCAATCTGAACCAGTCGGGCTCACGCTCGATGACCCGCGCGCGCGTTTCCGACGTGGTTTCGCCACCGAACGCGCGCTTGCCGGTGAGCATCTCGTAGAGCACGCAGCCGAACGCCCAGATGTCGGTGCGCCGGTCCACGGGCTTGCCGCACGCCTGCTCCGGGCTCATGTAGGCAGCGGTGCCAAGGATCACTCCGGCCTCGGTCATCGCGAGTGCGGTGATGGTTGGGGACTCCGCGGCGTCCGATGCTGCGGCGCCGGTCGGCTCCATGGCCTTCGCCAGGCCAAAGTCCAGAACCTTCACCGTGCCGTCGGGTCGCACTTTGATGTTCGCGGGTTTCAGATCGCGATGGATAATCCCCCGCTCGTGCGCCGCCTCGAGCGCCGCGGCGATTTGCTTCGCGACCGCCAGCGCATCATCGATCGACAACGGTCCACGCCTGATCCGTTCGGACAGATCCTCGCCATCGACGAGCTCCATCACGAGGGCCTTGACGCCGTCGGCCTCCTCCAGTCCGTAGATAGCCGCGATGTGCGGATGATTCAGGGACGCGAGGACTTCCGCTTCGCGCTGAAGGCGCGCCAGCCGGTCCATGTCAGCGGCCAGTGAAGGAGGGAGGATCTTGACGGCGACCTCGCGCTTGAGCCTCGTGTCGCGCGCGCGATAGACCTCGCCCATGCCGCCGGCACCGAGTGCAGCGATGATTTCATAGGGGCCGACGCGCGTACCGGCGGTCAGGGCCAATTGGTTGTGTCGTGCAGTATATGGGCTTGCGGCCGGCCAACGTGCGCCAGCTCGGCTGTTGTGTTACCCTGCCGCCGCGCTGCGGACGATGCGCACCAGTTCGCGCCGCATTGGGATCGTCACGTCTGGATCTATCGCGACAATCCGAGCGGGGTATTTGCGCCATTCAACCCAAAGGTGAGCTGCGCGCATCACAAGGGCGCCACCCTTATGAAAATGGGGCATTGATCCAACACCAAACGCCGACGTTCCGTACAGTAAGCGAACTACAGGGCATCTCGCGCCAGTGGGTCGATCGGGCAGTCGTGAATTGACGATTATCGATTCGCAGGCTAGCGGAGCGGTGTCTCCCGGCGTTCGCTCTCGCTCGGCGGGTGGAGTAGACCCCAGTCTGTCGTACACAACGTGCAGACCAGCGGCCCCTCGTCAAACCGTACGTGCGGATTTGGTGAGTAGACCCGCGGCGCGGTAGCGCGTAGGTGCCTGCTTGGCTGTGTCCGCCGTTTCCAGCTTCGTGCCCGATTAGCAAGCCCCGTCACTCCGTTTCCGTTGGCCCCTCTAAAATTCCGTACGGCGGGTTTTCCCCAGTACGGCTTCAAGAT
>JAUSDY010000044.1 GCA_030650395.1 Acidobacteriota bacterium | reverse complement strand
CCGCGCACTTCGTCGGGGCGCTCGCACCGGACCCCGATCCCCCCGCACGCTTCCGCGAACCGCACGAAGTCGATCGGCTCCAGCGACACGCCGTACTCGGGGTTGCCGAGGAAGACCATCTGCTCCCATTTGATCATCCCGAGCGCGTTGTTCTTGATGATGACGATCTTGATCGGCAGGCGGTATTTCACCGCCGTAACGAACTCGCCCATCAGCATCGTGAACCCGCCGTCGCCGACGAAGGCGACCGACTGGCGGCCGGGATAGGCGATCTGCGCGGCGATCGCGTAGGGCAGCCCGTTGGCCATCGAGGCGAGATTGCCCGAGCAGGAAAACAACTGGCCGCGCTTGATCTGGATGTAGCGCGCCGCCCACGCGGTGATGGTGCCCGAATCGGTCGAAATGATCGCATCGTCGGCCAGCAGATCGCTGAGCGTGTCGGCCACGACCTGCGGCTTGAGCGGCACCTCGTCCCGGTGTGAGCGGACGTGCAGCAGTTCGCGCCATTCCTTCATGTTCGCTTGCGCTTGCTCGAGAAACGTGCGGTCCTCGCGACGGCTGATCTGCGCCAGCAGGACCTGCAGCGTCGCCTTCGCGTCGCCGCACAACCCGATCTCCACCGGGAAGCGGAGCCCGATACGCGAGGGATCACGATCGATCTGCACACCGCGGCAGCGGTCGTGCTTCGGGTAGAACTCCATGTACGGGAAGCTCGTGCCGACCATCAGCAGCGTGTCGGCTTGTTCCATCGCCTGTTCCGACGGCGCGGTCCCCAGAAGCCCAATCCCGCCGGTGGTGAACGGTGAATCGTCCGGCACGGTCCCTTTGCCGAGCAGCGGCTTGACGATGGGCGCGCCCAACAGGTCCGCGAGTTGCTCGAGTTCCGCGCCGGCACCCAGTGCGCCCTGCCCGGCGAGGATGACGGTCTTCTTGCCGGCGTTCAGCACATCGGCGGCGGCCCGGACCTCCTCTAGGCGCGGCACGACAATCGGCGGCTGCCACGCGTCCGACGTGTGTCCTTCGACTTTTTTCGCCGACGGCTCATCGTCGCTGACGGCTTGATCCTGCAGATCGACGGGGCAGGTGATGTGCGCGACGCCGCGGAGCGACAGCGCGGCACGGCAGCCGGTATCCACGAGCGCGCGAACGTGGCCGGCGCCGAGGATCTGCTGGTTGTAGACGGCGACGTCCTTGAACAGCGAGAGGAGATCAACTTCCTGCTGATACCGCGTGCCGATGAGATCGTGATACGTCTGCCCGGTGATGGCAAGCACGGGCGCGCCGTCCATCTTGGCGTCGTACAGACCGTTAAGCAGATGAATCGCGCCCGGCCCGGATGTCGCCAGGCACACACCGAGCCGGCCGGTGTATTTCGCGTAGGCGCACGCCATGAACGCCGCCGATTCTTCGTGGCGGACCTGCACGAAGGTGATGCGGTCCTGCCGCGTGCGGAGTGCTTCCATGATTCCATTGATGCCGTCGCCGGGCAGCCCGAAGACGACGCTTACCCCCCAGTCGATCAGACGGTCGGCGAGTACATCCGCGGTTGTGCGTGCCATGTCATTGCTGCCTTTCGAGAATCCTGACTCTGCATCATGCGAAGGGAAAAAATATTCATGTGTTCGATATCGCACAGCTGCTTGCAAACCGATCCGCTAGCGTGGGGCTTGCCTGGGAGGCCACGATGAAGATTATCAATGTGACGGTCGGGTTGGCTGCGGTCGGGTTGGCGGTGGTCGCTTTGGGTGCGTTGGCTGGAGCCCAGACGCCGGCCCCGCGCGCGCAGACCAGCTATTCGCCAGTGGCGCAAACCGAGCCATTCGATCAGATCATGGCGCGGATGCGCGCCGCGAAGCCCGACATCACCAATCGGCACCAAGCCCTCCTGGCCGAACGCTACGATCTTGCTGATCGCCGAGCCGCCGGAGTTACGATGTCTCGGGACAAGGCGGTACAAGAGGGCGCGCGTGCCAGGCTGCCCGCCGGCGTGACGTTCGACAGTCTGGCGCAGATGACCCCAGACCAGATCCGCCAGCAGAATCGCTGGCCCAAGGGCTATTTGCCGCTGCCGTTTCCCAATCATCCCGAAGGTGGCATGTTGTTTCCCGCGTTTCTCATCAAGGAAGTGCAGCGGCAGGAGAACCGCGACCTCACGCGGTTCGATCTCGACTTCGATCTCCCGGACCATTTCCTGCCCGAGTTCCCGGCGCCGATCTACCTCACGACGCGGACCGACCTGGGCGACGTGTCGCAGGGCGAGGTCGTGACCATCGATAACTACTACCGGTTGTTCAACGGCATTCTGAACCCGAAGCAGCTCGAAGGGTTGCGTCTGCTCGCGACTCCGTTCGCGCAGCAGCAGTTCAACCAGACCGATGATCGCCGGTCTGAAAAGCCCAGCCGCGGCGTGGCGTGCCTCGACTGCCACTCCAACGGGCACACCACGGCGGCGACGCACCTGGTGGGCGACATTCGTCCACAAGAGTTCCGGCATCGGATCGACACGCCGACCTTGCGCGGGGTGAATATTCAACGGCTCTTCGGGTCACAGCGCGCGTTGAAGTCGGTCGAGGACTTCACGGAGTTCGAGCAGCGGGCGGCCTACTTCGACGGCGATCCGGTGACGGCCACCAAGAAGGGGCTGAACATCCTTGATCGCGGCCACCAGGTGCATGCCATGGGTGAGTTCCAGGCCATTCTCGATTTCCCCCCGGCTCCCAAACTCGGCTGGGACGGCAAGCTCGACCCGGCGCGCGCCACGCCGCAGGAAATCCGCGGCCAGACGGTCTTCTTCGGCAAGGGGATGTGCAGCACCTGCCATGCGGCCCCGTACTACACCGACAACCTGATGCACAACCTGCGCGTCGAGCGCTTCTTCGCGCCGCAGATGATCAACGGCCGGTGGGCGAGCGCAGACGGACCGATCAAGACCTTCCCGCTGCGTGGCATCAAGGACTCTCCGCCGTATTTACACGACGACCGCCTGCTGACGCTCGACGATGCGGTGGAGTTCTTCAATCTTGTGCTCGGAACCAAGCTCACCATCGACGAGAAGCGCGACTTGATCGCGTTCTTGCGGGTGCTCTAGCCTGATATGGAATGACCCTTTGTCAAGTGGCAGTCGTTCCTCCTAATTGTTTGGCGCCCTGCGGCCAGGCGAAGGCCTGGCCACAATAGCTGCGCGTCCTCACGAGCCAGGCACGGGGTCCAGGGGCGCCGTGGGCGCCGCCCGAAGGGCGCGAAGCCCTGGACGCCGTGCCTGGCTCGTGAGACTTCCGCTCCGTCGGGTGCGCGGGCCGCGAAGACGACGGATGATCGAGGGCGCTTCGACGACGAGTCACGCTGATATACGGTGGTTACCGCGGTTGCCCACGGCAGAGCACACATGACAGTGCTTCGTCGGGAGGACGTGCAGTCTAGGGTCGCGAGTTGGGACAGGTGTCCGTATCGCAGTGCTAGGTCGCCGATCCTCGCAATCGTGCCTCGAATCATCCGCCGTCTGCGCGGTCCGTCACTTATTCGCATCCTGGTCTCGCGTCGTTACCCTCGCCCGCTGCGCATCATGGCGTCACGTCGCCGGCACCGGTGCCGGTGCCGGTTGAAGCGCCGCCCACAGGAAGCCGGCCAACTCGCGCGCGATCGCCACGGCGATCTTCGGCGCGGGCTTGTGCAGCTCCGCCAAGCGTCGGAAGCGGCGACACAGGCGCTGCTGCGCCTTGTCCGCAATCGCAATGACCCGGCCGGGTTGTCCCTTGCGTCGCCGCGTCAGCGCCACCCCGACGCCCGGCCGGTGACGATAATGCCACGCGGTTTCGATCAGCAGGCGGCGGACCAGCGCGTTCCCGGTTCGCGTGATGCGGCCGCGCCGATGCTTCTCGCCCGTGGAGTGCTCCCCCGGCACGAGGCCCAGGTACGCCATCAACGCGTCGGGCGCCGGGAACCGTCGGAAGTCATGCAGCTCGGCCAAGATCAGCATGGCGGTCAAGGTATCGATGCCCCGGAAACACCGCAGCCAGCCGACGTGTTCCCGATACGGGTCGGTCTGCGCGATCTCGGCGAGCGCGGCGTCCAACTCGATCAGGCGCGCCTCCAGATGATTAATCGCCAAGAGATAATCGTCGACGACCACCCGTTCGGCCGGCTGCGTCCACGCCAAGCTGTCGATCCACCGCCGATGCGGCTTGGTCCAGTTGCGGCCGCTGTAGTGCAGCCCGCGGCGGAGGAGCAGTTTGCCCAAGCGATGACGGGCGCGCTGGAGATCTTCGCGCGCATCATCCCGCGCCCGCGCCAGGTCGCGCACCGCTTCGTCCTCGGGCGTCGGCGGCCGCACTTCGGTCAGCAGGCCGGCCCGAAACAATTCCGCCAACTTCCGCGCATCGCGGCGATTGGTCTTGATGCGCTCCCCGGGCTTGCGCGGGATCAGCGATGGCGCGATGACCTGACACGCCACGCGGGGCGTCGTCAACTGACGCTGCAACGCATACCCGCCCGGCCCGGCTTCGTAACACACGCGCACCGGACCCGGCGCCTCCCGCTCGAGCTTCCGGATCAGCCGACGCACCGCCTGTGGCTCGTTCGCCACCTGCCAGGTGACCGGCGTCGAGCCGTCCCCCACCAACATCGCGATAAACAGATCCTTCTTGTGCGCGTCGACGCCCACGTACGTAGTAACCTCGTGCATGACCGGCTCCTTTCGTCTGCGGCTCTGGCGCCGCACGGCGTTAACCCGCGATCGCGGTGGCTTCCACCACCCATGTCGAGTGCTTCGCGGCACTACGACGATACGATAGCGAGCCGGTCATTCCATATTGTCTAGTCAGGTGCTGGCGCATGATGTCGGAGGAGCTGCGGCCCTCGAACGGCGGCCGGCCGGTGAACACCGTGAACGCCACGGCGCCGAGCGAATAGATGTCGGTCCGGGCGTTGACGTCGGTCCTGCCAGAAGCCTGTTCGGGCGACATGTACAGGGGCGTCCCGATCACGGCGCCCTCGGCCGTCAGCGATGGTCGCCCCGCATACTGCTTGGCGATTCCGAAATCGGTCAACCGAACAAGGCCGCGGGGCTGTTCCAGGAGCACGTTGTCAGGCTTGACATCGCGGTGCACGACTGCGCGGCTGTGCGCATACGAGAGCGCCTGCGCCAATTCGGTCAGGACACGCACGGCTTCGCCGACCGATAGCGGACCTTCGCGCTGCAGACGGTTCGAAAGCGTCTCTCCGTCGACGTAACCCATCACGAAATACACCAGCCCGTCGGCTTCGCCGAAGGTCAGTAGCGGCACGATGTGCGGATGCGAGAGTTGTGCGGCGGTCCGGGCCTCGCGCCTGAAACGCTCACGCAGGTCGGCAGATTGTGCGCGTTCGGGTGGCAGCACCTTGATCGCCACCTGACGATCGAGCGCCGGTTCGCGAGCCAGGTAAACCGCCCCCATACCGCCGCGGCCAAGCAGCCGCTCGATACGGAAAGTCCCCTCTACCGCCGTTTGCAGGCGCTGGCGAAGGCCGTCGGTCGTCGGCGTGTCGGTGCGGAGCGGACCGCCGCACTCAGGGCAAAAGCGCGCACCGGCGGGGGCTGGAGCGTTACAGCGCGAGCAGGTCAAGACGCACAGTCTACTGCCGCGGGAACCTCGTTGCACCGCACCATCGTAGTGTGTTAGTGTAGCGATACACCGAAGCACTATGACGCCTGTAAAGACCGAAGCGTGGACCGTCAGAATTCCGGTGCAGCCGGCCGACCCGCGGCCGATCTGGTGCCAGGTCGAGGAGGGTATGCGGCGTCTGCTGGTGTCGGGGGCCCTCGCAGCCGGCGACCCGGCGCCGTCGATCAGGGAGCTGGCCACCGAACTCAGGATCAATCCGGCCACGGTATCGAAGGCCTATCAGGCCCTGGTCACGACCGGACTCCTCGAAGTCCGGCGCGGCGAGGGCACTTTCGTTTCGGCGGCGCCGCCGTCGATACGCAAGTCGGAGCAGGCGCGGCTCATCAGGCAGGCCGCGACGACGTTCACATCGTTCGCGATCACGCACGGTGCGGATCGCCAGATGGTTCGCGCGGCCGTCGACAGCGCCTGGGACGATCTCGGCAGGCAGAAGCGGGGGAGCCATGAGTGATGACGTGATGGTTCGCGTTGATAACGTGTCCGTCCGCTACGACAAACAGGTGGTCCTCGAGGCCGTGTCGTTTGATGTGGCGCGCGGCTCTGTCTACGCCTTGCTCGGGCGCAACGGCGCCGGCAAGTCGTCGCTAATCCGCTGCCTGCTTGGTATTCAGAAACCGGCGGTCGGACAGGTGATGGTGAACGGCCAGAACGTTTGGGCCAATCGCGCGCGGGTGCTGGCTAACACCGGCTATGTGCCGGAGACGTGCGACGCTCCTGCTGGCCTGCGCGTCCACGACATTCTTCAGTTCTACCGGGCCGTGTATCCGCGATGGAATTCGACAGCCGCTGCCGATCGTCTGAAGCGTTTTGGCATCCCCGAGCGGGCCGGCGTGTCGACCCTGTCGAAAGGACAGAAGGCACTTTTCACCCTCGCTCTGGCGCTCGGTAATGAACCGGAGTTCCTCGTCCTGGACGATCCCACGCTCGGGCTCGACGTCGTGGCCCGCAACGAATTTTTCTCCGATTTCATCGGTGAGTTGGCCGACCGCGGCACCACGGTGGTCCTCACCACCCACGACCTGGCCGGGGTCGAGGGCATCGCCGATCGCGTTGGCATCCTGCAAGGGACGAGCCTTGCCATCGACGAAGACCTCGAGCGGCTGAAGCTCGATCGCGGCCAATCACTCGAACAGGTCTTCCTGGAAACGACGCGCCGGGGCGGGAGGCTGTCATGAGGCCGATATTTGCAGTCGCGACGCTCGACCTGCGGCGACTCTGGATGCCCGTTGGCGCCGCCGGAGTGGCAATCGGCCTCTTTCCGGCGCTCACGCGGGGCTTGCCCGTTCACGCCTCAGCGCAGGACACATTCCCGTTTGCACTCGGTATCGCCGCGGTGATTGCCGGCGCCTGCTTTGGACTCGATTTTGGCGAGAACCGGCCGTCGTTCTTCTACGCCCGTCCGCTGTCGACACCGGCGCTGTTTGCCGGACGGATCGCGGCCTTGCTCGGACTCGTTGTTGTGTCGATCGTGGCGTTCTTGACCGTGCAGTGGCTGAGCGGCCTGATGTGGCCGGCGGATCCCATGGCGCGGATTCGACGCGAGCATGTGCTCGTCATCGCGGTCCCCTGGTCGGTCGCCCTGTTCATTGCGCTGGCAGGCGCAGCGCATACCCGGCAGCGTGCCAAGGCCGGACTGCGCGCCTTTATCCTCGGCTCCGTGCGCATGGTTGGCGTGCTGGCCTCGACGGCGCTGATGGCCGGCCTGTTCTCCGACATCATGTTTCATGCCTACGACAACCGGACGCCGATACTTGTCCTGCTCGCGTCTTATGTGATCGCGGCATTCATCGCATCGTGCGCCGCAATCGAGCTGGGCCGCACCAACCGCCTCCGGATCATGGAGGTCCTCAACATTGCAATGTATGTCCACACCACGATTGCCGGCATCGTAATGGTCTTCGCGTGGTTCTACTTGCTTCGCCTCGGACCCGATGCCATCACAAGCGTCGTCGGTGGTCACAGCTCTCCCGATGGAGGGGTCGCGTACGTGGCCGCCCGTGTCGACCGCGGTGGGGACCGTTACCTCCCTCGATTCCGCGTCGACCTGTCGACCGGCGAAGTCAGGCGGCTGGGTCGCGGTGGGCTGAATGCGTCTCGAGACCAACTCGGGCATTGGCATTCACGCGATGGCGCGACCCAAGTGTGGACCGATCAAACGCTTATTCTGCTCCGGAGCGCCCGGCAGCTCCTCCGGCCTTCATCACCGCTCCACTTCCAGTCCCGGTTTGACGTGGAGCACTCTCTAGCCCTGCCGAATGATCTCGTTCTGGACTTCGATTGGGAGCTGATTGGCTTTCCCATGGAAATCCTGCCGTCATCGGGCGGCGACGTGTTCGCCTTCCACTGGTTCGACAAGGCGGGTCCGCACCTTGCCTTCATGTCGCCGGCGCGCGGCCAGCTTTCAGTCGTCGACCCCGCCGCGATAGGCCGGACGAGGCGGGCGTGGATCTTCCTGCCCTCGGGCCAGTTGAGGGCGGCCTTCCAACATCGGATCGAGACGGTTGAAGAAATTCAAGTCGCCGACATCGACCCCGCCACAGGGAAGGTCACGCCGGTTGCGACAGCGCCGATGGGGCGCAGCGGCGAGGTCTTCAGTGTCAGATTCGACGGGTCGGCATCGAGAGCCCTGGTCGAGGCGGGACCGCCAAACGAGCGAAGAGCGTTGCTGTTGACGCTGGACGGTTCGCCGCCGCCGACGATTCGCACGCTGGCGGCCGTCAAGCAAGTCAACCTGGAGGCTGGACTGCTGGCGGATGGCCGCATCGCCGTGATCGTCAGGCAGCCGCCCACGGCCGAACTGCGCCTCTTCTCGCAGGCGGGCGAACCCCTGCTGACGATTCCGCTGGGTGAAGGGCTGACGATACTTGGGAGCGAGCCATTCCCCAATGTGCTGATGGTCTCGACCCAGTTGGCCTCGACCTCGGTCGTCCGGCTCTTCGACACGACGACCGGCCGGCTCCTGCGCGAGGTCGAAGGGTTTCGCGCACCCGGCGCATTTCTCTCCTGGAATTCGCAACCAGCTCCGCCGGCATCGGCAGGGTCTCGCCTCCTCCTGAAAAAGGAGACACTTTATCTGCTGCCATCAATGACCGAGGCGCCGCGCCCGCTGCTACCTCGCCCGTGACGCTGTGCGGGCGATCAGGCCCTAGCGGCGCGGGCCGTAAGTCGGCAACGGCTGCCCGGCTTCGAGCGCGCCGAGGTCCGGCGCCTCCCCCGCGAAGCCGTCGTTGTGTTCGCGAGCGCCACGCCGCGATCGATCGCCGCGGAGCCTGGCCTCAGGCGGAAGTCGAGATCCTTGAAGTCATACAGGCGCTGAACGGTCTTCGGATCGCGATCGATGCTGTTCTGATCCTGGCGTGTCGCCTTACAAGCCGAGCCCGTTCTGCCTGCTCGACGAAATCGACGCGCCGCTCGACGACGCCAATATCGGGCGGTTCGTGGAGATGCTGCGCTCGATGATGGACCGCACCCAGTTCATCATCATCACGCACAACCGGAAGACCATG
>JAUSDY010000043.1 GCA_030650395.1 Acidobacteriota bacterium | reverse complement strand
ACCCTCGATGCACGAGCTCATTCGGACCCGGACCACTAGCGCGTGAGCGCCCGAGCCGCCGTCCCGGCGGCGCCGATCCTCCTCGTCGAAGACAAAGACTCGTTGCGTGCAATGTTGCGCCTGGCTCTGGAGGGTCAGGGGCACACCGTGGTCGAGGCGCGCGATGAGCCCGAAGCGGTGGCCGCGCTACGCGAGGCGCGACCCTCGATCGTCTTGTCGGACCTCAGGCTCCCCAAGGGCGACGGCTTCGGCGTGCTCCGCGCTGCCAAAGAATCGGACCCTGACCTGCCCGTTGTGGTGATGACGGCGTACGGCAGCATCCAGGATGCCGTGGCCGCCATGAAACAGGGCGCGCTGGATTTTCTCGCCAAGCCGGTCGACCCGGATCACCTGCTGTTGATGGTGGAGCGCGCGCTGGCGCAGCGGCGCATGCTCGGGGAATATCAACTGCTCAAAGAGGAAGCGGCCGCGCGGCGCGGCGGCGTGATCGGCACCTCCGCGGCGTTGCGGCAGACGATGGGCGCGGTCGAAAAGGCTGCGGGCACCGACACGACCGTGCTGCTCGAGGGCGAGAGCGGCACCGGCAAGGAGCTGTGCGCGCGGGCGCTGCACACCGGCAGCGCGCGGGCCAACGGGCCGTTTGTTGCGATCAACTGCGCCGCGATCCCTGAAACGCTGCTCGAGGCCGAGCTGTTCGGCTACGAGCGGGGCGCCTTCACGGGCGCCAACACCCGCAAGATCGGGAAGTTCGAGATGGCGCAGCGCGGCACGATCTTCCTCGACGAGATCGGCGAGATGTCGCTGGGCGTGCAGGCCAAGATGCTGCGCGCGATCGAGACCAAGCGCATCGAGCGGCTCGGCGGCGGCGGCTCGTTCCTGGTCGACGTCCGCATTGTCGCCGCCACCAATAAGCGATTGCGTCAGGCCGTCGCGGCGCGGCAGTTCCGCGAAGATCTCTACTTCCGCCTGTCGGTGTTCCCGATCACGGTGCCGCCGCTGCGCGATCGCACGGAAGACATTCCCCTGCTCGCGATGCACTTTGTCGATCGCGTCTGCCGCGATGTCGGTAAGCGGCTCAGCGTCTCGGACGCGGCGATCGCGGAGCTGGTGGCGTACCCGTGGCCCGGCAACGTTCGCGAGCTGCAGAACGTGATCGAGCGAGCGGTGATCCTGTCGGATGGCGACACGCTGCTGCCGCGACACCTCAGTCTCGTCTCGGCGCCGCAGGGCGAGGCCGCCGATCCGTGGGATCAGGTTGACTTGTCGGGCAGCCTGGCCGAGGTCACGGCCCGGATCACCAGGGAGGCGGAGCGCCGAAAGATCATGCAGGCGCTGCGCGATGCCGGAAGCGATCGCGGCCGCGCCGCGGACCTGCTGCAGATCAACTTCAAGTCGCTCGCGGTGAAGCTGCGCGAACACGGTCTGGAATAGCTCAACGCCCTCAGCCCCTTGGCCCGCCGAAGCCTTGTCCGCCTTCGCGCGAAGCGCTACGGCGAGACCTCGACGAAGCTCGGAGAGCGGAGTCGGGGCGAAGGCGGCTCAAGCCCGTAGTCCGAGCGTCTTCAGCGCAGTTCTTATTTCTTTCTCGCTGACATCCGTCAGCGTCGTGGTGTGCCCGCGCGACGTCGCCGCCACAAAGTGCAACTTACCCGCGACCACTTTCTTGTCGCGCGCTATGGCGGCGAGCACGGTCTTCGACGAAATGTCCGAGACGCGCGGGAGCGGGCCTAGCTGCGCGACGAGCGACTGGATCTCCTCGTACAGCGCCGGCGGCGTCACCCCTCGCACAACGCCAATCGACAACGCGGCGAGCATGCCGTAGCCGACCGCCTCGCCATGACGGAAGCGGCGGTATTTCGTCGCGGCTTCGAGCGCATGCCCGACGGTATGGCCGAAGTTGAGGATGCGGCGCAGGCCCGATTCCCGCTCGTCGGCCGAGACGACGTCTGCCTTGATGCGGCAGCACGCCGCAACGATCGGCGCGACCGCAGCCGGTTCGTGGGCGACGATGGCAGGCAGGGACGTCCGCAGCCGATCCAGCAATGACGGATCCGAAATGACACCGTACTTGACCACTTCGTACAAGCCGGCGCGAAACTCACGGCGGGGCAGGGTGTCCAGCACCACCGGGTCGGCCACGACCAAACTCGGCGGATGAAACGAACCGATCAGGTTCTTCCCGAGCGGATGGTTGACACCGGTCTTGCCGCCAATCGCGCTGTCAACCTGCGCAAGCAGCGTGGTCGGCACGTGTACCACTCGGATGCCGCGCAGGTAGGTGGCGGCCGCAAATCCGGCGAGGTCGCCGATCACTCCGCCGCCGATGGCCACGACCACGGTTGAGCGATCGGCGTTCGACTTGACGAGCGCATCGTGGACCTTGCCGACGGTGACGAGATTCTTGTGACGCTCGCCATCGTCGACGAGCACAGGGACGCGCTCAGTGGTGGCGTGCCGGAACCGCTTGCCGTGCAGCTTCCAGACGCGCTTACTCGACACGATGATGCGGCGGGGCCCGAGGCCGGCGGCATTGAGCTCCGCGGGCAGTGATTCGATGGCGCCGCCGCCGATGATCACGGAATACGCGCCGGCAGCGGCGGTCACTCCAATGCGGGTCAGCTCCATGGGCGGATGGTAGGATAGCATCCGGTGCAGCGGCGCACGGATTTCCTCGTAATTGGCAGCGGCATCGCCGGGCTGCGCGCGGCCGCGGATCTCGCCGCCGCCGGCGACGTCGTCATCCTCACCAAAGCGGATCCCGACGAGAGTAATACCGGCTACGCCCAGGGCGGCATTGCCGCGGCCGTGGGCTCCGGCGACCACCCCGATCTCCACGCGGCCGACACGATTGCCGCCGGCGACGGCTTATGTGTCGAGCCCGCGGTTCGCGTGCTGGTGGAAGACGGCGTGCGCTATGCGCGCGAGCTCGTCGAGTGGGGCGCGCGCTTCGATCGCGATCCCTCTGGCGCGCTCGCGCTCGCGAAGGAAGCGGCGCACAAGGTCCGCCGGGTGCTGCACGCCCGTGACGCGACCGGGCGCGAGATCGGCCGCACGTTGTGGAACCGCGTCGCCGATCAACCGAAAGTGCGCGTCGAGCGCAACGCGCGCGCGACGTCCCTGATCGTCCGCGACGGCCGATGCGTGGGCGCCCGGTTCGAATGCGATCGCGGAACCGAGCAGATCGAAGCGGCCGCCGTGTTGCTCGCCACAGGCGGCGCCGGACAGGTGTTTCGCGAAACCACGAACCCGGCGGTGGCCACCGGCGACGGCGTCACGCTGGCATGGCATGCCGGGGCGCAAGTCGCCGACCTCGAGTTCGTGCAGTTTCATCCGACCGCGCTGAACGTGCCGGGTGCGCCGCGGTTTCTGCTGTCGGAAGCGCTTCGCGGTGAAGGGGCCTATCTGCTCAACGCCGACGGCGAACGCTTCATGACTCGTTATCACCCGGCCGGCGAGCTGGCCTCGCGCGATCTGGTGTCACGCGCGATTGTGCTCGAGCAACGGCGTACCGGACAGCCGGTCTTCCTCTCGCTGCAACATCTCGACGCCGACTGGGTCCGGCAGCGCTTTCCGACGATCACCAAGGCCTGCCACTCGGCCGGCTTCGATCTGGCGACCGATCGGATTTCCGTCGGCCCCGCCGCGCACTACATCATGGGAGGGGTTGAGACCGATCTCTGGGGCCGCACGACGATGCCGGGCCTGTTTGCGGCCGGCGAGGTGGCGTGCACCGGTGTTCACGGCGCCAACCGGCTGGCGAGCAATTCACTGCTCGAAGGGCTCGTGTTTGGCGCGCGCGCCGCCCAGGCGATGATCAATCCCAAGAACATCGACCAGATGTTCAGCGTCCGCACCACGCCCAGCCGCCCGCGAAAAACAAAAACGTCGTGGCCGAAAAGTGAAGGAGAAGTCAGGACGCTGATGTGGCGATCGGTCGGGCTGATGCGGGAAGACGCGTCGTTGGGCGCTGCGGAGTCGCAGCTCGAATCCTGGTATCGCGCGCTCGAGCCGTACCTCGAGAAGGGCGGGATGGACGAAGCGCGCTGGCGTCTGGCGACCATCGTCACCGTCGGCTGGCTGATTGCGCGGGCCGCTCTGCGCCGGGAAGAAACCCGCGGCGGGCATGCCCGATCCGACTTCCCGGGCAGAGATGACGTACACTTCAGGATTCATATCGGAGAGAGTAAGGAATCCTGATGGCTGCGAAACCCACTCAAGACGACGCCTTCGTTACCGAAATCACGAAACAATCGGTCGACTTTTCCCGCTGGTACCTGGACGTCGTCCGCAAGGCGGAGCTCGCCGACTACTCGCCGGTCAAGGGCTTCATGGTGATCCGGCCGTACGGCTACGCCATCTGGGAGCTGATCCAGCAGCAACTCGATCAGCGCATCAAGGCGAGCGGCCACGTCAACGCGTACTTTCCGCTGCTGATTCCCGAGAGCCTCCTGAAGAAGGAAGCGGAGCACGTCGAGGGCTTCGCGCCGCAGGTCGCCTACGTAACGCATGGCGGCGGCGAAGAGCTGGAAGAGAAGCTCGTGGTGCGCCCGACCTCCGAAGCGATCATCGGCGTGATGTACGCAAAGTGGATTCAGTCATGGCGGGACCTGCCCGTCCTGATCAATCAATGGGCGAACGTCGTCCGTTGGGAGAAGGTGACGCGTCCGTTCCTGCGCACCACGGAGTTTCTCTGGCAGGAAGGCCACACCGCTCACGAGACCGCCGACGAGGCGCAGGAAGAGACGATGAAGATCCTCGCGCTCTACAAGGACGTGTGCGAAAACGTTCTTGCGGTGCCGGTGATGGACGGCCGCAAGAGCGACAGCGAGAAGTTCGCCGGCGCCTCGCGCACCTACTCGATCGAAGCGTTGATGGGGGACGGCCGCGCCTTGCAGGCGGGCACCTCGCACAACCTCGGTCAGAACTTTGCGAAGGCGTTCGAGATCCAGTTCCAGGGCCGCGACAAAACGGTGCAGCACGTGTGGACCACATCCTGGGGCGTGACGACGCGGCTGATCGGCGCCGTGATCATGACCCACGGCGACGACAGCGGGCTGATCCTGCCACCGGCGATCGCGCCCTGGCAGGTCGTCATCGTCCCCATTCCTCGCGGCACCTGGAAAGAGACCGTCCTGCCCAAGTGCGAGGAGATCCGCGATCAGCTGAAAGCGGCCGGCATCCGCGTCAAGCTCGACGCCGATGAAAGCCAGACACCCGGATGGAAGTTCTCCGAGTACGAGATGCGCGGTGTGCCGCTGCGCCTCGAGATCGGTCCGAAGGACATCGAGAAGTCGTCGGTGTTCGCCGCTCGGCGCGATACACGCGCGAAGGCGTCGATCCCGATGGACGGCCTCGCCGATGCGGTGAAGGGCTTGCTCGCCGAGATCCAGGCCGGCCTGCTCGAGCGCGCGCGCAAGTTCCGCGACGAGCACACCTTCAGCGCGGATTCCTACGACGAGTTCAAGGCGACGATGGCCGGACGGCCCGGGTTCGTGATTGCGCCGTGGTGCGAAGACGCCGCGTGCGAGGCCGAGATCAAGGCCGAGACCCAGGCGACCATTCGCAACATTCCCGAGGGGTACGGCGAGGCGCCGGGCAAGCCCTGCATCAAGTGCGGCAAACCGGCCCAAGTCTCGGCCTGGTTCGCGAAAGCTTATTAGCGCGTGAGGCACCCCTAAAGGGGTGCCCTACGAAATCCGCTCCGGCTCCATCACCTTCTCCACCACGCGGCCGCCGACCAGGCTGACGTAGTAGACCTTGGCGTCGGCGCGGGTGGAGACCACGCGCTTCACGGTGTTGTCTTCGAAGAAGATCCCCGCGTCGTTATCGCACGCGTAGCCAGGTTTCATCTGGCCCGAACCGATCAGTTTCTGATAGAGCGGACGGCGTCCGGGCTCGCGGTCGTAGTGCGGCGAGTGGCTGCCCTTGATGAAGCCCAGGCCCTGCACCGTCGACAGCTCCTTCGGCCGCGAATCGGTCGTGCCCTCCTCGAACCAGCACAACGAGCCGGCGCTCGCGCCACCGAGGACGATGCCGCGATCCCACGCCTGCTTGAGCACCACGTCGATCCCCTGCGCCTTCCAGATCGCCTGCTGATTGAGCGTGTTCCCGCCCGAGCAGACGATGCCGTCCATCGACAGGAAGACTTCCTCCCAGCTCTGGGTCTGGCGCGTGCTCGCGATGAAGCTCTCCTGCACGAACGGCGTGACGTTGAGCGGCGCACACGCGCGGTACCACGAGATGATCCCGGCCTGCGAATCCGCCGACGCGGTCGGCAGGTAGCAGAGCCGCGGCCGCGGCTTGCCGGTGAGCGTGGCCATGTAGCGAATGAAGGCCTCTCCGAAGTTGCCGCCCGCGATCAGGATCTTGCGCGTCGCGGCTGGTGCTTGTGCTTCGCGGGCCCTCGCTGAGATCGGTGGCCTGCCCAGCGCGATCGCTGCGGCGCCCAACGCCGACGAGACAAGGAATTTTCTGCGCTTCATAATGGTTAGTGGAGAGTATGCCAAAAGACAGCGCCGGAGTCCTCCTGTTCCGTGGCGTCGCGCCCGACGGCCTCGAAGTGCTCCTCGCCCATCCCGGCGGGCCGGTGTGGGCGAAGAAAGACGACAGTGGCTGGACGATCCCGAAAGGCGAGCCGTCGCCAGGCGAAGACTTGCTGGACGCTGCCAGGCGCGAGTTCGAAGAAGAGATGGGGTCGGCGCCGTCAGGCGAATTCCTGCCGCTCGGATCGATATTGCAGCCGAGCGGGAAGAAGATCGTGCACGTGTGGGCCGCCCGCTCCGATTTCGACGTCACGTCGCTCAAGAGCAACATGTTCTCGATGGAGTGGCCGCCCAAGTCCGGCCGCAAGCAGCAGTTCGCGGAAGTCGATCGCGCGCAGTGGTTTCCGATGGCCGTGGCCCGGCGAAAAATCTGGCCGGGCCAAGCCCTGTTTCTCGATCGATTGCTCGACGCGCTCGCCGAATAAGAACTGAATAACCAAGAACCAAGTACCAATAACCAAACCGTCTTTTTTGTTAATTCGTAATTGGTTATTCGTTATTTCCCTACTGCATCCGAATCGTCATCGCGGCGCGGCGATTGAGGCGGCGCGTCTCTTCGCGCGAGTTGTCGTGCTTCGGACGCTCTTCACCGTAGCTCACCGATTGCAGCCGGGCAGCCGCGACACCGCGGCTGACCAGGTAGTCGCGGACCGCGTTCGAGCGGCGCTCGCCGAGCGCCAGGTTGTACTCGGTCGTGCCGATGTTGCAGGTGTGGCCCTCGACCGTGATGCGCAGGTTCGGGTCCTCGCTCATCGCCTTGATGGCCTCGTCCAGGACGCGGGTGGCTTCGGCGCGAAGCGTGTAGCGATCGAAGTCGAAGTGCACGTCTTCGAAGGTGTATTCCTTGCGCGGCGGCGCTACGACCTGGATGGTGATCGTGTCGCTCGCGGTGCCGCCCTTACCGTCGTCAACGGTGACGGTGACCGGCACGGCGCCCGGCTGGCCTGGCGCGGTCCAGACCGTCTGGCGATCGGCGGGGTTGGCAAATGAGCCCGTGGGGCTGGTCCACCGGTAACGCAGCGTGTCGCCGTCGGGGTCCTGCGCGTCGGCGGTCACGGTGCTGGTGCGGCCGACCTGAACCGTGCACGGCTCGCAACGCGCCTTGACCGTCGGCGGACGGTTGGGCGGCGGTCCCGGGTTCACCGTGACCGCGGGCGGCGCCGGCGGCGCGGGCGGCACATACACGCGCACGCCGGGGTGGTAACCGAGGCGCACCTGCAGGCCAAGGCGATCGAAGTCGCTGTCTTCCGAGGTCACGAAGTCGCGGCGGTGCAGGTAATACGACGCGGTGTAGCTCACGCCGGCGCCGAAGAACACGCCCTTCATCGAATGGAACTGGAAGCCGCCGAAGATGTCGCGTGTCGCGTCGGGATCCCACTGGGTCGGCATGCCGATCGCCGTCAGCGGAGGACCGGTGTAGCGCTGATCCTGATCGAACAAGGCCTCGCCGTGCATTTCGGCGACGAGCTTCAGCCGCGATCGGCTCGGGTACCCCATGCCGATGCCCCACACGAAGCCGTGAGTCAGGTTGTAGCCATCCGGCCGGCCGCGCATCTTGAGCCCGATCGAAGAGGTCAGTTCGACCTTCTCCGAGAACTCGCGCGATCCGATTAAGTCGAACATGAAGTCGGGCTTGCCGGTGCCGAGCCCGTCGTCCTTGCTGGCCGTCGGGATCTTCGCTGAGATGCGCGCGGCAAACGCGGGCCCGTTGCTTTGCGCCTGCGAGCGGAGGTTGAACTTCGCACCGACCACGGCGTCGCCGAGTCCGGTACTCCAGCCTGTGTTGATCAGATAATTCTGCGGCTGGCCGTTGCCCGCGACGGGAACGAGATCCGCATCGAGGCGCCGGTAGCCCATCGTGCCGAACAGCTCGACGCGATCGGTGACACCGAAGGCGAACATGCCGCCGACGTCGGTGATGTCGCTGAAGCCTTCGCTACGATCGAAGTTGACGAGGGCGATTGAGCCGCTCCACGTCCCCTTTGGGACCGTTTCGCCGGTCGGGACAAACCACAGTCCCGTATCGCCAAAAATCGTATTACTGCCGGGGCGGGTGTCTGCGCTCGCGCCCTGCGCCCACGCTGTGGATGAAATCAAAACACACAGAGTTAGGCCAAACGCCAGATGGCGAATGATTTTCATACGGAAGAGTTTAGAGCCGAAAAGCCCGGAAGTCAAACGTACCCGTGGCTTTAGAGCTTTTCTTCGTCCTGATCTGATTTTTTGGATTTCCCGAAAAGCCACGCGGCTGCGACACCAAACAGGTAAAGCACGACCATTGGGCCCGCTACCATGATCTGAGTCACCGGATTAGCGTCGGGCGTGATCACCGCCGCGAAAATGAAAATCAGCAAGACCGCGTACTTGAAATTGCGGAGCAGGAAGCTGGACGTGACAATGCCAAGCCGGGCGAGGACGAAGATCAAGACCGGTAGCTGGAAGGTGAGGCCGATGCCGAGCATCAGCTTCACGTACATCCCGAAAACCGGACCGACCCGCGGCAGGAACTCGACATAGCTGTTGCTGAAACCCGCGAAGAAATTCCACGCCGCAGGGAATACGAAGTAGTGGGAGAAGGCGGCGCCGCCAAGGAAGAGCGACGACGATGAGAGCACGAATGGAATGGCGAGCTTCTTCTCCTTCGCGTACAACCCTGGTGCGATGAAGAACCACACCTGCAGCATGATGTACGGCGAGGCGATCAGGACGCCGGTCAGCGCGGCGATCTTGATCCACAGCATGAACATCTCGGGCGCTTCGGTGTAAATCAGCTTCCCGCCGGGCACCGTGGCGATCAGCCGCTGATACACGAAATCAAAGACGCGGTTGATGAACGCGAACGCGATGATGAAGCCGGCGAGCAATGCGCCCACGGCGTGCGTGATGCGCTTACGCAGCTCGTCGAGGTGCTCGAGGAACGTCATCCGCCCTTCGGGCGGCTCAGAGGGATCGGGCTCGCCGAACGGCGAAAATCCGCCGGCCTGCGCGGGCAGGTCGTCCGGTTCCTCGTCGCGCGAGGACTGGCTGGGGAAGGGAACGAGCGCCACGGCCTACGAGCGTGAAACGGTCTCCCGCGGTGGGGCCGTGTCGGAATCAATGTCGGAGCTGGCCGACGTGCCTTCGCTGCCGAAGGTCGTGGTCGGCTCGAACTTGGATTTGGTCTTGTCCTCGGCCTCTTTTTGCTCTTCGATCTTGATTTCCTGCTCGAGCGTGTTCTGCAGGTCGGTCGAGGCCTTCTTGAACTCGCTCAGGCTCCGGCCCAGCGATTTGCCCAGCTCCGGCAGCTTCCGGGGCCCGAAAATGATGAGCGCAATCACCAGGATGATGATGAGCTCCGGCATGCCGATGGAACCAAACATAAGATTTCTCCCCAATCCAGTATACCTTCCCTGCCCGGAATCCTTGCGGATAGGGGGGTAGTCAGCTAGCATCGACCTATGCGCACCCGATCCCTGTTTGCCGCCACCACGGCGATCCTGCTTTCGGCCCTGGTCGGCGGGGTATTCGGCAACAGTGCGCTCGCCACGTCCGGCACGGTGCCGGATCACTACAAGACCTTCACCGCCGCCCTGAGCGTGATCCAGACGCAATACGCGCAGCCGGTCGAATCCGACCGCATGGTCTACGGCGCGATCAACGGCATGCTGCAGACGCTCGATCCGCATTCGAGCTTCATGGATCCGCGCACCTACGCGCAGATGCGCGAGCGCCAGGAAGGCCGCTACTTTGGCCTTGGCCTCACCATCAGCGCGATCGACGGCGACATCACGGCCATTCGCGTGTTCGAAGGGTCGCCGGCGTTTAAGAGCGGCATTCGCCGCGGCGACGTGATCGCCGTGGTCGAAGAGGTCAGCACCAAGGGCTGGACGACGGAGCAGACGGTGGCGAAGCTCAAGGGACCGAAGGGCACGTTCGTGAACATCGGCGTGCGCCGCAAGGGCTTCGATCGCGTGCTCGAAATGCGCGTGATGCGCGACCAGGTGAGCATCCCGAGCCTGTCGGCGTCGTTCATGATCGACGCCACGACCGGCTATGTCGGCATCACCGATTTCGCCGAGCACACCGATGAAGACCTCGGCGACGCGCTCGAGGATCTCACCAAAAAGGGGATGAAGCGCCTCGTGCTCGACTTGCGCGGCAACCCCGGCGGACAGCTCGACCAGGCGATCCGCGTCACCAATCGCTTCGTGCCGAAAGGCTCGATGGTCGTCTACACGCGCGGCCGCGTGTCGAACTCCGATTCGGACTACCGCGCCACCGACACGCCCGACTACACCAACATCCCGATGATCACGCTGGTCAATCGCAACAGCGCCAGCGCGTCCGAGATCGTCTCCGGCGCGCTGCAAGACTACGACCGCTCGCTCGTCGTCGGCGAAACGACGTTCGGCAAGGCGCTCGTGCAGTCGGTGTATCGCGTCAGCGGCGGCGCCGGCCTGGCACTCACCACCGCGCGCTACTACACGCCGAGCGGCCGGTTGATTCAGCGTCCGTGGGACGGCACTTTCGACGAGTACCTGACCTACACGTTGAAGGATCAGAGCGAGCGCGCCAAGACGGCCGACCAGTTGAAGTACACGACCGGCGGGCGCAAGGTGTTCTCCGGCGGCGGCATTGAGCCGGACCTGCGCTTCGACGGCCCGGTCGAGGGCTTCTCGCCGACGCGCTTCGGCCGCACGCTGCAGGGCCGCCAGTTGTTCGCGTCGTACGCGGAACAGTTCAGCGCCGAGGGCGACACGCGCATCGGCCAATCCGGCCCGAGCCGACGAATCGTGAAGAAGAACTTCGTCGTGGACGACGCGATGATGGCGGACTTCAAGAAATTCGTGGCGGGCCGCAACGTCAAGATCGATGAAGATGCGTGGATGAAAGACCTCGAATTCATCCGCGCGATAATCCGCTTCAACATCGACGAGGTCGTCTTCGACGTCGCCACCGCGCGGCAGCATCTGGTGACCGTCGATCCGCAGGCGCGCTTCGCGATTTCGAAGTTCCCCGAAGCCGAAAAGCTGCTCGATCTCAACCGCAACAAGACCGCCGCCAAGGGTCAGTAACCCTAAATGTAGGGGCTATGTTCTGCCTTGCTACAACAGGCGGGGCTTGCTAGACTTGCGTCGTTTCCCCCAGTTACCCCTGAAATGCACCTCGAACGTCTGGAAATCTCAGGTTTTAAGTCCTTCTCGGATCGGTCCGAGCTGGCATTCGACCGTGGCGTCACCGCCATCGTCGGCCCCAACGGCTGCGGTAAGAGCAACGTAGCCGACGCGCTCACGTGGGTGCTTGGCGAGCAGAGCGCCAAGAGCCTGCGCGGCGACAAGATGGAAGACGTGATCTTCAGCGGCTCCGATGCGCGAAAGCCCACCGGCGCCGCCGAAGTTCGCCTCCGCCTCAGCGACGTCATCGTCCCGCCATCCCTCTTCCGTAGAGGCGGGTCTTCCTTGTCCGCCGAAGCGCAAGGCGCGAAGGCGGAAGACCCGCCGATCGGCGACGACGTCCACAAGACCAACGGCTTGTCCCGAGCGAGTGCGTCGGCGCTTGCGCCGGCGGGCGAGTCGAGGGGCAACGGTCATCACCCCGAGCTTGCCGAGATGCTCGTCGCGGCGACGCGCGAAGTCGACATCACGCGGAGGCTGTATCGCTCGGGTGAAAGCGAGTACCTGATCGACGGGCAGACCTGCCGGCTCAAAGACATCCACGAGCTGCTGATGGACACGGGCCTCGGCCAAAAGGCCTACGCGATCATCGAGCAGGGCAAGATCGGGATGATCCTGAGCTCGCGTCCGACCGATCGGCGCCAGTTGATCGAAGAGGCCGCGGGCATCACGAAGTACAAGGCCCGCCGCCGATCCGCCGAGCTCAAGCTCGAAGCGGCGCAGCAAAACCTGACGCGCCTCGACGACATTGTTTACGAAATCGAAAAGCAGCGCGGCTCGATGAAGCGGCAGGCGGCCAAGGCCCGCCGCTACACGCGCCTGCGCGACGAGATGCGGCGGTGGGAAAAGGTGTTGTTCGCGCGGCGCTACCGCACGCTCGCCGAGGCGATCGAGACCGCGCGCGCCCGCCTGACCGAGGCGCGCACCAACGAGGCCGCGGCGTCGGCGCGGCTGGCGGAAGTCGAAAACGCCTTGTCGCGCATCCGCATCGAGCTGGCATCGGCCGACGAGGCTGCCAACACCGCGCGCGAGGCGGTGCACGCGCACGAGCTCGAGATCAACCGCCGCCAGCAGCAGATTGCGCTCGATACGCAACAAGCAGAAATGCTGAAAGGCCGCGCCGAAGAGCTCGAGCTGGAGCGGCAGCAGCTCGAGGCGAGGCGCGAGCCGGAACAACTGGCGCTCGAAGGCCGGCGACGCGCGGCCGCGGAAGCCGAAACGGCCCGAGACGAAGCGTCTGCGCTGGCGACGGCGGCTTCAGACGAATACGCCAGGGCGCAGCAGGCGATCGAGACGGTGGAGCAGGACGTCGAGAGCGCCCGTGCCGACGTCTACGCGGTACTCAATACCATCACGGCGCTCAACGCCGCGCTCGAATCCGTATCGTCTCAGCGCGAGCGCGCCGTCGGCGCCGAAGGCCGGCTGGACCTCGAAGCGCGCGAGCTCGCCGTCGAGCTCGGCAAGGCGCAGGCCCAGCGCCAGGCCGCGGCTGACGCGCTGCGGCGCGCGGTCGACGGCCTCGACGCGGCGAAGGTCGCGCGCGCAGCGCGCGAATCGGAGCTGGCGAGTGCCCGCATCGAGCACGAATGGCGGTCTCGCGATGTGCGTTCGCGCGAGCACGACCTCGCTGCGATGACCGCGCGGCTTCATTCCTTGGAAGAGATCGACACGCATCGCTCTGGGTTCGCCGATGCGGCGCGCCTGGTTCTGGTCAACGCCAACGGCAAGGTCGGGCAGATGGGTGCCCTCGCGGACTTCATCGAGGTGGAACCCAAGTACGAGCGCGCGGTTGAAGCGTGCATGGGCGATCTGCTTCAGCACGTGCTGGTGGAGCGTCTCGAGCATGTCTCCGCGGGATTGAAGCTGATCCGCCAGGAAGACGCCGGCCGCTGCGGCTTCGTCGTCGGACGGCCGGACGGGGCCACGGAGGTTCACACGGGGGTTCAGACGGGGGTTCCTCACGGGGGGTCCTCACGGGGGTTCTTCACGAGGGTTCTCGCGGGGGTTCCTCACGGGGGTTCGACGGCGGTTCCTGACGAGGGTTTGGCGGGGGTTCCGGCCGGCACCGTCGCCCTGTCGTCGGTAGTTCGCGTTGGCGGGCCGTTCCCGCAGGCCGTGCAGGCGGTGATGGGTGGCGCCCTGATCGCCGAATCGTTCGAAACCGCGGCGCGGATTGCGCCGACGGTGCCGGTTCCGGTCGCGACGCTCGAAGGCGATGTCTTCCGCGGGCGTCACGTGATCACGGGCGGCGAGAAAGCCGAGTCGCGGGGCATTCTCGCGACCAAGCGCGAGATTAAGGAGCTGCGCGAAAAGATCGCGGCCTCGCGCACCGCCCTCGAACAGCTGATCAACGAAACGGCGGGCTTCGAGCAATCCATCGCGCATGCGACGGCGGCCATCGCGGGGTTGTCGGCCGAGTTTCATCGACAGGAAAAGGCGATTGTCGGCGTCGAGGGTCAAAGCGAACGCGCCGCCGCCGACGAGTTCCGAATCCGCCAGCACAACGACCTGGTGACCACGGAGATCAGCCGCGTCAGGGAAGAGATCGCGGGCCTCGACGCCCGGCAGCTCGAAGCCACCGAGTCGATCGCCCGGCTGGGCGAGCAGAAGATTTCCGCCGACCTTGCGCTGGGCGAAGCGCAGCGCCGTTTGTCGGCCGCGCGCGACACCGCGGAGGGGCTGAGTCAGAAAGCGGGCGAAGCCCGTGCCGCTCACGCCGGCTTGATCGAGCGCAGCGCCGGAGCGCTCGCCGAAGTGTCGCGCATGGCAGCGGCCGCGGCGGAGCTCGAGCGCCGCGTGCAGTCGTGCACGCGCGACGTCGCGCTGATGCGCGACCAGCGCGAGCGCCTGTTGCAGGCGGTGGCCGAAGGCCAGAAGCAGATGGACGCTGACGTTGGCCAGCTCGAAGGCCTGCGCGGCGCGATGATCCGGGCCGATCAAGCGGCGCTGGAGATCACGCAGGCGTCGGAGCGGCAGGAAGACGTCATTCGCGATGCGCGCCGCGCGGTCGATGCGCTTCGCGCGCTCGCCGCCGAAGTGGACGTGATGCGCGCGACCGCGGAATCGGACCTGACGCACCTCGCGCAGCAGTCGATCGATACCGTCAACGCCACGCTCGATGACATCCGCGAGCAGGTCGCGGCGATGGAAGCCGCCGGCCAGATCGAGCCCGACGCGCGCGCGATTCGCGCCGCCGAAGCTGCCGAGCCCGATGAAGAGGAAGAGGGCGTCGTCCCCGTAGCCGAGCCCGAGGAGCCGGTGCCTGCGCACATGACCGCCGAAGAGGCGATCGCCGAGCTGCGCGCGAAGATCGATCGCATCGGGCCCGTCAACATGATGGCGATCGAGCAGTCGAAGGAGCTCGAGGAACGCCATGGCTTCCTGACCAGCCAGCGCCAGGACCTCATCGACTCGATCGCCCAGACCAACGAGGCCATCAGCAAAATCGACGAAACCACGTACGCGCGGTTCCGCGAGGCGTTTACCGCGATCAATACCAACTTCCAGCAGACATTCTCGACGCTGTTCGGCGGAGGCAAGGCGGGCATTACGCTGCTCGACGAATCCGACCCGCTCGAAAGCGGCATCGACATCGTCGCGTCGCCCCCGGGCAAGCGCCTGCAGAGTGTGATGTTGCTGTCGGGCGGCGAAAAGGCGCTCGCCGCCATCGCGCTGATGTTTGCGATTTTCCGCTACAAGCCGAGCCCGTTCTGCCTGCTCGACGAAATCGACGCGCCGCTCGACGACGCCAATATCGGGCGGTTCGTGGAGATGCTGCGCTCGATGATGGACCGCACCCAGTTCATCATCATCACGCACAACCGGAAGACCATG
>JAUSDY010000042.1 GCA_030650395.1 Acidobacteriota bacterium | reverse complement strand
CGGAGTGACCGCCACCAACATCCTGCACGGCAGCGCCAACCCGATCGGCGGCAGGAACCAGGTGATCAAGCTGCGCTGGGGCAAGGACGCCGCCGGCCTCGTATTCGAAGGCGCGCCGCCGGGGATCAAGTTCGCGCTCGGTGAAAACCCGAAAGACATGCGGCCGGGGCAGAGCGGGCCCCGCCGGTACCCGGTGACGCGGCCCGGAGTCGAGTTCGTGATCGCTTCATCGATGCGCGGACGACGCTCGGGCTGAATGAGCCGGGCGCGCGGGGATTCGAAGACAGCAGCGAGATGCTGGAGATCAACGCCGCGGTCAAGGCGCAGGTCGCCTACCAGGCGGATAGCGACGCCATTCCGGTGGCGCGGGTCAACGGCATCACGACCGCCGCGGTGATCCCCTCCGGAGGCTTGCTGGGCGGGCAGGTCGCCGTGATGAACCTTGATGGCTGGACGTGGGAAGAGGCCACGCTCAAGCCGGTGGCCGGGGTCAGTTTCCAGTTTCCGCCGATCAATCGCGGCGGCGGCTTCGGCGGCAATCCCGACGCGGCACGTAAGTTCGAGGACCTCAAGAAGGAACGCGACGCGCGGGTGCAGCGCGTCGAAGACTGGATCGCCCGGGCCCGCGGTTACGCAAAGCTGCCGGCGGCAGGCCGGCAGACCGACTGGACGCTCGCGGCGCTGGCGCCGATCGCCGACGGCACGCAGCCGCTGTTTGTCGCCGCCAGCAACGAGCGCGACATCCGCGACGCGGTCGCGTTTGCCGATCGCGCCGGCGTCAAGATCGTCATCACCGGCGGCCTCGAGTCGCCGCTGGTGGCGCCGCTGCTGAAGGAAAAGAACATTCCGGTGATTCTCGGATCGGTGCTGACGCTGCCGACACGCCAAGACTTCCATCACGCCGCGACGTACCGTGCGGCGGGCGAGCTGGCGCAAGCCGGCGTGACGTTTGCCTTCGGCACGGGCGGCGCCGCCAACAACCGGCTGCTGCCCTACGAAGCGGCGATTTCGGTGGCGTGGGGCCTGGATCGCGATCGCGCCCTCAGGGCCATCACCCTCGATGCCGCGACCATCCTCGGCGTGGCCGACCGGGTCGGCTCGCTCGAGCCCGGCAAGATCGCCAACCTGTTCATCGCTACCGGCGACCCGATGGAGATGAAGACGCAGTTTACCCATGTCTTCATCAACGGCCGAAGCGTGGGCTTGAAGAGTAAACACACCGAGCTTTATGAGCGTTTCTCGGGCCGACCGGTAGGTGTGAAATGAAGTCGGCTATCCAAGAGACCGCGAAGGCCACGAAGAAAACCACGAAGCTCGCGAAGAGCTCTTTTGAAAAACATGGTTTCGTGATCTTCGTGGTGACCTTCGTGATCTTCGTGGTTTCGTTGTTCAGTGGCGTTTCGGCTCAACAGGAGGCGTCTTATACGTATGCGATCACCGGCGCGCGGATCGTGCCGGTGTCGGCGGCGGCGATCGACAACGGCACCATCGTGTTCAGCGACGGCCTGATCATCGCGGTCGGCGCCAACGTCACCGTTCCGGCCGGCGCGGTGATCGTCCCGGGCAAGGGTCTCACCGTCTATCCCGGGCTGATCGACATGGGCAGCAGCGCCGGCTTCGAGCCTCCGGCGATCCCGCGCTCCGAGAATCCACAGACGACCGAAGACGTCGAGCGCGTCAAGCGCGAGACGCTGCTGCGCGCACAACTGCGCGCGGCCGACTACATGAATCCGAATGCCGGTGCGCTCGGCAAGGCGGCCGAAGCCGGCATTACCAGCATGCTTGCCACGCCCGGCAGCGACGGCGTGCGCGGCCAGAGCGCGCTCGTCTTCACCGCGCTCGGGACCGACGTGCCGCAGATCGGCGCGCTCGCCGACGAGCGGCGCGGCAGCCTCGTGATCAAACCGGTGGTCGCGCTTCACGTCGGCACCGCCGATCGTCCGGCCGGCGGCGACGCGTATCCGAACTCGCTGATGGGTCTCGTCGCGTTCAACCGCCAGGCGTTTCTCGACGCGCAGTGGTATCAGCAGGCACGGCCGAAGCCGCATGCGCCGGCGCTCGAAGCGATGCAGCCGGCGCTCAGCGGTCGGATGCCGGTGGCGTTCCGCGCCTCGACCGCGCATGAGGTCCTGCGCGCGCTCGACATGGCAAAGGCCTTCAAGCTCGATCCGATCATCACGACGGCGAGGCAGGTGGATTCCGTGACGACGCAGTTGAAGGCCGCGAACGCGCGCGTGATCTACATGACGCAGACAGCTAGGAGTTAAGAGTGCAGAGTTAAGAGTTAAGAGTGCAGAGCTAAGAACTTACTCTTAACTCCTAACTCTAAACTCTGAACTCAACGAATATCGCCGAAGGCGATATCGAGAATCGGATATTGCCCCCAGTCTTTGTAGTTAAAGTGCCACCATTCGTTGGGCTCCACGGTAAAGCCGTGGCGCTCCATCACCTGCCGCAGCAGGTCGCGCTTGGCGCGTGCCTCCGGGGGGCCGCCGGTGTAGTCCGGGTACGATCGCGGCGACATCTCGTCGTATCCGCCCGGCATTTCCACCGCGGTTCCCAGCGCGAGGTCATACATCGTCAAGTCAATCGCAGAGCCGCGGTTGTGCTTTGACCCAATCTTGGGGTCGGCGACGAACTCGCGCTGATATCCGCTGGTCATGTCCCAGAACAGCTTGGTGATCGCCCACGGCCGATAGCCGTCGTGGATCAGCAGTCCGTAGCCGCTTCGCGCCAGCTCGCGATGCGCCGCCACGAGCGCGGTGGCGGCGGGGCGCTGCAGGAACGCGCGCGCTTCCTTGTAGACCGGCTTGCCGAGAAAGTTGTTGGTGCCGGCGTAGCGAATGTCGAGCTTGATGGTGGGGTCAAGCTTCACCAACTCAACAAGATCGGCGGCACGGGTCGCGTTGGGATCCTTCGGCGGGCCCTGTTGCGCGTGCGGCGCCGCGGCAGCACCGCAGAGACAGAGAGCAATTAAGAAGGTTTGCATCCGTGGCCTCTCGAAAGTCCGTGTACTCTATACGAAGACATGGATACGCTGATCGATCTGTTTCTTCATCTCGATGTGCACCTGGCCCGATACGTCGCCGAATACGGCTGGCTGGTCTACGGCATGCTGTTCGCGATCATCTTCGCGGAAACCGGATTGGTCGTCACGCCATTCCTGCCCGGCGATTCGCTGCTGTTTGCCTGTGGCGCCCTCGCGGCCACCGGCGCCATGGATATCTCGCTGGTGTTCATCCTGATCGCGACGGCGGCCATCCTGGGCAACAGCGTGAACTACTTCATCGGCCGCACGATCGGCCCGCGCGTCTTTGTGGCCACCGACGGCGAGGGGTTGATGCAACGCCTGCTCAACCGGAAGCATCTCGATCGCGCGCATGAGTTTTTCGAAAGGCGCGGCGGCATGGCGGTGGTGTTGAGCCGCTTCGCGCCGATCATCCGGACGTTCGTGCCGTTTGTGGCCGGCGCCGCCGCGATGAACGCGTCGACGTTCCTGCTCTACAACGTCGCCGGCGGCTTGCTGTGGACGGCGGTATGCGTGGGCGCGGGTTACGCGTTCGGCAACGTGCCGGTCGTCAAGGATAACTTCTCGATCGTCGCCATCGGTATCGTCTTCGTCTCGCTGATTCCGATTGCGATCGAGATGCTCAAACACAGACGGGACAGCACTGCTTGACGGGATAGCATTCCCTGACGGGATCGCACTCCTTGACGGGATCGCACTTCTTGCCGGGATCTCAAAGTAGCGACAGGCTCTCGAATTCGCCACAGCTCTAGCTGGGGAGTCGTGGCTACCCTGAGATCCCGGCAAGAGGTGTCATCCCGTCGGGACCCGCACTAGACGTCCGACCGCAAGGCCACGATCGGATCGACGCGAGAGGCCCGGCGCGCTGGGAGATAGGTCGCCAGAAGCGCTACCGCCGCAAGGGCGCCTGACACGGCAGCATAGGTCGTCGGATCCATCGTGCCGACGCCAAACAGCAGCGCCGACATCACTCGGGTCAGCACCTGGGCGGCGCCAATGCCGAGCGCGACACCGATCGCCGTCAGCCACAACCCATGGCGTAGAAACATCATTCGGACATCCCCGACCTGTGCGCCAAGCGCCATGCGAATGCCAATCTCACGTTTCCGCTGCGCTGCAATGTAGGTAATCACGCCGTAGATTCCCACCACGCCGAGGAGCAGCGCGACGCCGGCGGAGATGGCCAGCATTGTCATCGCAAACGATGTCTGGGCCATCGACCGCGCCTGAATGTCATCAAGCGTCTGGACGGCGGCGAGCGGCAGGTTTGAATTGACGGACCACACGGCCTGCTGAATCTCGCCCATGAAGCCCGGCGTGCCGACGCGACTCGATCGCACGGCGTAGGCCATCGTGTTGGTCTGATAGCTCTCATTCAGCATCGGCCAGTACACGATCGCCGTCGCCGGCTTGTTCAGGCCATCGTCACGCTCGTTGCCGACCACGCCCACGATCTCGCGCCACGGGTTTCTGCCGCTGGCCCGGACCTGCTTGCCCAGCGCTCTCGACGGCTCTTTCCAGTATTCCCGTGCGAGGGTTTCGGAAATCACGATCACGGGACGGCGCTCGTAGAGCTCGGTCCACGTAATCGACCGCCCCGCCACCATGGGGATGCCCATCGTCTCGAAGTATCCGGGGGCAAAGCTCTTGAAGCGCCGGAACGGTGGGAGCGTGCCCGCGGGCATGGGGAACTCCTCCACGCGGAGCGGATTGGTGTTGTCTTCCCCATCCATCGTGATCGACGAGGACACCCCAACCGACACGACGCCCGGCAGCCGCGCCAGCCGTTGCGCGATGCTCTCGAAGGCGCGTGCGACTTGTTGCTCATCGCTGATGAGACTCTCCGGTATCGACAGGCGGAATGTCTGCACCTCCGACGGACGCGTGAAGCCCGGCTGGACCTGGCGCATGGCGACGAACGTCCGGATCATCAGGCCCGAAACGATCATCAGTACTAGAGCCAGTGCGACCTCTGCCACGACCAGCGTATTGCGCGTGCGGTGCCGGCCCGGGGCATCGCTCGCCGATCGGCCGGTTGGGGCCGCCGGTGTGATCGACGGCGGCACATGCGACTGGCGCAACGGTGCCATGTATTGCGCCAGGATGTTACCGCTGCGGAATTGAGCGAGCGTCAAGCCCGTGGCCTCGTCAGGCGGCGTGCCCCCTGCGATCAACTCCCGCCAGTGGTCATCGAGATGCTGTGACAGCTCGTCGACGATCTCAGCTTCGCGGGAGGGCGACAACTGCAGCTCCGACAGTCGCGTGCGCACTTCCTGCTCCCAGCGTGCCCTGAGCGACGCGTCGTTCTGCCGAGGTGACGGGTCAGACATGTTCGCCTCCCGTGACTCGATGCACGGCCGCGACGAATGCGGCCCACGTCTTCCGCTGCGCGGCAAGTACCAGGCGCCCTTCAGCCGTGACCTTGTAGAACCGGCGGCGGCGCTCACCAGCCTTTTCGACCCAGGTGCCCTTGATCCATCCGCGCTCCTCGAGGCGATAGAGCAACGGGTAGAGCGAATCGATGTGGAAGGTCAGGTGCCCGTCGGACCGTGCGTGGATCAGCTTGCTCAGCTCGTAACCATGGCGGGGGCGGGTGTCGAGCAGCGAGAGAATGAGCAGCTCCGCGGAGCCGCGCTTCAGCTCGCGATCGAGCGCCCGGGTGTTGATACCTGTCATAGACAGATATTATGTAGACAGACATCGCGCCGTCAAGCGGCCAAATGTCATCCCGGAGCGCACATCGACCGGTTGGGGAATTGCCCGCAACACGGCGGATTTTCTCGCCATTGGGTTCAGGGTTCGCCGCAGAAAACCGCAAAGCACCGGCAGTTGCAATCGGGCCGCTTGGCCAGCAATGTGCAAGAGCGGTAACGGGCGTGGGCCGCGGGCACTCCGTGAGCAACGCTGAGAGGTTGCCATGCCAGAGCTGAATCCGCGCGAGATACTCAACCACTTGATCGAAACCTGCAAGGACGGAGAACGGGGCTTCCGACATGCCGCAGGCCTCGTGACGCACTGGGCGATGAAGTCGGAGTTCACCCACGCCGCCGATCAGCGGGCACGGTTCGCGACCGACCTGTTGCCTCACGCTCACCGGTTTGGTGGCGCGGCGACGGGCGACGGCACGGCCGCTGCGTCGATGCACCGGCAATGGATGGACGTCACGAACCGGCTGAGTGGTCACAACGACCGCTTGATTCTGACGGAGGCTCGTCGCGGCGACAGCGTCACCGTCCTGGCGTTCAAGAGCGCCGTGGAAGGCGCGCTGCCGGCAACGGTTCGAGACCTCGTCGAGCATGAATACGCGGAAGTGTGCCGGACGCACGAACGACTCGACGAGCTCGATAGGCTCGTTCAGGCGAACTAGCGCTCCGAGGTGGTAGCTAAGCTAGGACGCAGGCAACGGCAGGATATCGACGATCAGGCCGGCGTGCACGTCGACCAGCACCAGATCGCTGCCGACGATTCGATACTCGAGCTCTGGCGGAAGTCGCGGCAGGGCTTCGAGGACGCAAGGGAGCACAGGCTTGGCGTCCGCGGAAACGAGCCATTCACCTTCAACGGGGCCTCGCGATCATAAACGTCGGCGCACAGCGCTCTCGCGATGCGGACGCGCAGCGCGACCTGCACCGCGGGCGTAAACAGGTCGCCTGGCCGGGCATCGGGCCTGGCGGCCCGGATCGCGGTGGCCATGGCATCCATGGCTATTTGAACGGTCTCGAAACTGGCGGTGACTTCGAGGGGCCCGAGCCCGCGTTGGAGCCGGCGGTGCAGAAAAGCGTAGTCGTCAGGACGCCTCAAACCGCTTGGCCAGCAATTGCGCGTACTCGAGTGCACGGTCGGAATTGGTGCTGAAATCGATCGGAACGAGGATGATCTTGATGTGATGAAATTCTCTCCCTGTGGGCGGACCAGTCGTGTAATCAATTGTCATATGGACAACACCACCACGGCGCATGCAGGCGTGGGCGATCCGCTCCCGCCCGGTTGCCAGGTCATCGAGGTCCACGTTGGCGAGCTGAACCAGCTGTTCAATGCGATGGACCCGGCGCCATTCCGGGAGCGCGACCTCGACCCCAACGCCGAGGCGTTCATCGTCGAATGGGCGCGCGAACTGCACCACGATCGGCCTCTTGCGCTGGTCGTGCACCTCGATCGCCAGGCCGGCACCGAAGACGCCGCCGCCATCTTGAAGGATGCGGTCCGCGAGTTCTTCAAGCAACGCGCGCTCGCGACGCAGCGGAAGCTGCGCCAACTGTTTAAGGTCGGCCGCAGAAGCCTGGTGATTGGCCTCGTCGTTGTCGCGGCGTCGGTGCTGGTTGGAGACCTCCTCGCTTCCGCGCTGCAGTCGACGCGATTTGGTGGCGTCGTGCGTGAAAGCCTGCTGATCGGCGGCTGGGTGGCGATGTGGCGGCCGCTCGAGATTTTTCTGTACGACTGGTGGCCGATTCGAGCCGAGGCAGGTCTGTACGATCGATTGAGCTCGATGCCTGTGCGCATCGAGCCCGCGCCCTCCAAGCGGTAGAAAGTGACGCGCTTGTGAGCGCGCCCTCAGGGAACTTGCTTCGCCTGGATCGACTCGACGTAACGCACCAGCGAGTCGATGGTTTCGCGAACCGAGTTGGCATCGCCACCCTCTCGGGACTTGAGGAAGGTGTCGCCCCACGCCGGCATATCGGGGCCGCCGTGCCCGCGCACCGGCTGCCGGCCGTCGACCGTCCGGAACACGAGCTCGGACGGGAACTCGCCCCCATTGCGTTTCGCAATCTCGGTCAGATCGGAGGGCTTGCGCGTCATGTGGGCCGCCAGCCGTCCGTCGCCGCGACCCTCATTGCCGTGGCACATCACGCAGTAGGTCTGGAACGTGGCTCGGCCGGTCACCCTCTGCATCATTTCCACCACCGCTGGAACGGTTGCCGTTTGAGCCTCGGCACGCGTGACGCCTAGTGGCGACAGGAGCACGGCCGCGAACATGGCTGACATCACGGCCGAGGCCATCGCCGCGGCCCGCGGCCTGTGCCATTCAACCGCCTTTTCCGTCGACGTCTTGATCCCGTCAATGCCCGACGCAATATCGATCAGCTCGCGTTTGGCGTCGTCGCCGAGCCGCTGGCTCCAGTCCGAGCTGGCAATGGCGGATGCGTCCATCGAGACCGTCATCAACGACGGCAGCTCGCACACGTGCACGAAATGCAGCGACGCGCCAAACCGCCGCGCCATCATCTGCGCGTACTCGAGAGCATGCCCGGAGCCGGCGCTGAAGTCGTGCGGAACAAGGATGGTCTTGATGTCCTGCGTCATGATCGTGATTCCCTCTGCCAGTCATAAGGGCAACGCTCATGCCAGCCACATTCCTCGGAAACGGCGCCCTTCGGGTGCATTCAGGAGCCGCAGGGCATCGACAATTCCCCCACCGCGTGGAATATTCCCCGACCTGTGCGCGCGAACCTTGAGCAATACTGAGCCTCTGATGGTGGCGCGATTCTTGATATGACGACTGGCATGATCACCGCCACCCTTCTCGAAAGCGAAACGCGAGACGGCCTGACGCTCCGGCGCCGCGCACTCGCCGACAGCTCCGGTCCCGGCGTGAACAGACCCACGCTGCGAGTGCTCGTGGTCGATGATGAGGCGCTGATTCGATGGTCGGTGACAGAGACGCTGACCGGCCTGGGCATGACGGTCGATCAGGCGGTCGACGCGGCCTCCGCGCTGAGGGCGATCGACGCCGCCCGGTGGCGGTTCGATGTGATCGTGCTCGATCTGCGGTTGCCCGACATGAATGACCTGACGTTGCTCGCCGCGATCCGCCGGCGAGTGCCGCACGCCGCCGTCGTCCTGATGACCGCGTTCGGCACACCGGAGATTGTCACCGCCGCCTACGACCTGGGCGTGGTGAACGTGTTGAACAAGCCGTTCGAACTCGACGAGCTGAGCCGCGTGGTGAAGGCTGCCGGCGAAACCGCGACCTGCTGATGCCAAAACCGACGGTCCTGGTCGTCGACGACGAGCCGCTGATCCGCTGGTGCTGATCGGCCCATCGCGCTCGTCGAGGCGCGTCGGTACGATCGCGTGAGCTCGATGCCTGTGCGCATCGAGCCCGCGCCCGCCAAGCGATAGCACGCGGCCTCTGGAGATGTGCACTGTTGAACAGCCCGCGTCGGCGGTTCCCGACATGCCCAAGGCGAGGATTCAAATGACTGACTGGAAATGTGCCGGAGCAATCGCGCTTGCGTTGTCGGCATCGCCGATCGCCGTGCTCGGGCAGACCGCGAAGATCGGTACGCCGGCAGTGACCCGCGGCGCCGCGGTCTACGCGGCTCAGAAATGCTCGAAGTGCCATGGGCTCGATGGCAAAGGCAATCAGAAGCAAGCGCTCGATTCGGTGGGCTCCAAGATCACGGCTGAAGAAATCCGCTTGTGGATTGTCGATCCCGTCGACATGGCGAAGAAGACGGAGCCGCCGCGCAAGACGATCATGAAGGCTTACGCAAATCTTCCGAAAGAAGATCTCGCCGCGCTCGTCGCGTTTCTGGCGGCAAAGACCAAGAAATAGGATCGGCTGCGCAGCCTGACGAGGCTCAGGCGACGCGCGGCCACGGCCCATCCGTGGCCGCAGGCGCGGTGTCGGCCGGCGGCGACCCCCACGCCTCTCGACCGCGGGCGCCGAAAGTTTCAGGCTTCATCAGGCAGCTCCGGCTGCCAGCGCGGCGACGTCACCGATCGGCACTGTCATTGAAATGCGAACCTGACGCCGTCGCCACATCGCATAGGCGGCGGGCAACACGAGCAGCGTCAGCACCATGCAGGACCACAAGCCGCCGACGACCGGTGCGGCCGTGCGTGCCGATACGTCCGCGCCGACGCCCGCCTCCCAGAGCAGAGGCAGCAGACCAAGCACCGTGGTCGCCACCGTCATGATCAACGGACGCACGCGAGCCGCAGCCCCCTCGACGACGGCCGCGTCCACGTCTTCGGGTTTCTGGATGCGGCCTTCCCTCATGTAGCGCATGAACGCTTCGTCGAGGTAGACCACCATGACGATTCCGGTTTCCGCGGCGACACCAGCGACCGCAATGAGTCCGACCCATACAGCCGTTGACAGGTTGTAATCCATGAGCGCCAGCAGCCACACACTGCCGGCCAGTGCAAACGGCAGGCTGGACAACACGAGGAATGTCTGCGGCCATCCGCGCATCGACAGGTAGAGCAGCACGACGACGAGAATGAGCGTCAGTGGGATGACATATCGCAGTCGCGCTTCCATCTCGGCGAGGAACTCGTATTGCCCCGTCCACTGCAGTCGATATCCAGCCGGCACGGCAAGGCGCGAGGCAACGACGGCCTTGGCGTCATTCACCCAGCCGCCAAGATCGCGTTCGGTCTGATCGATGTCGGCGAACACGTAGCCGACCAGCACGCCGTTCTCGTCCTTGATCATCGGGGGTCCGGTAGTCACGCGCACATCGGCCAGCTCGCCGAGCGGCACGGCTGCACCTGGCTGACGCCATTGCTCCATGAGGTCGGGCGACGTCGTGAGCCCTGCCATCGCCGGTGCCGCAGGTGCGGATGACGTGGCGCCGCCAACCGGCCGGCCGGAAGGGCCGCCGCCACCGGACATGGACCCGCCCATCCCTCCTCCGGATCCGCCGGCAGGAGTCCCGGCCATGCCGCCGCCCTGGGCACTGGCTCCGGCACCTGCATTGCCGCCGCCGAAGTCCATCACGCTGGCCGTCGACTGCACGGGCACGAGAATGCGGCGCAGCGCCTGCGGGTCGGCGCGTTGATCCGCTGCGTAGCGCACGTTGATTGAGAAGCGCGCGCGCCCCGCGATGGCCGTCGATACCGTCATGCCTCCGACGGCTGCCTCCACGACGTCCTGCACATCCCTGACGGTCAAGCCATATCGCGCGATGGCGTCGCGGTTCGGCGTAATGTCGATGTACTCACGCCCCGTCTGGCGCTCGGCGAATGTGCTCCGCGTGCCAGGGACCTCTCGTAGCATGCCCTCGAGATCCACGCTGATGCGTTCGATTTCGGTGAGATCGTCGCCAAGCACCTTGATGCCGACCGGCGTCCTGACCCCAGTCGAGAGCATGTCGATCCGGGTACGGATCGGCGGCGCAATTGCCATCTGGTAGCCGGGCATTTGCAGGGCTACGTCCAGATCTCTCGACAACTCCGCCAGCGTCCGTGCGCGCTGCTCCGGCCACACCGGCCGCAGCGCCCGCTTCACCCAGTCCGGCGCGAGGGTGCTGTACCAACGGACTGTATAAGTGGTCGGCCACGCGTCGCGTGGACGCAGCGCGATCACCGATTCGATCATGTCCAACTGGGCGGGATCGGTGGCCGTCTCGGCGCGACCGACCTTGCCATGTACGGACGCCACTTCAGGGAAGCTCATAATGATGCGGTCTTGTATCGTCAGCGCGCGGCGGGCCTCCTCAATCGCGATTCCCGGAAACGTCGTCGGCATCACGAGCAGTGACCCTTCGTCGAGCGGCGGCATGAACTCCGAGCCGAGGCGCTGAAACACCGGCACGGTCGCGATCATCAGGAGAACGGCCAGCGCGACGACGACGATCCGGAACCGCACCATCAACACCGCGATCGGCCGATAGAGAGCGCTGAGGATCCGGCTGACAGGATTGGTCGCCTCGGTGCGGAAGCGGCCCCGCAGGAGGAGCACCATCAACGGTGGTGCCAGCGTGATCGACAAGATGGCGGCGGCAAACATCGCGAACGTCTTGGTGTACGCGAGCGGGGTGAACAGCTTCCCCGCCTGGCCCGCCAGAGTAAAGATCGGCAGAAAGCTGATCGTGATGAGCAGCAGCGAGAAGAAGATCGGCCGCCCGACTTCCTTGCACGCGTTGACAATGACCTGTTTGCGATCGGACTGTTGTGGCGCCGCCGCGAGCCGGACGTGGGCGTTCTCGATCAGAACGATCACCGCGTCCGCGAGCTCGCCGATCGCAATCGCGATGCCGCCGAGCGACATGATGTTCGACGACAGGCCCAGATGGCGAATCGCGATGAAGGACATCAGCACGGACAACGGCAACACGATCATGACGATCAGCGCAGAGCGTGCGTGGAACAGGAACACGAGGCAGATGATCGTCACGATCACCGCCTGCTGCATCAGCGTCTGCGTCAGCGTCTGCACCGAGCCAAGGATGAGCTCTGAACGGTCGTAGGTCGGAATGAGCTGAACACCGTCCGGAAGCCGCAAGGTCGAGATCTGCACTTCAAGGGCCTGGATGACCCGCAGCGCATTCGAGCCGATGCGCATCACAACGATGCCGCCGACCGCTTCACCGGTACCGTTCCAGTCGGCCGCGCCGCGACGGATCTCAGGGCCGAAGCGGACACTCGCCACGTCGCCCAGCCGGATGGGCGTGCCGCCCGCGCCAACGGCCACCACGCTCTGTTCGAGGTCGGCCAGCGTCTTGACGTAGCCGCGACCGCGCAGCACGTACTCACGGCCCGCGAGTTCGAGCACGCGGGCCCCGACTTCGGCATTGGCGTCGCGCACGGACCGGGTGACATCGGTCAAGGTGAGCCCGAAGCCGACCAACCGATCAGGATCGATCACGATTTGATACTGGCGCTCGAAGCCGCCAAGGGAAGCCACTTCCGCCACGCCGGTGACGGCCTGCAACGCCGGCCGCACGGTGAAGTCCTGCAGGGCCCGCAGCTCGGCGAGATCCATGCGCCCGCTGCCATCCTTCAAGACGTACTGGTAAACCCAGCCAAGACCGCTTGCATCGGGACCGAGCGTCGGTGAGACATCGGGCGGCAGCAGTTGTTGCACGCGCCCGAGCTGTTCCAGCACGCGCGTGCGCGCCCAGTAGATGTCGGTGCCATCCGCGAAGATGGCGTAGGTGAAACTCATTCCAAACATCGAGTAGCCGCGAACGGTTGCGATGCCTGGCGTGCTCTGCAGAGCGCGCACCAATGGGTAGGTGATCTGGTCCTCGACCAGATCGGGGCTGCGCCCCATCCACTCGGTGTAGATGATCACTTGCGGGTCGGACAGGTCCGGCAGCGCATCGAGCGGCGTCTTGCGGACCGAGTCGACCGCCCACAGGGTCAGCACGAGCACCGCCCCGAACACCACCCAGCGGTGGCGAACCGACAGTTCGATGATGCGTTCCACCATGGTTACGGCCTATGGCCCGGGTGCGGGTCGGTTGCCGGCGGAGCCGGCGTCTTCCCGGTCGCGGCGGGAGCGCCGTGGCCGCTATGTCCGCCTCCGCCTCCCGTCGCCCGAAGCCGGCTTTCAGAATCCAGCAGGAACACGCCCGCCGCGACGATCCGTTCGCCGTCGTCGAGCCCTGTGCGGATCTCGACTCGATCCGCCAGCTGAACGCCAAGCGTGACCGTTCTCGGTTCGAACCGGTCACCGGTGGCCACAAACACGTGTTGCTGTTCGCCTGTGTCGACCACGGCGTCACGCGGCACGGTGATGACTGACGGCCCAGTCGATTCGAAAGCAACGGTGCCGTAAAGCCCTGGTCTGAGCGCGCCCTTCGGATTGGCGGCAGACAGGCGAACTCGTAGCGTACGAGTCCGTTCGGATAAGGTCGGATAGATGAAGTCGATGCGCGCCCCAAATGGAGCCAGCCCGGAAGCTGGAAAGTCCACCAGCGCCCGCGTGCTGATGTTCACGCTGGCAATATTCGCCTCCGGCACTTCCGCGAGAATCCACACGCGCGAGAGGTCGGCAATCGTGAGCAAAGTGGTCGACGGGTCGACCGCGGCGCCCACGGTCACGCCGCGGTTCACCACCACGCCGCTTCGGGGCGCGGCGACCGTGAACAGACGCTTCGGCTCGCCCGTCTGCTCGATGGCGTCGATGTCTGCGGGCGTCATGCCGAGGACGCCCAGTCGCGTCCGCCCGCCCGCCACGACCACACTCGTAATACCCGATGCCGACGTTGTCTTGCGGATGGCGAGATACTCAGTCTGGGAGGAGAAGAGTTCCTGCGAAAAGATGTGCGCGAGTGGTTGCCCGGCGCGAACCGTCTCGCCCGTCGTATTGACGTCGAGCTGCTCCACCCATCCCGACACCCGGGTGTGCACGTGAGAGATTCGTGATTCGTCCGGCACGACGGTCGCCACGGCTCGCACCACCTCGGTCAGCGATTCGCGGGCGACCGTCTCGAGGCGTACGCCGAGTTGCTGAAGGGTGGACGACGTGACGTCGATCGCCACCCGGTTGTGCGCGGATCCCGCGTCTGTCGCCGGAACGGCCGGTGCGATGGCCGCTGGAGCAGCTGCCTGCGGGGCGGGCGGGAATGGCCACGCATCGCGGGAACGCTGAATCCACAACGCACCGCTGAATAGCATCGCGGTTGCCACGACAGCTGCGACTAGTGAGGTAACGCGTGCAAGTAGGGGTGTCATGGGATGATCGCCTCGTACGATCCAATGGCGCGTCCGAGTCGCGCCCACGCGAGACCGAGAGTGGTGTCGGCGGCGATCAGGTCGGACTGGACCAGCCAGAGGGCCTGGACCGCCTCGATCACGCTGACGAGCGGCAACTGTCCCGATGCGTAACCCGCGACCGCGGGTTCGATCACCATCCGGGCGCGTGGCAACACGTCATTGCGGAGGGCGCCCTGTCGATCGCGCGCGGCTCGAAGCTGATTCACGGCGACGGCAGCGTCGCCTTCGATCATCCGGGTCATCGCGCGCAGGTCCGCTTCAGACATGGCGCGCATCGCCTGCGCTTCGGCGACACCCGCGCGCAGCTTTCCGCGCCAGATCGGCAGGCTGACACCGACCATCGCCATCCAGCCGCGACCCTCGGCCATCGTGTATGCGGGCCCCGTCCGGATGGTTGCCATCGGCCGGTACATGTCACGCATCACCAGCACGTCGGCCTCGGCGCGGGCGATCTCGGCGCGTCCGGCGACAAGCTCCGGCCGCGTCGTCAACGCTGCCTTAATCGTCGTCCAGGCGGGGATCGGCTCGGCGAACGTAAGCGGAGCCAGTTCCGGCACTGGCAGGTCCGCGTCCAGGGCGAGGCTTGCGTTGAGCATCGCCTCTGCGCTTCGCACTTCCCAGGCCAGCGCCTTCCCAACGGCGTCCAGCCGCGCCACCTCGACTTCAGCGCGCAGCACGTCCGCCTGAGGTGACGTCCCGCCGGCATAACGCGCGTTCGCTGCCGCCACCACGTCCCGCGCGAAACCGATCTGTTCATCGACGAGCGCGGCATTGCGGCGTTGCTCCTGCAACATCAGAAACGCGTTGGCGGCTTGCACGCCCACATCGAGGGTCGTCCGATTTACGCCGGCGCGCAGCCGATCGACGTCGGCCAGGGCGGATGCGCGTCGATGCCGGCGGATTCCGGACAAGGGAATCTGTTGCTCGATGGTCACGCTGACGTCGGCGCCACCCCACATGAAGGGCAGGTGATCGAGCGAGGGCGAAATCATCGGGTCTTCGAGTGCCGACACAATCGTCGGTCGCGCTTCCGCAGCAAGAGCGCGCGCCCGCGCCGCACCGATCTCATCTCGCCGCTCGCCCGCGATGCGGATGACATCGCCCAGGCTGAGCGGAGATGGAAGCGACGGGGCCGGCTGCGCCGTGGCCTCGCGTGCCAGCACCGCGCTGGCCATCGCAGCGACGAAACCAGCTCGAAGAATGGTCGAACGCATCATGGCTATGACCCTGACCTGACGCCCGTCAACGATTGACGCACGTCGTGACAACTGTTGTGTGAGATGCCGGGCGAGAGACCCGCGCGATCGGTGTTCAGATCGGCGGCGTCGAAGAGCGGTTCAGATCCTGAGGACCGTTGCGAGACGGTTATCGTACGAACAGCGCGGTCCATGCCGATGGCCAGGACGGACGCCGGCCGGCGAGACCGCAGCGTGATACCGGGGGGCGGCAGGTTCCCCATTCGAAGAGACGACGCCCTGGCGCGCCTCGCCGAACAGGACCGCGGTGAGGCTCGTCGCTCGACTATCACAACAATCGCCAGCGACGGCTGCCGGCGAAGCCAGCTCGCGGTGACACGGTTGTGGCACGTTCCCGCCGGGACACCAACTGCGGCACAGAATGGCCGCGTTTGGACCAATTCCCATTGTCAGCACGATGGCGAGAACAGAGAGTCTGAACATGGTGTTCGCTGTTCGGTTGTGGTGCAAGAGAAAGGCCAACGCCACAGCCCTCAATAAAGAGTCGTTTCTTTCGTGACGTCGACGGCCACGCCGCGTTGCTCCTTGCCGAATCTCGCGCTCACGCTCGCAAGGGTGTCGCCCGGGCGCACGAGGTATTCCTCAACGCTGCCGGTCAGCACCGTCATCCCGGGCGCGTCCCGCGCATACACGGGCCGGCCGGCCACGCCGGCCAGCACGATCAGCGCAAGACACAGCAAGCGGGTCACGTCAGCAGATCTCGAAGTCGGGCGGTGGAACAGGCACGAGGTGCGGACTCACCCTGATCCGGTTGTCGACTTCCGTCACGCCGGGAGCGTGCATGACCGCCTGTTCGGCCGCCTCTGCCTCCGCCCACGAATCAACTTCGCCGTCGAGCGTGACGATCGAGCCTTCGATGACGATCGTCAGATGGCGCGCATCGAACTCGGCGCTGCGGTGCAGCGTCTGCCCAATGCGGCGCCGCAGATCACGAGTCGTCGCCGCTGGGAGAACCTGCAGGTGATTGGCAATGCCCTTGACGCCGTCGATGTGGCGCACGGCGTTGGTTGTGATTGCGCCGATGAGCAGCGTCGGCACGGCGCCGGTGAGGGTGACATGCCCGTTGTGGACGACCGCCTGTACCGATTGCGGAATCGCCGAGCGCAGCTTCAGCATCGTCGCAACGTCGGCCGCCAGGTCCGGGTCAGGCCGCTCGAGGCGCAGCCGCACCTGGATGTCGTTGGCGACAACGCGGACGCCGCGGACACGCTTGACGGCGCGCTCCGCCGCCAGCTTGCCGGCGTAGGAGCCGATGTAGCCCACCAGGGTCACAACGCCGTCGCGGACCATTGCCGCGATGTCGCGCGAATCAACCTCCGAGTCCCATTCGAGCTGTTGCGTCACGGCGTCACGAATGAGGGTGTCGGTCTTGTCGAGAGTGGCGATGGCCATGGGTTGCCCTTCCCCTTCAGTGAACCGGCCTGGTCTGCAACGACTCGAGGAACCTCACCAGCGACTCGATGGTTTCGCGCACGGTATCGGCGTCGCCGCCTTCGCGTGATTTCATGAACGTGTCGCCCCACACCGGCATGTCGGCGCCGCCGTGCCCGCGCACCGGTTGCCGGCCGTCGATCGTCCGGAACACCATGTCTGTTGGGAACAGGCCGCCATTGCGTTTGGCGATCTCGGTGAGGTCTGCCGGCTTGCGCCGCATGTTCTCCGCCAGCGGCCCGTCGCCGCGCGCCGCCGTGCCGTGGCAGCTCGCGCAATAGGTGCGGAACGTCGCACCGCCCGTGATCCGCTGGCGCATTTCGGTCACCGGGTCCGCTACCACCGGCGCAGGCGCCGGCGGCGGCACGACCTGTGCGGCGACGCCGGTGGTCAACCAGGGTGACAGCACCACGGCCATCACGAGCCCTGCGACCATCTGCGCCACGCGGGCATGGGGCTTATGCCAGTCCGCCGCGCGCGGCTCGCGTACTGTAAGGACGGGGCACGGTGCCGTCCGCACCACTCGCTCGGCGACATTGCCCATCACGACGTGCGCGATCGGCCCGTGGCCGTGCGTGCCCATCACGATCAGGTCGGCGTTGTTGGTCGTGGCCGCGGTGACGATGCAGCGCGCGGGGTTTCCGAACAGGATCTCGGTGGAGGTCTTGACGCCCTGGATGCCGGCCGCAATTCCGGCCAGCTCGCGCTCGGCCTCATCGCCGAGGCGCTGGCTGAAATCGGAGTACGCGATCGCATACACGTCCATCGAAGCGGTTGCCATGGAGGGCACTTCGCAGACGTGCACGAGGTGAATCGCCGCCCCGAACCGTTTCGCCACCATCTGCGCATAGTCGAGAGCCCATGCGGAGCCGGCGCTGAAATCGACCGGCACGAGAATGGTTTTGATTTCCCTCATCATGATCCTGCCCCTTCTGATCGTTCGTTAAGGCAACGTTCATGCCACGGTGTTCCGCTCCGGAAACACGGGCCCGGGCCGGTATTGAAGAACGCGCATTCACGACGATTTCCCATCGGCGGGTATTTTTCCCCGCTCGAAATGCGGGCCGGTTGGCGATCGCGGGCGCATTGAAACGGCGCGATAAGTGCAGTGCAAGACGGCGATGAATCCATCGCGCCATACCGCTGTGCTGTCTCATCCTACCGATACCCTGAGGCCGTTCTTCGAGCCCAGGGCGATTGCCGTCATCGGCGCGAGTCGCACGCGCAACAAGATCGGCTCCGAAGTCCTGCACAACCTCGTCGCCACGGGTTTCACTGGCGCCGTGATCCCCATTCATCCGGTTGCCGAAACCATTCAGGGGCTGAAGGCGTACGCGCGCGTTTCGGACGTTCCTCAAGATGTGGACCTAGCCGTGATCGCCGTGCCAGCCGCGCAGGTGGCCGGCGCGGTCGATGACTGCCTGGCCAGGGGCGTACCAGCCATCTGCATCATCAGCGCCGGGTTCGGCGAATGCGGCGAGGAAGGCCGAGCCCGGGAGCAGGTGCTGGTCCTGCGGATTCGCGACGCTGGTTGCCGGTTGATCGGACCGAACTGCATGGGCCTGCTCAATACCGATCCACGGTTCGCGATGAATGCGACGTTCTCCCCCGTGTACCCGCCCGCGGGTAACGTTGCGATGTCGACGCAAAGCGGGGCGCTTGGCCTGGCGATTCTCGACTACGCACGACAGCTGAACATCGGCTTCGCGAGTTTCGTGTCGATTGGCAACAAAGCCGACGTGTCGGGCAACGATCTGCTGCAGCACTGGGAACACGATCCGCGCACGTCGGTCATCCTCTTGTACCTCGAGAGCTTCGGAAACCCGGCGAAGTTCAGCCGCACGGCGCGCCGCATTAGCCGGCGCAAGCCGATCGTGGCGTTGAAATCCGGCCGCTCAGCCGCCGGCGCGCGCGCCGCCGCATCGCACACCGGTGCGCTCGCCTCGTCGGATGACTTCGTCGATGCGCTGTTTCATCAAGCCGGCGTGATTCGCACCGACACGGTCACGGAGTTGTTCGACGTCGCCACGATGCTGGCGCGGCAACCGCTGCCGCGCGGCCGGCGCGTCGCCATCCTCACCAACGCCGGCGGACCCGGCATTCTCGCGGCCGATGCCTGCCAGGCGCACGGGCTCGTCGTCTCCGAACTGTCCGAGCAGACGAAAGCGCAGCTGCGGTCGTTTCTGCCCGAGGCCGCCCGTGTCGGCGATCCGGTCGACATACTGGCGTCGGCGCCACCGGATCATTACGGCCGCGCGCTGGAGCTATTGCTGAAGGACGAGGCGGTCGACAGCGTTCTAGTCATCTTCATTCCGCCGCTGATGACCGATACCGACAAGGTGGCTGAGGCGATCGCGGCGGCCGCGTCGGCCGCGTCGGGCAAGCCGGTGTGCGGCATCTTCATGCGCAGTGACGCGGCGCCCACGGCACTGGCCGCCGTACCGTGCTATTCGTTTCCGGAGCCCGCAGCGATTGCCATGGCGCGCGTCGCGGCGTATGCCGAATGGCGCCGCCAACCCGAAGGGGTTGTCCCAGAGCTGCGCGATCTGCAGCCGCGGCTGGCGCGGCGGATTGTCGAATCAGCGCTGCAACGCGGCGGCGGCTGGCTGAGCGCCGTGGAAGCGAACGCGCTGCTGGCCACCGTGGGGATTGGGATGCCGCGCTCACTGTTGGCGACGTCGATCGACGGCGCCGCCGAGGCCGCGGCGAAGCTCGGGTATCCGGTCGCGATCAAGGCCGTCGGCGCGGCGCTGCTGCACAAGACGGAGCACAAGGCGATCCGCCTGAACCTCGGCGACCGGTCGGCGGTGCGACGGGCCGCCGCCGAGTTGACGCGATCGCTCGGCGATCGCATGGACGGCCTGCTCGTGCAACAGATGGTCAATGAAGGCGCCGAGATGATGGTGGGCGCGATCAACGACGCCACGTTCGGACACGTTGTGGTGTGCGGCAGCGGCGGCGTGCTGATCGATTTGCTGGCTGACGCTGCCTGCCGGCTCCATCCCGTCACGGATCGCGATGCCGCCGAGATGGTTGCGGCACTGAAGGGCGTGCGGTTGCTCAGAGGGTTCCGCGGCGCGGCCGCGTTGGACGAAGCCGCGTTTGGCGACGCTGTTCTCCGGATTTCGGCATTGGTTGGATTGTGTCCGGAGATTCAGGAGCTGGATGTCAACCCGCTCAAGGTCCTCCCCGGCGGCGTCTCGGCCGTCGACGTCCGGATCCGCGTGGCGGCGCTCCACCGCGGTGAAGCGCCACCAACAAGAACCTAGCTCACGCGACGGCGGTGGCCAGGAGCGCGTCGGGTGCAATGAACTCGCGCTCGTGCTCCCGCACCGCAAGCACCGGACACGGCGCGGTCCGGACCACCCGCTCGGCGACGCTGCCCATCAGGAACTGCTTGATCGCGCCGCGGCCGTGCGTCCCGACGATGATCAGATCGATCGCGTTCAGGGCGGCGTAATCGGTGACGGCGTGGGCAACATTCACATGGGTCTCCACGACGGGCATCACCTTCAGCGTCTTCCTGTCGTCTTCGGTGATCACTGCGTCGAGATCCCGCCGCGCCATCTTTTCGAAATCGCTTTGCATGTCCGGCGATGCGAATCCGATCTCCGCGCCATAGCGCACTCTCATGTCTTCCACGACGTGGAGCACGTGGAGGGCGGCGCCGTAGGAGCGTGCCAGGTCCCGGCCGTATGCCATTGCCACGGTCGAAGGCTCGCTGAAATCCGTCGCAACCAGGATGTTCTTCAGGACAACCATGACTACCTCACCATTGAGCCGGCGTTCGCGCCGGATATCCGGCAAGGGAGCACAAGCCATGCCACGGCTGCCTTGGACGGCAGTCCCGACTTTGCGCCATACTAGGCTCCGCCCTATGGCGTGATTCTTGATATCAGAGCCGTAATGAACGACCTGACAACCACAGCCGAATGCGCGGCGGGGATTTCACGCGGGAAACCGGACTTCGGATCGAACGGAAAATTTGACCCCGCCGTGAAAAAATCCCCACTCCAGGTACTGGTCGTCGACGACGAAGCGCTGATTCGCTGGTCGGTGGCTGAGACACTCGTCGACCTGGGCGTGGACGTCGAGCAGGCGGTCGATGCGGCGTCGGCGCTCGCCGCCCTTGAAACCGCTGAGTGGCATTTCGACGTGATCGTCCTCGACCTCCGGTTGCCCGACATGGATGACCTCACGCTGTTGTCGACCATCCGCCGCCGGCTGCCACAAGTCGCCGTGGTGTTGATGACGGCCTTTGGCACGCCCGAGATCGTGGCCGAGGCGCGCGCCCTGGGGGTCACCGACATTCTCAACAAGCCGTTCGAACTCGGCGAGCTGGGCCGCGTGGTTCTTGCCGCCGGCAGGACGGCCGCTCCCTGATGGGCCACGCCACGGTCCTGGTCGTCGACGACGAGCCGCTGATCCGGTGGTCGCTCGTCAATCGCCTCAAGCAGGAGGGCTACCGCACGCTCGAGGCAGGCACCGCCGCGGATGCGATCTCGCAGCATCGCGAAGGCGCCGATCTCGTGCTGCTTGATATCGGCCTACCCGACGCCGACGGGCTGACGGTACTCAAGCAGATCAAGGAAGCCGATCCCGACACACTCGTGATCATGCTGACCGCGAATACCGCTGTCGAAACCGCGGTCAACGCGATGAAACACGGCGCGTTCCACTACGCCAATAAGCCCTTCGATCTCGACGAAGTGATGATGATCGTCGAGAAGGCGCTCGAGACCACGCAACTTCGCCGCGAAGTCCGCACCTTGCGCGCGCGGCAGGCGCAGCCCTACGGCCCCGAGAGCATCGTCGGCGAAAGCGCGCCAATCGTGGCCGTCCGGGCGCTGCTGCACCGCATCGGCGTCAGCCCGGCATCGACGGTGCTGCTGACCGGCGAAAGCGGCACCGGCAAGGACCTGGCGGCGAAGGTGATCCATTACAGCGGCAACCGCGCCTCGCGGCCGTTTATGAACATCACGTGCTCGGCGCTGCCCGAAACGCTGCTCGAAAGTGAATTGTTCGGGCACGAACGTGGCGCGTTCACCGGCGCCGATCGGCAGAAGCGCGGGCTGCTCGAATCGGCCGACGGCGGCACGGTGTTCCTGGATGAGATCGGCGAGATGGTGCCCCTGCTGCAGGCCAAGCTGCTGCGGTTCCTCGAGGAGAAATCCTTCAAGCGCGTCGGCGGATCGAGCGACATCAAGGTGGACGTGCGGGTGATCGCGGCGACCAACCGATCCCTCGAGGGCGAGGTCAAGAAGGGCCACTTCCGCGACGACCTGTATTACCGGCTCAATGTCATGGCCGTGCCGCTGCCGCCGCTACGCGATCGGCGCGACGACATCCCGCTGCTGCTCAACCACTACATCGACAGTTTCAATACCGAGTTCCGCAAGAAGGTGCGCGGCATCAGTCCCGGCGCGCTCGCTGCGCTCCAGAGTTATGGCTGGCCGGGCAACGTGCGCGAGCTGCGCAATGCCGTCGAGCGCGCGATGCTTCTGAGCGACGGCACCGAGCTGAAGGAAGAGCATTTCCCAATGCTCAACGCACAGGAATCCGGGTTCTCGGCGGAAGTCCCGCTGCCCGCTGCGGGCATCAACCTGGAAGCGCTCGAGCGGTCGCTGGTGGTGCAGGCACTCGAGCGGAGCGGGTGGAACCAGACGAAAGCGGCGACGCTGCTCGGCCTCAACCGCGATCAGATCCGCTACCGCATCGAGAAGTTCAAGCTCGAGCGGCACCCCATCAGTTCGTAGGGGCGGCCGGCAGGTCGACGGTGATGGTGGTGCCGCCGCCGTCGGGTGACGACACGGCGATGCGGCCGCCGTGGAGTTCGACCAGACGCTTCGCGGTCGCCATCCCCAGGCCGGTCCCGCGCGCCTTCGTCGTCTTGAACGGCCGGAACAAGGCGGCCTTGATCTCCGGCGGGATACCGGGGCCGCAGTCGATCACTTCGACCCGCTGCCAGCCTTCGATTGGCGCGATCGTTACGTCGACGACGCCGCGGCCCTGCATCGCCTGCGCGGCATTGATCACCAGGTTCTGGAACACGATAGTGAGCAGGTTGGCGTCACCCGAAACAATCGCCTGCGGCCCCGCGACCGTGACTTCGAGCGCGGCAAACGCCGGGTCGCGTTTGAGCAGGCCAACGACCCCGGCCAGCACGTGCCGCAGATCGGTCCGGGCCAGCTTCGGCGCCGGTGGCCGCGCGAAGACGAGCAGGTCCTGCACGAGATCATTCAACCCATCGAGCCGCGCGATGACCTCCTTGACGATCGCGGCGTCGGCGCTGCCGGCCGGCATCCTGCCGCCGATCACCTGGATGGCGCCACGCACAGCGGCCAGCGGGTTCTTGACCTCGTGCGCGATCACCGCCGCCATCTCGCCAATCCGCGCCATCGCCGTCGCCTCGCGCAGGCGATCCTCGAGCTCGTGACGGCGCGACAGGTCATGGAGAATGCCTGTGAAGTGCCTCTCACCATCGATCGTCATCTCGCCGACCGACAAGTGCAGCGGAAAGGTCGTGCCGTCGCGGCGCCGGCCGGTCACGGCGCGGCCGATGCCGATGATGCGCCGCTCTCCGGTGTCGAGGTGATGCTTGATGTAACCGTCGTGGCGGGAGTGATCCGGCTCGGGCATCAACATGCTGACGTTGCGCCCGATGACGTCGGTCTCTGCGTAGCCGAACATCAGCTGCGCCGCCGAATTGAAGACCTCGACTTGGCCGAGGGCATCGATCACGATGATCCCGTCGACGGCGGCGTCGATCACCGCGCGCCAGCGCGCTTCGGCCACGCGCGCCGGCTGATCGGCTGGCGTCGTGTCGCTTGGGTCGGCCATTGGCAGTTACACCAATAGCAGATCGGACGAGGCAAGGAAAGCCGGGCGGCTCATTCCTTGAGGGCGGCGCGCAGCCGCGGCAGCTGGCGCCGGTAGGCGGCGGAGTCGCCGTAATCCACAAATGCATCGTAATGCTGATGCGGCTGCCGCGTGCGCCGGGCATGGCGAATCGGGCACCAGTACTGTTCCGTTCGAGCGGCGACCTCGCCGACGCAGGCGATCAATCCGTTTGCATAACGGCAGAACAGGCAGTTGAATTTCTCGAAGGCGTTGAGATAGGCGAGCTTGTGGCGATCGATCGCAAAGCAGGCGCGGCGTCGAAAATAGGGCCACAGCCCCATGCGCAGCCGGCGATGGCCGGCGCGCACCGCCGCGTTACGTTGAGCAAGCTGCCGCGCGGCCCGCGATTGTCTGCGGGCGTCATGCCGCGCTTCATCTGCCGCAAACGCGCGTCGCAGGGCGCGAGGGGCTGTGGCGGGGAGTGACATGAATCCTCTCTTCGCTGCCTGGCGTTGCAAAGTCGTTGCCGCTGGCTATTGCCCGCCATGGCACGAACGATGCTCGCGGTATTCACATGGCCGGAATGTGTCGGCGAATCGCGCTCATCCAGGGCCACCCCGACCCGGCGGGCGGCCACTTCTGTAATGCCCTCGCCGAGGCGTACACGGCCGGCGCGCGCGCCGCAGGTCATCACGTCGATCTGATTGAGGTGGCCGCGCTCGACGTGCCATTCCTGCGCAGCCGAAACGCCCTCGAATACGACGAGACGCCACCGCAGATCCAACTGGCGCAGCAGACGATCGCCGCGGCCGACCACGTGGTCGTGGTGCACCCGATCTGGAACGGCGGAGCACCCGCCCTCCTTCGGGCGTTCATGGAACAGACATTTCGTCCCTCGTTCATCTTCCCGGGTTTGAAACCTGGCGAGCATCTGGGATTCTCAGCCGCGTTCAGGGAACAGAAAAGGCTCAGGGACAAGACCGCGCGGGTTGTGGCGACCATGCAGATGCCGGCCTTCGTCTATCGCTGGTACTTCCGCCCCCACCAGGAAGCGAGCGCGCTTCGTCTCGGAGGAGCAGCGCCCGTGAAGGAAACGCTAATCGGCTTTGTTGAGGCGACGGATGGGTCGAAGAGAGAGCAGTGGCTCCGCCGGATGCGGATCCTGGGCGCCGAGGGAAAGTGAGCCAGTCGGGCAGGAAATATTCCCCAGCCGGTGTGGAGGTTTCCACGTCGTCGGCACGGGCGCGCCCGCCCACGCTTCGCGAAGGCTCCCTTGGCTCTCTTGGCATTGAAGATGCTTTACGCCCGGCGGGATTGACGTCCGAACTTGGAGACCGGCCCATGGTAATGAACTTAAGCGCGGCAGATGTGCGCGTGCTTCAGCAAGCCCTCCGCGTCGCTTCCCTGGCGTATCGGGACACCACGATGAGCGGCACGCTCTGCACTGGATCGAAGCAGCTCATTTGCGCCGCTGCAGACGCGTGCGACCGCCTGAACGCCTGTTTCCACGATCAACTGGAGGCCGCCACTGATATGACGCGACCGTACCGATTTGGCACGAAGGATGCTCTCCAAGATGCGAAGCCTGAGAGACGGAGAGCGTAATCATGAGAATCATCGCCATCGGCTTGCTGGGGATCGTGCTGAGCGGAGGCGTGGCCGCCGCACAGACCGTCGAGGAGCGCGCGCGGGTCCTTCGCGATTTCGACCGGAACATCGCGAACTACGCCGAGCGCTATCAATGCCTCGATCCTGTGCATGCGCCCGTGCTTGAACCGTCGCCACGAGTCTTCACGCTGCCGGTGGCGATGGTGTTCCGGCAGCTCATCGTCGAGGCCTTACAGGACCGCGCGCCCGGCACGGCGATGAGCGGCGTCGCCAACTGGCCGCGCCGGCATCCCGTTGTGCTCGAGCCATTTCCCGCCGACGAGCTACTCGAATTCCCAGAGGTCATGGCGGATGCACTACCGGTGTTACCGGCACCGCTCGAATACCGGCTGATCGGCCGCGACCTGGTGGTGCGGGATGTCCAATCGGATGTGATCATCGGTGTCCTGCGTGACGCCGTCAGCGCCATATCAACCCTGAGACGGTAACCGCGCTCGCGGGCGGAGGACGAACGATGGCGACAATGACGAGCTCAGTCGAAACCTGCACCATCCAGGTGTTTCACCCAACGGCCGAGCAGCTGCTGGAACGGCGGGTTCGAGGCGAGTACAAGGAGATGCCGGGCTTGCGGCTCAGCCCGCGGCAGGCGGCTCGCCTCTGGTCTATCGATTGCGATCGCTGCGCGGACATGCTCGACGGACTGGTCAGATCGGGTTTCCTGCGCCGCGACCGCAACGGCCTTTACGCACGCAGCCACGGCGACTACTAAAGCCTGACAGTTGCCCGGATGCGATCAGGTACAAGCGATGATCGAAATCAACTCCATTCTCTGCCCGATCGACTTTTCCGCCTTTTCCGAGCGGGCGCTCGCCTACGCGATGAAGATGGCGGTGTGGTACGGCGCAAAGCTGCAGGTGCTGCACGTCATGCCCCCGCTGCCGCCGTCGACCACCAGCGAGCTCGCGGAAACGAGCCGCCAATTGACCAGGCGCAACCTGGAGAAAACGGTCGAGCGTTATCGGTTGCCCGCCGCCGACGTCGCCACCGAGCTGATGGAATCCGCTGAGCCGGCCGCCCGGATCCTCGAATGCGCCGACAGCTGCGATGCCGATTTGATCGTCACCGGCAGTCACGGGAGGTCAGGCGTGCAGCGCGTGCTGCTCGGCTCCGTGGTCGAACCGCTACTGCACCGCTGCAGCCGCCCCGTGCTGACCGTTCCGAGTCATGTCGACCCGTCGCACGGGACACGGGTCATCTCATTCTCCCGCATCGTCTGCGCGATCGATTTCTCACCATCATCCCTGAACGCTCTCGCGCATGCGCTCTCGATTGCCGAAGAGACGAATTCGGCGCTGACACTGCTGCACGTGATCGAGAAGCCGCCGGAGCTCAGCCACGCCCCGCAGCCGCCCGACTTCGACGTGGCCCCCATACGAGTCAAGGCCGAAGCGGCAGCGCACGAACGCCTGCGCGAGCTGATTCCGGAACAGGCACGAGACTATTGCACCATTGAGACCGCCGTGCTGGAAGGTGGCGTATCACGCCAGCTGTTGCGCATGGCCTCGGCGCGGAACGCGGACCTGATTGTGTTGGGCGTCCACGGCCGCAGTGCCTTCGACCTGGCGTTCTTCGGCTCGAATTCGAAGGACGTGATCAGGGAGGCGCATTGCCCGGTGCTGGTCGTTCCGGCGTCACGCCGGCGCACCGCAGTGAGAGTCGCGTCCTAGGAAGAGATCAGAGCCGCCCTGTCCGCATGCATCGCCGCGTCTCAACTGACGGCCGCCAGCAGGTCCTCGCGCAGGTCGTAGCGCGCGCGAATCGCATCGATCAAGACAGGAATCGTGTCGGGGCCGGGCCTGCCGCGATGGCGCGATTCGATCGCGCGCAGTTCGGCGGCGAGCGCGTGATCGCCAAACACGTCCCTGATCCATCGTGAGAAGTCGCCGCGATCGACGAACGGCTCGAGCGGCCGCGCCGCGCTGCGCTCGAGCTCGGCGACGAATTGCCGCAGCGTCCGCGCCCGCACCACCGGCGTCGTCGTGAACACGAAGGCGCGCGGCTCCGAGACCGGCACGTCCACATACTTCTGGCGATGCCGCACGTGCGGCGTCAGACGGCGTGCGACCGTGAACAAGCGCAGCTGCCCTTCCGATTCGGCGGTGATCGGCAGCGCGAGCGATCCGGATACCGCAGTGCCCGCGTCAAGTCGCGCGGCGACGGCGGCGGATCCTCGCCGCCCAGGACAGTCACCCCCGGCAACCCCTCGAGCGATTGATAGTCGCCTTCCGGATCGATGACGCAGAGGCAGTAGCCGTGAAGAATCAGTTGCTCGCACAGCAGCCCGGCCACCCACGACTTGCCGGACTTGGTGTCGCCGGTGATGAGAACGTTGCGGCCGCGCGCCGCCAGCCAGAATTCGCGGCCGTCCTCGGTATGATGCGATCGGGAGGCCGCTGGGCTTCGGCTCGTGGCGGCGCTGCGATGAGAACATCTTTTGAATCAGCGCATCGAGCCTGGTGAAGCGGCGATGTGCGCCTCGCTCAACAGCGCCGTCGCGGCCTCGCGCACACCCGCCATCGGCACCGACGCGTCGAGCCGCTGCCAGTCGATCGCGCCCGTCGGCTCGGCGAGCTGGCGTCGAATCACGGTCGCGTCGGCGTCCGACGGATCGGCACGGCGCGCCTCGGCCCGCACGATCAGGACCGGCTCGGGCGCATCCAGCCACACGCCGGCGAATTGCACGCCCGCGGCAGACGCCGTGCGGCGAATCGCGTCGCGATCGGCCGGCCGCCCGAACACCGCGTCGACGATCGCCACATATCCGCCGCGGACGACCGCGCCGGCAAGCCCGGCGGCGGCGGCGTAGACGCGATCGTTCACGCCGGCCGTGTAACTCTCGGGCCCAAGATGATCAAGTGGCTTGACGCCGCACAGCCGCTTCCGCACGTCGTCGCTGCGGATCACGACGGCGCCCGGGACGCCGCCGAGCGAAGGCGCGAGCGCCAGTGCCAGTGATGACTTGCCGGATCCGGAAAACCCTCCGACGGCGATCAGGCACGGCGGTGATGACTGCAGCAGTCTCCCCGCCATCGCGAGGTAATCGCGCGCCAGCGTTTCCAGGCCGGCCCGGCGAGTCACATCAACCTGCACCCTCGCGGCCGCCGCGCTGGTCTTCGCCCTGACCGCCGCGCGGCACGACAGGAATAGCGGCAACAAGGGCAGGCCGTCGAGGTCCACCGTCTCGGCCAGGTAGGCGTTCCAGACATGGTTGGCATGTTCCGGCAATTGCCTGCGCCAGAGATCCATCAGCAGGAACGACAGATCGTAGAGCACGTCGATGCACGCGATCTCGTCGTTGAACTCGATGGCGTCGAACAGCGTCGGCCGGCCGTCGATCAGCACGATGTTGCGCAGATGCAGATCGCCGTGGCAGTCGCGCACCAACCCGGCGTTGCGCCGCGCATCCAGCAGATCGCTCTGAAGATCGAGCGCATACCGAGTGTTGCTGGTTATGGTGGCGCACCCGTTTCGCGGCAGAATGCCCGTGCCCTCGCTCGTCAATCCCTCGGCGTTGCCGTTGACGACCCACGCCATTCCGGCGCGTCCACCATGATCGAACCGGGACCCGGCGCCGTTATGGAACCGGGCGATGGCGGCCCCCAACGGCGCCATGAGCTCGAGACCGAGCGCTCCGCGCGCGGCCAGCCGATCGAAGAGACCGTCCTGATCGAAGCGGGTCATCTCGATGACCCAGTCCACCGGCGCGCCGGATCCGCCAAACGCCAGCGATTCATCGGCCTCGCGGGTGACCGCGACGACACCGCGATAGAGCGCCGGCGCGGTACGACGATTGATTCGCACCTCGGCCTCGCACATCTCCCGGCGCTGCTCGACCGTCGAAAAATCGAGGTAGTCGTAACAAACCGCGCGCTTGAGCTTGAAGGCGCGATCGCCCGCCAGGAAGACGACCGCCGCGTGCGTGTCGATCCGCTCCACCGCGACGCCGCCATGCGTGGAGGGCGCGGCGAGAAAAGTCACGACGGCCGTTTGGTCTTCGGTGATCATCGAGCCCGCTACGCTTTCGCCGCAATCGCGAGCGCATCGGGCGCGATGAACTCGCGTTCGTTCGTCCGCACGGCGAGCACCGGACACGGCGCGGTGCGCACCACACGCTCGGCCACGCTCCCTATCAGGAACTGCTTCACGGCGCCGCGGCCGTGGGTGCCGACGATGATCAGGTCGATGGCATTGGCCTTGGCGTAGTCGGTGATGCCGCGGGCGACGTTCAGATGCGTCTCGACGACGGGAACAACCTTCAACGTCTGCTTGTCGTCGGCGGTGATCAGCGCGTCCAGATCGCGCCTCGAGGCCTTCTCGAAGTCTTTCTGCAGGTCCGGGATCGCGAACGCGATCTCGGGGCTATACCGCATCGTGACGTCTTCCACGACGTGAAGCACGTGCAGCGTTGCGCCATACGACCGCGCGAAGTCCCGTCCGTAAGCCATCGCCACGGTCGACGGCTCGCTGAAATCTGTCGCCACCAGGATGTTCTTGAGGACAACCATGACAACCTCACCACTGGGCGGCACTCGCGCCGCTACTTGTTCGGGCAGCACAACCCATGCCAGACACAATCGAGTGGGAGGGCACAACTCGTTGCCGCCAAGGCACGTCCGAGCCGGGCCGGCGAAGCCTGGTGAGCACGGCAAGTTTCCCCATCGATGCGGAAGTTTCCGCACCGGCGTAGCGCTCGTGACACGAATCGGCGCACGCTCCCGTCAATCAGGCCGCAGAACTCTGGCGCGAACGATGCGCCCCCGACGCCTGGTCACCGCGGCATCCGAATCGAGGCGAACCTGATCATCGCCGTCTTGCGCGACGCCATCGGCGGCATTTCAACGATCAAGCGGTGAGGCGTCTCATCAGAAATCGTGAATGACGGCAGGGGGAAACGCCGCGCGGAGCGCGTTCAATACGGCGAGCACATCGATCGCTTCTTGCGCGAGTGCGCCGCTCACCGGGCTCAGCCATCCGGCTGACGCCAGCGCCATGCCCACGATGCTGAGCGCCATGCCGCCCACCGCGCTCTGCAGCGCGATCGATCGCATCCGCCGGCTGATGTGCATGAACTCGTCGATCTTCTTCAGCGAGTTCTCCATCACGACCACGCCGGCGGCTTCGGCAGTGACATCGCTGTGCTCGCCGATCGCGATGCCGACCGTGGCCGCCATCATGGCCGGCGCGTCGTTGATGCCGTCGCCGACATAGAGGGTGTTGGCGGCGGTGGTTTCACGCCGCACCAAGGCCAGTTTCTGTTCGGGGCTTTGCTGCGCGTGCACTTCGCTCACGCCGACTTGCTCCGCCAGGTAACGGACCTCCGACTCCCGATCGCCCGACACGATCATCGTCTTGCGGAACTGGTGCTTTGGACCCAGGTGCTCCACGAACGAGCGGCTCTCGGGTCGCGGGGCGTCGCGAAACCGGAGCGTCGCCGCGTAACGGCCGTCGACCGCGACCACACACTCGAGTCCGCCCGCGATGGGCGGGAAGAGCGCCGCCGCCGACGGATCCTCGGCCAGCACCTTCACTCGGCTGGCAATGCGGACGTGACGGCCGCCCACAATGCCCCGCAGACCCTCGCCAGGCGGCTCGGTGACCTCCGTCGCGTCGACGAGCGCGACATCCTCGGCCGACGCGGCATCGAGCAGGGCCACCGCGAGGGGATGTTTCGAGTAGCGCTCCACGCTGGCCGCCAGCGCGACGACCTCGCGGCGCGAGCGGCCCGGCGCGAGCATCACGTCGGTCAGCGTCGGCTCGCCGTAGGTCAGCGTGCCGGTCTTGTCGAAGATCGCGGTGCGGCACGTCGCGATCTGCTCGAGCACGACGGGACTCTTCACGATGATCGCCCGCCGCGCGCACAGCGAGATCGAGCCGACGATCGCGACCGGAATCGCGATCAGCAGCGGGCACGGTGTCGCGATGACGAGCACGGCCAGGAACCTGGTGGCATCGCCGCTCAGGCCCCACGCCGCCAGCGCGACGCCAAGCGCCACCGGCGTATAAATTGCTCCGAGGCGATCGCCGAGCCGACGCAGCCGCGGCCGGCTCTGCTCGGACTCGCGCATCACCAGCATGATCTTCGCGTAGCGCGAATCGGCGGCGCGTCGTGTCGTCTGGATCGTGAGAGCAGACGCACCGTTGACCGCGCCCGAGATCACCGTCGACCCGCGCGTCTTGGTGATCTCGAACGGCTCGCCGGTCAGGTACGACTCATCCATCACGCCGTGCCCATCGAGCACCGTGCCGTCAACCGGGCAGATCTCGTGCGGGTAGATTACGAGCGTGTCGCCGACGGCAACCTCGTCGAGCGCGATATCTTCGATGCCGCTCGCCGATCGGCGGTGCGCGACGGCGGGAACACGCCGGGCCAGCGCTGCCAGAACGGACGAAGCGCTCCGCACCGCGTAGCTTTCGAGCGCCTCGCCGCCAGACAGCATCAGCACGATGATCGAGCCGGCCAGATACTCGCCCAGCCACACCGACGTCACGACCGCAATGCCGCCCAGCAGGTCAGAGCCGAATTCGCGGTGCAGAAACTTCCGCAGCAACCCGTACAGCAGCGGCGTGCCCCCGAGCACGATGGCCGCCAACAACGGCACGTTTGCGGTCGACCGGCTGGCCTGCACGCCAAAGCGTAATAACAGGTGTGCGGCGATGGCGGCGAGACAGAAACTCGCAATGAGCGTGGTATTGTGACGGACGGCTCTCAGCTGCACAGACCCGTTCAAGGGCAACGGGCATGCCACCGTACTTGGGCATCTGCACGCCCCGAAACCGATTCGCCGTAGTGGGGAATCTTTCGCTCTGACGAGGGAAATCTCCCGCGCGCGGCTCGTTGCCCATCACCTTCACCCAGCGGGTTGTCGGCGAGAACTTTGCAGCAGTGTGCTGGAAGAGACAGCGGTTTGTGCCAGCGTATTGAACTATCGGGTAACGAGTCGCGCTCGGAGGCTGATGACATGATGAGACTGAAGCAGGTTGGCGGGTTCTTGATCGTGGCGCTAATCACCGGCGGCGGTGGCGCTTCGGCACAGGCGGCGCCCGCACCAGGCGGCGCGCCGGCCGCCGACAAGGGCGCGGTGGTGTACGTGGCGCAAAAGTGCTCCCTGTGCCACTCGCTGGACGGCAAGGGCAACGCCAAAGGCCCGCTCGACGGGGTCGGGTTGAAGTGGAGCGCCGATGAGATCCGCCAGTGGATCGTCACGCCGGCGGAGATGGGCGCCAAGGCCCAGGCCACGCGCAAGCCCGCGATGAAGGCGTTTGCAAGTCTTCCGAAGGAAGATCTCGATGCGCTCGTCGCGTTTCTGCACGCGAAGAAAAAAAAGTAACCGGCGGTCGTCATGCGCCTCGACCTGCCTTCGGCCGCACGCAACCCGATCAGCCTGATCGGCGTCGCCATCGCCACCGCGATGGCGGTCGTGTTCTTCGTATTGCTCGCGCTCGAAATGGGCGGACAGCTGAGGAACCCCTACCTGGGGCTGCTGCTGTTCGTCGCCGTGCCGGCCGGCTTCCTGATCGGCCTGCTCCTGATCCCGCTGGGGATCTGGCGGCAGCACCGGCGCAGGGCCGCCGGGCGGGCCGCCGAGGAGTGGCCCGTCATCGATCTGCGGCTGCCGCGGACGCGAACGGTCATGTTCACCGTGGCGCTGATGACCTGCTTCAACATTCTCGTGTTCTCGCTCGCCGCGTACGGTGCCGTCCATCACATGGAGTCGGCGGAGTTCTGCGGCACAACGTGCCACTCGACGATGGAACCAGAGTACGCCGCGTACCAGGTGAGCCCGCACGCGCGCGTCGCATGCGTGTCTTGCCATGTCGGGCCGGGCGCGGGAGCCCTCGTCGAATCGAAGGTTGCCGGCACGCGGCAGCTCTGGCAGTTGTTCACCAACAACGTGCCTGCCCCCGTGCCCGCGCCGGTGCGGACGATGCGGCCGGCGCGCGAGACCTGTGAGAACTGCCACTGGCCCGAGAAATCCCACGGCGACAAGCTCCGCCAGATCCGCGAATACGCAGACGACGAAAAGAGCACCGAGACCGTGACGACTTTGCAGCTGCACGTCGGCGGCGGACGGGCCGAGCTCGGCGTCGGCAGCGGCATTCACTGGCACATGAACATCGATAACCGCGTCGAGTACATCGCCACCGAGGCCGAGCGCCAGACGATCCCCTGGGTCAAGTTCACCGATCGCAGCGGCCGGACCAGGGAATACACCGTCGAGGGCACGACACCGGAACAGCTCGCCCAGGGCGAGCGGCGGACGATGGACTGCATCGACTGCCATAACCGGCCGGCTCACACCTTCGATCCCAGTGCGGAGCGCGCGGCAGACACGGCCATGGCGCTCGGCCAGATGCCACGCGACCTGCCGTTTGCCCGGCGTGAAGCGGTGACCGCTCTCAAGGCGGACTACGCGTCGACGGACGCCGCGATGGCCGGCATCGACGCGCGTCTCCGCGAGGCGTATCGCCCGCAGGCCGGCGCGTCGCCGGAAGCGCTCGCGCGCATCATCGCCGGCGTGCAGGGCGTCTACGCCCGCAACGTCTTCCCCGCGATGAAGGTGGCGTGGAGCACGTATCCGAACAACATCGGCCACGTCGCCTTCCCGGGTTGCTTCCGATGTCACGACGAGAATCACAAGGCTGCTGATGGCACGGCGATCAAGCAGGACTGCGAGTCATGTCATGCGATGCCGTAGGAAAAGGCAGAAGGCAAGAGGCAGAAGGCAGAAGGCAGAAGGCAGAAGGCAGAAGGCAGAAAAGAGGATGACGTGAGAATCCGCCCCATCGCGTTTCTGAACGCAGCGGCCGCGATCGTATTCGCGGGCGCGCTGGCAACGAGCGTCCTGCGGACCACGCCGGTTGCGGCGGCGCCGGCGCCACCGCCCGCGGCGATCGAGACGGCCGCGCCCGATCAAACCGCGCCGCAGACGCCGCAGCCCGGCTACATCGGCGGCGAAGCCTGTGCGACGTGCCACGAAGGATTCGAGGCGTCCATTAAGGCGACCAAGCACGGACAGGCAAAAGATCCGCGTACGCCATGGGCGGCGCAGGGTTGCGAAACCTGCCATGGCCCGGGCGAAGCGCACGCCAGCGATCCCGAAAAGATCAAGCCGCGGCAGTTCGACAAGATCTCGGCGAAGGCCGTGACCGATACGTGTGCGACGTGCCACAACCGCGGGCCGCACGCGCTGTGGAAAGGCAGCCAGCACGAGGCCCGCAACGTGTCGTGCGTGACCTGTCACAGCGTGCACCAGCCCAAGTCGGACCGGTCCCAGCTGAAGGCCGTCAGCCAGCAGCAGACCTGTATGTCCTGCCATCGCGACAAGGTCGCCAAGCTGGATCGGTCGGGTCACATGCCGGTGCGCGAGGGCAAGATGGAATGCGCGTCGTGCCACAACCCCCACGGGACGACCAATGTGCGGCTGCTGAAAACGGGCAACACGATCAACGAGGCGTGCGCGACCTGCCACACCGAGAAGCGCGGGCCGTTCCTGTTCGAGCACGGCGGCATCAGCGGCGACAGCTGCGCGACGTGTCACGATCCGCACGGCTCCAACAACGATCGGATGCTGGTGGCCAAGCTGCCGTTCCTGTGCCAGCGCTGCCACAACTTCACGCGGCATCCGTCGACCATCTACGACAACAAGGTCGCGAAGAGCAACAACCACTTCTACAGTCGCAGCTGCGTCACATGTCATTCAGCCATTCACGGTTCGAACCATCCGGGCGGTTCGAGATTCACGCGGCAGTGAGGAAAGAGATCATGCGCAACCAACTTTGGATGACCGCAGGACTGGTGCTGATGAGCGCCGCCGTCGCGCGCGCGCAGGATCCGCCGACGCTGGCGGCACGCACCGACCCGGTGGAGATCGCGCGGAGCGAGACGACCGGCAAGGTCTACGGCTCGCTGGATTTCGGCGGGCGCATCAACCAGGTCGACGGCGACGAGGCGCGCTTCCAGCGCTATCGCGACCTGCGCGGCGGCCTCTACGCGAACAACCTGCTGCTCGGCCGGCGCACCGAAGACTGGAACTTCGAGGCGCAAGCCTGGAACGCCGGCTATCGCGATCAGCGCTACCTGCTCGATTTTCAGCGGGTCGGCCGGCTGTCGGCGACGTTCCTGTGGGATCAGATCCCGATGTTCATCAGCCGCGACACGCGCATGCTGTTCACGCAGGTGGCGCCCGGCGTGTTCCGGCTCGAGGACGCCCTGCAGCAGGAGATTCAGGGCGGCACCAGGACGTTGCGCAATTTCGAAGATCAAGCGGTGCGGTTCGACCTTCGTACCACCCGCAAGATCGGCCGGGCCGACATCGTCTTCCACGTCGATCGCTCGACCGACATCCTGGTCAACGTCACGAACACGACGAAGGAAGGCGCCATTCCGTTCGGCGGCACCTTCGGCCACGGCAACGCCGTGGAGCTGCCCGTGCCGGTCGACACGCGCACCACCGATCTGCGCACCGCGCTCGAATGGGGCAACGCCTCAGGCATGTTCCGCATCGGCTGGGACGGATCGACATTCGATAGCAATGTCGAGAGTGTCACTTGGGACAACCCGGTGCGCTACGGCCCGGACCTCGCGGCCACACCGTCGCAAGGCCGCATGGCGCTGTGGCCGGGTAATACCCTGACGTATCTGCACGGCACCGGCGCCGTGGCCGTGCCGTGGCGCGGGCGGCTCACCGGCTACGTCGCGTTGGGACAAGGCCGTAGCAACGAAGATCTGCTGCCGTTCACGATCAACACGGCGATTGCGTCGCCTGCGCTGGCGCGGCCGACCGCCGAAGCCAAGAACCAGATGACGATCGCCCAGTTCACCCTGGCGATGCGCCCGGCGCGCCTGTTCTCGGTGAACGCGAAGTACCGCTACGCGGACGTGGACGTGCAGACGCCGGTCTTCGACCGGCCGGGCGGGACCGTCGCATACGACTCGAGCTTCCAGGCCGCGGCCGGGCCGTCGGCGTATTTCAGTGTCAAGCGCGCGACCTTCGACGCGGATGGCGCCTTCCAGGTGGCGCCGTCGACGTCGGTCAAGGTCGGATTCAGCAGGCTGGCTACCGACTACCAGAACCGCATCTTTGAGAAGACGGGCGAGAACGTCTTCCGCGTCTCGGTCGACACCACGGGAACGGCGTGGGCGTCGGTACGCGGCTTGTACGAAAATCGCAAGCGCGAGGGCGAGGGATTCGACGCGCACCTGCTGCCGGAGATCGGCGAGCTGGCCGGCATGCGCTATTACGACGTCGCCGACCGCGACCGCCAGAGGCTGACGCTGATCGGCAACCTCATGCCCGGCGGCATGTTCGGGCTCACCGCGTCGGCCGGCGTCGGCCGCGACGAATATCCGGACAGCGCGCACGGTCTGCAGTCGTACGAGTCCGATCAGTATTCCGTCGGCTTCTCGGTAACGCCCGACGATCGCTACAACCTGACGGCCAGTTACGGATGGGAAAAGTACCGATCGCTCCAGCGATCGCGCGGCGCGACCACCGCGGCCGACCAGGTCAATCCGCTGCGTGACTGGACCACCGACTACACCGGCAAGGTGAATTTTCTCGAGGCCGCGGTCGACATCGACCGGGCCATCGAGCGGACGGTCATCCGGCTGTCGGCCGATTGGAACCGATCGAACGACGCGTATCTCTACGGCCTCGCCGCCGGCTCGCCGCTGGCGGTGCCGGAACAGCTCCCCCCGGTGAAGAACGAGCTGCTGCGGAGCGAAGTCGACGTCAGCTACGAGATCTCCCGCAACCTCCGCTTCGGCGTGGCGTATTGGTTTGACGACTACAATGTGGAGGACTTCGCCCTGGGACCGACGACGATTTCCGGCATCGCACTGCCGGCCGTCCAGGAGGGTCAGCCGGTCGCGGCCACCAATGCGTTGCTGCTCGGCTACCTGTATCGCCCGTATACGGCGCACGCGGGGCTTGTCAGGCTGACGTACCTATGGTGACGCGACGCAACTTTCTCGACCGGCTGCTCGCCCTCGGCTTCGTCTCGACGGCGGTCTCGATCCTCTATCCGGTGTGGCGGTACATCATTCCGCCGGCCGCCGCCGAGCCAGCCACTGATAGCGTCATCGCCGGGAAGATTGCGGAATTCAAGCCCAACACGGGCGCGCTCGTGAAGTTCGGCACCAAGCCCGCCATCCTGGTGCGCACCAGCGACGGGCAATTCAAGGCGTTCAACGCCGTGTGCACGCATCTCGAATGCACCGTGCAGTACAAAGCGGAGACTTCGCAGATCTGGTGCGCGTGTCACAACGGCCTCTACGACCTCTCGGGCAGTGTCGTCTCGGGGCCGCCGCCGCGCCCGCTCGAGGTCTTCAAGGTCAACCTGCGCGGCGAGCCCGGGCAGGAAGACGTCGTGATTTCCCGAGCGTGAAACAGCGCGGGCATTGAATCGTGACCGAACAATTGTTCGCGTGGCTCGACGAGCGGCTTGACTTGAGCGGACTTCGCGCGTTCGTCGCCGAAAAGACGGTACCCGTGCATCGCCACAGCGTGTGGTACTACATGGGCGGCATCACCTTGTTCCTGGTCGGCGTCCAGGTCGCCACCGGCATCCTGCTCCTCTTGTACTACCGGCCGAGCGCCAGCGAGGCCTACGAAAGCGTCCAGTTCATCGTCAGCCAGGTTGAGTTCGGCTGGCTGATTCGCAACCTCCACAGCTGGTCGGCGAACCTCCTCATCCTGATGGCGTTCGTGCATCTGTTCAGCACGTTCTTTCTCCGCGCGTATCGCAAGCCGCGCGAACTGACGTGGATCACCGGCGTGCTGCTGTTGTTCATCATGATGGGCTTCGGTTTCAGCGGTTACCTGTTGCCGTGGAACGAGCTGGCCTTCTTCGCCACCAAGGTGGGAACCGGAATCGCCGGCGCGCTGCCGTTCGTCGGCGATTTCATGGTGCGCTTCCTGCGTGGCGGCGACGACGTCACCGGCGCAACATTGACGCGGTTCTACGGGATTCACGTCGCGATTCTTCCGGCGATGACCACGGCGCTGCTTGGAACACACTTGCTGCTCATCCAGCGGCAGGGCATGAGCGTGCCGCCGAGCGTCGAGAAGCGCGAAAAGGCGGGAGAGACAATCCCGCAGGAGCCCTTCTTCCCCAACTACGTGCTGCACGACGTGATGTGGTGGTATGTCGCGCTGGCGGTACTCGCAGCGCTGGCGCTCTTTCTGCCGTGGGAGCTGGGTAAGAAGGCTGATGCGTTTGCGGCCGTGCCCGCCGGCATCCGGCCCGAGTGGTACTTCCTGGCGATGTTCCAGACCCTGAAGCTGATACCGAGCCACGTGCTTGGGTTCGAAGGCGAGATGCTTGGCGTGATGGGCTTCAACGTCGCCGCCGTGCTTCTGTTTCTGGTGCCCTTTCTCGATCGCAAGAATCCTGACGGCCGGCAAAACCCGTTCATCACGTTCGCCGGAGTCGTCGCGGTCGTTTATCTAATCGTCTTCACCATTTATGGCTACCTGGCCGCGTAACTTCCTCTTCGCCGCCCTCGTCGGCGGAGTCCTGGCTTCGGCGGCCCCGGCGGCGGCGCAGGCCGCGCCACCGTCCGGTTGCCAGACCTGCCATGGGGATCAGGCGCAGCCGGCGCTGGCGGCCCCGGCGCGCGATTTTGCCGGCACTGATGTGCACCGCGACCGCGGATTCACCTGCGTCGATTGCCATGGCGGCAACCCCAACGAGACCGACAAGGCGAAAGCCAAGGCGCCTGCCACGGGGTTCAAGGGCAAGCCGGCCGGACAGATGGTGATCGCCGTGTGCTCGCGCTGTCATTCCGACGCGGCGCTGATGCGCAAGTACGCGCCGAAACAGCGCGTCGATCAGGCGGTCGAGTACGCCACCAGCGTGCACGGGCAGCAGCTCGCCAAGGGCGATACCAAAGTGGCGACCTGCGTCAGCTGCCACGGCGCGCACGGCGTGCGGCTGGTCGGCGACGCGCAGTCACCCGTCTACGTGCTGAACGTCGCCACGACGTGCACGAAATGCCATGCCGATGCCGATCGCATGAAGGGTTACATGCTGCCGGACGGATCGCCGCTGCCGACGGACCAGCGCGCGAAATACGAGAAGAGCGTTCACCATGCCGCGATGGTGAAGGGGAACGATCTATCGGCGCCGACCTGCAACGACTGCCACGGCAACCACGGCGCGGCGCCGCCGGGCGTCGGCGCCATCGCCAACGTCTGTGGCACCTGCCACACCGTCTTCGCGACGAAGTTCGCGCTGAGCACGCACAGCCAGATCTTCGACCGCAGCTGCGTCGAGTGCCACGGCAATCACGACATCGCCGAGCCGACCGACGCCATGCTCGGTACCGATAAGGCGGCGCTCTGCACGAACTGCCATACCGAAGGCGACAACGGGAGTAAGGCTGCCACCGCCATGCGTTCGGAGATCGAGAAGTTGAAAGAGGCCATCAGCCATTCGCAAGCGCTGGTTGCATCAGCCGAGAACGCGGGCATGGAAATGGGCGAACAATCGCTCGCGTTGCGCGAAGCGGCCAACCAACTGACTCTGGCCCGCACCGAGATGCACGCCTTCGATCCGAAACCGGTGAGCGCCGTGCTGCAGGCAGGCCTGGGCATCACCGCCAAGGTCGACTCGGAGGGCCAGGCCGCTCTGGCCGAGGTTTCGTACCGGCGCACGGGCCTCGCCGTTTCCCTCGGCGCCATCCTGTTGGTTGTGGTCGCGCTCGCGCTCAAGATCCGCAGCCTGCGCGCCTAGCCGGCCGGAACCGCCAGCACGAACGCGCGACCGGTGTCGAGAACGGCCTGCGCGATCACGCCCGGACGCCCTCGGCTGTTCTGGCGAAGCCCCATCACGACCAGGCCCGCATCCTCCGTCTTGGCGCAGCGGGAGATCTCTTCCGCAACGCCGCCACGACGCACGATGATCGACGTGGGCTTGACCGGTGACAGGTCGTGGGCGCGATCCCGGATCGCCTGAGACGCATCGTGGTCCGTCGTCGAGCTGTCCGCGACCGTCATGATCAAGAGCGGTTGCCGGGCAATGCCGGCGAGATGGCTCGCGGCTTCGAGCTGATGCCGGCAGTCTTCGGCAAGGTCGACGGCTGCCAGCACCGGACCGCAGGTCAGGGCGGCGTCACTGATGACGCTGATGATGTCGAACTTATTCGGCGGGACCAGCAGCGTATTTGTGCGGGTGCTCCGAAGAATCGCGTCGGTCGTCGATCCCATCAGTAGTTTCACGAGGCTCGCGTGGCTGCCGCTGCCAATGACCAGGAGCGTGGCGCCGAGCTGCACCGCCTCCCGGTGAATGGCTTCCGAAACCGGACCCAGGCGCACCAGGACGTCCGACTCCTCGAACATCGCCTGATAGATAGGGCGCCATCCTCAGGCATTCGGCTGCAACACGTCGCTGGGTTTCGGGGTGAGTATCGGATGCAACGTGCACCACTTTCAGCGCGGCGCCGAGGACCGCGCCAAAACCAGAGGCGTGCAAGAGGACTCGGGGCGACGTCGGGCCCAGGTCAACAGCACAAAGCACAAGGGGAACCACAAGGGGAGGTTACCAGCGCAAAGGGTCGGTAAGTGTTCGAGTTTGCACACCCTTTCTGATCCTTCGGGCGTACACTCGAAGGGATGACTCTTCGGCCCATGCTGGGCTTCGCCATGATCGCCCTCGCGTCGATCGCGGGACTCCAGGCCTCGCCAGGTCAGACGCCGCAGAAACCTGACTTCCAAGTGCAGATCTGGGGCGATGCCGCGGCGACGTTCATCGCTCGCATGAATTCGTATGCCGAGTTGCGCGGCAAGCTCGAGCAGGGACTGAAGGCGCTCGCGGTTACCGAGAAGCCCGTGGAAATTCTTCAAGCCGAAAACGCGCTGGCCGCACGCATCCGGGTGGCGCGCGCGAAAGCCAAGCGTGGTGACATTTTCTCGAGGCGGGTTCGCACGGCGTTCCGGAGGGCGCTCCGCGCCGAGACCGACGGCGGCACGTGTGCCGCCCTTCAAGGCGACGGCAACCCGGGCGACTTCAAGTATCAAATCAACGGGACCTATCCGAAGCGGGAGCCGCTCTCGACGGTGCCGCCCAACCTGCTCGCCGCGCTGCCCGAGCTGCCGCCCGATGTTCACTACAGATTCCTGGGGCGCGACCTCGTGCTGCACGACACCCGGGCGAACATCATCCTCGATGAGATTCCCGACGCTATTCGCTGCGTCGGGCGCTGACCGGCGCCTACTGTTTCTTCGTGTGGACGTGGGTGGAGGGCGACACGGGCCCGACGAGGACCGTGCCCATTAGTCCGCCGTCGGCGTGATCCAGGATATGGCAGTGGAACATCCACTCGCCTGGACGTTCGTCGAACTTCACGAGGAACCGCGCCGTCGTTTTCATCGGGACGTTCACCGTGTCTTTCCACGCCAGCGGCCCGACGGGCTCGCCCTTCTCATTGACGACCTGGAAGAAGAAGCCGTGCAGGTGGAACGGATGGTCCCAGTCGGTGTCGTTCCTGACGATCCACAGCTGCGTCTCGCCAAGCTTCGCCAGATAAGGCTTCGCCTTCCAGAACGGGACGCCGTTCACACGAAACTCCGACTTGAAGTGTTCCATCGGCGGTAGCGTCAGCTCGATGTTCACCGGCGTCGCGCCGGCGGCAGACAGACGTGGAATGGCGCGGCCCACCGTCACGGGCGCGGTCTTGGTGACCGGCGCTTCTTTGGTGAACTCGATCGTCAGCACTTCTTCGACACTGCGGTACTCGACGCTGCCGTAACCACGGTTGTAAAGCATGGCGCGCAGCATCAATGGCGTGCCGGACTTGCCCTTCGGGCTGACGATCACATCGGCGCGCTCACCGGCGGTGATCAGCAGGATGTCGGTCGTGACCGCACGCTCCTGAAGGCCGCCGTCGCCGCCGATCACCGTCATCGCCTGCCCCTCCAGATCGAGATAGAAGTAGCGGCTCTTTGAGGCGTTGACGATGCGCCAGCGCTGCGGCGCGCCCGGCCGAGCGCGCAGAACGGGTTTCGTCCGGCCGTTGGCCAGCACGTACGCCCCTTCGCGGCCGAACACCATTCCTGCGGACCCGCCGCTCTCCGCGGGCTCAAGCCGGCCCTTCGCGTCGAACCCGATGTCGCTCAACACGATCGTGACTTGATCCGCCACGCCAACGCCGTCGTCGGGATCTTCGACGAGCAGCGCGCCGTAGAGACCGAAGCCAACTTGCGCAGCCGACATGACGTGCGGGTGATACCAATACAACCCGGCATCGCGAACCACGAAGTCGTAGGTGAACGAGTCACCCTGCTTCACTTCTTCCTGCGAGACGCCCGGTACGCCGTCCATCTCGATCGGCACGCGCACCCCGTGCCAATGCACCGTCGTCGGATCCTTCAGCTCGTTCGTGAAGTGAACGATCAAGCGATCGCCGACTCGCGTCTTGATCAGCGGGCCGGGCAAGCCGCCGTTGTAGGTCCAGGCGTGCACGCGCTTGCCCGGGGCGATCTCGACGTCCGCGAGCCTCGCCGTGAGATTGACCTCGACAATGCGCGGATCCGGGTTGAGGTCGGCCGGTTCATTCAATTTCAGTCCGTCGCTCCATCCGGGCGGCGCAAATGACTGCGCCCATGTGGAGCCGGGAACGAGCACGCAAACAATGAGCAGCGCGAACAACATGGGATTCTCGAAATATCTTCCCACGGGCGGTGCAATATTTCGAGCTGGACGGGCATCTGGCGGGCCGAGTGCTAGAGCAACGGTCACGACGCCGTGCTGGGTCTTCGATCCGATCTGAAACCCGGACGCACGGAACACGTCGAGCATCGCCGTGTTCTCGCAGAGAACGATCGCGTTGAAGCGCCGGAACCCATTCGCCGCGGCGAGCTTCGCAAGCCGCTGGAGGAGAATCGTCCCGAGTCCCCTGCCCTGGACCGCATCGGCGACGGCGAATGCAGCCTCCGCTACGCCGTTACCGAGGTCGAGATAGGAGCCTACGGCAACGGGTCGAAGCCCTTCGTCTTCCAGGCGAACCGCGACCACGGTCGCCTGACGCGTGGGGTCGCTCGAATCGCAGAATGCGTCGATGAGCGTCTCGGCCGGTTCCGCCAGACTGAAGAAGCGGGACTGCCGCGAGCCGGGCGACAGCTCGTGGAAAAAACGCCGCAGCGCGTTCTGGTCTGCCGGCCGGCTGACGCGGAGCACAGCGACGCTGCCGTCGCGGAGATAAGCGCGCGGATCGGACTCTTCGACGGGCAACGGGGGTGCGGTCACGATGGTCATCTAATCCTGTAAGGGCAACAGCCGTGCCACCTGCGCGCTGCGAGTTTCTCACCACCTTTACCGGGTTTCATCGCGGTGAGCAGCGACGCGGCGGGGAGTTTCCCCGCGAAACCCGGGGAAATCCCCGGCGGGCCGCGCCGCCGTCTGCACTTCGCGCCCACATCAGGCGCCGCCTGATGGCCCGCAACATGCAGTGAGGGTGGTGACGTCGCGGCGCGGGCGGTCCGCGAGTGACGCCAGGAGGACGTGATGACAGAGTTGAGCCCACGCGCGGTACTGAATACGTTGATCGAAACCTGCAAGGACGGAGAACGGGGTCTCCTTCATGCCGCGGAGCTCGTGTCGAATCCGGAGTTGAAATCGTTCTTCACGGACACCGCTTACCGGCGCGCCCAGTTCGCGACGAATCTATTGCCGTATGCGCAGCGGCTCGGCGGGGCGGCGACCGCCGACGGCACGGCGGCGGCCTCAATACACCGGCGGTGGATGGACGTCAGGAGCGCCTGGAGCGGCCACGACGACGGCGCGGTGGTTGCGGAGGCCCGGCGCGGCGACAGCGTCACCGTTCTGGCGTTCAAGAGCGCCGTCGAGGGCGCGCTGCCGGCGACGGTTCGAGACCTCGTCGAGCACGAATATGCGGTCGTGCGCGAGTCTCACCTCCGCTTCGCCGATCTCGGTCGGCCCTCGCAGCAGGTGATGTAGCATCGGCGCATCATGACCCTCTTCGTGCGTCGTTTCATCGGCGCGCTGATGCTCGATGCCGGCGCCTACGAGGACATCGAGTCAGACCGGCGCGCCGGCGCCTCCGCGATTCTCGTCATCGCGCTGGCGTGCGCTGCTGGCGCATTCGCGGCTAAAAGCCTCAGCATCGCCGGCTCTCCCGGCTTTGCCATCGCGATGGCGATGATGCTTGGGTGGTGGGTCGTGTGGGCGATGCTGATTACCGCCATCGGCACGCGGCTGCTGCCGGAGCCGCAGACCCGCAGCAACCCGAGCGAGTTGTTGCGCTCAATCGGCTTTGCGGCCGCGCCCGGAACGCTCTATGCCCTCGCGGCGATGCCGGCGGTGGCCCCATTCGTCTTCGGCCTGGTCTCGCTGTGGATGATCGCCGCAACGGTCATTGCCGTCCGGCAGGCGCTCGATTACACGACCACGTGGCGGGCGGTCGCCGTCTGCGTGATCGCGTGGATGTTATCGTTCGGACTGATTGCAGCCGTCGGCACTGTGTTCACGCGCCCGGTCAGTTGAAGCCAGACGGGTTCCACTCCGGCGGCAGGGCCAGCGTCAGCACTGGCGCCTGGCACAGCACCCGGTAGGTCACCGATCCCATGCGGGGGCCAAACGACTGCGACCCGTGGAGGCCGATCACCATCAAACCGGCGTGGCGATCGCGCGCAAGGCGTGCAATCGCGCCGGCCGCATCGCCGACCTCGATCACCGAGTCTCGCGGCGTCGACAGCGGCGTCGCGTTGGTGAGCGCGGCGATGGCAACCCGGGCACGAAGCAGTCGTTCTGCAGTCAGTTCGGGCAGGTCGAGCTCCGCCGGCGGGTGGAGCGGCTCGACGATGTGCGCGAGCAGCAGCGGCAGCTTCAGCACGGCCGCGATCGTCCGCGCGTACTCCAGCTGGCGTGCGCTCGCGCCGCTCAGATCGACCGGCACCAGCACGGGCGCCCCTGAGCGCGTCAGCGCATCGATCGAAATCGCTCCCCCGTCGTCGGCCGGGGTCAACAGCACCGGCACCGTGGTCTCACGCAGCACGCGTTCCGCCGTCGACCCAAAGAACAACTTCCTCGGGCCCGATCGGCCGTGCGTGCTCATCACGATCGCCAGGCACCTGGGCTCTCGCGCGATGCGCAGGATCTCCACCGCCGGCTTCCCTGTGACGACCTCGACCTCCACATCGCGAGGGGATGGATGCGGCCCCAGCGTTTCCGCGAGGAGGAGCCGTAGCTCGCGCTCGCTGACACGGCGGTTCCATCCGGCGCCCAGTTTCGCATCGCCCGCGGCTTCGAGGATCGGATCATCGACCGTCAAGAGCAGCAGTCGCATGCTGAAGTGATCGGCGATCGCCAGGGCGTGCCGCAGCGCGGCGCGCGATGCGCTGGAAAAATCTATCGGACAGAGCAGTAACGGGCGGGCGGTCATGAGTTTCCATCCGGGGAAGAGCAAAAACGCCGCCAGCCGGATCGCGCGAATTTGCTAATGGAGGAAGTCGAGGGTTGGGAATATTTCGCAACGTGCGAGTTTTTCCCGCAGTGCCATTTGCGTCGGGACCTGTCCCCAATCATCCCGAACAGTGATTTTCTTGACCTGACCCCGGGGCACACCCTTTGCACACGGCGATCGAGTACACCTTCCCCGGATTGGAGTAGCATTTCGTATGGGAATTCGAACGATCACGCTCGCCGTCTCGGCCATCGCCATCGCGGCCACCGCGAGCTTCGGCCTGGGGGTCTTCGCTCAGTCCAAGCCGGTGTCCGCACGCACCGGCGTCGTGGTCTACAAGTCCCCAACTTGAGGATGCTGCAGCGCCTGGGTGGAGCACCTCCAGGCGCACGGCTTCCAGGTGGAAGCCAAGCACGTCAACGATGCACAATTGCGCGCGATCGGCGCCGGCGCAGGTGTGACCGACGAGCTCGCGTCATGCCACACCGCGACAATCGGCGGCTATGTGATTGAGGGGCACGTGCCCGCGGCCGACATCCAGCGGCTGCTGAAAGAAAAGCCCACGATTGCCGGCATCGCCGCGCCCGGCATGCCGATGGGTTCGCCCGGCATGGAACAGGGCGGCCGGAAAGAGCCGTTCGACGTGATCGCGTTCACGAAGGACGGCAAGAAGACCGTCTTCGCGAAGCATCGGTAGCCGACAGCGGCAACGCTTCTCTAGAACCGCACCCGGATCCCGAGCTGAACCTGTCGCGGGAATGAACTCGGGAAAGGCCGATGTCGTGCCGTTGGTGGCATCCGAGAAAAACGTCGAGGCCTGCGTCGTGTCCTCCGACTTCGACCACGTGTAGGCAGACTGGAACATGACGCCGTTGGACCAGCGGCGGCGCGCTTCGAGAATCAGCGCTCGATACCACGAGTCGCCGTCCGAGCTCTTGAGCTCAATCGTCGTCCACGCGGTGTTGATGCGCGGCGCGCCGGCTGGAAAAAACGGCAGGCCGTCGGTGCCGGTGATCGGCATCGCCGTGTTGACGTCGTTGCTGCGTAGCAGATGCCGGCCACGCGAGCCAGCGTAACCGATCGTCAGTGCGGTGCCGAGCATTTCGCGCTGCAGGTTGAGGTTCCAGACCCGCACCTGAGGCGTTTCGATGTCCCACTGGATCGGCCGCACCGACAGACCGTTCAGTGGCAGATCCTCGATCGCCTGCTCCGCCACCAGGTAACTGAGCTCACCGGACCGGGCGTTGACCGCCGACGCATCGGCCCGCACCGTGACGGCTTCGGCGACGCCGCCGACGCTCAACGTCAGGTCCGCTGGAGCGGCCGGAAGCCGGACAATTCCACGTGAACCTGGTACGATCCCGGCGTCAGCGACGCCAGCGTGTAGCGTCCCTGCGCGTCGGAGACCGTGCTCCGCTGCAGGCCCGTTTGGGTGTGTCTTGCCGTAATCGTTGCGCCAGGCAGCACGCCACCACTGTCATCCACCACGCGCCCGGTCAGTGTGGCGGTGGTCTGGGCGGCGGCCGCCTGGGGCAGCCACAAGGTCGAGACGATTGCGACGAAGACGACGGCACGGCGCATGTACTGATATTACGAGCGCTCGTCCTCTCAGTACTTATTCAACCGGTCCGGAACCCGGTGCGCCTCCTCGTCGGCGGCGAACTGGAACTCGGTGAGGACGCGTGGGCCCATGGGGTCACGCGCGGTCGACGCCGTGAACTTCTGCGGCGCCCGGCCCCAGCGTGGTTTGCAATGGAACGAGACGATCTCTTCCGCGGGACCCTGTCCCGGGTTGAATCGGTACACGCCCGTGCACGGCTCTCCCCTTGCCATTCTTGCATCGTCGTGCACGAACATCACCGACCCTGAGACGAACATCCCGGCGATCGATGTCGGCTCCATCAGGTTGACGATGGCCCATTTCCGAACCGGATCCGGAGCGCTTTTCGTGGCCGCGACGCCGACGACCAGGCTGGCAAGCAGGGCGAGCGTTGCGACGAGAATTCGTGACTGCATCTTGGACCTCCTTGTGCTCAACGCGTTTACGCTTGAGGGTTACATCAGCGGACCTTCGGCAGTCCGTGCGCCGCGGTTTCGCCCGCGAACTGGAACTCGAGGAACTGCTGCATCCCGTCGCTCATCGACGCCAACACCGCCTGGTGCTGTTTGGCGTTGTTCCGCTCGAGGTGGATACAGTTGAACTCCACCACGGGCAACTTCTGATCGTCGTACGCGTAGATGTGCGTACAAGGTTCGCCGTGTGCCATCCGGTCGTTGTCGTGCTCGATGACATAACGGCCGTGCAGGATGTGACTGCCGACCTTGACCGGACGCTGGAACCACACGTAAACGGCTTGGCGCGCCGGCGCCGCCGCTGGGGCAATGGCCTCGGCGTTGGTCTTCGGCGCCATGACATGGTCCTTGCAGCACGGCATGTCGCAGCAGGCCTTGTCCATCTTTTCACCACAGCACGCGCCATTAGCGGCGGCGGCCGGCGACGCGAGGAACAGCGACCCTGCGAGCGCGATGAAAGCGAAGTTTCTGAAATGCAAAGATGACCTCCGGTCGGAGGTCTTCAGAGCGAGAACGGTGCCGCCGGCGGCGCCCGGGAATCAGGCCGATTCCACGAACGTGCGCCGGGTCGAGGCGGGAGAAATTCCCCTGCTACGCGAACTAGTTCGCGACCCATGGCGGTCGCAGCGCCGCTGACACGCAGATGCGAGCGCGGGTGCCTTTACTCCGCGTACCGCATCATCGCCATGAACCCCATGTCCATGTGGAACTGCTGATGGCAGTGAAACAGCGAGAGTCCGGGCTGGGTCGTCGGGACGTCAATCTCCACTTGGCTCCAGGCCGGCACGACCACCACGTCCTTCCAGATTCCGGAGACTGGCTGACCGGCGAATCGGACGAGCTCAAATCGATGGCGGTGCAAATGCACCGGGTGCGCGTCCGCGCTTTGGTTGTCCAGGAGCCAACGGTAGCGTTTGTTCGTCCGGACGACGATCGGATCGGTGCGTGGATACGACTTGCCGTTGATCGTCCAGTGATGCCCGTCGCCAGTGGCTCTGAACGCCAGTGACAGCCGGCCGTCAGGCTCCGGGACGACATCGTGGCGTCCGAATGTCAGATAGTTCCAGGGGTCAAGCCGGGTTGGCGCCCACACAGGCGCCCCGTTCCTGCCAGCGTACTCGACGACGATGCCCAAGCCGGCGGCGCGTTGCTCCGCTCTCACTTCCCCGAAGATCCACACGCCGGGCCGATCCATCGCGACGATCGCGTCGACGCGCTCGCCCGGGCCGAGGTCCAGCACCGGGACCTTGGATGGATTTGGAACGGCGTTGCCGTCGAGGGCCGTGACGAAGAACAGATGTCCCGGCAACGCCAGCTTGTGGTGCAGCGTCGCACTGGCATTGACGATGCGGAACAGCACCCGCTGGCCTTCCCGTACGCGGACCGGTTCACCACCCCCGAGCATCTTGCCGTTGATCGAGAAGTACCGGAATGCGATGTCCGACGGGCCCTGGGTCGTGAAACGCGGCTCCCATTCGTGAAGCATGATCGGCACCTCCAGATCGTAGTCGCCCGGTTCGTCACCCGTCTCGACGACGAACAAGCCGAACTGACCGGTGTAGGTGCTTTTCTTGAGGTTTCGCCCGGCGGTGGTGTGGCTGTGATACCAACGGGTCCCGGCTGGATCCGGGGTGAAGTGGTAGCGCCGGCGGCCCCCGTTCGGCGGAACACCCGGAGTGCCCTCTTCGAACGCCCCATCCACGTCTGATGGGATGTGAAACCCATGCCAGTGGACGATGTCTTCATCGCTGGTGTCGTTCCAGATGTCGACCGCGATGGGCCGCCCTTGTCGCGCGCGAAGCACCGGGCCGGGGACCTGGCCGTTGTACGCGAGGGTTCTGACCGTGCGACCGGGCTTCAGCTCCAGCGTCAACGGTGCGATACGAAGCGTGACGTCGGCCGCTCCAGCAAACTCTGCCGGCGGTTGCGTGGCCTGCCGTGCCGGACCGCTTCCGTGTTGGGCGCGCCCCAACGCGGCTGAAGAGGTCCAGCAACAGGTCAGCGCGAGGAGCTCGCGACGCGTCATGCCGTCTGACCCTAGCACGGGCGCGCGAGGTGAGGCGAGAGGCTCCCTCCTCGCGCGCTCCTGACCTTTTACTGCTGCAGCGACTTGACGTAGTCGGCCAGCGCCGCCACGCGCAGCTGGGCGGTGTCGCGGCTCAGCGCGTTGAACAGGCCCCCCCACATCGGCATGTCTCGCGTGCCGTGTGCCGCAACCTCGTCAAGCCCTTCGATATAGCGCCTGACCCTGACGTCCGGAAACTTGCCTCCATTCCGCGCGCTTATCCGTGTGAGATCTGCCGGGACCTTCGCGAGCGCGGCCGCGGCCGGGCCGTTGCCTTTGCCTTCCTTGCCATGACAGACGGCGCAGTAGGTGCTGAACATCAACGGTGCGTCCGAGGCGGCGACCGGTTTGATTGGCCCTTTCTCGATCTTTGGCTGCGCGATCGCGGCGCCAGCGGAAAACGCGAGGATTGCCGAGGCGACGAGGACATGTCTGATCATTTGGAGCCCCTCCTTTGATGTGTCAACCGGAGACGACGATGCGGACTGTGCAAATCAAGGGCCACGGTGACAGGAAGGCTGGACCCTTGCAGCCAGCGGGGATTATTCCCCACGAGCGAATGCCCGGGAATGACGACGGTCATGTCCGCGGCGAGGCAGATCGTGCATGCTGGAGTGATGGGGCCGGGCAGGACATCTTCTTGGGTCGATCCCGGCGTTGTCGCCGGTTTCGCCGCCTCGCCGCCGAATCTCCAGCTGATCGATTACGCGGGTCGCCAGCCTCGCAGCTCATCAGCGTTGAGAGTGTTGGATATCGGCTGCGGGGCAGGTCGAAACGCGGTGCCGCTGGCGTTGTCGGGAGCCGACGTGATGGCAACGGACCTGTCGCTGCCGATGCTGCAAGCGGCCCAGGCACGGCACGCGGACGGACGGCTGCACCTCGCGCTTGCGGCCATGCACGCGCTCCCGGTGCGCGATCGCTCGATCGATCTAATCGTCGCGCACGGCATCTGGAACCTCGCGCGCTCCGGCGCCGAGTTCCGCCAGGCGATCGCCGAAGCCGCGCGCGTCGCGGTGAAGGGCGCGGCGTTGTTCGTCTTCACGTTCTCGCGGCACACGTTGCCGGCGGAAGCGAAACCGGTGGCCGGTGAGACCTTCGTCTTCACGCAGTTCTCGGGCGCGCCGCAGTGCTTTCTGACCGAGGCGCAGCTGCTGGACGAACTGCACGCCGCCGACTTCGTCCCGGATCGCGAGTTGCCCTTGCGAGAGCTCAATCGCCCGGCGCCAGGCCTGCGCACAGCCGGCGGTCCGGTTATTTTCGAGGGCGCCTTCCGCAATCAGTGAGGAACCACCAATGACGACAACACCTGGCACCATTCCTGCGTCAGAGGCGCTGCCCCTCGGCGATCTCATCGCCTTCACCGAGGGCGGCATCGCCAGCCGCGTGCTGGCCAAGAACGGCGGCGGTAACCTGACGCTCTTCGCCTTCGATCAGGGGCAGGGATTGAGTGAGCACACGACGCCATTTGACGCGCTGGTGCTGGTCCTCGAGGGTCTGCTTTCGCTGACCATCGACGGCACGGCGGTCGTCGCGCGGCCCGGCACCATCGTGCGCATGCCGGCCAACCTGCCGCATGCGGTGGAAGCCGCATCACCGTCGCGGATGCTGCTGGTGATGCTGAGGGAGCCGAAACCCGCGGTTTAGCTCATCGCGGGTGTGAGAACGACGAAGCATTCGGGATCAACTGGAAGAACACCGCTTCGGGCGTGTTGCCGTGCCAGTGGCCCGAGAGCTTCGCATAACCGACCACGGCCAGGAAGATTGCCGCGACACCGATGGCAATCCGCGGAGCGGTGACGCGGCGGCGATTGATCAGCGTCCGCATCTCCAACGCGTCTTTCACCGGACACACGGTGACGCAGGTGAGGCAACCGTTGCACTCGGGAGTGCGCACGGTCATCAGCCGGTCGACCGGAATCAACGACGGGCATGCCTTCGCGCACTTGCCGCAGTCGATGCACGAGATCGGGTCGCGCGTGATGCGCGTCGGGCTCAGCATCGACACCAATCCCATCAGCGCGCCGTACGGACACAGGTAGCGGCACCAGAAGTTCTTCGTCACGATCGACAGCACCATCAGGACCAGGCAGACCTGGATGGTGAGGCGGCCGGCGTCGCGGAAGAAGTCGAGCATCTTGACGTCGGCCACCAGCCCATAAGGGCTGGCGAGGAACGCACGTACACGGTGGCCCCCGCCGTTTCGTGGAAGCGAACCCATAGGTAGAACCGCACGCCAATCCACAGGTTCAGCAGCAGGAACGCGACCTGGGCGCTGAAGCGAATCAGAGCGGTTTGTTCAGGCAGCCGTTTCTCGTAAGTGCGCGCCATGCTCCGGCGCCTCCCATTCTCAGAGTAGCCGCCGGGGCGGGGCGGGCCGTATGACGCCGGTCATGCCTGCCGCGGCGTCAGGCGCCTTGCCAGTGGCGGCGATCGACAAAGGTCCGCGGCTCGAGGACGCGCCCGGCGGGGGCGCGGCGGGCGTCGCGGCGGGCACTCCACAACAGCATCGGGCCCGCCAGCCGGTCGATCACCGGCGACAGCCCGCCGACCTCACGCTCGACCTGCCGTCGCAGCTCGGCGATGCGATCGCTGACCGCACGGTTCGACTCCTTCAGGAACTTCTCCATGGCCCACAGCGCGGCGCCGTAACCCGAGCGCAACTGCGCGCCCTCTCCCCGGACGCGGGCCCGCACCCGGGGGTCGGGATCGTCGCGGTAGCGGCGCCACCCGGTGAGCATGCTGGCGATCAGCCGGTAGAGGCTTGGGCCGTTGGCCTCGAAGTCGCGGCGAAACGCGCGGTCGAGAAAGGCCTTCGACTGGTCGCGCGAGATTGCGGCGTGCCGGAAGTTGAACTTGAACTGGCCGTGGATATCGGCCAGGTCCACGCCCTGGAGCAACCGTCCCTCCGCCTCCACCTCGCGGTAGAGGGGCGTACCGGGGACCGGCGTGTAGAGCATGAACTGGTGAAACACCGTCTCGTGCGCCACCGCGTGCTCGATGACCTCATCGATGTTGCCGGGCGTGTGGTGCTCGAGGCCGACAATCGTCGACCCGTGGACGCGAATGCCGTGCGACTGCAGCTCGCGCGCCAGCGCCAGCGTGTTGGTCCCCTTCAACTTCTGGTAGCGGTTGCCGGACGATTCGAGCCCCAGCCAGATCCACTCGATGCCCAACTCGACGAGCTGCCGCACGTCGTACTTGCGGATCGCGTTGGCCGACGAGAACACGTACAACGACCAGGCCTTGCCGTGGGCCTTCATCAGCTCGAGCAGCTCGAGGGCCCGCTTCTTGTAGAGGAGAAAGTTCTCGTCCATCATGAAGAACGAGCGCGCGCCCAGGCCCGCCTCGGCCTCGCACATCACGCGGAACACATCTTCCCCGCGCTCGAGGAAGGTCACCATCTTGCCCTTGCCGCCGAAGAACTCGGACGTCGTGCAGAAGTTGCAGCCCATCGGACACCCGACCGACGGGATGATGGTGGCCGCGGCGTTGCCGCCGCCGCGAGGCGCCGGCATCCCCATCAGCCGGAAGCCGAACGATGAGGGAATCAGCGGATGCTCGATGCGGTGGCCCTCGTCTTCACCGAGATAGGCGCGCAGCCACGCCACCCCTTCGCCCTTGACGATGTGATCGGCATCGAGCATCCGTTCGATGCCCGGGATCGCGGTCACGTGGCCGCCGACCACCAGCGTCGAGTGCGGCGAATGCAGCCGGACCAGCCGGCACATCTCGCGGACCTTGCCGACGTTGACGATGATTCCGGTCAGGCCGACGACATCGTAGGTGTGCGATGTCAGCTCGCGCACGAAATGCTCACGCGTCGGGAAATCCAGCACGGTACAGGGCGCCGAGATGTTCTGCTGCAGCAGCATCAGACTCCAGGTGCGATGGAACATGCGGAGCGAAAACGGTCCCTGCTCGCGCGTGACCTGGTTGTGATAGAGCTCCACGGGGTTGATCGCCCGGCTGCCGAACTCATCGTCTTGCGCAAAGGGTTTGAAAACGGACGACAAGAGAACACGGGCGCGGGTGCCTTTCGGATGTGGCTGCATGAGCAAGCCTCCTACCCCGATGGTAGTGATGCGGACACCGCCCGACTGTAATGGTTCTGTACTAGTTTTCGATGTTCAGGTTGGGACGGAAAGGCGAGGGGCTTTCTGGAGCGACGGCATCGGCCGGCCCGCGAACAACTTCACGAGCGGCCGGGCCATCAGGCGGGTCATGCGATGCGCCCGGTGGGAGCGGGCGCTGTCAGTCGAGATACCGGTGTTGGCGTACATCTGCCGATAGAGCTTCGAAGCCATGACGAACGCGACGCGCGACTTGAGCGACTTCACGCACTTGGCGCGCTCCCACACGAGCGGCAGCCGGTAGAATTCGTCCCACACCCGCTGCGTTCGCTGCCGGATCTCCGCGGGTGACATCACCGGATGCGGCGTGTAGACCTTCGGCCGGAGATGTTTGGGGATCAGCCAGTAACGCGTCACCGGCACGCCGGCGATGGTCGGCGCGTGGTCCGCGACCGACGCTTCCCACTTCTCGAAATCGTGCGTGCCGGGAAACGGCGTGAGCATCACGAACTGCGCCAAGGTGACGTTGGCCTTTTGCGCGAATACCGCGGTGGCATCGAAGGTCAGCGGCTTGTCGCTCGGCAAGCCGAAGATGAACGACCCAAGGACGTGCACGCCGCGCGCCTTGAACTGCTGCAGCCGCTCGACCAGCGCGTCACCGGAGAGGTTGAAATCCTTGTGGATGTCCTTCAAGCCCTCCGGCGTGACCGACTCGACACCCACCAGCGCACCGCGAATGCGGGCACGGCGCATGGCGTCGAGATACTCCGGATCCTCCGCGGCCTCCATGGTGATCTGCGTGAAGAACACCATATCGGACGGCAGCTTCGACAGCTGTTCCATCAGCTCGAAGCGCTGGTTGCGAATCCCCACGAGCCGGTCGTAGGCGGTCCGGTCGGCGCGCCGATCGGCCATCCGCAGGTCGCCCAGCGTCACCGGGTAGAAATTGTCGTCGGCCAGCGCGACGAAGCGAAAGCCCATTCGGCGGAGTTGGACGATCTCGTCAATCACCGCGTCCGACTCGCGCACGCGCGGCTTCTGGCCGTCGGTCCGCCACACCGAGCAGAACGAACAGTGCTTTGGGCATCCGCGCAAGGTCTGGACCGACGCGATCATGTAATTGGCGCGCGGCAGCAGATCCCAGCGGGCCGACTGCATCGCGCAGCCCTCGACCTTGCCACCGTCGTACACCCGTCGCGGTGCGCCGGCGTGACAGTCGGTGATGACCTCCCCCCAGACGCGATCGCCGTCGCCCTTGACCACCGCGTGGGCGCCGCCATGCTCGAACGGCTCGTCGGGGAACAACGTCGCATGGATGCCGCCGTAGACGACATAGGCACCCCGCGATCGCGCCGCGCGGCCCACCTCGTAGCCGCGCAGGGCGTTCAGCGTATGAATGCCGATGCCGACCACGTCGCCGGCCGATACCGACGCCGGGTCGAGCTGCTCGAGAGTTTCGTCGACAATCTGGAGATCGCCCGATTCGGGCGGTGTGGCCCCGGCCAGCACGTACAGCCATCGTGGCGTGATCACGGCCGCTCCAAACGACGCATCGCTGGGGTTGATCAAGTGAATGCGCATCGACGTTCTGAAAGCCATCTAGCTCGATTGTGCAATCTCGATGCCGCCAAACATCGGGTCGTCAGAAGGCTCACGAGCTCAGGCTCGCCGGCAATGGCGTGAGGGCAATTTTCCCCTCCATCGCGAAATAACTCGGCCCCGGCGAACTGAAAGCCCGCGGATGGGCAGCCCTGTCATGGAACGCCTATGAGCTACGACGCCGACACCTCGTCCAGCGCGTTGCGATCGATCTCGTCCGCAAATCGGGCTCCGGTCTATGATCGGCGTCATATCGGCGATCTTGCGGGTTCACCAATAATTCCGCGATGCCGTCCGGCGCAGCCGCCGCCACGGCTGGAAGGGTTGACGCATGAACGCCACTCGCGTCGTGGTGTTGCTGGCCGCGACGGGACTTGCCGTTGCGTCGTGCCGGGACACGCCGGCGCCTCCAGCACCTGCCACGCGCCTCGGGGCGACCGGCGAGGAGCTTTACTCGACTTTCTGCGCCGCCTGCCACGGGCCCGGGGGGCGCGGCGATGGGATCGCCGCGCCGTTCTGCCGTGTGTCGCCGGCGGACCTTACGCGCGCGGAGTTCAAAGTGCGCTCGACGCCGACCGGCTCGCTCCCGAGCGATGCCGACCTGGCCGCGGTGATCCGGCGTGGGGCTGGCGGTGATGGCGCGATGCCGTCGTTCTCCTTCCTCGCGGGCCGTGACGTGGACCGCCTCGTCGAGCGAGTCAAGGCCTTCTCGTCACGGTGGCAGCGCGAACAGGCGCCACCCGACGTCGTGCTGCCGCGCCGCGCCGCAAGCGACGCACGCCGAGGCAAACGCGGGTACCACGCATTGGGTTGTGCCGACTGTCACGGTCCGTCGGGTGAGGGCAACGGCCCCCGCGCGAAGACACTGCGCAATGCGCGCGGCCAGCCCGAGATCCCGACCGATCTCACACGCCCGTCGACGTTCAAGGGAGGCCGCGACGACGTCGGCCTGGTGCGTTCGGTGTTGACCGGCTTCAACGGCACGACCATGCCCGGCTATGCGGACCAGCCGGGCATCGAGAGCGGCGTCTGGGATCTGGCCGCCTACCTCTGGTCCCTGCAGCGACCGCTGGAATTCCCACCCGCCGCCGCGACCGACACGGCCACGGTGGCCGGGTATTGGACCCTGCCGGTTCCCGCGCAGGGGGGCGAACTGTCCTCCGTGTCGTGTGCCGCCTGTCATGCGGCGCAGTTCAGCGACTGGTCGCGCACGCGCCATGCGATGGCCATGGCGCCGGGTGTCTGGGCACAGATGAACGACCAGCCTGAATTGAGCGGGATGTGCGCCGGCTGTCACACCCCCCTTCGTGATCAGTGGACCAGCCCGTACCTCAACGCCGATGGCGTGGGGTGTTCGGGTTGTCATTCGCGGGCGGGCCAGAAATTCGGGCCGCCGGGCCTGCCGACGACCGTCGCGCCGCTCGTGGCGCAGTACCCGGCGCCTCATGGCCGCGTCAACACGAGGGACTTCTTCGAGCAGGCCGACTTCTGCGCCGGCTGCCACCAGTTTGCCGAGGGGCGAGCGCCCAAGGTCAACGGGGCCTTCCTGGAGAACACGCTCGAGGAATGGCGAACGTCCAGGGCGGCGCGCGAGGGCAAGACCTGCCAGAGCTGCCACATGCCGGACCGCCGGCACCTGTTTCGCGGCATTCACGATCCGGACACGGTTCGGAGCGGCGTCCAATGGAGCTTCGACGCCGGTCTGGTGGGCGACCGGGTCACCAGCCGGCTGACACTGACCAACATCAACACGGGCCATGCGTTCCCCACTTACGTCGTGCCGGAAGTGTGGATGCGAATCGAAATGGCCGGCAGGTACGGGGTGGGCCCGATCGTCGCTGAGCGGCTGATTGCGCGAACGGTCGTCTTCGAGCGCGGCCAGTGGACGGAGCGGAGCGACACGCGGCTCGACCAGGACGAGTCGGCCACGCTCGAGTACGCCGGCCCGCTGCCACCGGGGACGGTCGCCATCGTCGGCAGCGTGATCGTGCGCCCTGACGCGTTCCACGTGGTCAGCCTCGCGCGCCACCTCCGCGACACCCGTTCGCCGGCGTCGCGGCGATCCTACGAACAAGCGCTCGCCGAGATGCGGAGCTCCGACTATGTGCTTTTCAGGGAGGTGCGACCGCTGCCTCGCTGAATCGGATAAGGCGCCCAGGCCAGCCAGCTAAGAAGCCGTCGCCTCGACGCTGCGATCGGGCACGGCGTCGCGCCTGCTGATCACCGCCACGCGGTCAACCCCGTGGGCATCAGGTGACCTGGATCCGGTTGACCAGATCGTCCCGCTCCCGCCCGCCGGCCAGCGCCCCGTCCGTCATCGGATAGAGCACCTGCTCCTCCTTGATATTGTGCTCGCTGAGGATCTCCTCCAGGCCGGTGATCGCCCGCTCGGCCGCGGTCGGGTCGTTCAGGGCCGCGGACACCTCGTCCATCCAACGTCGGATCAGCCGGTGTTCCTCCCGCAGCACCGTGGTCGGCCCGTCGACAATCCCGATGGTCTGCTCGAAGGCCGGGAACAGCGTGGTCTCTTCCGCGTTGATGTGCCAGTTGAGTCCGCACGCGAACTCGGCGAACGATCGCGCCGCGTCCTGGCACGCCTCCTTGCGGACAAGACGGGACACTTCGTCGAGAATGGCGCTGAGCCGCTGGTGATCCCAGCCGAGATACTCCGACACGGCGCGCGGCTCATCCGCTGCCCGCCGGCGGATCTCGACGCGGTACCGTGCCGGACCATCTTCGAGGATGCCCCACTCGAACTGGCGCGGCCGATCCGACTGCAGCCGGCGGAGCACCGGCCTCGGATTGTCGCCGGTGGTCATCACGAACACCTGGCCGGGCTGCAACCAGTCAAAGGCACGGAGCGTGTCGTCGTAGGTGTGGACAGTCATGGCGGCAAGGTCTCCCATTGCCGGACGCCACGGGTGGCCGGCGCCGCCATCGTGCGCGCATCACGCCGTGTCGGTCCATGACCGGCGTCCTATGCGGCTTCCCGAGGGGACGAGCCGCGCCGTTGACGACCCGAACCGCCGGGCCTAGAATCGCCGGATGTCTGCCCTGGCATTCCGGAACGCTTTGAGTGAGGATTGGCCGCTCGTGGCAGCGCTGCTGGGCGAGGCCGGGCTGCCCGAGGCCGGCGCGGCCGATCACCTGTCGCAGTTCGTGCTGGCCTTCTCGAACGGCGCGCTCGTGGGATGCGCCGGGATGGAGGTCTACGGCCGGAGCGGGTTGTTGCGCTCGGTGGCCGTGGCCGCCAGCGACCGCGGCAAGGGCCTGGGCGCCACGCTGGTTGGCCGAGTGCTCGACCGCGCGCGGGCCCAGGGAGTGCACGAGGTCATCCTCCTGACCGAGACCGCGCTGACCTACTTCCCGAGATTCGGTTTCGAGCCCATCACCCGTGCCGAGGCGCCCGAGGCCGTTACCGCCTCTGTGGAGTTCAAGGGCGCGTGCTGCGCGACGGCCGCCGTCATGCGGTTGCGGCTGGGATGACGACTGCTGTCCTCGGCCCTGGCATGCTCACGGCCGCCGCGGCGGCACCAACCACATCGTCATACCCATGGCGCCATAATACGCGCTCGAGGGGCTGTGCCTCTATAATCGCCACACTACTGAGATGCCCGCGGCACCCGGGACGCGACCCGGTCTGCACGTATGGGCACGACCAGACCCGACGCGAACATGACTGACGACATCGGCGGCCTCCGGCGGCACTACGAGCGCGCGCAACTCCGGGTTGAGGATTTGGCGCCTGACCCGATTGCCCAATTCAAGCACTGGTTCGACGAGGCTGCGGCCGAAGGCGTCGTCGAACCCAACGCGATGAGCCTGGCCACCGCCACGTCCTCCGGCGAGACCACGCTGCGCACCGTACTCCTCAAGGGCTACAGCGACGAGGGCTTTCTGTTCTTCACGAACCTGGAGAGCACGAAGGCGAAGCAGATCGCGGAGAACCCACACGTCTCGTTGTTATTCCCGTGGATTACGCTGGAGCGTCAGGTGATCATCAACGGCACGGCGGCGCGCGTGCCGATGACCGAGGTGGCGCGTTACTTTCTCTCGCGTCCGCGCGAGAGCCGGATCGCCGCGTGGGTCTCGCCGCAGAGCCGCGTCATCGACGCGCGGCGACTCCTCGAGATGAAGTTCGAGGAGATGCTGCGCAAGTTCGGCGAGGGCGAGATCCCCGTGCCGTCCTTCTGGGGCGGCTATCGCGTGGCGCCAGGAACGATCGAATTCTGGCAGGGCGGCCCGCATCGGCTTCACGACCGGTTCTTGTACACTCGTGACGAGGCAGGGTGGCGGATCGCAAGGCTCGCGCCCTAGCGCCGGGCGCGCGCGATCATGATGCATCCATGCCAGGCGTTGGCCAGCGTCCCGCCGAGAAGCAGGGCAGCCCCGGTCGCCACGAGGTGTGCCCGCTGACCGGCAATGCCGGCGATAAGCAGGGGCAGCCCCGCCAGCCACAACAGAAGCACGGTCAGCGCGAGCCGCCAATCGACCAGGGCATGCGAGGACCGCGCGGGCGGCTCCCCCTCGTTCCGCACCATCGCCCGGAACCACGCCTGCAGTGGAAAAAGCCGCCCCTGGATGCCGATGACCATCTGCGACACGAAGCCGAGGAGGCCCGCGGCACCGTACACCCAACCGACATCGGGCGGCGCGCTACCGAACACCAGCCACGTTCCGAGGCCAGCCGCCACGAACCCGTAGAGCAGGGCCAGGCCGGTGTGATACGTCGACCAGTCGGGAGTCGGCAATTCGACGGCCCGCGGGCGGCGCATGCGAAGCATGCGGTAAACCTGCGCGAAGAAGCTCGCAAACGCGGCGATTACGATGAGCACCCAGAGGCGGACATCCCATCCGACCGCCAGCGACCCGCTCAGACCGAGTGTGCCCACTTGAAGAAGTACGGCGCTGATCGCCAGGGTCGGACCCGCCGGCATCGCGGTGGGCAGCACCATCGGGATCAGCCGGTAAGCCATTCCGAAGATCATCATGACCGCCCACCCGAGCACGGCCAGGTGGGCGTGAGCCACGGCCAGCGATAGCGACGACCATGGCAGGCCGCTACGCAGGTGGCGCAGGGTCAGGAGGAGCCCAGCCAGCCCGGCGAGAGCGGCATTGGCGAACGCTAATCCCACATGCACGGCGACGCCGCGCGGCACGCGTGACCGTGATAGACCTCGCATCGTGCGGACGCCCACAAAGACGATGGCGCCCAGCACGAACACCGATGCCGTGCCAACCGTGTGAAACCGGTTCGTCCAGAAACCCGCGGCCATGCCGAACGCGCCCAACCAGAACGAGAGGCAGGCCACGACATCCGCCTTGGCGCCGGGAAGCGGCACGTCGAGCGCCAGCGGCCCGACGATGTAGAGCGCGCCGAGAATCGACCCCGAGATCCATCCGAGCGTCATCAGATGCACGAGTGCGATATCGCGGATCGGCCCGCCGAGACGACCCATGACTGGACTTCCACTCGCGTCCGCGCGGCCGGCAACCCTCATCGTGGTCGGGGGCCAAAGCCGGGCGGTGGGCAAGACCTCGACCATCGAGCATGTCCTGCGCGCCAGGCAGGGCGAGCCGGGCAGCCCACCGACGGCAGGATGGTGGCGGCCGCATTCCCGCCGCCACGCAGCATCGGCAGCCCCATCAGGCGAAACCCGAACGACGAGGGAATCAGCGGGTGTTCGAAGCGGCCCTCCGGATCCTCGCCCAGGTATTCGCTTAGCCACGCCACCCCTTCACCCTTCACGATGTGCACCAACTGTAAGGGTTTTGTCAGCTGTAAGAGTCTTGTCAGCGGCCGGGAAAAACCCGCGCCTTGGGGAAAATTTCCCGCTTCGATCACCCCAGCTTCTGACAATCGCGCCAGATCCACGCGGTACGCGCCTTGCCTCACTACTCCGCGCACGCGTATGACGCGTGTCATGGCCCGGTGCCCCCAAACACGGCACGCTTGGCCGAAGAGGGTGCATGGGCATTCGCACGGAGTTGCCGGATCTCGCGCATTGGAAGGCCCAGGTCAAATGTCAGGCCGGATGTCCGGTCGCCACTGACGCGGGCCGTTACGTCCAGTTGATCGCGGACGGCCGCCTCGAAGAGGCCTTTCTCGTGGCGCGTGCCCCCAACCCTCTGGCGTCGGTGTGCGGGCGCGTCTGCGCCGCGCCATGCGAAGACGCGTGCCGCCGCGGCGCGATTGACGCGCCGATCTCGATTCGCGCGCTGAAGCGCTACGTCACCGAGCAATACGGTGTGGAATCGATGCGGCCCGATACGCAGGATCGCCTGCTCGATGCCGGCATTGACGAGGGCAACCGTTATGCGGGTCACCTGCCGCTGCCCTTCCATCGATCGGCGCCGCCGGCAGTGACGGGCCCGCGCCGCCGGGTCGCGGTGATTGGTGCCGGACCGGCGGGACTCGCCGCCGCTCACGACCTCGCGTTATTGAATTACGCCGTCACGATCTTCGAGGCCGCCGCCGAACCCGGCGGCATGATGCGTTTCGGCATCCCCGAGTACCGCCTGCCGCGCACGCTCCTGCGCGCGGAAATCGATCGCATCGTCGGCCTCGGCGTCGAGCTTCGTCTCAACAGTCCGCTGTCGCCGGCATTCGGTCTCGCGGAGCTTCGTCAGTCGGAATTCGACGCCGTGTTCCTCTCCGTCGGCGTATCACGCGGCCGCGACCTGCAGGCGCCCGGTGTCGAGCTCGACGGCGTGGTCAAGGCGATCGACTACCTGCTCAACGTCAATCGCGGCTTCCGGATGGATCTCGGCCGAAGGGTCGTGGTGATCGGTGGTGGATTTGTCGCTTTCGACGCGGCGCGCACAGCCCTCCGCGCGGGTCGCGACGAGCCGGCACCGATGCCCGACCCTGCGGAAACTGATGCGCGCGTGAAGGAAGCGATGGATTCCGCGCGCGCCGCGATTCGTGGCGGCGCCAGCGAGGTCACGGTCGTCTCGCTCGAGGACTTCTCTGAGATGCCGGTGCTGCGCACCATGCAAGGCCACGAAGAGTTCGAGGAGGCGAAGCGCGAAGGCGTCCGCTTCATCACGCGGCGCGGGCCGCGCCAGTTCCTCGGCACGAAGCATCTCGAGAAGGTCGAACTGCGCGGCGTGACGTCCGTGTTCGACGCCAACGGCCGCTTCGCCCCGGTCTACGACGATGCGGTGGTCGACGCGATCGACGCCGATGCATGCATCCTCGCGATCGGCCAGAAGGCCGACCTGTCATTCCTGAAAGCTGAAGACGGCGTCGCGCTCATGGCAGGAGGCACCATTCAGATCGATCCGTCGACGCTCGCGACCTCCGCGGCCGGCGTGTATGCCGGCGGCGACGTGGCGTTTGGCCCGCGCAACCTGATCGACGCGGTCGCCAACGGCAAGCGCGCCGCCCGCTCGATCCACGAGTACCTCGGAAAAGGCCGCGCGACGCTCGAGACGCACCTCGAGATCGAAACGCTGATGACCACGCGCTACCGGATGGCGGCGGGTTTCGAGCGCGTTGATCGCGAGGCGCCGCCGACGCTGGATCTTGGACGCCGCACCGGCATCACCGAGGTTGAAACCGGTTACGACGCGGCCGCCGCCCGGCGGCAGGCTGCGCGCTGTCTGGTCTGCCACGTGCAGACGATTTACGACCCGGACAAGTGCGTGCTCTGCAATCGCTGCGTCGATGTCTGTCCCGAATACTGCCTGTCGTTCGTTCCGCTGGACGCGCTCGATCTCGATCCCGCCGAGCGTGCGGCGATCGAGGCCCGCGCGCAGGCGGAAGGCTTCCCGCTCACCGCGCTGATCAAGGACGACGACCGCTGCATTCGCTGCGGCCTGTGCGCGATTCGCTGTCCCACCGAGGCCATGACGATGGAGCGATTCACCATCACCGAGCGCTGGGCGCAAGCCGCGACAACGCGGGAGGAAGCGGCGTCATGAGTGACAAACCTGGGACCGGAACCGATCGGCGTGATTTTCTGTTGAAGCTCGGCACCGGCGCCGGCATTGCGGCGATCACGGTTCAGGCCGGCGCGTCGATGCGCTCGCTCGTGCCGAATGTCTCCTACGACTCGCCGACGACGGTGAAGCTCGGGCCGACGTCTGAATTTCCCGAAGGCCTGAAGTTCCTGCCCGACGAACGCCTCTTCGTGTTCCGCGACGGCAACACCTTCCATGCCGTCTCGGCGGTATGCACGCATCTGGGCTGCACCGTCCACGCCGAGCCGCTCGCCAATCCGCAAACGGTGGACGACGACGGCGCGGCCGTGAAGTTGACGCATCGATTCCTGTGCCCATGCCACGGTTCCCGCTACCGCGGCGATGGCGCCAACGTCTCTGGGCCGGCGCCAAAACCGCTGGCGTGGTTCCGCCTGTCGCTCGCTCCGGACGACGGCCAGCTGGTCGTCGACCTGGCCGATGCGGTCGAGCACGATTTCCGCCTGACTGTGGGGTAATGCGATGCGCCTGCCAACCCTGCTGCGGACCAAGCCCGAAGCGCCGGGCGTCCATGCCGAACCGTTCTGGAGCTTCCGCCCGCAATCCGATCGCGAAGCCGGCGACGCCATCGTCAGCAACTTCGCGCTGCACTGGTTCCCCGCGAAGATCAGCAAGGCGTCGATGGCCTGGAACTACTCGTTCTGGCTGGGCACGATCTCCGCGGCGCTCTTCTTCCTGACGATCCTGTCGGGCCTGCCGCTGCTGTTTCTCTACGTGCCGTCGATTGAGCGCGCGTATCAATCGGTCAAGGACATCGAGTTCGTCATCACGTTCGGGTCGTGGATCCGTGCGGTCCACCGCATCTCCGCCCACCTGATGGTGATCGTGGTGGCGCTCCACCTGGTGCGGGTGTTCCTGACCGGCGCCTACAAGAACGGCGTCGGCCGCGGCCAGCAGCGTGAGATCAACTGGGTGATCGGCGTCGTGATGTTCCTCGCCACGCTGTTCCTCTCGTTCACGGGCTACCTGCTGCCGTGGGATCAGCTCGCCTTCTGGGCGGTGACGGTCGGCACCAACATCGCGTCATCCATCCCGATGATCGGTCCGGGCGTCCGCGAGCTGCTGATCGGCGGCCGCAACATCGACCAGGCCACGCTGATCCGTTTCTACGTGCTGCACGTCGTGTTCCTGCCGGGGCTGTTGGGCGTCCTGTTCGCGTATCACATGTGGCGCGTGCGCAAAGACGGCGGCCTCGCCCGCGCCGACGCCGACGCCGAGAGCGTGCTGGAGTCGTCGCGCGCCACCGAGGTCGTCCCGACGAAGACCTACACGTTGCTGGGCGTGGCCCGCGGCACGGCGCCCACGGTGACGACGCGCACGCTCGAAGCCGCGAACACGACCGTCAACGCGGTGCCGGACCTGACGAGACGGGCGCTCATCGCGACGCTCGGGACGATCGCGGTTGTCAGCATCATGTCGGTGTTCATCGCGTCGCCGCTCGAAGAGCCGGCCAACGCCCTCATCACGCCCAATCCCGCGAAGGCGCCGTGGTACTTCCTGTGGCTGCAGGAGATCGTCACCGACACCACCATCAGGATTGGTTCGTTCACGCTCAACGGCGCGTTTGTGGGCGGCGTGATCCTGCCGGGCCTCCTGGTCGGGTTGATGACCTTCTGGCCCTGGATCGACCGGTCGACGCACCTGGCGGCCGGCGTGTGGCTGCCGCGCGATCGCCGGCGGCAGAACCTCGTGTTCCTGCTCGTCGTGCTGTTCGTACTGGCGCTGACCTACGTCGGCATGGAACTGCGCGGGCCGTACTGGAACTTCTACTGGCCATGGGAACCATGGCCCGACATTCCCGGAAGGATCTGAGATGGAACAGCGAACGTCCTCTCCGTATCCCCGCGTCGACCGCGTCGTGCTGGCCATTGTCGGCGTCGTGCTCGTGATCGGCACGGGCCTGTTCATGTGGAGCGATCGCGCCCACGACTGGCGCTATTACCAGTTGCAGTTCAAGCAGATGGTGGCCGAGAAGTTCGGCGACGACAAGGCGGCCGTGGTGCCGGGCGGCGTCCAGCAGGTCTGGGCCGCGGACCTGTCGCGCGCGGACCGTTGCATCACGTGCCACCAGGCCGTGAACTACAAGGGCTTCGAACAGGCGGAGCATCCGTATCGCACGCATCCGGTCGAACCGCTGAAGCAGCACCCCCTGGAGGACTACGGCTGCACGACGTGCCACGGGGGCCAGGGCTGGGCCATCGATACCGCAGCGGCGCATGGCGAGGTCGCGCACTGGGAAGAGCCGCTCCTCAGCCGCGCGCTCGGCGAGACCTACACCCTCGCGGGCAACAAGAACGCGTTGATGCAGATGAACTGCAACACCTGTCATCGCTACGACCGGCAAACCGCCGGCGCCGGGGCCATCAACCTCGCGAAGAGCCTGGTCAACGAGAAGGGCTGCCGCGCCTGCCATGTCATCAACGGGTTCGGCGGCACGATCGGTCCCGACCTCACCAACGTCGGCGAGAAGCCGCCGGAACAGTACGAACTCAGCCGGCTGTCGGGCCAGCGCACCGCGTTTGCGTGGCACGTGGCCCACTTCAAGGACCCGCGCGCGCTGAGCGAGGGGACCGTGATGCCGAACTTCAATCTCAGTACCGAGCAGGCACAGGCGCTGTCGATGCTCATGCTGTCGTGGCGCCGGAACGACGTGCCCGCGCGCTACGTCGCGGGCGCGCCGCGCACCGATCCGCGCAGCGCCGACGAGCTGAAGGCCGAGGCCGCGATGAAGACGGGGCCGGGCGGATGGTTCGTGCAGACCGGCTGCTTCGTGTGTCACTCGATCTCGGCGCTCGGCGTGAAGAGCCCGGCCCAGATTGGACCGGACCTCTCGACGGCGGTCGAAGACGTGCAAAGCCGCTTCGGCATGACGCTGGACGCGTTTCTCGCGAACCCGACCGGCACGATGAGCGTCGTGTTGTCGCGGCAAATCATTCTCACGCCGGAGCAGAAGCAAGTCGCCATTCAGAAGCTGCGCGAGGCGTTTGCGGAGTACCAACGCCAGCGCGGAACACCCGTGACATCCATCAGCAGCAAGTAGGAGGAGGCCGTCATCATGAATCTACAGAATCGTGCGGTGTGGGCAAGGGTTTCCGCCCTGGTGGTGTTGGGCCTGGTGGCCAGCCAGTGCACGCCCAGCCAGCCCGCCTCGCGGCGCGCGGGCGGCGGCGTGCAGTCGGACGCCGCCGTGGCGGCGCAGAAGACCTACGTGGCACCGGGCGATCTCGACGAGTACTACATGTTCTCGTCGGGCGGGCATTCGGGCCAGATCTACGTCTACGGCATTCCGTCGATGCGCCACCTCTCGACGATCCCGGTGTTCACGCCGTACCCGGCGACCGGTTATGGCTTCGACGATGACAGCAAGAAGATGCTCGGCGAGCTGACGTGGGGCGATGCCCATCATCCCGCACTGTCGGAGACCAAGGGTGACTACGACGGCCGCTGGCTGTTCATCAACGAGATGAACGGCCGCCTCGCGCGCATCGACCTGCGCGACTTCAAGACCAAGCAGATCCTCGGGCCGGTGCCGAACCTGCACGGCAATCACGCCTCGTCGTTCGTCACGCCGAACACGGAATACGCGATGATGGCGACCCGCTTCTCCCGTCCCGTGCCGAACCGGGTCGTGGGGATCGACAAGTACGCGACGGAGTACAAAGGCATCATTGCCGGCGTCAAGATCGATCCGAAATCCGGGAAAATGTCGCTCGCGTGGCAGATCCTGATGCCGCCGTTCGACTACGACCTCGGCGACGCCGGCAAGCTGGCGTCGGACGGCTGGATGTTTTTCAGCGCCTACAACTCGGAGCGGGCCACCGGCAAGCTCGAGGTCACGGCATCGCAGCGCGACCTAGACTACATCGCGGCCGTCGACTGGCGCGCCGCCGAGAAGGCCATCGCCGAGGGCAAGGGCGACGTGATCGGCGGCGTGAAAGTACTCGATCCGAAGAAGGTGCCCGGCATCGTGTACCTCATGCCCTGCGGCAAGTCGCCGCACGGTGTCGACGTGTCGCCTGACGGCAAGTGGATCATCGGCTCCGGCAAGCTGCAGGGCGTGACCACGGCGTTCAACTTCGAGAAGATCCAGACCGCCATCCGCAACAAGGACTTCACGGGCGACGAAGACGGCATCCCTGTCCTGAAGTACGAGTCGATCAAAGACGCCGAGGTGCCGGTGGGCCTGGGCCCGCTGCACACCCAGTTCGGCACCGACGGATGGGCCTACACGTCGCTCTTCGTCGACAGCGCCATCGCGAAATGGAAGCTCGGCACGTGGGAGGTCGTCGACAAGGCGCCGATGTCGTACTCGATCGGACACCTCGCCGCGGCCGAGGGCGACACCGTCAGCCCCGACGGCAACTACCTGGTCGGCCTCAACAAACTCTCGCATGGCCGGCATCTCAGCGTCGGGCCGTCGCAGCCCGAATCGTCGCAGCTGCTCGACATCACCGAGGAGAAGATGAAGCTCCTCTACGACGCGTTCACCGAGCCCGAGCCGCACTACGCGCAAATCATCAAGGCCGACAAGATCCACCCCATCGAGGTGTATCCCAAGGAAGAGAACAAGCACCCTCTGGCTGTCTGGGACGTCAAAGACGCCGGTGTCACCCGCAACGGCAAGAGGGTGGTGGTCAAGATGGTGGCGGTGCGATCCACGTTCACGCCGACGTCGTTCGAGATCAGCGCCGGCGACGAGGTGACCGTGGCCATCACCAACATCGAGCAGACCACCGACGAGCTGCACGGCTTCGGGCTGCTCGACTACAACATCAACCTTGTGATCGATCCCGGCGAAACCAAGACCGTGACCTTCACCGCAAAGAAGAGCGGCGTCTTCGCCTACTACTGCACAAACTTTTGCTCGGCGCTCCACCAGGAGATGCAGGGCTACATGGTTGTCAAGTGACCTGAAGTTCAGAGTTAAGAGTTCAGAGTTCAGAGTTCAGAGTTAAGAGTTCAGAGTTCAGAGTTCAGAGTTTGGGTGGTCACGATGCAGACGTTCCTCCAACGCGCGAACCGGTTCCTCGACGAACCGATCGGCCTCGCGGCGAGACTCATGCTCCTCGCCGCGGCGGCTTTGCTAGTGGCCACCTACTTTTTCCCGCTCTGGAACCTGACCATGTTCGCGCCGCAGTACCCGGAGGGGCTCCGTCTCGACATTTACTCCTACACGCTCGTCGGCGGCAACAACGGCCAGGACGTGAAGGAGATCAACGTCCTCAACCACTACATCGGCATGCAGGACCTGGTGAACGAGTCGTTCACCGAGTTCAAGTGGATGCCGTTCGTGATCGGCGCGCTCGGCCTGCTCATGCTGCGGGCGGCGGCGCACGGCACGGTGGTCGCGCTGGTCGACGTGACGATGCTGTTCGTCTACTTCGGCGGGTTTTCGCTGTGGTCGTTCGGCTACAAGTTGTACCGCTACGGCCACGACCTGTCGCCGGAAGCGGCCGTGCAGGTGCCGCCGTTCATGCCGCCGATGTTCGGCGGCCAGCAGATTGCGAACTTCGAGGTCTACTCCTATCCGCGCGCCGGGTCCTATGCCATGGCCGGCGTGGCGGCGCTGTTGCTGACAGCCCTGGCCATGACCTGGTGGCAGGCCCGCCGGCGCGTCCCGCCCGTGGCGGCGGATCGGGGATAGCGCCATGACGCCCGCCATGGTGTTGCTGGTGCTGGGCCTCCTGCAGGCGGCAGGCACGGATGCGCTTCCGCCGCAGGGCGGGCTCGAGGCGCGCCCGCACGCCGATCACACGTCGCCCATCCAGGCGCTGATCGATCGCGCGCAGCCCGGCGACCGCGTGACAGTTCCCGCCGGCACCTACGAGGGCGATCTCTTGCTCGATCGCGCAATCACGCTGACTGGCGTCGGCCGCCCCACGCTGATCGGATCGGGGACGGGCAGCGTCGTGCGCGTGCGCGCGGCCGGCGTCACCATCGAAGGCTTCGACATCGATGGTCGTGGCACCGGCGACCTCGGACGCGACACCTCCGGCATTCACGTGGCCGCACCGCGCGCTATCATCCGCGATTGCCGCATCCGCCAGGCGCTGTTCGGCATCTACCTTCGCGAAGCGGACGATGCGGTGGTCGAGAACAGCACCGTGACGGGAATTTCCGGACGCGACCCCGGAGAAAACGGCAGCGGCATCCACGTCTGGAACAGCCAGCGCTTCCGTCTGATCGGCAATTGGGTGGCCGGCACGCGCGACGGCTTCTACATCCAGTCCTCGTCTCACGGCTTCGTGCGCGGCAATCGCGCCGGCGATCTGCGCTACGGCCTGCACTACATGTTCTCCGATGACAACGTGTTCGAAGACAACGTGTTCGAGAACGGAGCCGCGGGCGCGGCGCTGATGTACTCCAACCGCATGACGTTCCGGCGCAACCGCTTCGTGCGCAATCGCGGGTTCGCGTCGGTCGGACTGTTGCTCAAGGCGTGCGACGACGTGGTGGCCGAGGACAACCTGATTGCCGACAACGCGCGCGGCATCTTTCTTGAGGGTTCGTACCGCAACCAGTTTCGCCGCAACATCGTCGCCAAGTCGGACATGGCGCTGGTGATCTACGACTCGAGCGGCGCCAATGTCTTCGAGGGGAACGCCTTCATCGGGAACCTGACGCCGCTGTCGCTGTCGGGTAAGCGTACCGATACGCGGTTCGATCGCAACTACTGGTCGGATCACGGTGATCCGGACCTGGATGGCGATGGCATCAGCGACCGGCCGTACCGGCTCTCGAACGTGTTCGATCACCTCCGCGGCAACCTGACGGCCGCGGATCTGTTCTCGCGCAGCATCGCGGCATCGGCTCTCGGCGCGGCCGAGCGGTCGTTTCCGATCCTCGATCCCATTCCCGTGATCGACGCGCATCCGCTGGCGCGTCCTCCCGCTCTCGACGCGGTGCCGGCGGAGGCGCCGGCCGCGGCCGTCCGCTCCGTCGCGAGCACTGGCCCGCCCCTCCTTCTCCTCCTGATCGGCGGCGGGTTACTCGCGACGGGCGGGCGATCGTGGGTTCGCTCGCGGAGCGCATCATGATCCGGTACCGCGCCTTCACGAAGCGGTACGACGGCCGGACGGCGGTTGATTCTCTGACCCTCGAGGTGCCGGCTGGTTCGGTGGTGGCGCTGCTCGGCCCGAATGGTTCCGGCAAGACGACGTCGATCAAGGCGGCTGCGGGGCTCCTGCGACCGGACTCCGGAGACGTGGTGCTCGGCGCCGAACGCCTGAACGCGCTCGACCCTCGCGCGCGCCGGGCCTGCTCGTTCCTGCCTCAGCGTGTGTCGTTTCCCGAGACCCTCACCGGCCGCGAGGTCGTCGATTTCTACAGGCGCTTGCGCGAAGCGCCGGCCGATGCGGCCGATCGAGTGCTGAAGTTCGCATCGCTCAACGGCGCAGGGGAGCGTCCAGTCGGCACATATTCTGGCGGCATGGTGCAGCGCCTGGGGCTTGCGGTGGCCACGCTCGGAACGACCGACGTCCTGCTGCTCGATGAGCCCACGGCCGCGCTCGACCCCGACGGGCTGTGCGCCTTCTACGGCCTCGTCGAAGCGCGCCGCCGCGCGGGCGGCACGGTCTTCTTTAGTTCGCATCAACTTGGCGACATCGAGCGCCTGGCGGATCGTGTGGCCGTGATCGTGGAGGGCAAGCTCGTGGCTGTGCTCTCCGAACGCGAGCTGGCGGCCCGGCTCGCGGACCGCGGCGTCATGCGCGTGCGACTGGCCGCGCGAGTCGGAGGACTGCTCGAGCGCATCCGCGAACGATCGCCTGAAGCCGTCTGGTTTGGCGACGAGCTCGTCGTACCCGGCTCGGCCTCGACCCGGCCGGCTGTGCTCGACCTTGTCCGCGCTGCCGGCGCGGAGATCCGCGGCCTCACCGCCCAGGAAGGACGCCTCGACGCGTTTTATCGCGAGCTGATTGGAGCCGAATCGTGACGCGCTGGATCCTGAGCGCGTGCCTCGTCGCGTCCTCGTGCGCGGGAGGGCCGGCCCGGCCGGCGGCCATCGCCCTGGGCCAGGAGCCCTGCGCGCATTGCCGCATGGTGATCGTCTCGCTGGCGACAGCCGCGCAGATCGCGGCGCCCGGAGAAGAGCCGACAATGTTGGACGAGATTGGTTGCCTGCGTGAGTACCTGAGCAACGCCTTGCTGCCGGACGGCGCGATGGTGTTTGTCGCTGACCATCGGACGCGCGCGTGGGTGGACGCGCGTGCCGCGGTGTTCACACGCACCTCGGTGTCCACACCCATGGCCTCGGGCCTGCTGGCGCATGCGGACGCCGCGTCCCGCGATGCGGACCCGGCTGCCCGGGGAGGTGATTCAGTTGCGGCCAGCGCCATTCTCGGCTTGCCTGGCCGGAGCGCCACACCATGACGTCTCTTCGATCGGTGCTCTGGCTCTGCGCGAGATACGAACTGGTGCTGGCCGTCCGCTCGCGCTGGCTGCAAACGTTCGCCGTTGTCTTCGCAGGCCTCGCGCTGGCAGTGGCGGGCGCCGGCTACATCCTTTCAGGCGGGCACGGCGTCCAGGACTTCTCGAGGACGGCAGTCTCGCTTGTGCAGATCGTGCTGCTGCTCGTGCCCCTCGCGTCCCTCGTGTTCGGGGGACTCGCGCTCACGCCGGAGCGCGGCGCCGCGGAGCTGCTGTACTCACAACCCGTGCCTCGTGGCGCCATCCTGATCGGCCGGATGCTGGGCGTCTGGCTCGCTCTTGCCGCGGCGGAGCTGATCGGGTTCGGAATGGCGGGTCTGGTGGTGCAGACGCAGGCGGGCCTCGATGGTTTGTGGCGCTACGGCGCGCTCGTGCTCACGGCAATCGCGATGACAGGAGTGTTCCTGGCCATCGCGACGTTGCTCGCCAGTGTCAACGCGGGACGCAGGACCCGCGTCCTGGCGGCGGCGCTCGTGGTCTGGTTCATGACCGTGGTCTTGTTCGACGTCGTCGTCCTTGGGGTCGCGTCGATGCTTCGATCGGGGCCGGCTTCGCGCCTCCTGATCTCCGCAACCTTGGTCAATCCGGTGGACGCGGCCCGCATGGGCGCGTTGCTCGCGATCGAAGGGACCGCCGCGTTCGGCGCCGCGTCGCTCGCGCTCTTGCGATTCACTGGTGGAGCCGGGATGGCCGCCACGCTGGTGGTGCTGTCTCTTGCGGCCTGGTTCGTCGCGCCGCTGTGGCTGGCGGTCCGCGCACTCTCGCGCGCGGATATCTGACACTCAGCCTTCAGCCTTCAACAGCTACGACGCCGAGGCTTCGTCAAGCGCATTTCGATCGAGCACTACGAAGCCGTCCTTCTCCGTGTGCAGCACGTCTTCTTTCTGCCAGCGGCTCATGATGCGGATCGCGGTTTCGATGGTCGTGCCCGTCAGGTCGGCCAGCTCCTGCCGCGAGAGCGGCATGGCCACGAACACGCCGCCGCGCTCCGGTCGGCCAATCTGATCGCACAGCTTCAGGAACAGGCGGGCGAAGCGCGTCTCGACCCGCGCGCCAGAAAGTTCGGCCAGGCGACGGGTCAGCTCGGCGAGGCGGAACGTGAGGCTGGACAGCAGCCCGCGCACGAGCGCGGGATCCTGCTCGAGCAGGTGGAAGAACGCCGCCTGCTCAATCCGCAGGCATTGCGTGGGCTCGAGCGTCAGGGCCGACGCCGGAAACGGCACGCCTTCGTAGACGGCAACGGCGCCCAGCGGGTCCCCGGCGCCAAAAATCTCGAGGATGATTTCCTTGCCCGCCGGAGTGGACTTGAACACCTTCACCCGGCCCGAGACGATGGCGATGAACGCATCGCCGGCGTCACCTTCGGAGAAGATCAGGACGCCGCGCTCGTACGACTTGAGGCGCGCGACCTGCGCCACGCGGGCGCGAGCGCCCGCCGACAACCGGCGAAAGAGCGCGACACGGCGAAGCAGATCGTCGTCCGGCTGCGTGGACACGCCCGAATGATAGCCGACTACGGCAGCCGGCGCTCCAGTTCGAGGGCGAGAGGAAAGAGAACTTCGCTCTCCACGCGGTGGTGCTCGCGCAGGTCCGCATCAAGTCGCGACAGCTCCGACAAACAGTGGCGGCAGCTTTCGGACGCGCCCTCTGGCGCGACGAACGCGTGCGTGACTTGTCGAAGACGTTCCATCGCGGCTTCGATGCGCGCGTGCTCGGACTCCATGAGGCGAATCGGGTAGAGGACGGTCGGAAACGGAAGGGCGGGACGGCTGCCGCCCTCGCGATCGGCCTTGGCCAGCGCCTCGAGCGCGGGAAAGAGCACGTGCTCTTCCTTGGCCAGATGCCCTTGCAGTTGATGGGCGACGTCCGCGAAGGCCTCGCGCGTGTCGGTCAACAAGCGGGCCGGCGCGCACTCGGGCTCGGTCAGCCTCGCAAGCTCCGCCCTAATGAGCGGGAGCGCGCGATGCAGGTACGCGTGGTGCCGCGCAACGATGATGTCGCACAACTCGTCGAGGGGACGCTTCGGGTCCTCACTGAAATCGTCGCCCAGCGGATTCTGATCCATCGGTGCCCCTCTCCATCTCACAACAACGGAGCGGACCTGCGATACCGAACCTGCTTCTTCCGCAGGCGTTCGCGCCTGCCCCTACGCTAGCGGGAACCCTGCGCGGGAAACATGACGGCCGTCATACGGCCGAGATTAAGTCTCAACTTCAGGAGCAGCCCCCATCGTGACCCGAAAGCCCGGTTCCCTCGCCGCCCTCTTCGTTGGAGGCTCCGCCGTCGTCTCTCGTGTGCGTGGCGCTCGCGCCGTCGTCCGCCGCCTGCTCGAGGTCGGCCTGGTGCCGGGCACGAAAGTCACGCTGCGACGGGTCGCGCCGCTGGGCGATCCGATCGAGCTGAAGGTGCGGAACTTCGCGCTGTCGATCTGGCGGTCCGAGGCGAAGCGCTGACCGGCACCGAGGTGGTGCGCGCGGTGGCCACCCGGGGCGACGGCTTCGGCGAGCTTGCGGCGGCCATCGGGCGCGCGGCCGCAAAGGCGCCGTCCGAGGCTCCTTTTCTCGATCGGCCCGAAGCGCTCAACGTCGACATTGCCGAACCCGAGGCACGGCCACCGTGTTTGCGCCGGGCGCGCGCTTCGGCGTGTTCAGCGCCGGCGCCGTGTTGCTCTTCGCCATGTACTGTGGCCTCCGGTCGATGTGCCGACGGATGCTTGTGACGCCTCGCTCGACGCTCACGCCGGGAGGCCCCTCTCCGCGCGAGGCCTGCGCGACCCGACCGGCGATGCTGGTGCCCGCGGCGAGCCGTCTCGGAGGTCATCTCCCGGCGTGAGGTCGAGTGAGGCGATGACAGGCGTGGCTCGTCACATCGACCGAAGCCTACGCAGGCGTCGTGCGTTGGTGGCGTCCATCGCACGGGCGCTTGGTGCGGCGAGGGAGATGTGACCGCCGAACGAGAGCCCTCCGACTCGGGGAATTCAAAGAGGCGCAAGGGCGCACGAACGCCGGGAGATGACTCTCCGGGACGGCTCGCCGCGGGCGCCTCGCCGGTTCACGCGGTTCTCCCTGCGCGATGACCGGACGGGTGCCGACGCCAGACCAGCGGATTCGCGGCGCCAGGATGTCGCGCCCGCAAGTTGAGCGCAACAGATAGTGGGTAGCTGAAACAACCGGATAAGCAAGAGTTGGCGTAGCGGTGATCGTGTTTGGCGCCGTGGCGTTCCTCGCGCGCCAGCTCTTCGGCCGCGCGTCAGAGGAGCCGAAAGCCATGACGTTCGTGCCGATTGGCAAGCTCAAGAAGAAGCCCGACGAGCATTGTCATTAGGGTGCGGCCCGGGCCCGCGATGCGCTCCTCGCCCCATGTGAGGTTGGCCCGAGCCATCTCGACGATGAGCCGCCGCAGATCCAGCGGAGCCGCGCGTGAAGCCTGCAGCGATACCGGAGCCCCTGACAGCCACACGGGGCGGGCCTGCGAGGCGCGGCCGGCTACGACGGACGGGCGGGCCGCACCCTGTGCCGAACGAGCACGGCCAGGCCGAACAGCACGAGCGCGCTGCCCTGATGGGCCACGGCGAGCGGCACCGGCACCACGTACAAGAGTGTGACGATGCCGAGCGTGACCTGAACGATCAGCCACCCCAGCAGAAGATGCGCCGCCGCACGTGTGGCCGCCGGTCGCGCCGGACGCGTGAGGTGACACCAGAGCAGGGGGATTGCCACGCACAGCAGGCCGGCGAGGAGGCGATGGTTGAACTGCACGGTGGCGATGTTCTCGAACAGGTTGGTCCAGATCGGCCGCCCCGCATACATGCGATCCGGAAACACGCGCCCGGCCATCAGCGGAAACGTGTTGAACGCAAACCCGGCCTTCGTGCCGGCGACGAAGCCGCCGGAGATGATCGTGACAAACACCAGGGCTATTACCGCAGTGGCCAGGCGCCGCGCCGCGGCGGGGACGGGGACGGATGACGGCTGGGGCCGCCACAGATCGAGAGCCGTCCAGAACAGCCCGCCGAAGATGATGGCCGCGAGGCCGAGATGAGCCGCGAGCCGGTACGGGCTGACCCGTGGCACGTCGACGAGCCCGCTGGCGACCATGTACCAACCGAGCGCGCCCTGCAACCCGCCCAGGACGAAGAGCCCCACCAGCCTCGGCACGAGGGCGCGGGGCAAGCGCCCGCGCGCCAGCCAATACAAAAACGGCACGAGAAAGACAACCCCGATGAGACGTCCCAGCAGGCGGTGCACCCATTCCACCCAGAAGATGTCCTTGAATGCCTCGAGTGACATGCCCCGGTTGACCTTCTCGTACTCCGGCGTGCGCTGGTACTTCTCGAAGGCGTCGGTCCACTGGGTCTGGCTGATCGGCGGGATTGCCCCCACGACAGGGTCCCACTCGACGATGGACAAGCCAGAGTGCGTGAGCCGCGTAATGCCGCCCACCACCACGACGGCGAGCACCACCGCACAGCACAGCAGCAGCCAATATCTCTGAGACACCGAGTTCTCCGACGATTTAGCGGTCCAGCAAGCCGCGGAGGTGAAGCCGGTGTACTGGAAGCGTTGTCTTGAGATTCAGCATGGCTTCTCACACCCTCTGCGCGTGTAGTACCACCAGTTGATCGCGGTCGCGAAGACGTAATAGACGGCCGCTCCGATGAAGAACGGCGTGGCCGAACCGAATCCGGTAATCGATTTTCCGATGAGCATGGCAAACACGAAGGGACCATACGCCGCAACCGCGCCCGTCCATCCAAGCACGCCCGCCCCCTGCCGCGGCGAGTGCGCGAAGATGATCGGATACTGCCGGAACGTCGAGGCGTTGCCGATGCCCGAGAAGAAGAAGATCGTCAGCACAAGCGCGACAAAGAGCGGAAACTGATCGGCCGATGTCGGAGTCAGAACTCCGGTCCAGACCATCGCACTTGCTGCCGCGATCATTCCGATCCCCGAGATCTGCGTGAGAATCGCGCCGCCGGTCTTGTCCGCCACGAATCCGAAGACCACGCGAAGCAGCGATCCAATGAGCGGTCCGTAGAAGGCATATTTCAACGGATCGGGCGCGTCAGGGAACGCGCCGTACACGGACTTGATAAGAAGCGGAAACGCCGCCGAGAATCCAGAGAACGATCCGAACGTCATGACATACGTGATCGTGCAGAACCAGGTGTGCTTGCTCTTGAAGATATCGAGCTGCTCACGAAACGACGCCTTCACCGGAACGCTCCGGAGCATCGCCCACGCCAGCACGCCTATGAGCATCAGCAGCGGCGCGTACCAGAAAGCAGCGTTCTGAAGCCAGATCGGCTTGGTGATCGGGCCGCTGGTGAAGACCTGGCTTGCGCCGATCGGGCCTCCGAGAATCGCGAATCCGATGATCCAGGGCGTGATGAACTGCGCGACGGAGACGCCGAAGTTGCCGACGCCGGCCTGTATGCCCAAAGCGGCGCCCTGAAGCTTCTTGGGAAAGAAGAGGCTCGTCGACGGCATGTAGGAGGAGAAGTCGCCGCCGCCGAAGCCGGCCGTCAGGGCCAGGACCATGAAGACCCAGAAAGGCGTTTCCGGATTCATCACGGCCAGGCCGATCCCGATGCAGGGAATCAGCTTCAACAGTGTCGCGATGGCGATGACGTTGCGCGTGCCGAAGATCGGGATGAGAAACGTGTGGATGACGCGGAGTGTGCCGCCCGCCAGCCCAGGCATCGCCGCCAGCCAGAAGAGCTGCATCGTGTCGAACTTGAACCCGATCGCCGGAAGCCGCACCACGATCGCCGACATCATGAACCACGACGCGAACGATAAAACAAGGCTGACCGTGGTGATGGTCAACGTCCGCCAGGCTATCTTCGATCCAGTCGTCTTCCAGAATTCGGGATCTTCGGGCCGCCAATCTTCGATCCATCCGGGCTTACTCATTCTTCACCTCGATGGGGGAAGTGCACATGCGGATGCCGATCCGTGACCACGTGTTTGATATCCTCGGCCGTCAAAGCATAATCCTCGGCGAAGGCGTCCTTCGGTTCCTTCAAGAAAATTAGACAGACGACAAAACTCACGAAGGCGCCGGCAGCCATGATGAAGAAGAACCGCTCGGACGTGACCCAGGCGAAACTGTAGAGGATGGTATAGAGAACCGCGCCGACATTGCCGTAGGCGCCGGCCATGCCGGCCACCTGTCCGGTCATCCGCTTCTTGATAAGCGGAACGATGGCGAACGTCGCCCCCTCGGCGCCTTGAACAAAGATCGAGCATCCAATCGTGATCGCCACCGCGATCCAGAGAGGCCAGGACGAGTTGATGAATCCCATGCCGAGAAAGCCGAGCGCGATTCCGAACATGTACATCAGCATGATCAGCTTGCGGCTGTGCATCTTGTCCGAGATCCAACCGCCGAACGGCCGAGCAAAGAGATTAACGAACGCGAAGCTGGACGCGATCAGTCCTGCAACGGTCGGCGAGAGCGAGAACGTTGATTCAAAGAACGCGGGCAACATCGAGACTACGGCCAGCTCGGCGCCGAAGTTGGCGATGTAGGTCGTGTTGAGGGCGGCCACATCGGTGAAGCGATACCGATCCTCCTCCGGCACTCCCCGGCGCAGAATAGGCACGTTGACCTGAAGCGTTTTACCGCAGTGAGCGATGTAGACGATGGCGAGCAATCCGTAGGTGAAGTAGAGAAGATTATCGCTGAGGAAGCCGAGCCCGTTCATGCGCCAGGCCAGGACACCCAACGCGGCCACCAGGGGGAACGACCAGACAATCAACTGAACGAGGTCGCTCCACGTGCTCACTTCCATGGGCTGCGTCTTCTTCGCCCCGATGAAGTCCTTTCCGGGCGGCGTGTCTCGGACCACAAAGAAATACAGGATTCCGTAGCCCAGGCAGAAGAGGCCGGAGAGCGCGGTCGCGTAGCGCCATCCGTTCTCGCCCCCGAAAGCGGTAAGCGCGAACCAGGGAAGGATCAGGGCCGCTCCGGCGGACCCGAAATTGCCCCAGCCCGCATAGAATCCCTCGGCCTTGCCGACATCCTTCGGCGGGAACCATTCCGCAATGATCCGGATTCCGATCACGAAGCTGGCGCCGATGGACGAGAGCACCAGGCGGGAAAGAAGCAGCACGATCCAGGAATCGCCGAACGCGAAGATCAGCGTCGGCACGGACATGGTGATGAGCAGACCCGAGAAGGTAATGCGCGGGCCGAACCGGTCGATGATCGCGCCGATGACGATGCGCGCCGGGATCGTCATAGCGACGTTGCAGATCGCCAGCACTTTGAGATGCTCGTTCGTCAACCAGTCGATGTTCTTCAACATCGTCGTCGCCAAAGGCGCCATGTTGAACCAGGTGAAGAAGGCGATGAAGAAGGCCAACCACGTCCAGTGAAGGACCCGAATGCGCGCCAGCCGCAGATCGATCAGCTCGGGTAACACGATTCTGTCGTTCATCGGTATTCCTCCAGGCGGATGTTTCGCCGGGGATCTGGGACGCCAACGGCCTGCCACCGCATCGAACGAAGACCTTCACGCTCTCGACGGACAAGCGGTTCAAGGAGCCCGGCATGGTAGCCCTCGCCGGGCACCTCGACACGAAGCGTCGCCATCGCTGTGGCCTGGGCGCTCACCACTGCACCACGTTCTCGAGATAGAAGAACCGGAGCCAGCGCCCCGGAAACGAGGCCGCGACGACCTGGCCGCCGTGAATCACGCCAAGGAACGCATTGGCCGACCAGTGTCTCGCGAGCGTGACGTCGACGGCTCCCTCAATGACGGCGGACGCAAGGTCGGTGGTGCCGCCCGACCGCCGCCCCGCATAACCGAAGGAGGTGCCCGTGTTCTGCGTGGCGCCGCTCCCCGCGTACCAGAGGTCCCCGCCATTGGCGAGCCAGAGCCGGCGGATGGCCGCGCGAGCGGTGATCTTGGCTGTGGGCCTCACGATGGACTCGGCGAACAGGTCGCGCAGGTTCATCGTGGCGTAGGCGGTGGTCATTGAGTACTTCCGCACGGTCGGCAGCATCGGGAAGAACGTGTTGTGCCGATCGTCAGAGGGACTGCCGTCGCCAGAGGCATCGAGAAACCCAACGCGGATCCATGGCTGCCAACGGGCCTTCCACTGGTAGCCGGTCTCGAGGACCAGTGACCACGCCTGGTGGTTCTGGCCGTACCACGAGCCGGTTTGGCCGGCGAACCACGCGAGCCAGTCGAAATCACCCCGGCCGGCCGGGGCGGTGCCTACCGCGGCGGCGCCGAGGGTGGTGATGCCCACATCAACGCGTGAGGCCGTGCGCCCGGAGTTATCGGGCCGGGCCGCGACCTGGCGATCGTCGTCGTAGTGGTAGGCGAAGATCGAAAGGTCCGTTTTCGGCAGCGCGACGTCGGGCCGGAGCGCGACGGTGCCGGCAAGAACGTCGATGCCGCTGAGGCTCGCTCCCGCGTGCTCCTCGAACCCGCCCTGCGTTGGGCGCAGCCACGTGCCGGTGACGTGCCACGCCTTGCGATCGACATCTCCCCGCAAGCCGTCAAACGTGCGCTGGTAGAGCGACCACTCGAACTCGCCGATCATTCGCGAGTCGACCCGCGCGCGCTTCACAGCTTCTATCTTTGGGCGCCCCGACGGCGCCTCGCTGCCGGAGGTGTACCCGAATCGTCCGCCCTGCAGGGTGACCCCGTGCGGCAGCCGCGCGCGCAGGCTGAGCGCCCGGACGTACGCACCGTAGCTGTCGGTGCGGCTGGCGTGCTGGTAGTAGAGCGCGCCGGTGCCGAGCGGTCCGGGCCCGACGGCCTTGGGGGGCAGCCCGCCGAACTGCACGTACTGGGCGGCCGTGCTCAGATCGAACCGCTTCCAGGTTCCGGTGAGGGCCACGCGCAGCCGGTTCGCGATGAAGGTGTAGTCGGGATTCCCGCCGGTCGCGGGTGGCTCGAAGAAGTGCCACGACTCGACGCGCGTGAGGTTGATGAGATTCCAGCGCCACGTGGGCGGCGGAGGCGGCGTGGCCTGCGACGCGGCCGGCGCGGGTGTTTGTGCCTGCGCGGCGGGCGGCGTGATGACACTGGCCAGCACCACGAGGCCGAGAGCGGCAACCACGCGGCCGGGGGATCGATGCCGTGGTCGTTCGCCGCGCGCAGATCGGGCGCGAGCAGCCATCTCGGCCCCGAACGCTGTCACAGGGGCAGAGGGACGCCTATGATCGCCGTCATATCCCGAAACACCGGGAGCAAACAAAGTAGCTCCATGCAAGGATCGCCGACACAGGCAACCGAGAGGATCCATGATTGAACTTCCCTCCGCCTCCACTGGCCCGGCCACCCTCATCGTGGTCGGTGGCCACAGCAGCGGCGTCGGCAAGACGTCGGTCGTCGAGCACATCCTGCGCTCCCGTCGGCGGCGTGAGCCGTGGGCCGCGGTGAAGATTTCCGCTCACCGGCACGCGACCGCCGACGACAGCCCGCCCCTCGTGGAAGAGACCGTGTCGCCCTCCCTGCTCACGCAGACCGGCCGCTACCTCGAGGCCGGCGCGTGCCGGGCCTTCCTGTGCCGGACACCCGACGCGCGGCTGGCCGACACGGCCACCTTCCTTCGCGGCCTCCTCGCCGAGGGCACGAGCGTCATCGTCGAGTCGAATCGCATCGCCCGGCTCGTCCTGCCAAACATCCTGCTGTTCATCGTGTCGCCGTCGGTGGCCGACTGGAAGCCCTCTTCGGGACCGTGCCTCACACGCGCCGACGCGCTGGTCACGGGCGAACGTGCCGCGACGGTGCCCGGGGTGGTGGCGGCCCGCGGCGCACGCCTTGACGGCCGACCCGTGTTCGAGATGGACGCCGATCGCTACGTACGTGGACTCGACGCCTGGCTGGACGGGCGCCTCGCCGAGCCGCGCGGACCGCACGCGCTGGCGTGAATGGGTGTCGCGTGTCATATCCGGTCCGCGCTACGAATGGTAGTGCAGGCTCTCGGACAGGAAGGGGTCCTTCACGGGAACCGGCGCCGCCTGCTGAAACGCCCCCGTAAACACGCGCAGGAACAACCCAGCCGTCAGTAGCGCGGCCCCGATTTCCGAAGGGCCGATCGGCGGGGCCGCGGGCGACACCGTCGGCAGGATCATCAGGTAGAGGTCGAGCCAGCGGCCCACCAGCACGGCAAGCGCCACCTTCGTCAGCATGCCGGCGTGCCGCTTCATCGGGCGCGCCATGAGCGCAAGGAGCGGCACCGCCCAATTAAGCACAAGGTTGACGATCATCAACGGCTGCCAGGCCCCTTGCATCCGCGGGATGAAGTACACGGTCTCCTCGGGGATGTTCGCGTACCAGATGAGCATGTACTGGCTGAACCAGATGTACATCCAGAACGTGCTGAACGCGAAGAGCAGCTTGCCGAGGTCGTGCAGGTGGTCGTCGTGAACGACGCCCCGCAGCGGCCCCGCGCGCCGCAGCCAGATGACGATCAGGATCATCGTCGCCAGTCCCGACTGAAAGAGCCCGGCGAAATTGTAGACACCGAACATGGTGCTGTACCAGTGCGGCGTCAGCGACATGACCCAGTCAACGCTCGCCAGGAAGCATGTGAGGGCGAAGAGGACCAGGAAGATGGCCGACAGACGGATGTTCCGTCGCGTCCAAGCCGCGTCGCCGTCCTCATCCTGGCGCCGCGAATTACGGACCAGGGCCGCCGCGAATGAAATCCAGACGCCGAAGTAGAGCAGGGCCCGGACGAGAAAGAACGGCGTGGTCAGCCAGAGGTGCTTGAACCCGCCGACCTCGGCGGCGTCCTCCAGCGTCCAGGGATACAACGAGGGGTGCAGCACGAAGAGGAGCCCCAGGACGACGGCGGCGGCCGGCAGGACTCGTGTCATCGATTCGGGCACGCGGCGAAACGCTGTCGCCCATGTCGCGTCCGAAGCGTACGTCAACGCAACAAAGAAGGTGCCCGCAAGCCCCAGACCGGTGAGCGCGTATCCGGCCAGCAGCACGTTGGCCCACGCCCGTTCGGGCGCCAGCACCACGCCGACGCTGAGCGCGAGCGCACCGGTCACGGCGAGCGCCGTGCCGAATCGTCCGGCGGCCCGCAGGCGTCCGGTCCCGTCTAGCGCGGTTGCGGGGCCGACGCCGGCGCTGACGGCGGCGCCGGCGCCGCTACCCGTGCGGTCGCCTGGCGCTGCAGCAACCGCACGTACAAGATGGCCTTCCATCGATCCTCCCTGGAGACTTGCGACGCGTACGACGACATGTTCTTCTGGCCGTAGGTCACGATGTGAAACATCTGGCCGTCCGCAATCTTGAGCGCGTTGTCGACCAGGAGCGATGGCGGTGGCGGTACGCCGCGCCGCGTCACCAGACCGTCGCCCAGCCCACCGGGGCCGTGACACGCGGCGCAGTAGTTGCCGAAGACCACGGTTCCACGGTTGATCGCCTTCTGATCGTCCGGGGCGAACGGGTTGGTCAGCTCGAGCCCGGCCCGGATGGCGTCCTCGGGCGTCGCGGCGTAGTGCAGCGGCAGCAGGCCGCGCGGGATCGTACCAGGGGGCGGCGCCTGCAGCGTCTGTCCACCCGGCAGCACGGCGCTCGGTGCGAACGCGTCGGCGGGAATCGACCGCACCATGTTCGGTAGGAACTCCCGGTTCGGCAGGGTTGGATCCGCGCTCAAGCCGAAGTGCGCGCCGACCGTCGCGGCAAGCACCAGACCCAGCAGCACGTTGATGCCCAGTCTCATCGCCGGTCCTCCACGTCGCGCTCTTCGATCGTCACCGCATGGCAGTGCTCGAAGACACGGCGCACCACCCGCGGGTCGGACGCCCCGGCGTCGAGCACGAGGACGAACCGGTCGTCGGTGACGCGGATGTTCGGAATCTCGGGTGTGCGGCCAGGTCCGAGCCGGCGGGCGATCACAAACGTGATGACCACGCCCACCCCGGCACACAGCACCGTCAGCTCGAACATCACCGGCACGAACGCGGGCAGCGAGTTCCAGGGCCGGCCGCCCACGTTGATGGGCCACGCGACTGTCATGGTCCAGAACTGAAGCCACGTGGCAAAGCCGAGGCCGGCCGCGCCCAGGCCCAGGCAGGCCCAGGGCAGCCACGACCGCTCCAGTCCCATCGCCCGGTCGAGTCCATGCACCGCGTACGGCGTGTACGCATCGACAAACTCGAACCCGTGCTCGCGTGAGGCGCCGGCAGCTTCGATGACATCCGCCTCGTGCTCGAACACGCCCACGAAGATCCGCCGGCTCATCCCCGACCTCCCAACGCGCGCCGATCGTGCGCCACCACCGCCTTCACTTCGCCGATGGCAATCACCGGCAGGAAGCGGCAGAACAACAGAAAACAGGTGAAGAACAGACCGAAGCTGCCCGCGAGCGTGACGAGCTCAATCACGGTCGGTGTGTAGTCGGCCCAGCTCGACGGCAGGTAGTCGCGATGCAGCGAGGTGACAATGAGGACGAAGCGCTCGAACCACATGCCCACGTTCACGAACAGCGAGAGCACGAACACGGCCGCGAGGTTGGTGCGCACGCGCTTGAACCAGAACAGCTGCGGAGCGATCACGTTGCAGCTCACCATGGTCCAGTAGGCCCACGCGAACGGCCCGAACGCGCGGTTGATGAACACGAACTGTTCGTACGGGTTGTCCGAATACGCGGCGATGAAGAACTCCGTGGCATAGGCGAGCCCGACGATGCTGCCGGTGGTGAGCACGAGCTTGGCCATGATCTCCACGTGGCGGACGGTGACGTAGTCCTCGAGCCGCATGGTCTTTCGAGCGATGATCATGAGCGTCAGCACCATGGCCATGCCGGAGAAAATCGCGCCCGCGACGAAGTAGGGCGGAAAAATCGTCGTGTGCCAGCCGGGTATCAAGGAAGTGGCGAAGTCGAAGCTGACGATCGAGTGGACTGACACCACCAGCGGCGTGGCGAGCGCCGCAAGCAGCAGGTACACCGATTCGTAGTGATGCCACGTGCGGTACGAGCCATTCCAGCCGAGGCTGAAGAAGGCGAAGACCTTCCGCCGCGCGCCGTCCTTGATCCGGTCGCGCACGGTCGCCAGATCGGGCAGCAGCCCCACGTACCAGAACACCGCCGAGATCGTGAAGTACGTGCTGATCGCGAAGACGTCCCACAGGAGGGGCGACTTGAAGTTCACCCACAGCGAGCCTCGCGTGTTCGGCAGCGGAAACACCCAGTAGGCGAACCACGGCCGGCCCATGTGAATCAGCGGAAAGATCGCGGCGCAGATGACCGCGAAGATCGTCATCGCCTCGGCGGCGCGGTTCACCGACGTGCGCCACCGCTGGCGTAGCAGGAACAAGATGGCCGAGATGAGCGTGCCCGCGTGGCCGATGCCGATCCAGAACACGAAGTTGGTGATAGCGATTGACCAGCCGACGGTCCGGTTCACCCCCCACGTCCCGATGCCGACGGCGATCTGATACGACACCGCCGCCACGCCGGCCAGCAGGACGCTGAACGACACCACGAAAGCGCCCCACCACAGGGCCGTCGGCCGCCCCTCCATCGGTGCGCACACGTCATCGGTCACCTGTCCGATCGACTTGGCGCCCATGATCAGCGGCGCTCGAAGCGACGCGGCGTGCTCACTCATGTTGGGTCTCTCCCCCCTCGCCCTCGGCCCGGTTGCGGACCAGCGTCAGGTACCCCACCGACGGCTTGACGTTGAGTTCCTCGAGCACGCGGTAGTGGCGCGGGTCCTTCAGCAGCCGGGCGACCCGGCTCTCTGGGTTGTTGGCATCGCCAAACACGATGGCCTGCGCCGGACACGACTGCTGGCAGGCGGTCTGCACCGCGTCGGCCGGCAGCACCTGGCCCTGCCGCCTCGCCTCGACCTTGGCGTCCTGGATCCGCTGCACGCAGAAGCTGCATTTCTCCATCACGCCGCGCGAGCGGACGACGACGTCGGGATTGAGCGCCAGGTTCTGCAGCCGGTCCTCGCGCGGATAGTCGAACCAGTTGAAACGCCGAACCTTGTAGGCACAGTTGTTGGCGCAGTAGCGCGTGCCGACGCAGCGGTTGTAGACCTGTTGGTTGAGTCCCTCGTCGCTGTGCAGCGTCGCCAGCACGGGACACACGGTCTCGCAGGAGGCATTCTCGCAGTGCTGGCACAGCATCGGCTGCTGGACGACGTCGACACCGCCGTCCGCGCGGTCGGCGTAGTAGCGGTCAATGCGCATCCAGTGCATCTCGCGATACCGCAGGACTTCGTCACGGCCGACCACTGGCACATTGTTCTCCGCCTGGCAGGCGATTACGCACGCCGAACAGCCGGTGCAGGCCGTCAGGTCGATCACCATCTTCCACCGGTGGCCCGGGTAGAGATGGTCGGCCGGCCACAGATCGGGTCCCGGCGCGTGGTGCCCATGCGAACCCGCCGCCGGATCCTTCTCGTAGGCAGCCAGCGTCGTCTCCCGCACGATTGGCCGCCGGCCGCCGCCAGCCGGCGCGAGATGGGCGGGCACGGAAAGAGAATGGTGCGACTGGGTGA